>DAOSXX010000109.1:0-2080 GCA_035380685.1 Methanothrix sp. | reverse complement strand
TCGTTGACGTTCATCGCCATGCAGTCGATCCCGACGGTATCCCACTTCTTCATCTCGTTTGCGATCAGGACCTTGCTTCCGACGCCGTCGGTGGTCATGGCGATGGCGTACTCGCCCATGTCGATGAGGCCAGCGTAGTGGCCGATCTCGGTGATGGGGGCGCCGATCCCCTTACGTCTGCCGGTCATGACGCCCTTCATGGCGGAGATCGCCCTCTCCTCCGCCCTGATGTCGACGCCAGAATCGGCGTAGGTCATCTTCTTCATCTCCACACCTCTTTTCTCTTTTGCCCCTTCACCTTTTCGTCACACTCTCAAGCCCGAACTCCCGGTGGAGCTCCTGGACCGCCCTCTCGGCCTCGGCCATGCTGACGACGAAAGATATGTTGTGCTCGCTCGACCCCTGGCTGATCATGAGGACGTTGATTCTCGACCTTCCCATGGCGCCGAAGACCCTGCCGGCCACGCCGGGGGTCCCCACCATCCCGGCCCCCACGACGGCGACGACGGCCACGTCCTTGTTGTACGAGACCTCCCTCACGATGGTGGTGGGAAACTCGGCCCGGAGAGCGATCTCGGCGGCCTCGACCTGAGGCTCGTCGACGACGACGGATATGTTCGCCTCGCTCGACCCCTGGCTGATCATGACGATGTTCACCCCGGAGTTGGCGAGAGCACTGAAGGCCCGGGCGGCGATTCCATGGGTCCCGATCATCCCGGCCCCGGATATCGTCAGGAGGGCCACGTTCTTCGATAAGGTGACGGCCTTGATCACTTCCTCCTTGGCCGCGCCCTCCTTCACGATCAGGGTGCCCGGGTCCTGGGGATCGAAGGTGCACTTGACCCTGACAGGGATCCCGTTTCTGATGGCCGGCTCAATGGCCCGAGGGTGGAGGACCTTCGCCCCGAAGTAGGACATCTCCATCGCCTCCCGGTAGGATATGACGGGGATGTTCTTCGCATCGGAGACGATCCGGGGGTCGGTGGTGAGAACCCCTGTGGTGTCCTTCCAGAACCAGATCTCGTCCGCGTCGATGGCCGCCCCTATGAGGGACGCCGAGAAGTCAGAGCCGCCCCTGCCCAATGTAGTGATGTTCCCCCTCTCGTCCTCGGCGATGAACCCCGTCACCACCGGAACACCCTCGATGGGGGTCAGCCTCTGGGGGAGGAGGTCGTAGGTCTTCTCCAGGGGCTTTGCGTTCCCATACTCGCTGTTGGTGATGATCCCTGCCTCGCCCCCGGAGTAGTGCTTGGACTTCAGGCCCAGGTCCCTCAGGACTCCGGAGAGGATCGGGGCCGCCAGCCTCTCGCCGTAGCTGGATATCCTGTCTATGGACCGGGGCGATAGCTCGCCGAGGTAGCAGATTCCGATGTACGCCTTCTCCAGCTCGCCCAGCCTCTGGATGATGATCTCCTTCAGCTCCTTCACGATCTCAGGGTCCCTGACCGACTCCATCAGGGCCTGGATGTGCCTTTTGCTCAGCCTGTCCACGAAGGTCACGATGTCCTCGACCTTCCCGCCGTTGGCCGAGGCCCTGGCGCACTGGAGGAGGTCGTCGGTGACCCCTCCCAGGGCGGAGGTAACGACGACGATCTCGTTTTCATCGCTCAGGCTCTTCACCAGCTCTCCGACGTTTCGGAGCTTCGCCCCGTCGGCCACCGAGGATCCGCCAAACTTCATTACCAAGCGTGCCATCTTGAAAACCCTGTGAACGTCCCATCTCACCGATATAAGCTTTACTCAGAGTTTTATAAATCCAATTTTATCTTTCGGCATGGCCGTTGGAGCTGGCAAGCAGGACTATCGCCCTTCTCGACTCGGCCATCGCTGAGCAGATCGGGGGTTTTGGCCTTCCAGCAGAGCTCTATATATTCTGTGCCCGGATTGGAAGCGTTTATACAGATGTTGAGCGGCTACGAAAAAATCGATCGTGGCGACCGCTCGAGAGCCCCTCATCGAGGGCCGAAGGCTTATATAGGTGTACGAAAATGGAACCGAGACTCCAAGATTCAGAAGCTTAGATTTAGAGCTTTATCTCAAATTTCGCGAGGCTTGATATGGGTAAGAGGAAGAAGATGGC
>DAOSXX010000108.1:0-2106 GCA_035380685.1 Methanothrix sp. | reverse complement strand
CGTTAATCGACCCGTTAATCGACCCGTTAATCGACTCATCCGGAACCTCCACATCCGCCAAGGTCACCCTCTCGACGTCTTGCCTGATCCTGGGATCGGTCTTCTCGATCCTGATGTCGAAGGTCTTGCCGTCGACCACCCCGACGACGGTGCCGCTGGCCTCGTCCGGCGAGGCGATGGCGACCAGCGGTAGAAAGAAAAGCAGAATCACAATATAAGCGATCTTTTCGGTCCTCATCGAATTCCCCCTTCGGTTGATATTATTCACAATTATAAGAAATACATTTCGATCCCCCTCTTCAGAGTAGCTTCGGCCCCAGTGCCTCAACACCAAGCTCATCGAGAGGGGGGCAGGGCCAGGTCCCGTGCAAAGACTGGCACCCCAATCTGGAGCTTCTAGAAGGTTTTATTCAACAAAAGCCGAGCCGCTCAAAGGAGAGAGGACCGGCCTGGACAGCCTCGACCGAAGGCTCCTCGCCTAGGTCCTGAAGGAGTTTCATCTGACAGGAAGGACCCTTTCTGGCCTTCGGCGAGAGGCTGGTGCAGGCGCCGAGAGAGATGCTGCGATAAAAGAAGTTGATAATATTCAAGTGTTGATAAGCAAACAAAAAGTGAGGGATCGGCTATTCTTGATCAAAAATAGCCTCGACGGGATTAACTTCTATCAGCTAACGACGTACGGCAGGATGACGTGACTTTCGAGGACCTGACCTGCGTGCGCCCTCCTGTCTCGCATTTCTCGGCACCCGTCTCGATCTCTTCGGGGCTGGCTTTGCCGCTGCGCCGACGGCGTTCTTTGCACGTTCCGAATGATACCGGTGGTCCATCTCCTCTATCTTCGTTCGGGTGAGCCTCTCGATATCGCGAAGGAAGCTCCTCTCCTCGGCGGCGCAGAATGAATATGCAGTACCTGCTGCTCCCGCGCGTCCCGTCCGGCCGATCCGGTGAACGTAGCTCTCGGCCTCGTTCGGCAGGTCGTAGTTGATGACGTGGGATATATCCTCAACGTCGATCCCGCGGGCGGCGATGTCGGTGGCCACCAGGACCTGCGATCGGCCCGACTTGAAGCCGTTAAGCGCCTGTGTGCGCTGGTTCTGCGTCTTGTCCCCGTGGATGGCGTTTGCACGGATCCTGTTTTTCTTAAGCACCGATGCTACTTTATCCGCCCGCCGTTTTGTCCTGGTGAAGACGAGAACGCGCTTACAGAACTTCTGCTGGAGAAGCCCCAGGAGCAGTGCATCCTTGTTGTTCTGATCCACGAAAAATATGCGCTGTTCGACGCTCTCCACAGGAGTTGCCGAGGGAGCCACCTCGATCCGAACGGGGCGAGTGAGAAGCCTTCCCGCCAGATCGCCGATCTCTTTTGACATGGTGGCCGCAAAGAAGAGGGAGTGGCGCTTTGCTGGCAGCGCCGAGACGATCTTGCGCAGGTCGTCGGCAAAGCCCATGTCCAGCATCCTGTCCGCCTCGTCGAGGACGAAGAACTCGATCTCCTTCAGATTTATGTGGCCCTGCTCCATCAGGTCGAGGAGCCGGCCGGGGGTGGCGACGAGGGCGTCGACGCCTCGAGACAGGGCCCGGACCTGTGGCCCCTGGTTGACGCCGCCGTATACGGCAGCGTGCCTGAACCGAAGGAACTGGCCGTACGTCCCGAAGCTCTCGTCGATCTGGGCCGCCAGCTCTCGGGTGGGTGCCAGCACCAAAGCTCGCGGCACGCCGGGGGCTGCGACCTTCTGCTTCTCCGCCATCCTCTGGAGGACGGGCAAAACGAATGCGGCGGTCTTGCCGGTCCCGGTCTGGGCGATGCCCATCAGGTCCTCGCCCTTCAGAAGATGGGGGATGGCCTCTGCCTGTATCGGCGTGGGCGTGGAATATCCTTCTTTGATCAGCGCCCGCTGGAGCGGTTCTGAAATATTTAGATTTTCAAACTGCATTTTCGCCTCTTTGGGGTTACGCAGTCGGACGCTGTCATATGAATTTGGGCCAGAATAGTCGTCATCAATTAGCTCTGATCTAATTTATGAACCGTATTTTGACGGTTTTGATCAAGGACATACGAGACTTTGAACATCCAATTGTGTAACTCTTGCGCTTATGATCACCATC
>DAOSXX010000107.1:0-2444 GCA_035380685.1 Methanothrix sp. | reverse complement strand
GAGGACGGCTTCTGGGTGGCGGAATGCCCCAGCCTTCCCGGCTGCATCAGCCAGGGCAGGAGCAGGGAGGAGGCCATCGAGAACGTCAAAGAAGCGATCGAGGCTTACACCGCCGCCCTCGCGGAGGACGGCATCCCAGTTCCAGAAGATCGGCTCGACGCCATACTGGTGGCGGTATGAGCAAGCTGCCGGTGATCTCGGGGCGCTCGAATCCCTCTTCACATCTCAGCAGGCCCCGTTCCCAATCCGAGGCCCCGCCCCCTTCGGCGCCGCCCGACCTCCCGCGCCCAGGGCCACCGGTCGCCACCTTGACGAAGATATCCAGTCTTCCGAAACCCTCCTCACCAGGAACCGTCTATTCATCGCCCTTCCGGGCTCTGATGATCACCGCCCCGTCCCCCTCTTCCGCCTCGGCCGAAAACCCCGCCTCTCGAAAGATCCGCACCCACTCGGCCCCCGAATAGTTCGGGCCGTGATGGTGGCCGATCGGCTCTGTCGCCAGATATCGCCCATCTTTTCGGAGGACGCGCCGGATCTCCGAGAGCCCTTTCGGGATATCGTCGAGGTGGTGGAGCATGAAAAATGAGGAGACCGTTTCAAAAGAGCCGTCTTCGAATGGGAGGTCGTAGGCGCTGGCGGTCCTGAACTCGACGTTTCTTATTCCCAGAGCTTCGGCGTTCATCCTGGCCTGTGCCGTTAGAGAGTCGAAGATGTCGATGCCGAAGACCTCCGAATCCGGGTTATGCTCTGCGATGTCGAGGGTCAGCCTCCCAAAGCCGCACCCGACGTCGAGGATCTTTCTGCCCTTGATCTCCGAGAGGACTTTTGGCCAGACTCGCATTCTCGTGGAGACGGGCCGGGCCTTCGGGAAGCTCGCGTCTTCTGAGGCGACCGCGTCGAGGTGGGTGTAGGGAAGGATCGCATAAACCTTCGACCCGTTCGCGGCCATCAGCCCCCTGACGCGGATCTCGCCGCCTGCTGCCTCGATCCGTTCGACGATCGAGACCCCGAGGCCTCCGCAAAAGCGCCGTGTCCACTCCTTCCCGTGCTCCGAATACTTGATATCGAGGGGGGTGTGGACGACGATGTAGTGAGAGTATTCGGGGCTGAAGTATGCTGAGGGATCAACGCCCTGGCTGAGCTGGATCCCGCTTATGCTGTCTTTGAAAAGGGCGAGGAGCTGGAGGGCATCGGCATCGGCAAGATTTCGGACGGTTCCGATCTCTTCAAACATGATCAAGAACATGGGTTCGCCGAATAAATAGCATCCTCCCGAATGGAGAATCTGATGCGCCAGGATCGGCCACCATCTTTGGGAAGAGCCGTCTTCCGGCGCGGCGCCGCCAGGGTGGCGGCATCGCCTGCCTGGGTGTAAGCACACTTCCGGCATCGGAAAAGGATCGTGCAAAGGACCTCTGCAAATGAATTCGTAGTCATCCTTATTGCTTTCGTTCATATAATAAATCTCTGCCACCGATATCCAAACCGAAAGATGTCTTCAGAGCACCCCGTGGGGCTTGTATTGACACAGGTCTGGCATAAGATACTCTCCGTAGATAGTACGCAATAGTTCATTTTTATATATTCATGGATCTGAATATCCGGTCGTGACTGTGGACCATTGAAAATTGAAAACTAATGGGCTTATTTGCTTAGGTCCCAGAATTCAGTGCATGAAGCTGGTTTTAAGGATCTGTTTCAATGGCCCGCACCCAGGACCGAGAGGAGTACATGCCCATAAAATATAAATTGAAAGCCGCAGATAAGAGACAATAAGAGGCGATTTTTAATGACTGATGATAAGATGGCCACAAACCATGGCTATCCTATAGCCGACGATGACGACTCATTGACGGTCGGGAGCAGAGGTCCCACCCTCCTGGAGCAGCCTGATGATTCGTAGTAGAGATGATCAACAATCCAAACCACGAAAGGAGCAAACATTATGAATGAGGATAGCAAGCACCCGGCGACGGGTGGGGCTCACCAACGCATGGCCGGCAGAGGCACGTCGAACCGGGACTGGTGGCCGAACCAGTTGAACCTCAGGATTCTCCACCAGAACTCTCCCTTGTCCAATCCCATGGGCGAGGGTTTCAACTACGCTGAGGAATTCAAGAAGCTCGACCTTGCGGCTCTGAAAAAGGACCTCTATGCGCTGATGACCGACTCGCAGGACTGGTGGCCGGCAGACTACGGTCACTACGGGCCGCTCTTCATCCGAATGGCGTGGCACAGCGCAGGCACCTACCGCATGGGCGACGGCCGCGGTGGCGCGGGGTCCGGGACCCAGCGCTTTGCGCCCCTCAACAGCTGGCCCGACAACGTGAACCTCGACAAGGCGCGCCGACTGCTCTGGCCGATCAAGCAGAAATACGGCAGGAAAATTTCCTGGGCCGACCTGATGATCCTCGCCGGCAACTGCGCCATTGAGTCGATGGGGC
>DAOSXX010000106.1:0-2583 GCA_035380685.1 Methanothrix sp. | reverse complement strand
AGACACGACCGAATCCCTTTTGGTCTACCTTTTGGATTAGGACATGCGTTCTCCAAAAACCGTTCAAGCTTTCCATTTGTCTGTGAGTGCTTTACACTGGCTAAGATCGGTCCGATACCGTATTTTTCCAGGCGATTCTTGAAATCGCTCTTCCAGCTTCCTGTTGAACGATGTTTCAGCGCTATATCGAGGAAATTGAGTAATGAACTTGGATGGAAACGGCACTAAATGGGCGTCACAGGGAAACAAGACGGTTAATCGATCGTAATCGAAAATGATAAGGCAAAACCTAGAAGAGAACGCTAATTTGCGGATAACCGAAGTCCTCTCTGAAAGAAAAGTTGACACATTGGATGCAGAGTTCTGACCGTCAGATTTGGCGGATCGGTAGCTTTTTTCATCGACGCGGCCACTCCATCCTGAGATGTCTTTAGGGGTTGATCTGGGCGAATTCTTCTTCGCCTCTATTTCAGGAGCCGCGATAGAAAATAGGAATCGGGCTATCCATCGACCACCTGCTTTGGCCTTGCAGCTCCCTGGCGAAGCATTTTTATATAATCCGCCGGCCAGTCCACCAGGTTTAAATAACTTATAATAATCTCTCCTCGGAGAACGATCCAGACAGGTAATCCTTATGAACGTTGACGAGATAGAGAGGTGGGTCCTCAGCGTAGATCGGCGCCTTCTCTTGATGAGGACGATCCAAAACTCCAGGGTGGTCAAAGCATCAGAAGTAGCTCAAATGACAGATCGATCGATTCAGAATATAAGCCGCGCCATAAAGGAGTGCGAAGAGCGGGAATTGGTTGAGTGCATAACTCCTGAGAAGCATACCTGGAAAAAGTACATGCTCACCGATCTGGGACATCACGTTTTGAGAGAGCTTGAAAAACACGAAATGATCTGAGAGACGTAGAAGGTTGATCTCATGAGTAAAGTAAGGCTTACGGAGACAGTTTTTAGAGATGCTCATCAATCACTTCTGGCCACCAGGATGAGAACGAGGGACATGCTCCCGATAGCAGAGAAGCTCGACGAGGTGGGCTTCTTCTCCATGGAGGTCTGGGGAGGTGCCACCTTCGACTCCTGCATAAGGTACCTTAACGAGGACCCCTGGGAGAGACTTCGGGCCCTGAAGCTCGCCATGCCCAACACCCCCATGCAGATGCTTCTCCGGGGCCAGAACCTGGTGGGCTACCGCCACTATGCCGACGACGTGGTGGAGAAGTTCGTCGAGAGGGCGGCCAAAAACGGGGTTGACATATTCAGAATATTCGACGCCGTCAACGATATACGAAACATGCTGGTCGCCATCAAGGCCGCCAAAAAGACGGGCGCTCACGTCCAGGGGAGCGTCTGCTACACCACAAGCCCCGTCCATTCCATAGAGCAGTTCACGAAGATGGCGGCAGAGCTCGCCGACCTCGGCTGCGACTCCATATGTATCAAAGACATGGCGGGCCTGATTCTGCCCCACGACGCCTACGATCTGGTCGCGTCGATGAAAGAAAAGATCGATATCCCCATCTGTCTCCACTCTCACTGCACCAGCGGTATGGCCCCCATGAGCTTCATCTTCGCCTGCGAGGCGGGGGTCGACATCCTCGACACCGCCATATCCCCTCTGGGCTGGGGATCTTCCCATCCCCCCACCGAGAGCATCGTCGCCTCCCTGGCGGGGACCCCCTACGATACCGGTCTCGACCTAAAGCTCTTGACCCAGATCAAGAGGTACTTCGAGAAGCTGATGGAGGCTTACGCTCCCGTCTTCAACCCCATCTCCGCTCGGGTCGACACCAATGTCCTCGTCTACCAGGTGCCGGGCGGCATGCTCTCAAACCTCGTCTCCCAGCTGATAGAGCAGAAGGCGCTGGACAAGTACGATGAGGTTCTGGCGGAGATTCCCAGGGTGAGGGAGGATCTGGGGTACCCGCCCCTAGTCACCCCCACGAGCCAGATCGTGGGAAGCCAGGCGGTTCTGAACGTCCTCACCGGCGAGAGGTACAAGGCCGTCCCCAAAGAGGTCAAGGATTACGTCAAGGGTCTCTACGGCAGGTCTCCTGCGGAGATCAACCCCAAGATCAAGGCTGAGATACTGGAGGACGAGGAGCCGATAACCGTCCGGCCTGGGGATCTGATCAAGCCCGAGTACGAGAGGATGAAGGCCGAGGCGGAAGGCAAGGGCCTCGTCAAAAAGGTGGAGGACGTCCTCACCTACGCCCTCTACCCCCAGGTGGCCGAGAAGTTCCTCAAGGGCGAGGCGAAGGAAGAAGTAATGAAGAAGGCTGCGGCCGCAGAGGTCCAGGCCGCCGTCACCATCGGAAAGCCCGCGGCCTTCAACGTCGAGGTGGACGGCGAGGCGTACCTCGTCAAGGTCGCGCCGGCGGGGATGTCCATCGAGGCGGCGGAGCCGAAGGCCCCCAAGGACGGGGTCACCGTCCCGATGCAGGGCGTCATCATCCGGTATCTGGTGGCCAAAGGAGACAAGGTCTCCAAGGGGGACGCCGTTGCCGTCCTCGAGGCGATGAAGATGGAGAACGACGTCTACGCCAACAAGGACGGTGTCGTGGTGGAGATCTACGC
>DAOSXX010000105.1:0-2759 GCA_035380685.1 Methanothrix sp. | reverse complement strand
TTAGAGAGCTGATGACATTTAAGCTACTTATTCAATGAAGTGCATACACGACCCGTATTTGCAGGCATTATTTTATTTGCGGGAAACTCTCTCCCTCCAAATCGAAACCGGAATGAAGCGGTCGAGACGGTGAGCGAAGTCATGAAACGAAAGATCGAGAGGTTCATCCATTCGGAGAGGCACGTTACATCCGCCCGGATCTCCAAAGCCTTCGGCGAGGACCCAGGAGGAGCTGTCACCTGCGCCGAGAACCTGGTGGTGGCGCCCGGCCTCTCGCGGGAGGCGAGCGAGGCGCTGATCGCTCTTGTTGCCGAAGGGAGAGTTTTCTGGTCTCCTATTTCCAGGACCGCCTACCACCTCGACGGCCTCTTTCTGGACATGCCCATCTCCTACGTCCAGAAACCTCACCATGCACCCACCTGGCTCCCGGCGGCCTTCAACTCGCCTCGGGTCCATAGACGGGTGATGGAGGCGATCCGGCTGATGGAAGGCGTCGGCCTCGATCCGGCGATCCCGGACCCCGATTATGGGTCTCGTCTCTGCAAGATCCAATCGGAGCTCAAGTGCGAGAGGTGCGGCAGTTGCTGCGCCCTCTCCAGCCCCATAAGCCTGGAGCCCCAGGACGTCGAGAGGCTCTCAGCCCACTTGGGGATCAGCATCAAAAAGACGATCCGAAAATATGCTGCCCTCGTCGAGGTGGAGGGCCACCAGGCCTGGGCTATAAAGAAGACATCACCCTGCATCTTCCTCGACGAGTCATCGAGCCTCTGCAAAGTACATCCGGCAAGGCCCATCATCTGCAGGGCTTTCCCTCTCCTCTCGCCCCGGACCGTCGGGGGCGAGCCGTGGCCCGAATGGTGCCCGACCGCCGGAGTGCTGTCCAAGTCAACGTGGATCCGGCAGGGAAGGCGGGAATGAAGATTCATACGAATTTGCCATCCTGAATGATCAGGATCGTTGAATCGCCGCTTTTTCTCCCTTATCGACTAGCTTAATTGTAAATTTGAAACGGATTTCGTGTTATAGAACATCAGCTTGATGGATCTATGAGCATACGATTCGGGAAAGTTTCATAAATAATGACCCGATTAGATAAAGCCTTGAGAAATTAAGCACAATAATCGGCGAAATTTAACGGAATTTATTAAGATGGCTGGCAGAAGACGGCCGGGACGGAGAACTCGATGCAGGACCTGGAGATGCGCCACCTCGAAAGGCCGAAGGTGGGATGGGACTATCAGAAGGCGACGGCGAAAGCGTCGGCCCTCCTCAGACGAGGGGCCTTCTTCTCCAACTACCTCATCGCCTTCGCCATCATCCTCACCCTCAACTTCATCCTTCCGAGGATGATGCCCGGCGACCCCCTACAGGCGATCTACGGCGAGGAGGCGCTTCTCGCCATGACCCCCCAGCTCGAGGCGGAGCTCGTCTCAAGGCTCGCCCTCGACCAGTCGATGGGCCAGCAGTACGTCGCATACATCCTCGCCCTCGTAAGCTGCGACCTCGGCCACTCCTACTACTACAACCAGGAGGTTCTGGCCGTGATCCTCGACTTTCTACCCTGGACCCTTCTGTTGACGGGTACAGCCCTCGTATTATCCACCCTCATGGGCTTCGTTCTGGGGATCGAGTCGGGGTATAGGAGGGGAAGGGGCCTCGACAAGACGCTTCTGGCGGGGCTGATGTTCCTCAACGGCTTTCCCGACTTCTTCATGGGGATCGTCCTCCTCCTGGTCTTTGGGGTGGTCCTGGGGGTCGTCCCCCTGTCCGGGGCCCTCACCCCCTACAGCGGCCTAGAGGGCCTCCCCCTCGCCCTCGACATCCTCCACCACCTGCTGGCGCCCCTGGCGGCTCTCGTCCTGGTGAGGGTCACCTCAGCGTATCTTCTCACACGAAACACCATGATCACCACCCTGAAGGAGAACTTCATCCTGACGGCTCGAGCCAAAGGCTGCTCCGAGGGGCAGATCAGGTACAGGCACGCCGGTCGAAACTCCCTTCTTCCGGTGGTGACGGCGACGGGGCTTATGATACGCCATCTGATCACGGGGGCTCTATTCGTCGAGATAGTCTTCTCCTATCCGGGGGTCGGATGGCTCCTCTACAACGCCCTTCTCACCAGGGACTACCCCCTGATCCAGGGGATACTTCTGATGGTGACGGTGGCGGTGCTGTTGGCAAACCTCCTGGTGGACCTCCTCTATTCAAGGCTTGATCCGAGGGTGAGCCATGCACGTTAACGTCTGGCACGAGCTGGTCGAGAGCAACGTGGGTAAGGCGGGCATATTATTGATCGGCCTCGTGATCTTTCTCGCGCTCTTCGCCCCCGTCCTCTCGCCCTACTCGCCCCGGGAGAATACCGACGCTCCAGCCTTCAGCCGACCCTCGGAGGAGCACTGGCTCGGCACCAACGACGCCCGACAGGACATCTGGACCCAGCTCCTCTACGGGGCGAGGACCTCTCTATCCGTCGGGTTCGGGGTCGCCCTCCTCTCCGCCTTCATCGGAGTCCTCGTCGGCGGGACGGCGGCGATCTTCGGCGGCCTTTACGACCGGTTCTGGATGAGGGTCGTCGACGCCACCATAGCGATACCGGATATGATCGTGATCATTTTGGTGGCGGCATACCTGCGGCCGAACGTCCTTCTGATGATCCTGCTCCTATCCGCCCTCTCCTGGCCCGAGGGAGCGAGGGTGGTCAGGGCCCAGACCCTCACTCTCAAGGAGAGGATGCACGTCTCCGCGGCCCGGACCTTCGG
>DAOSXX010000104.1:0-2824 GCA_035380685.1 Methanothrix sp. | reverse complement strand
ACGCCATCCCCACCGCCAGCGTCAGGATAACCGTCAACGGGACGGAGATGCTGGAAGCGGGAACGGGCGTCGGTCCCGTCGACGCGGCGATCAACGCCGTCCGGCGGGCGATCTCCGGGGTGAGGGACGTGAGGCTCGAAGAGTACCACGTCGACGCCATCACCGGCGGGACGAACGCCGTCGTCGAGGTCTGGGTGACGATGGCGATGGGCGACCGGAGCATCTCCGCCCGAGGAGCGGGTGGGGACATCATCATGGCCTCTGTGGAGGCCGTTTTGGAAGGGATCAACAGGCTGATGCAACTTGAGGAGGACGGATAGATGGGTAAGATGAGCGGGGCTCGCGCCATCCTGGAGTGCCTGAAGCTCGAAGGGGTCGAGATAATCTTCGGGCTTCCGGGCGGGGTGCTGTTGCCTCTCTATGACGCCATTTACGATTCGGATATTAGGCACATCCTTGTGAGGCATGAACAGGCGGCAGCGCACGCTGCAGACGGATACGCGAGGGCCACGGGGCGCGTAGGGGTATGCTTAGCGACCTCGGGACCCGGCGCCACGAACCTGGTAACCGGGATCGCCACCGCCTACATGGACTCTGTGCCTCTGGTGGCGATGACCGGCCAGGTCCCCACCAGCCTGATCGGAAAGGACGCCTTCCAGGAGGCCGACATCACGGGGATAACGATGCCCGTGACCAAGCACAGCTACCTCGTAAGAGACGCGAAAGATATCCCCCGCGTCTTCAGGGAGGCCTTCTACATCGCGAGGACCGGAAGGCCCGGCCCCGTTCTGATCGATCTTCCAAAAGACGTCACCGTCAACGAGCTGGACTTCAAGTATCCTGAGATCAGCCTTCCGGGCTACAATCCCAACCTCAAGGTTCACGGCCTCCAGATCAAGAGGGCGGCTCAGGCTCTGATGGAGGCGGAACGGCCCGTCATCTACGTCGGAGGGGGCGTCAAGTACTCCGACGGCCATCGGGAGCTCCTGGAGCTCGCGGAGAAGATCAAGGCTCCCGTGACGACGACTCTGATGGGGATCGGGTGCTTCCCCGAAGACCATCCGCTATCTCTCGGGATGCTGGGGATGCACGGGACGAAGTACGCAAACTACGCCATCCAGGAGGCGGACCTTATTTTGGGCGTGGGTGCCAGGTTTGACGACCGTGTGACGGGAAAGATAGCGAGCTTTGCGCCCCAGGCTCGAATCGTCCACGTCGACGTCGACCCCGCCGAGATCGGAAAGAACGTGCGAGTCGATATACCGGTCGTCGGGGACGCGAAGTCGGCCCTGGCGGAGCTGGCCAAGGCCGTCGAGCCGAAGGCCTGGAGCCCCTGGAACGACAAGGTCGCAGGCTGGAAGAGCGACCACCCCCTCGACTATGCGAAGGGCGGGGATACCATCAGGCCTCAGGTGGTCCTGGAGACGATCTGCAGGCTCTGCCCTGATGCGGTCATCGTGACGGAGGTCGGCCAGAACCAGATGTGGGCTGCTCAGTTCTTCACCCACAAGGACCCGAAACACTTCATATCCTCGGGAGGCCTCGGGACGATGGGGTACGGCTTTCCGGCGGCCATCGGGGCGAAGCTCGGCTGCCCTGAGAAAGAGGTCTTCGACATAGCCGGAGACGGAAGCTTCCAGATGAACATCCAGGAGCTGGCCACCGCCGTCATAAACGAGGTCGCCGTCAAGGTGATCGTCCTGAACAACGGGGTCCTGGGGATGGTCCGGCAGTGGCAGGACCTCTTTTACGAGAAGAGGTTCTCGGGCACCACCTTGACCCGCATCCCTGACTTCGTGAAGGTGGCCGAGGCCTACGGGGCTCTCGGCCTGCGGGCGACGAAGCCCTCGGAGCTCGAAGGGGTCCTGGCTGAGGCGATCGCGTCGGATGGGCCGACGGTCGTCGACATAATCATATCTCCTGACGAGAAGGTATCGCCGATGGTTCCTGCAGGAGCTTCCCTGAGCGAGATTATGGAGCTGGTGGGGTCTTCTTCTGATGAGGAGGCTTCGCCGATGGTCTCTCTGGGAGCATCCAAAAGCGAGATTTTTGAGCTGGAGGGGTGAGAAGTGAAGCATACCATAGCCCTCATCGTCGAGAACAGGCCCGGCGTCCTGGTCAGGATAGCGGGGCTCTTCAGCCGGCGCAGCTTCAACATCGACAGCCTCACCGTCGGGGCGACCGACAAGCCCGACTACTCGAGGATGACTATCACCGTCGAGGGGGACGAGGAGGTCCTCGAACAGGTGACAAAGCAGCTGAACAAGCTGATCAACGTCATCCGGGTCAGCGAGCTCGCCCCCGAAGAGTCGGTCGAGCGGGAGCTGGCGATAATCAAGGTCGCGGCGAAGAAGGAGGACCGAAGCGAGATCATGCAGATCGTCAGCGTCTTCCGGGCGAAGATCATCGATGTATCGCCGAGGTCGATCATCGTCGAAGTGACCGGAAGCGAAGACAAGGTCGAGGCGATGGTCCGTCTCCTCCGCCAGTTCGGGATCAAGGAGATGGCCCGGACCGGGAAGGTATCGATGGTGAGGGGCTCAAGGGCGGTGGGCCCCTGATCCTGATCCCGTCGATGGGCGCGGTCGTGTGAGCCTAGACCCGCTCGGATCGGTTCGATCCGGGTCGATTCATATCGATCCGGATCGGCCAATTACAGATCAAGTTTATATAAAATGCGTGAGGGTTTCACTGAAGGATTTCAATTCAGAGGGAGGAGATAGGAAATGGCAAAGATATACCATGACGAGGACGCCGACCTCGGCGTTCTGAAGGGCAAGACTATCGCCATCATCGGGTACGGGAGCCAGGGGCACGCCCAGGC
>DAOSXX010000103.1:0-2902 GCA_035380685.1 Methanothrix sp. | reverse complement strand
CAAAAGTGATTGGATGGTGAAATATGTCGGCATCCGAAAGGTACGACATGGCGGAGGACTCGTTGAAGTCCTTCACTCGCTCCAAGGTGCGAACTAAGATACTTCTTTGCCTGAAAGATGGCGATAAGAGCACCAGCGATCTGGAGAAGGAGATGGGCATCAGAAATACGACTATTCTCCATGCCATCAAGGAGATGACCGATTCAGACCTCGTAGCCAGGACCGACAAGGGCTACGGTCTCACCAACCTTGGCAAGATGCAGGCATATATGCTCACTGATATGATCGACTTCGTCTTGATCCTGGAAAGATACGGCGACTTCTGGCTGACCCACAACATAAGCGCGATACCAGAATCTCTGCTGGTCAGAATAGGGATGCTCAGCAAGTCCGAAATCCTTGAGGGTGATCCAGCAGACATCCTCAAGACTCAGGAGTTCTTCATCTCGGAGCTAAAAGGGTCAACGATGATCCGCGGACTTTCTCCTATCATAATACCCGGCTATGCTGAGGCCGTGGCGACCGCCGTAATGAACGGAGCCGAGGTCGACCTGATACTGACGAAGCCGATAATGGATATCGTAATTAAAGAACATTCCGAATTACTGAAGCAGCTCCTGGAAGCCAGCAACTTTAGGTTGTATAGGATCGATATGGACGTCACTGCCGCGTTCACTGTAACAGATTCGCTCTTCTCACTGGGCCTGTTCAGGATCGATGGAGGGTATGACGTGGGGAAGGATTTGAACTGCGTGGGGGAAGATGCCATAGCGTGGGGTAACGAGCTATTCAATTATTACCTGTTCAAGTCAACCCGGATTGAGTCGATCTAATAAAACCTTAACATCCCTTCATTGGTCATCGGTTAAGGAGGTCGTGACCTCTTAATAGGTTGATTTATATTCTTGTATACTTGCTATTTATATCGAGGGGTAGCAAGATGGCAAGAAGGGGTCCAATGCCAAAGTTCGTAGATGTACCATGTCCTAACGAAGATTGTACACTGTACGGTGTTACCGACGAAGGAAACGTTATCGGTAACGGTACATATATGACCAAAAGCGGAAAGGTCCACAAGTACATCTGTCGCAACTGTGGTCGCGTATTCTGCGGAAGGACCAACACCGCCTTCTACGATCTGAGAACAGAAGACGGTGGCTTTCAAGAGCTGCAGAGCACAGCGAAGAGGTAAACAAAGTTCTAATGAGGGACCTCGTCGTCTCAAAGGTCGAGCTCGACGAGCTTCGGACCTCGGCTCGATGCCTGCAGAGATCTACGACCTGGTGGGAGAGGTCAGTCGATCTCCTTCCAGGCCCGCTCCTCCGCCCTTCTCGATACCTCTCTCAGAGGTAGGCCGACCTCGGTTGCGATCCTTTTGCAGTCCTCGTGCTCGGCCTTGATCTGGACCCTCTCGCCCCCGAAATAGCTCACCTTAACCCGGACCGAGAAGACTCGCCCACATATCTCGACCTCGATCGTCCTCTCCTCCCTTTTGGCGACGAACCGGTGAAGGCTCGGAAATACCCTGATCCCGAGGCTTCCCGTCTCCCTCATCACGATCCGAGCGAGCCGGTCCATCTCCTCCTTTCTCGCTATCACCTTCACGATGCTCGCGGGCCGCCCTTTCTTCATCACTGCCGGGACTATCGAGACGTCCAGGGCCCCCTCGTCCATCAGGAGGTCGATGAGGTTTCCCAAAACCTCTCCCGTCACGTCGTCGACGTTCGTCTCCAGCTGGACCACCCGGTCGTGATCAGTGTGGGCATGGGCGGAGGGATGGCCGGGGCGATCCAAAAGCTCGCCGACGACCCCCCGGAGCAGGTTTGGGATCTCGAGATCTTTCGTTCCCGCGCCGTACCCCGTGGCCTCGGCCCGGATGAGGGGGTATTCGCTTGCGACCTCGTCTGCAAACTCGGCCAGGATCGCCGCCCCTGTGGGGGTGAGCAGCTCCCCCTCGACGGGCCCACCCCTCCAGAGGAGGCCCGACTCCAACAGAACTTCCAGGGTCGCCGGGGCCGGGACCGGGAGGCGGCCGTGGGCCGCGATGACCGTCCCCGATCCGACGGATATCGGAAGCATGAAGACCTTCTCGACCCCGAGGCTCTCAAGCCCCGCACAGCTTCCGGCGATGTCGGCCAGGGCGTCGAGGGCTCCGATCTCGTGGAACCGCGCCTCCTCCCGGTCGACTCCGTGGACCCTGGCTTCGGCCGTGGCCAGGATATCCATGATCCTCAGTGCCCGGGCGAGGGCCGAGGGCGAAAGGCTCGACCCCTCCAGAATCGACCTTGCCTCCGCGAGGGTCTTGTACCTCCTCCCGCCCGCCTGGATCCTGACCCTCGCAGCCCCGATGTGGTGCTTCTCGTCTCTAGTGATCTCCAGGCTGCAGCCCACAGACTCCACGGCCGCCCTGACAGTATCGGGATCCGCGTCCAGGTCCAGAAGGCAGGCCATGATCATATCGCCAGAGGCGCCCGAGGAGGGGTCGAAGAGGAGGACTCTCATGGTTGGTAAGTGACGTCTTGCCTCGTTAAATAAAAATTGGTCTTGGGTCCGACGTCCGGTATCTTCCTGACCTTTAAGGGTGCGAAAGACTACTTAGCATCCCCTTCTCTGATCATCACAGTCAAACCATATGGCTTCTCGTAATCGGAGCCGATCTTGGCGAGCATCTTATTAGGAGCTACTCACACGGAGCACGTCAATCTCTCTTTATGCGATACCTTGGTCGTGTGGTTATCTGGGACGACTAGGAGATCGAGGTGCACGACGGCGAGAAGTGCACGATCTGCGGCCGAGATCTCCAGGAGTTCGACGAGGTGACGGGGACGGGAATCCTCGGATACTACCACTGGACCTGCGTGACCCATTATGATTAGCGCGGGGGTAACCAAGCCAGGTCAAC
>DAOSXX010000102.1:0-2909 GCA_035380685.1 Methanothrix sp. | reverse complement strand
TGGAGGCCGATGTTGAATGCCGGGAGGGCGACGAGGTGGAGGTGGACCTGTCAAAAGGGACGGTGACCGTCGCGGGAAAGACCTTTTTGGGTACGAAGCTTCCGGAGTTCCTCCTTTCGATCCTCCAGGACGGAGGGCTCGTCGCCCATCGGAGAAAGGAGAAGGAAGGAGCGCTTTGATATTCCCTGAAGATTACAAGTACGTGGGAACGGCCACCGAGGCGAGGCCCGGCGACCCCATCTACTTCTCCACCCGGTACCTGATCCACTTCGCCGATGAGATCACCATCTACGGAGTGGAGACGGAGCCTGGGAGGGGGTTCATGCGACAGGTTAAGTCAATGGAGCCATTCGCCAGCGGGGACACTATCCTGGAGTACCAGGAGAAGATCGACACTCGGAACCGGACGAATCTGATTGAGCTCGCCTCCACCCTCTGCAAAGACGGCGTGAATACGGTGATCTTTCGGGGACCCGACGAGCACGTCACCTTCGTCCACGAGCCGGACCTCTCGGCAATCACCGAGATCGAGATCCTCGACGTCGTCCCGCCCCGGCCGTCGTGGCTGGTTTACGTCATCGAGAACCTGGAGAGGTCCGGAGTTCTCGGAGATCTGACCCTGAAGTTCAGAGAGAGAGTCCTCGACCTTCGCCGTTACGATGCCGACAACGTCTACTTCCCCTGCACCGCCTCGGGCCTGGGCAGGTCCCTGGACAGCGACAGGGTCGAGATCGACGACCCCCTGATCGTCGGCTGCGAGGTCTCTAGAGAGGTCTTCAAGGGGATGTACCCTGGAAAAGAACATCGGTTTTTGAACACCTGCCCCCTCTCAAACGACCTTCTGGCGCCGAAGGGACCTTTCATCACGAGGTGCTGCAAGTCAGAGCGGCGGGGTATCACGAGGCTTGGGGGCCACACCGGCGTCGTGGTCCACTGGGGGGATGGGGCGCCGAAGATCGCGGAGGCGATAAGATGTCTTGCAGAGGAGCTGAAAAGAGGGTAGCTCTCGTCAAGGGGGACGGCGTGGGGCCGGAGGTCATCGACGGCGCTCTCGTCGTCCTGGAGGCTGCGGGAGCGGAGCTGGAGTTCGTACCCGTGGAGCTGGGGTACAGCCGGTGGAAGAGGACGGGAAAGGCGATGGCCGAAGAGGACATCGACCTCATAAAGGACTGCCACTCTGTCCTCTTCGGCGCGATCACCACGCCGCCGGATCCCAACTACAAAAGCGTCCTTCTCTCCCTGAGAAAGGGGCTGGACCTCTACGCCAACATAAGGCCTTTCAGAACTCGGGACCTCGACTTCGTGATCGTGAGAGAGAACACCGAGGGGATGTACTCGGGGGTCGAAAAGCTGGACGAGGAGGAGGCTACGACTCTTAGGGTGATAACCCTCAGGGGGTCCCTTCGGATCGCCGAGAGGGCCTGCGCCATCGCCTCAAAGAGGCAGAAGCTGACCATCGTCCACAAGTCCAACGTCCTCAAGAGCGATACCCTGTTCCTGCGGATCTGCGGGGAGACGGCCCGCCGGTGGGACGTCCCCTTCGACGATATGCTCGTAGACGCCGCCGCATACAACCTGGTCATAAACCCCAAAAGGTTCGACGTGATCGTGACCACAAACCTCTTTGGAGACATCCTCAGCGACGAGGCCGCGGGGATCATCGGGGGCCTTGGGCTCTGTCCCAGCGCAAACCTCGGCGATAAGTACGCCCTCTTCGAGCCGATCCACGGCTCGGCCCCGGACATCGCTGGACGGGGCGTCGCAAACCCGATAGGGGCCATCAGGTCCGCCGCCATGATGCTGGAGTGGTTCGGCGAGGCCGGGAAGGCGAAGATAATCGAGGAGGCGGTGGAGTGGGCCCTCGCTCAAGGGATCACAACGCCGGACCTGGGCGGGAGCTGTTCCACCAAAGATGTGGCAGAAGCGATATCAAAACGGCTGGCCTGGTTGGATTGATTGGACGGCTCGGTCGTCGGGGAGGCGTTGAGGTTTGGACGGCGACGGCAATTTCGTTGAACAGGCATCGGTAATGGTTCGAAAGCTGCTGGAAACCGAAAAAGACCAGTCCGTCGCCCATCGGCGGGACCACCTCGATCGGGTGAGGAGAAGGGCTTTGAAGCTCGCTCGTTCGATTCCCGAAGGCGAAATCGACCTCGAAGTTCTGAGCATGGCGGCCCTCCTCCACGACGTCGACCAGCCGTACCATGACAAGAAGGGGCACGTGACGAGAAGCCTCGAAAAGGCCGAGAAGATCCTTCGTGATCTGGGCTACCCCGAGGATAAACGGCCGTGGGTTCTGGAAGCGATAGCCGAGCACTCTTCAGAAGACGAATCCTCTCAATCGTCCCTCGAGGCGAAGCTCCTCTTCGATGCCGACAAGCTCGACGGCCTCGGCGCCATCGGCATCGCCCGGGTCTTCGCCTTCTCCGGCCAGCGGGGCCTTCCGCCCGCCGAGGCTCTGGAGTGGTACCGGTCGAAGATAGAGAGGGCGATTCCGATGATGCAGACAGAGGCCGGGCGGCAGGCCGGAGCGAGGGATCTCGCCTACGTCAACTCCTTCTTTACGAGATACCGGGAAGAAGAGGAAGCGCTCCTCTGATTTCGGCATCTCCAAGGAGGCATATTGATCGAAATCTTTTTCACCAGGAAGCCCCCTTCGCCACCTGAATGTCAGAAGAGAAGGCTCAGACCCGCAAAAATAACGCCAACGGCCGCAAAGGCGAGCTGGCCGAGAAGCTCGGCGATATGAACGTGAACATCAGCGCCCCGAAGTTCAACTACAGGGAGTACGTCAGGGTGCTCAAGCTGGCGAGAAAGCCCACCCGTGAGGAGTTTCTCATGATCTCCAAGATCGCCATCCTGGGGATAGCCCTGATCGGGATGATGGGCTTCGTCATCTACGTCTTCCT
>DAOSXX010000101.1:0-3017 GCA_035380685.1 Methanothrix sp. | reverse complement strand
GAGTACCTATCTTGAAGGGCAGCAGACGATCGGAAAAGGAGAAGACCAGGAACGCCTGGCGAACTCTAGAGATCTTAAACGCGGATTTGTCCGGCGAATGACGGTGCCGGAAGGGTCAGGGTATCACTTGCCCATCAGAGGAACTCTGCACTCCGGACACTTTATCGAACGGCAGTTGACGCCGGGGGTTTTTTCGATCTCAAAGCCGCACCGAGGGCAGACGCAGGCGCTGGGGTTTTGAACCTTCCGCTTATTTCCCTTGCCTCTCCCTGATCCCTGAGTCGATTGGTCAGGCATATCGACTATCCTCCTTCAATGGCTGGTCTGTTATCGTTATCCCATAATAAATCTTGTTCCCGGAACCGGGCTGGGCCACGGACGAAAATGGAGTCCGTACAGCCAAAGGGAGGCCGGGATCGAAAAGGGCGGGAGGGTGAGGAAAAGTTCATCCGAAAGATGTTCCTTATCATTTAGCATGGAGAAGATTTGCGCTATAGGACTTCTGGCCTTCGTCCTGGTGGCTTCGGGGGCCTCGGCGACGGAGATCCCGTGCCTCGTGGGGACCTGGGAGGGCCCGGACATCGGGTATGACGCTCTGGAAGGGTACTACGGAGACGGAATGGATAACATCGTCACCCTCATCATCACCGAGCAGAGGGGCCGCTTATTCAACGGCACCATCACATACCTGGATAGGAATGAGACCGAGGTGGTGGAGGGTCTGGCGGGGGTGATCGGTTTTGACGACAAAACCTTCTACCTCGCAGAGTTCATCTCCGGCTACGACATGGGGACGATCGTATCCGAGGACGAGATCGAGCTCGTTTACCTTAATGACGGCGAGATGGGCGGGGCGGCCATAGATACGCTCCGCCGGGTGGCGGAGTAAACGTCGATCTTTGGGCGACGTGGGCCTGGGCGGCGGTCGGGTCGACGGTCCGGTTTATCCGCGCCCGTCTCCGCCAGTTTTTTTTCGAATCATTTGATAAAAACGTATATATCATAAAGTTCATCTGGGAATGGTGCGTTTAATGAGGCATGAGAAGCATGAAGACGATCTGGCTTTTTGGGCTGTTGCTCTTGGCCTTTGCGGCCACGGGCATATCTGCGGCGGAGATCCCCAGCCTCGTGGGGACCTGGGCAGGCACCGGGCCCGGATACAACGAGGAGGCGGGTTACGTCAACGGGGAGGAGTTCGGCACCGTCACCTTCAACATCACAGAGCAGAACGGCCGCATCTTCAACGGGGAGATGACCTACCTGGTGGACGGGGCCTATGTGAGCGAGGGCTTTGCAGGGGCCATCGGAGCGGATGAAAAGACGCTCTATGTCACCGAGTTCGTCTCTGGCTACGACTTTGGAACGGTCATATCAGAAGACGAGATCGAGCTGATATACATCCAGGACGGCGAGCAGGAGACCGAAGTGGGCGAGATCTTCGTCCAGACGCTCCGCCGCGTGGCTGAATAGAGAGAGGCATCGATAGCCGGGCGGCGCGGAGGGCGAGGCGGGCCGATCTGCTCAGCCGCCCTCCCCACTGCCATCACCGGTCGCTGTGCCTCCCCAGGCTCTTTTTGGCAGAGGCCTTGATAGGGCCTTTAAACGAGGTTTTCGTTCATCGGAGTTCCAAATGTTTATATTGTCGCTGCCCGTCCTCTGGTCTGGTGGGAAGGGATGGTATCACTGACGGTCTATGATGGGGCCTGGGGCATCGGCGGAAACAAGCTCTACCTCGAAGACGACGGGCGCGGCGTCTTCCTGGATTTTGGAAAGAACTTCGGGAAGTATGGTGTATTCTACGAGGAGTTCTTGAAGAATCGGGATACTCGGGGGATCCACGACCTCATGCACCTCGACCTTCTCCCCAGGCTCAACATCTATCGGCCGGATCTGATCCCCAGGGATCTTGACGTCAGCTGTTATCCCGCCCTTGACGTCTCCTGCGTTCTTCTCAGCCACGCCCACATGGATCACTGCGGAAACGTCGGGGCCCTTCGGGCCGAGGTGCCTATAGTCGCATCCCCCGAGAGCATCGTCATAATGAAGGGGATGCAGGATACGGTCAATGCGTCGATCGAGGGCGATACCGCCTACTTCTCTCCCCGGATTCCCACCGACGAGGCGGGGTTCTACCTCTCTTCGGATCGGAAGGCGGACCATCAGGGGAGGGACTTCTGCTGTACCGAGAGGCCCTCGGAGGCGCTCACCTCCTTTCTCTCGCGAAAGCCCGGCCAGGACGGCAGAAACGCGAAGAAGCTGGAGCCTGGGACCTGCTGCTGTTTTGATGAAGCGGAAGCGTCCTTCCCCTTTGAGATCTCGGCCCATCCCGTGGACCATTCGATCTATGGGGCTGTGGCCTACATCCTCCGGGGAGACGTCGCCGTCGCCTACACCGGAGATTTCAGGCTCCACGGCAAGAACGGCGATTCGACGAGGGAGTTTGTGAAGGCCGCGAAAGAGGCGTCGGTCCTGATCACCGAGGGGACCCGCGCCGGGCGGGGCGATTCCCCCGATGGTGAAACGACCAGCGAGCAGTCGGTATGCGACGTCTGCAGGGGGACGGTGGAGGCCTCGTCGGGGCTCGTCATCGCCGACTTCTCCGCCCGAAACTTCGAGCGGCTCGAATCGTTCCAGGAGATCGCCGAGAGGACGGGGCGAGAACTCGTCGTCCCGGCGAAGGACGTGTACATGCTGGACGCCCTCTGTGCCATCGGCGGAGCCACCATCTCAGAGTCCCTGAGGGTCTACGACGAGATCGGGAGCAGGTCGAGAAAGTGGGAGTCTGAGGTGGTCCTGCCGAAATACGGCGATCGGTACGTCGACCACGCCTCGATCCGCGACAACCCCGAAAATTTCATCCTCTGCTTCTCCTTCTTTGATATGAAGCACCTCCTCGACATAAAGCCGGACGGCGGGACGTACATCTACTCGGCGTGCGAGGCCTTCAACGAGGAGATGGAGATCGACTTTGTGAGGCTCTGGCACTGGCTCGGTCGCTTCAACATCGCCCCGGCGGG
>DAOSXX010000100.1:0-3070 GCA_035380685.1 Methanothrix sp. | reverse complement strand
TGTTCAGGGCCTTGTAGACGACGGGATCGGTCCCGGTGACGTCGATGAAGAGGTCTCTGGTATCGTCTCTGACCCGCGTCAGCTCGCCGTTGATTATCGGCGGGAAGGATAAGACGTCCCCGTTGGCGTCGGTTATGAGAGGATAATGGTCGAACCCCTCCAGGATCGAAGCGTAGCTGACCCCTTTCGGGTGGCGCTTCAGGATCTCGCGCATTGAGAGGCTCTCCTCGAAGTCCAGGGGCACGAACTCGAAGGAGGGGTCTGCGGCGTAATATGTGAAGGGCGGGACGACCTGAGAGATGTCGTGGACCCCTATCGCCACCTTACGTCTGTTCCTCCCCAGGCCCCAGTGAAGATCCTCCTGGAGGTCCATCAGGGACTCTATGGCAGGATCGCTGAACTCCAGATCCTTCACCACGGCGCAGCCTATGATGGGCCGAACGCCGTTGACGGTGGGGTCGACCTTAACCGTGACCTCGCCCGGGTGGACCTGGTACTCTGGAAGTCCCGCCTTTATGTCCAAAAAGCCCTGGAGGGCTCTTGCCACCCCCTCGGAGCTGTAGAGGTCGGGCCTGTCGGGGAAGAACTCGACGTCCACGTAATCCTCTTCGTTGCTCTTTCCGATATCTGCGCCCATCATGGCCATCCTCGCCATGATCTCTTCCCTCTTGGCGCCGACCATATCCTCCAGATCTTCGTAGTATAATCGCACTACCGGCACGTCGATCACATCCTCGCAAGAGACGGCACGTCCCTCAGCCATCCCACGTCCGACTGGTAGAGGAGCCGCAGGTCCTTCAGCCCCAGCCTGAGCATGGCGAGCCGCCCTACGCCAAGCCCCCAGGCGAGGACAGGATGGTCTATATCGAAGGGGGCCGTAACCTCCCTTCGAAAGACCCCGGCCCCGCCAAGCTCCACCCAGCCGAGCCCCTCGATGTAGACCTCGGGCTCGACGGAGGGCTCTGTGTAGGGGAAGTAGCCGGGCCGGAACCTCACCTCGTCAAAGCCCATCTTGGCGTAGAACTCCTTCAGGACGCCGAGAAGGTTTGCGAAGGATAGGCCCTCGTCCATGATCACCCCCTCCAGCTGCTCGAACTCCGGCGTGTGGGTAGGATCTATCGCCTCTCTCCGGTAGACCCGGTCTATCGAGAAGGCCTTCACCGGAGGGTTCGGGTGGTCCGCCAGATACTTGATGGTGACCGAGGTGGTGTGGGTTCTCAGAACCTCCCGGCGGGCCACCTCCGGGTCCCAGGTCCCGCCCCATCCTGTGGAGCCGACCTCTCCGCCCCGCTCGTGCATATCCTTGACCCGGGAGTAGTCGGGGATCTCGGCCCTGGAGTCGAGGTAGAAGGTGTCCTGCATCTCCCGCGCCGGATGGTCCTGGGGCTGGAAGAGGGCGTCGAAGTTCCAGTAGCTCGGCTGGACGATCTCGCCCTTGATCTCAGTGAAGCCCATCTCCAGCATGATCTCCCTCATCCTCGAAAGGAGGCGCTGGTAGGGGTGGGCCTTTCCGGGGTAGATCCGCTCCGCGGGAAGGGTGACGTCGTAGGGTCTAATGTGGAATCCTTCTCCTTTATATTGAACATAAGAATCTTCGACCCACGTTCCGGCCCGGATCATATCTGGAGTAATTTGGCCAATCCCTCTGACTACATGTGCTGTCACGCCATATGTCAGAGTACGAGTTTCGATCTCGGACCTTCCCGCTTCGGTGATCTCGAAGCTCCAAGATTTCTGGGCCTTAGATTCCACTAGCCCCCTGCTCTTCAAAACTTTCAGGGCCCCTTCATCCAGGGCCGAGGCGCTGGTCAGTCCCTGGAAGGAGAGCGCCTCCAGAATCTCCTCGTCCTTTCCGGGGGGCGCGTCGCCCGTCGGCTTGATCTTCCCGGCCTCAACATTGGCCCACCCCTTCTTTTTCAGCCAGCCGATGCCGACCTTGAGGGATGGGTCTTTGATCTCCGATATGGGGACTCCCTCGGCCCCGGCGATCTCGAGGATCCTCCTCTCGGGAAGGCCGATCTCGGCGTACCGAGCCCCCTCTTCGGTGAGGGCGTAGACCTCCTCCACCTTCTTATCGAGGCCGATCAGGCCCCTCTCGGCGAGCCCTTCCGCCGAGGAGATGACCGAGACCTCTTTTATTTTGAGCTTCTCGGCGATCTCTCTGGGGTCGGTGAGGCCGTCCGAGATCTCTTTCAGCACCTGCCTGTCCCTTGACGACAGGGCGGACAGCTTATCCTCTTGCGATGGCATAATGATCATCCCGCGAAATCGTGATTTTCAAGGGTAGGCAGATACAGGACCATATATTAAACCTGCCCGCCCCGAAGTTTCGGGCCCTCGAATTAGAGGAATTGGGAGTTAAAGCAGAAATCAAGATTAAAACGGGAAAGGCAAAAAGAAAAAAAGGACGCTTCAAGGAGACGGATAGCTCTCCAGCTCTTCAAGAGCCTCCAGCACTCCCTGAACGGACATTTCCATGAACCTCTTCCCCTTCTCCTTGGAGGCCTTCGAGGGGTCGCCCATGACCCCATTTCCCATCAGATGCCTCACGTCCCTCATGATCAGATATCTTGGCCTCGGAGGAAAGTGCTTTTCGGGAAGGCCCTTTACCAGGTCTTCCCGGATGACCAGCATCCTTGAGGTCTCGATCTCTCCGGCGTGACCGTCCCCTGGGGTCTCGACGTCCCTTGTGTCGATCAAGTCGAAGTCGGAGACGAGGCTCACCCGAATATCCTTTGATGCTACAGCCTTTTCTGAGGCTTCCTTGAGGGCGGCGAGGTGCTGGCCGCCGGCGTGGCCTGTTAGGATCAGAATCTTCTCAAACCCGGAGTCTCGGAAGGCGAAGAGGAGGTCGAGGACGAGGGTCCTCAGAGCTTCGGGGCTGATGGAGATCGTCCCCGGAAAGCCCCGGGTCGATCTACAGACCCCATAGTGGACCGGTGGCGCGACGAATACGGGCCTTCGGCGCGCGACCTCTTTTGCCACTTCCAGGGCCTGGATCGTATCGGTGAAGGTGGGGAGGTGGGGGCCGTGCTCCTCGGTCGCCCCCACCGGCAGGATCACGGTCCGG
>DAOSXX010000099.1:0-3152 GCA_035380685.1 Methanothrix sp. | reverse complement strand
GGCGTGATCGGATAGACGGAGACGACGTCGGGAGAGCAGCACCGGACGGCGTCGGCTATCGCATAGGATCCTTCCACCACTTTCCTCATTTACTTCTCCTCCAGGACCATGGTGATCGCTCCCCGGGGGCACTCGTGTGAGCAGACGCTGCACCCCTTACAAAAGTCGAGATCCGGGACGAAGTTGCCCTCGATCTGGTGGATGCAGCTCTCGGGACAGTAGATCTCGCAGAGGCTGCACTTGATGCACTTTTCGTGATCGAAGACGGGCACGAAAGTTCTCCAGGCACCGGTCTTGGTGATCTCGGTGCTGCCCGGCTCCACCACCATTCTAACTCCGCATTTGCTCATCGACAAACCCCCTCGTAAGCGGTCTTTATGGCGTTCAGGTTCTTCTCCCCCAGAGCTCCGGAAAACCTGGTCAAAATTGCCTTGTTTACGCTCTCGAGGCTGACCTCACCGGTGGCGCCACAGAAGGCGCCGAGCATGGTGGTGTTGACGATGGGCCGTCCCAGCTTCTCGAGGGCGATCTTGGTGGCATCGATGGTGACGACCTCCGCCTTCGTCTTGAGCTTCAGGTCTTTGACGTTCCTGTCGGTGTTGATTATTATCTTTCCCTCGGGCTTGAGGCCGCTCGCCACATCCACGACGTCCAGGAGGGTTACATCCTGAACTATGACGTAATCGGGCTCGTAGATCTGGCTCCTGACCCGGATCGGCTCGTTTGCAATTCGGGCAAAAGCCATGACTGGAGCGCCTCGTCGCTCCACACCAAAGGCGGGGAAAGCCTGGGAGAACTTTTTATCCTCAAAAGCCGCAATCGCAATCAACTCAGCAGCAGTAACAGCTCCCTGGCCACCCCGGCCGTGAAATCGAATCTCCTTCAACCGGCTGACCTCCTCGTCGGCTTGAGGCCGCGAAGGATAAAGCCTTTTCGGAAATCGAGTCGATGTCCTTCTCGGGATAGGGTCGGCGGCGGCGCGTCACCACATTTTTATATCGGACGCGCGCCTAAAGCAAAGAGTTTCCCATGAAGGATGATACGGAAGAGGAGAACGGAAAGGAAGGAGAGGATGTTCAGGGTGAACTGCTCTTCGCGGTTAAGGCGGCAGAGCAGAGCCTCCCGGAGGGCGCGAGCCCCCAGATGGGAGAGATCCTCGCCTTCATGGAGGGGATGGCTCCCTTCCTGAAGAAGGATACTCTCATCCATATCAAATGCTCCAGCTGCGACAACTACGCTCCGTCCTTCTTCCCCAGCGAGGGCGACTTCAGCGTCGTGGAGCCGCAGGCTTACTGCCACGCCAAAAAGCAGCCTCACAACCACCTCAACCTCTTCACCATAGCCAAGTGCCCAGAGCACTCGAAAGAGGCCCAGAAAAGGCTTTTGGAGCTTGCGAACTCGGTGGTGGAAGAGGATCTCCGGCCGGCCCTCGCCGACAAGAAGCTATACGATCGAAACGCCTTCGCCAGCTACGATGTGGATTACAGGATCATACCGGAGAGGAGCATGGTCTGCATCGAGTTCGGCCACGACGACGACGGCGATTTCGTTGAGAGCGGAATCAAGATCTGCATTCTGAGAAGGCTGGACCCGGGTTTCGGTGAAGGTGCCGCCAAGATAAAGGCGGTCCACAAGTACGGCCGGCCCGTCATGGTGGTGATGGCCGCCCGCCAGATAAGGCGACAGATGGGGATCGACGAGGTTTTCGAGGGGATAGCTGAAAAAAGGGAGATGGATATAGCCTATCTCTGATCTCCTTTTTTGTTCGATCACAAGTACTAAATAACTAATTGAAGGATGTTTATTACAATGGTAGATTGCATAGTGCCAGATACGAGCGTGGTGATCGACGGCAGAGTCTCTGCCAAGGTCGCCTCCGGCGAGTATCGCGGAAAACGAGTAGTAGTCCCCGAAGCGGTGGTGGCGGAGCTGGAGGCCCAGGCGAACCACGGCCGCGAGACGGGGATCAAGGGGCTTGAAGAGCTGAGACGCCTCTCTGAGCTGGCAAAGGCCGGCAAGATCGAGCTGGAATACGTGGGAGTGAGGCCTGACCTGGATCAGATCAAGCTCGCGGGTGGCGGCGAGATCGACGCCATGATCCGGGACGTAGCCCTGGACATCGGGGCCTTCTTCCTCACCAGCGACTCGATCCAGTCCAGGGTCGCCGAGGCGATGGGGATCGAGGTCGAGTACGTCCGACCCCAGAGAGAGGAGATCAAGCCGATCAGCCTTGAGAAGTACTTCACCCAAGACACCTTATCTGTCCACCTCAAAGAGGGGACGGTCCCCATGGCCAAGAGGGGAAAGGTGGGGGAGTTCAACCTCGTCAAGATCGGAAATCGGAGCCAGAGCGAGAGAGAACTCCGGGATATGGTGAGGGAGATCTTCGAGAGGGTCAAGTCCGACCCCAACGCCCACATCGAGATGGAGAAGATCGGGGCGGCGGTCGTCCAGCTCGGACCGATGAGGATCGCCATCGCCCGCCCACCCTTCGCCGACGGCCTCGAGATCACGGCGGTCAGGCCCGTGGCGCGGGTAGACCTCGAGGACTACCGGCACAGCGACGAGCTGAAGGCAAGACTGAAAGAGGCCCATCGAGGGATAATGATCGCAGGCCCTCCGGGGTCCGGGAAGTCCACCTTCGCCGCGGGGATAGCAAAGTACCTCCAGAAGTGCGACTACGTCGTCAAGACCCTGGAGGCTCCAAGAGACCTCCAGGTCCCGCCGGAGATCACCCAGTACGGACCCCTGGAGGGGTCGATGGAGGCCTCGGCGGACATCCTACTCCTCGTCCGGCCCGACTACACCATCTACGACGAGGTGAGGAAGACCGGCGACTTCCAGGTCTTCGCAGACCTGAGGATGGCAGGGGTCGGGATGATCGGGGTGGTCCACGCCAATAAACCGATCGACGCCCTCCAGAGGCTTATCGGCAGGGTGGACCTGGGGATGATACCCCAGGTGATCGACACCATCGTCTTCATCGAGAAGGGCGAGGTGGCCAAGGTCATGGACGTCGAGTTCATGGTCAAGGTGCCCGCGGGCATGACCGAGGCGGACCTCTCCCGGCCCGTCATCGTCGTCAAGGACTTTGAGACCGGAAGGGCCGAGTACGAGCTCTACACCTACGGCGAGGAGATCGTGATCATGCC
>DAOSXX010000098.1:0-3286 GCA_035380685.1 Methanothrix sp. | reverse complement strand
CCGGAGGTCATGTGGCTCCGGAGGGTCTTCGTCGTGGCGACGGGGGCGAGGGCCTTGAACTCGGGGAATACCTCCTCGATGAGGGTCGATACGAGGGCGTCGGAAACTTCCAGGGCCGCCGAGATCTCGTGGACGAGGTCGTCCCCCTCCACCGTACCCTTCTTGTAGCCGTGAAGGATCTTCCGAACGGCGTCCACGTCCTCAGCCGTCAGGTCCCGGCCTAGGAGCCGTTTCATCTCGCCGACCCTTTCGTCGGAGATACCGACGTCGGGCCGAGGGAGGCCTGCGAGATAGAAACATCGATCCAGAACCGCCAGAGCCTCGCTTCCAAACTGCTTATAGACCTCCTGGTCCTCGACGATCAATGGGTTCATAGCCTCGTCGAATCCGAGGCGGAGGTAGGCATCTCTCAGCCTGTGAATGACATCGAAGATGGGATGGGGCCTGCCGTAAGAACAGACGCGCCTGGGGTAGCGTCGGTTCAGAGGCGGCACTTCTACGTACTCCTTTCCCTGCTGCCAGGCGGCGTCGAAATCCTCGCCGGCAGCCTCCCGAATGCGGGCTGGATCGAACTTCATGAGGGCAGGGATTGGGTCGCCCCTCTTTAAGACTTTTGGGAGCGGAAAAGTCGGATGGTTTATAACGTTGCATCTCGTTTTGATATCAAGAGAGGTGGGAAGGGCCTTGAAGTGGTTTAAAAAGATCTTTTCAAAGGAGAAAGGCGGCGAGGGGCGTGGGGGCGAAGCCGTCCCCTCGACCCTCGCCCTGTCTTACGTCGAGGAGTGGCTGAGGAACAGATCACAGGAACCCGAATTTGAAAAGAGGGTCCGGTCCCTCTACGACGCGATAGAACGGGTGGCAAAGAACCTCGAAGCGGACCTTTTGGCCCTGGAGAAGGCGGAGCCGAAAGAGGATGCACCTCCTCGGCTCCTCAAGGCCGGGTCGGCCGCCCGAGAGAAGGTGGCGCGGCAGATGAGAGTCCTCTCCGAGAGGCTGACCCCGCCCCTGGGCGCAGACCTGGAATCGGCAGAGGAGTACCATTCGTTGATGATGAAACATCTCCAGAACACCGTCCAGAAGTTCGGGCGGGCCCAGAGGTACACCGCAGCCCTCTTTCCGAAAGAGGTGGAGACGATCAACTCCGATCTCGGGGCGATCAGCCGCCACCTCTCAGACTTGGACGAGATGATCTCTCTGCGAGAGGCGAGCCTCGAAAAGTTCGTGGAGGCGGCGAACCTCGCATCTCAGGTCCGCGAACGGAGCGACCAGGTCGAGTCCCTCAGGGCTGAGATCTCCGAAGACGAGGGCCTTTTGTCCGTGCTGAAGGATCGAGAGAGGGGCCACCAGCAGGATATCGAGACCTGGACCAAAAGCGACGCGGGGAAGAAGAACCTCGACGAAAGAAAGTCTCTGGAGCAGAAGCTGAGGGAAAAAGAACAGATCGAGATGAGCATGGCAGACCTCGTATCCCCCCTCACCAAGGCCATATCCAGGATCGTGAAGCAGGACGACAGCGACCGGATCGCCCTCCAGCACCGAGAGGTCTTCGAAAAGCTCTCCGTCTCCCCGGCCAAGGCTCTCGAGGGCGACGTCTCGGGAGCCCTCTTGGAGCTGAAGTCCAAAGTCGACCTTCTGGGCCTGCGGGACAAGAAGAGGGATCGGATCACAGAGCAGATCGACCACCTCCTGGAGGATAGGCCTCTTGAGGTCCTGAAGGCCCGCCATCTTGCGCTGAGGAGAGAGATCGAGGAGCTGGAGCGGAGCCTCTCAAAAAGCAGCCGCGAGACCGTCAGGCTGAAGGAGAAGCGCGACCAGGTTCGCCAGAAGATACCGGCCCTGGAAGCGGGCATCGAGGAGAGAAAAAGGGGCCTCGCCGCCCTGGAGGATCGGCTCTCCGGGGACCTGGCGGAGCTGAAGGAGAAGCTTGGGGAGATAGCAGAAGGGCCGGTGGAGATCGACGTTCGAAGGTGAGGGGCCAAATCCACCCCCACCCTTGCCAGATTTTACTGGGAGGTAAAATGCCGGTCGAGATCACTTGCCGGGATGTGTCATCTTCGTCGCGAAAACGGGCCGGATGCTTTCGCGCCCATCCTGTAGACTTTAACCTCCATTAGAACGAAAATCGGGGTCATGGAACTCGAAACTCCAAACCCCTCCTCACCTGCTCCCCAAACATCTTCAACGTCCTCATCGGCCCCCCGACGATCTCTGATCGCCTCCCTCAACGGCCACTTTAACCTCCAACGCATTCAGATCTTCTACACGTGCGAAAATATCAGAAGTCGAAGAGGGACCTCTGCTCCGAGCTCTCGCCGGGGGCACCGGCCGAGGGGGACGACGCCCTCCCCTTTGCTACCCTGGCCCGAACGGGTTCAAGTTCGAAGAGCCTCTGCTGCTCGGGGCAGCAGACGAGCTGCTCTCTTGAGACGCCGAAGGGTGAGAGGAGGCGGAGGAGCGGCGGGAGAATCTGCTTTTCGATGTAGTAGTCGGTATCGATTTTGAGGTCGTTTTCCAAGGAGTACGAGGGGTCCTCGGCCCGATCGACGAAGAGCCCCTTCCCCCGGAGGATGACGAAGGGGACCCGGTCGCCCACCGATGGGACGGCACCGCCCCTTGCCCTCATCTTCTCGGCGAGCTGCACGTGCGGCTGCTTGTTCTTGTAGGACGATGCGCTCTTGGTGTACCTTCTTGTGAGGATCAGGTCTTCGAGGATCTCGGGGTCCTTCTGGAGGTCGAGCCTCATGAGACGGTCGATCGCAGACTTTGCGAGCTCCACCGCCTCGTCGACCTTCCCCTCCTGGAGGACCAGCTCAAGACAACGGTTCAGGGTCTTGCTGGTCAGCTCGCACCAGTCGCGCCTCACCGTCTCCATGCCCCGAACCTTGATTCTGTCGCGCCACTCCTCGCCGACCTTCTCGAAGACCCAGAGGGCGTACCTCTTCTTGACCAAAAAGAGGCCCCGGCGGGCGAAGGCCTCGAAGACCAGCTCCATCGGCGGTGGGAGGCGCGAGGTCACCGTCTTTGCGATCTTTCCTCCCACAAGCTCCGCCTCCGCGAGGCTCGGCTTGGCGCCGCGCTCGCCGTGAGGCTTCAGCCTTATGAAGACGCTGTCGGTATCGCCGTAGACGACCGATAGGTCGAACCTCTTGACCTTTTCGACACCGGAGGCGGGAAACGAGTCGCCTGTAGCTTTCGCCATCTCGTCCGGGAGGAGGGCCTCGCCGTCCTTGACGTAGATCGAGCCGATCTCCTCCACCATCAGCTTCGTGTTCAGGATGTTGGACCG
>DAOSXX010000097.1:0-3426 GCA_035380685.1 Methanothrix sp. | reverse complement strand
AGGAGGTTTTGGAGGAGCGGGGAGAGGCGTTGAACCATCTGGGCGGTGGCGAGGGATTTCGGGTCCCCAACAGGATGGACAGGACCTCAAAGAAGGAGCTCCTGGAGCTTCAGAAGCGGCTTCGAGGCTTGATCGCGAGAAACCCGTCGCCGAGCCTATATCAGGCGGTCTCGGTCCTGGCAGAGGTCTTGAAGCTGAAGCACGCCGTGGAGCTCGCCGAGACTCAGGGGGTCGACTCTCTTGCCCGGTACCTGGAGCGGCTCGATTCGGAGGCGCAGTCCAAGGGGGGGAGCAAGGCAGCCAAGAGGATCATGGACGATCCGAGGGTGAGGGAGGCGGTCGCGGACCTTTCGAGGATGGATGTCGACCATCCGAAGCTTCTGGCGGTAAAAGACCTCGTCAGTGAGCAGCTTTCTGCCAAGGCCGACTCGCGGATCATGGTATTTACGAACTATCGGGATACAGCCAGCTCGGTCCTCGATTTCCTCCGTGACTCGGGAGACGAGATAATAAGGCCCGTCCGGTTCGTCGGCCAGTCAAGCCGGGTCGCCGACGAGGGTTTGAGCCAGAAGAAGCAGGCCGAGATCCTCCAGAAGTTCCGCGATGGCGAATACAACGTTCTGATCGCCACCTCCGTCGGCGAGGAGGGGATCGACATCCCGGCGACGGATATGGTCCTCTTCTACGAGCCGGTCCCAAGCGAGATCAGGTCGATCCAGAGGAAGGGGAGGACCGGCAGGGCGAGGGCCGGGCGCGTAGTCGTCCTCGTCGCCAAAGGGACGAGGGATGAGGCCTACCGCTGGATCAGCGACCGGAAAGAGAAGAGCATGCGCCAGCAGATCAGGGAGATGAGCTGGCCCGACCGGCGGGATCTCGCCTCCGCCAGCGGGGGCGCAAGGCAGCTTGAGATCGGCGAGGTCGGCGCAGCGGCGCAGGCCGCAGTGACCGCAGCAAACGAGCCTCCGGCATTTCTCGACCGGCCCGAGGAGGACGAGGCGTCAGCCCTCGTCGCCGTCGACCCGAGAGAGAGAAGCCTCGCCCGGATGCTGGAGTCGATGGGGGTGGGGGTCACCCTGAAGGTCCTGGAGGTCGGCGACTACGTCGTCAGCGATCGGGTCGCCATCGAGAGAAAGACCGCGAACGACTTCATCGACTCCCTCATCGACCCCGGGCGTAACCTCTTCGGCCAGGTCCGGGACCTCGCCCGGACCTACGACAGGCCGATCCTGATTTTGGAGGGAAGAGACCTTTACGCCCGGCAGGTCCACCCGAACGCCATCCGGGGGGCTCTCGCGTCGATAGCCGTCGACTTCGGCGTCTCCATAATCCCGACCGCCGACGAGGAGGAGACGGTCTCGGTGATCGCGGCGATCGCAAGACGCGAGCAGCAGGCGAGGGGCGGCGCCCCCCAGGCTCACGGCAAGAAGACCCACCGGACGCTGAAGGAGCAGCAGGAGTACCTCGTCTCCTCGATCCCCGGTGTAGGGAACGCCGTCGCGAAAAACCTCCTCCGCCACTTCGGGTCCGTTGAGAGGGTTTTTGCGGCCACCGAGGAGGAGCTGAAGGAAGTCGACCTGGTTGGGCCGAAGACCGCCGAGCGGATCCGGGAGCTGGTGGGCGGGGAGTACAAGGGGTGAAGTAGACCTCGAATCTTGTATCGGCTTTCCGCGACTATTTTCTTTCATCCTTCGGTATCCCGGAGCTGCCTCTCGATCCTGTCGATGAAAGCCTCAGCGTGGGCGATGGCATATTCCACTTCGTCTTCGGTGGGAGCAGCCCCGAAGGAGTACTGGTCGAGGTGTCGAGCGCTTCTCAGCCTGTGATACAGGAGGGTCCATTCCTCTTCGAGCCGTCCCCTCCGGACGTAGTCCTCCAGGTAGAGCTCGATGCAGACGTGGCTCTTCTCCCGGAGGCCGTCCCTGAATAGGACCGACCGAGCTGCATGAAAGTAGCCCATGTACACGGCCATCAGCGCAGATCGATATGCTCCCGCCTCAAGGGTCTGTTTCGCCTCATCGACCCAAATGCGGGCCTGCTCCAGCGACCTATCGGCCTTCACGTCAGAAGGATCGGTCTTTCGAAGAAGGTTCTTTACTTTTTATGGGGTTCGAGTATTAACTAAACGAAGTCCTCATCTAGCTCTTGCGACTTTCTCCAAACTCTTTAATAGGCAGAAGCTCGCGCCTTATTTCGCTTTCCATCCGGGATTGTTGAGTATATAACGTCAAAGGTTTCGGGACTACACACATTTAGCTGTTACCATGAAAACGGAGTATTGCATACTGGTTTTCATGCTTTCAGCGCGATCCTAGTCCTGAGGATCAGAGCCGTCTTTTCGAAACATTTATATTTGATTCCAAGAAAAAGAAAACTTCGGTATGGTGCTGGAGTACTTTAATTTAAATTCTCGCGCTCGAAAAGCTTGGTACGAGAAAAATGGGATAGATCCAAATAATCCTGTGGATAAATATTTTGATCCCTATAAACCTGATCATAGATCCGGGGATACCCAGGGTTATGGTTATGACTACACATCCACTGATAGTCAGAGACATTGCCGTGACTGGAGACCTAAAGATGTCTGGGAATCTGACTCAAAGAAACGGGGCAGAAAATGAATCGCAGGCTTTCCCCCAAGTTAACGAAACTTCTCTGATTCAAGCGATATCAACACCGCCAAAAAGAATGACTACATGCGAACAAGTTACGTTATACTTCGGCGTATTTTTCGGAGTGATTCTTGGTCAATGTTTGCCGAACTTAGCTTGCCCTGAAGACATTCTTTCAGCAATTTCAATTGTCCAAATAGTATTATATGCGTCTATTGCAATATTAATCGTACCGAACGTATATCAAGAATTAAAAATTGATCCTGCGTCGCCATTTTTAATTCAGTTTGGATTATTCGTTCAAAACGGCGTTTTCTGGGATGTTATCTTTAATTCTATTGGGAGGGCAATAGTTTAACTTTTTTTGTCACATTAGCTAAATTTGAGATTGGCAGCTTCACCCATTTTCGGATTGGTAACTTCAGGATAACGATAAGCTAATTCAGTCACGTAACTACCTGTAATGAGTCCGGGTTCTGCGGCAATTGGTAACGATACATATCACAAATATTATGCTTTCTACAATTACGACCCTGTTACGACCGAGTCATCGAGGTTTGCGATCTCTTAAATTAACCCACACAAAACAGCGAGGAATCCGGTTCTTTTTGAAGCAGTCTTCAAGATTCAAGGCTCTTACCTGCCAAGGTCTTCGACTCTCTCATCAGGCTAATATAAAATGGGAGGTTGTCATCCCGGAGCGATGCGAACTTATCCCGAGTGAGGAGCAGGACTGTGACCTCACAGCCGATGGCTGCTCTAAGATCTCTCTCCAGCCTGGCCACCTCAAGCTCCGTATCCGGGCCGATCTCCTCCA
>DAOSXX010000096.1:0-3444 GCA_035380685.1 Methanothrix sp. | reverse complement strand
GCGAGTTTGAGGACGAGAGAAGACCTGCAGGATGGCAGCCTCCGGACTGGGGCTTCGAGTACGTCGGACACCCTGCGGAGCTGAGCTGCGACGAACTGACCTGTGACTAAAACTAACGGACTCGCGCTCTGAAAGGGGGGGCGTTAGGCCCCCCACTCTTTTAAGAATGCAGATCACAAAAACCAGATCAGAGGCCGAACTTCTTGTACATCATCGCCTGAAAGGAGCTGACGTCCAGGACCTTGGAGACGAGGGCAGATTCATCGCCCTTCAGGGCCTGCGCCTTGGCCGGGGGGATCGGCTTTCCCTTCAGAGCGTAGACGGCGCCCCCAGTCATCTTGGCGCAGATGAAGCCACCCGCGTCGCCGGCGACGAAAATCTCGCCGCCCCTCATCTCGGCGGCGGTGAAGTCGTCGGCCTTGCCACGAACGACGAGCCTTCCGCCTCTCATCAAAACGCCTGTGTTTCTGCCGGCATCGCCCAAAATCTCCAAGAGGCCTGACCTCATCAGTATCCCTGCGCTCATCCCGGTGTCCCCCTCCACCCTCAAAACCTTCTTCGCTCTGCTCCTCGCCGCCAGGGTCTCCCGAAGGAGGCCGTCTCTCAGGACGAGCTTCCCATCGTCCGAAATGTTGGGTTCGAGGATCTGGTCGGCCCGTTCCAGGATATCGGTGATGGAGACGTACTTCCGATAGCCGGTCTTATCCGACTCGACCTCGACGACGTTTCCGAGGGGAGCGGCGACGCTCCCGCTGACGTAAATTGAGCCGCGGATCATGCTGATCCCCATCCGGGGCCCGACGTCCCCGTCGACGATGATGGAGCCTGTGGCTTCGATGGGGCCGCCGGTTCCCCCGAAGCTGGCTATGTCGACTCCGAGGCTTGACCCGAGCCGACCGCCGATGTCGCCTCGAATCCGCACGGCTTCACCGCGCCGCAGCGCCTCCACCAGGTCCCGGCGGGTGAAAGATCCGAAGACGACCCCACCGGGATCGAGGCGGGACCCCTGGTGCTGCCAGAAGAAGTCGAAGGTGAAGTCGCAAAGGCAGCTTTCGCCGTTGGCGTCGATCTCAATCAGATACGCGCCTCCAGAAACGTTATCGTCATCTTCTGCCCACCATCTTACGGGAGATCTTCACACCAACGAGGGCGATCGTTATCGCCAGGGCCGCAGAGACCGCCAGGTACTCGGTGCTCGAGCCAGAGATTATGGGGAAGACCATATCGGCGCTGCTCGCCAGGATGAAGACGCTAGCGCTCCAGAATATGAGCCCCGTGGCGAAGATGAAGAAGGGGTACGAGTAGGCTCTCTCGTCTCCCACACCCTCAATGTAGAGGTCCAGGATCTTGCCCAGGTTCACGCAGATCCCGGCGGCCACGTACCACCAGACGCTGTAGTTGACGAAGACCATTATGAGAACGATGTACCCGTACCAGATGTCGCCGGTGTAGTAGTCCCAGAACTTGGCGGACCCTTGGATCGTAGCGATCAGGACCAGGACCGCTGCCAGGATGTAGGTGACGAAGGCCACCTTGCCCCGGTAGAGGTTGCCCTTGAAAGTCTGCTTGGTGCTGTCGATGAAGTCGTCGAGGCCCAGGCCCCGAAAGAGTAAGTAAACACCGACGGCGGCCAGGATGGCGATGACGGCAAAATCCGACCGTCCCAAAAAGCTGAAGGTCGAGTATATGAGAAGGGCAAGGCCTATGGGAATGAAGAAGGTGTGGCTGATCTTCGGGTCCCTGAAGACCTGCTTGAGAAGATAATAGGTGCTCTCCAGGTTGTGGCTCTGCTTCACAAGAACCCTTTTCACGCCGTCGACCTTGACCCTGGACTGGATTATGGGGAGGATCGCCTCGTCCTCTGCGCCGTCCGATACCACCACCACCCCTTGAGGCCGGAACCTCTCGATGAGGGCGTCGATCTGATGGGCTATCTTCCCGTCCGAGACGAGACCCACGTTTGGGTCTCCCGCCACCGAGGCGATCTCGATGGCCTTCCCCTGGCTGGCGAGCTCGTCGTAAACCTTGATCCCGCCGAGGATGGTGTTCACGTCCGAGTCTTCGGGATCTGCGAGGCCGAGCTTGAGGGTCGCCTCTACGTTGGCGGCCCTCCCGACGACGGGGCTCTCGATCCTAGCCTTGCGGCCAAGGTCGTCGTCTCTATCGATGCAGAGCACCAGGATGTCCATGCTGGTAGTATTATCGGTGAAGAACGTACTTAAAGATTCGGCCGAACCCGATGGACGATCAACGGGAGGGGACGAGGGCAACCCCGAAGGTCCGAAGGCGGCTGAAGCCCCAAATGTCGAACTATCCGCGATCTCGTCTATCCGAAACTCACGGAGAAAGTTCTGATTGAAAAAAGCTATTTATCGCCGAGAGCTAACTTGGTACTCATGAAAGAACTCATCTTCATCATGACGGTGGCCCTGGCGTTCGCCGTTTCGGGTCCGGGTGTCGCCATCACCTTTGAAGACATTCAGCACGGTGCGGAGGTCTACAACACCGGCGTAGAAACCGCGCCTGGGGTAGTAAAAACCCTTTTAGGAGACGAGAGGGTCCAGATAGAGATCTCCAGGCCGAACGGGACCGTCCTCATGGCGGGCCTTGAGACGAAGAACGCCGCGATCGTGAAGACTGTGGAGGGTGAGATTGAAGACCCGACGATCGTGGTGGTGGCCGAGGAGGACGCCATCGCAGATATATATGGGTCGGAAGATCCCGTCACAGCCTTTCAGCAGGCCCAAAACCAGGGCAGGATATCCATCAGAGGCACCACCTTCACCTCAAAGCTGAAGGTCTCCGCGGCTCTGGCCAGCACCCCGGCCCTCAGGTTCTTTGCAGGCCTCATCGGAGGTTGAACCTCACTTGCGGAGATCTACGTTCTCCGCCACTATTTTGTGGGCGCAGAAGTCGCCGCACATGGTGCAGACCTTGCTGTCGACCGGCGCCCTCTCCGATCTTATCTTCGCCGCAGTTTCAGGGTCGATGGCGAGGTCGAACTGCTGGCGCCAGAGCATGTCGCGCCGGGCCCTGCCCATGGCAAGGTCCTGATCGCGGCTGCCGTTCTTAATCATGTCGCCTACGTGGGCTGCGATCCTCGAGGCCATCACCCCTTCCCTCACGTCCTCGACGTTGGGGAGGGCAAGGTGCTCTGCGGGGGTGACGTAGCAGATGAAGTCGGCCCCGTAGGCGCTGGAGAGGCTTGCGCCGATCGCCGCCACCATGTGATCGTATCCGGGGGCGATGTCGGTGACCAGAGGCCCCAGCATGTAGAAGGGTTTCTCTCCCGAGAGCCGCTTCATCACCTTGACGTTCGCCTCGATCTCGTCTATGGGAATGTGCCCCGGCCCCTCGACGATCGTCTGGACCCCGAAGTCGGTGGCCCTGTCCGCCAGCTCGCTGTTGATGATCAGCTCCTGGATCTGGGCCCGGTCGGTGGCG
>DAOSXX010000095.1:0-3495 GCA_035380685.1 Methanothrix sp. | reverse complement strand
ACGAAGAGGGATAGGGCCTCTCTCACCTTTCCATCGTCCTCGGTGGAGGCGACGAAGGCTCGAAAGGTCACCCGGTGAATCAAATCACTATCCTCTCACTTTCCTCTGCTCTCGTTGGCCCTTATGCTGGGACGGACCTTCTCGGCCCCGACGCCCTTCTTACGCAGGCCCCGGCCCCGCTGCCCGGCGCTGGTCTTGCCACGGTTTGCCCTGTTCACGTGGCTTCCGCCAAGGATCCAGGCGAGGTCGGAGTCGGAGGCTATGGCCGGATGGTTCGGGTCCACGAGGATGACCTCGTACCACTTCTGCTTTCCGTCCTGGCCGACCCAGTAGGAGTTCAAAACCTCCATGTTGGGGTGCTTTCGGCCTGCCCGCTCCTCGGCGATCCTCTGGAGGCTCTTTCCTGCGGTGATCTTGTTGGCGCCCATGTGCTTGGTACGCCTCCCGCGGATGTACCTGGACTTTCTCCGGCCTCCACGCCTGACCTTCACCCTCACGACGGTGATCCCCTGCTTCGCCTTATAGCCGAGGGCCCGAGCCCGATCGAGCCTGGTGGGGCGGTCTATCTTCTGGACGGTCTCCTCCCGGCGCCACTCAACGAGCCTCTCCTGCCGGAGCTCGCCGACGTAGCTTTTGCCGGGGGTCTTCCACGCGTCGCGGATGTATGCATAAAAAGACTTCAATAACTTCACCTCAGTCCGGTTCGGCCACTCTGGGCCACATTCCGGACCCGAGCCCATCTCAGCTTATAGAAGATAAACCTTTTTCCGTGCCGACGAAGGAACTGCTCAGTCTCTGAGCCGCTCCGATAATAGCCAGCGTCGAGGCTCCTTTCCCTCTTCGAGGTCGAACCTCGGCTTTAGCTTCCCCTTCACCTTCTCCCGAGAATAGACGAGCTCTTCTCCGTTCTTTGCTTCGACGAGGGTCCGGAGCTCCTCCATCTCCCGGTCGGGCAGCTCGATCAGCCCCTCCTTTCCGGTGAGCCAGTTGAAGATCTGGACCTCATTTATCTCACGAACCCGCTTGAGGGGTTCGAGGTCGGTCTCATCGTCGATCGAGACGCTCTTCCCCTCCTCGGGGGACCAGCCGATCTTTCTTTTTTCGGCTCCGATGAAGGATATCGGTATACTCTCCCCCTCCAGAGGTTTTGGGTAGAGCCCGGTCAACCTCTTCTCCTCGCCCCCTTCTGAGAGGGGAGCATCCTTCGCCTCTCCTTCGTAAAGCCTCCTCATGGGCTGATCCTCCTCGCCATCTTCGGTTCAGCCATCTCGAAGCTCATCTGCTCATCCCGCTAGGTTTTGAACCCGACGACTTTCAGGTCCTTGCCTCGTAATCGATCCTCTGCTTGAGGATGCAGCCTCCGCCCCGCAGGCCTCCCATGGGGTGCTTCGGAGTCCCCATGGAGTTCATGCACCTCGCCATCACCGCTGCCCCCCGAGCGAGGCCGTCGTCGACGAAGACGATGTTCTTCTCGGGCTGGTCGTATAGCTTGAGGGACCCGATCTCCTCCAGGATCAGGTCGGGCTTGTTGCCGCTGATCCCGGCCCTGCCGGTGATGCCTATCGCCGTATCCTTGGTGACTAGACCCGCCCCGATCGCCGCCTCCACGAGACGCCGGGCGGTATGAGCCGCGGCGACGTCGATGGCTCCAAAGAGGGTCTTGAGCCCCTTCTCCTGGTGGATCTCCCTTCCGATCTGGGCGAGCCGGTTGAGCTGGCTTCCGTTCTCCCCGACGTCGCAGCCTATGAGGGCGACCCCGATCTTCTTGGCGGCGGCGGGATCGACGGGAACGCTGCCGTACCTGGTCCTGCCGAGGGGGACCCTCTCGACTCTGATCTGCTCGTCTATCCTCCTCGCGTAGTCCCGGGCGGTTTTGTCGATCTTCACATTCTTTCCGCTGAAGAGGTCGAGGGTCGTACCCGTCTGGGGGTCGACGAGCCCTGTACCCTGGATCAGGGCGTCGGGTATGGCTCCCGCAAGGCCGCAGAAGTTGCCGATGGTATTGGAGTAGGGAAGCTCTGCGGAGGTGATCCTGCCGTCGAGGGTCGTCCCGAAGTCGAGGGAAAGGCAGGGGTTTCGAAAGTCGACGTCGGTCCACTTGGACCCCTCCTTTATCCCGGCGGTGGCGAGCTCCCCCTCCATCTCATTGGCGACGATCTCGACGCCCGTCGAGCCCTTCGGCGGGAAGACCGAGGCGACGGGGCCGTTGAAGACGATCTTCTCCATCAGGCTGTAGGGCCGAAACCGATCGGGGATGTTGTGGATCGACATCGCCGGGGTCATCAGCCTTGGCGGAACCCCGGCTATGAGGCATCCGTCGGCGAGGGCCTGGATGAAGGTTCCCACCTCGTCGGGGGAGGAGAAGCCGGCGACGACCCCCGTCGATCGGACGACGAAGTTCAGGTCGTCTTTGATGGAGAGCCTCGCCTTGGCGTGGCTTTCGAGGAGGGTATCCCGGACCAGCTCCGAGACCGACTCTCTGGTGAGAGGGGTGCCGCAGAGGGTCTTTGCGAAGACATCCTCCCCCGGCCTCGGCCTTCTGACGTCCCGGGTCATCTTCACCGTCTTGTTGACGATCCGGGTCTGACCGTTCTTCATGTTGGTGGCGGTAAGGATGCATTTTGTGGTACTGTTGCCCACCTCCACAGAGGCGACGATGTAGTAGGGCTCCTTCTTCAGCTCCAGGATGTCCACCGGAGGGCTCTCGGCGATTCGCGGTTTTGGCTTAGATCTGAGGAGACGGGCGATGCTCATAGTTTCTCGGACGAACTTTCAGACGATAAACTCTTCGGGTCCCACCGCCAAATCGAAAGTTTGATTTTATGTGAGGTGAAAAAGGGTCACCGTGTATTCGGCGGCGGTGGTGGGCGCGGGTCCCGCCGGTAGCACGGCAGCCCGCTTTCTCTCGGAGATGGGGCACGAGGTCATCCTCATCGATAGAAAGGAGGTGGTGGGCCTCCCCAAGCAGTGCGCCGAGGGGCTTTTCGCCGCCTGTTTTCCGGAGTTTGCGACCTCCACCGGCGACTTCATCACCGGCAAAGTCCGCTACCTGGAGGTCGTCTTCCCGAACCTGGCGAGCTACAGGCTGAGGGGCGATCTGTTCATGCTCGATCGGCCCCGATTCGACCAGCATCTTCTGATGAGGGCGGAGCGGTCGGGAGCAGAAATCGTCCTCGGCCAGAAGGTCGAGAGAATCGACCCCGACTCAGGGGAGGTCCGACTCAGGGGAGGCGAGACTATCAGGGCCGAGGCGATCGTCGGGGCCGACGGCCCGGCGTCGAGGGTCGCAAGGTCGATGGGCGAGAGAAATCGGCTCGTCCCCGCGTCCCAGGTGGAGATGACGTGGCCCGAGGATGACGCCATATACGCCTATATCGACCACGACCTCTGCCCCGCCGACTCCAGCGCCACCAAAAGCCAGAACTGCTACTCATACTCCTGCTGGATCTTCCCCAAGAACGAGCGGGGAACGGCGAACGTCGGCTGCTTCGGCAC
>DAOSXX010000094.1:0-3848 GCA_035380685.1 Methanothrix sp. | reverse complement strand
TGCTGATGCTGGACGTCATAGACCTCTCCCGGGTCTGCAACACCAAAAGCGACATGGCAAGGATAAAGGGGAGGATAATCGGCAAAGACGGAAGGACCCGAGAGATCACCGAGAAGCTGACCGGCGTCGGGATCTCCGTCTACGGCAAGACCGTCGGGATCATCGGAAACCCCGACCAGATCCGGATCGCAAGAGCCGCCATCGAGATGCTGATGGACGGAGCGCCCCACGGTGCCGTCTACGGCTACCTGGAGAAGAAAAACCAGGAGCTTGTTTCGTCCAGCATGGGCGAGCTCTGATCAGTCGAGGGTGACTCTATCCTCCCCGACGTAGACGTTCATCCTCGTCTTTCGGGCGAAGCCCACCAGGGTCATCCCCCTCCTCTCGGCCATCTCGACGGCGAGGGTGGTGACCGCCCCCTTGGAGGCGACGAGGGGCACCCCGAACCGAGAGACCTTCTCGATGGTGGCGCTCGTTATCCTGCCGGAGGTGACGACGTAACATTTTCCCAGGTCGAGTCCTTTGAGGATACCCCAGCCGAAGGCCTTGTCCAGGGTGTTGAGCCGGCCGACGTCCTCGGCGGTCGCCAGGATGGCGTTGGCGAGACAGAGGGAGGATGTATGGGTGCCTCCAGTCTTATTGTAGAGGTCCGAATCGAGGGTGGCGATGAGGTTTTCGAGGATCCGATCGGCTCTGACGGTCCAGTAGGCGTTGACGGTCTCGTCGGTCTCGTGGCCCTCCCCCGTCTTTCTCGCCGCTTCGATCGAGAGTCCTGTATCAGTTCTCGGGCCGATCTCCGCCCAGGCCCTACTGCCCTCGATCTTCAGGGACCTGATCTGGGACCCGTTCTCGATCAGCCCCCGATACCAAAGGTGGCCCGCCACAAACTCCCTCTCCATGGAGGGGGTGAGGCTCGCCTTGGCGAGGAGGGCTCCGTTCACGAAGACATCGAGCTCGACCTCACGAGGCATTCGCTCTTCGATCTCGAAGATCTTGCCGTCCTCGATCCTCAACGTCTTGCAGGCCTGGTGCTTCACGGCCGTCGATCTGCCATGGAATTATATATGTCTTATCGGAATCAGAACGACTTCAAAGAACTCGAATATCGGAGGACGAAGCGTTGGACCTTCCCCTGAACCTGGAGCTGACCCTCTTTGACTGGCTTCTCTTGGCTATATTGGCCCTGAACCTCCACTGGATCCTGGCCAAAAGACTGAGCCGGGTCCAGTCCCTTAAGGGGCTGAACCTTGGGAACTGGGGCCCTGTGATCATGATCAGGACGACCAGGTGGCTTGGCCTCATCGACCGGCTCAGCGGCCCGAGGAGGTTCTGGAAGCTCGCGATCACTGCGGGGATCCCTCTCGTCATCCTGGGGATGTTCTCGTTTCTAGCCTTCTTCCTCCTGATGACCTTCGCAGTAATGAGGTCGCCTCCGGAGCCTTCGGTCTACACCGCCCCGAGAAACGTCCTCCTTATTCCGGGGATAAACCAGTTCATACCCCTCTGGTGGGGGTGGATCGCCCTCTTTGTGACGATGGCGGTCCACGAGTTCTCCCACGGGATCCTCTGCAGGGTCGAGGGGATCAGGGTCAAGTCGATGGGGATCGCCCTTCTCGCGGCTCCGGTGGCCGCCTTCGTCGAGCCGGACGAGGAGGAGCTCTTCGGGTCGGAAAACAAGAAGGCGAAGGCGTCCCGGGCCGCAAGGGTTCGGATCCTCTCCGCCGGGGTCATTGCGAACTTCGTTGTGGCGGCTCTGGCCTTGGCCCTCTTCTTCGGGCCTGTGATCGGGGCTATCGCGCCCGTGGACAGGGTCGTGGTGGTGGACGTGGTCCCAGGCTCTGATGCCGACATAGCCGGGTTTGAGAGCCAGATGATCGTCCTTTTGGCCGACGGTGCGAGGATCGAGAGTCTTGAAGATCTCATGGCGGCTGGTGGAGAGGGACTGCAAAATCTCAAGCTCCTAAAGGGCGAGGAGGTGGTGGACTTGGGCCTCGATGGACCACTCGGGAGTGGCGTTGTCGTCTCCTACGTCTTCGAGGGGTCGGCGGCCAAAGAGGCGGGGATGGCGCCGGGGGTCGCCATCTCCGAGATCGACGGCGTTACAACTCCGGACTGGGAGTCGTTCAGGTCATACATGAACTCCACCGTTGAGGGGCAGACCGTCTCCATCGGGACGAACCGGGGCGACTACGAAGTCAACTTAACCGCCAACCCTGACGGCTCGGGGACGGGGTTCATAGGCGTTGGTTTCTCCTCGGCGAACGCCGTCTACCTGGATGGCGCCACCTTCCAGGAGTTTCCCGCTGGCTCCTTCCTCGCGAAACTCCAGGAGATGCCAAGGTCCGGCCTTGTGGGGATATTCTCCCTGATGGGCCTTCCCTTCTCGGGGATCCCCGGCTTCACGGAGATGGGCTTTCCCGGCTTTTCTGGCTGGATCACCCAGCTCTTCGAGCCCTCGGGCTGGGCGGAGCCCCTGGGTGGCAAAATCTTCTGGATCGCGAACTTCCTCTTCTGGGTCGGGCTGATCAACCTCTACGCCGGCCTATTCAACTGCCTTCCGGCGGTGCCCCTGGACGGGGGCCACATATTTCGGGACATGCTCCACATGGGGTTTGCGGCGGTCTTCAAGAGCGAGGCGAGGGCGGAGAGGATGACGAGGGCCGTGGTGGCGACGATGGCATGGCTGATCTTCTCGTCGCTGATCTTCATCATCGTCGCCCCCTACCTAGCTCACGGGTTCGGGAGCTAAACCTCCACCCCACTCATTTATCCCGAAAGCTCCATCTCCAGAAGGCGGGCCACGGCGTAGGCGGGGAAGACGTTCGAGACCTTCGAGCCGTACCTCTCCGAAAGCCGCACGCATTCGAGGTCGAGAGCACGCGCCTCCACATCTATCAGGCCCTCGCCGATCCCGGCGGCGACGACGAGGTCGAGGGCGTGCCGCTCTGCAAGCCTTCGGATCCCGTCCGTCAAGAGCCTCTCCTGGCGGGATCTCGCCTGTCGGGCGATCTCAATGACGCCCTCAGAACCGATCTCCTTGGGATCGGCGCAGACGGTCCGAGCGAGCCTCCTTTCGGCCGATAGGCGATCTTTCCCGCCGCTGTCGGGTGTCTCGACGGTGTACTCGCCCTCAGAGATCTCGCCGAGGACGAGGTGGGCGTCGGCGGCGATGGCGAATAATTCAGAAGATAAAGGAACACGTCTGCCCCCGATCTCCACGTATCGCAGAAGGGCGGCGAGGTTCGTCCTGAGAAGGCCGGAGTAGATCAGCTCGCTCCTCGCCAGCCGCTCGAAGTCGGTTTGTCCGGCCTTTGGCCCCTCCTTTATCGGTATGAGGTCTGTGGTGGTGGAGCCCATGTCGACGAAGAGGCAGTCGCCGAATTCTTTGGAGACGAAGCTCGCCGAGGCGGACCAGTTAGCGGCGGCGAGGTCGCTCGCGTCGGTCCATCGAAAGCCGTCGACGCCCCAGAACTTGACGGGACACGAGAAGGACCTCTCGACTGCCCCCTTGATGGAGAGGATGCCGGACCTTTTATCAGAATAGCAATCGGCGAGCTCCCCGGTCATGACGACGCCGAGGGCCTCAGGCTTTGCCTCATCGGATATCCGGCGGAGGAGGGGCTCCAGGGGAGCCTCCTTCCAGAGGGGGAGGTACTCTATTATTGTGAACAAACCGTCGGAGCTGGCGGCTTTGGTGTTTGCTCCGCCGACGTCAAGGCCCAGGATCATAACCGTCGAGGACTCGATATACCATAAAAGCTTTAGGCTAATTGGCCGCTATCTAGGCACCTAGCTTTTGGAGAGATGATCATGGCTGCCAAGGAGAAGTATCCCGAGCCCACCTATCT
>DAOSXX010000093.1:0-4052 GCA_035380685.1 Methanothrix sp. | reverse complement strand
TGAACTCCCAGATCTCCCGTTCCGAGACGTTCATCCTCCACCCCAGGTCGTAGAAATCCTTCTCCCGCTCGGTCCCGGTCAGGATCGGTCTCAAGAAGCATTCGCACTGCCTGCCGTCGAGGCCGCGCTCGTTGCACCTCCAGCCGTCTCCGTCCTTGAGGTGGTTTGATAGAAGGTGGCCGCAGACGCAACAGATCCCGCTTCGATAGTCGGGGCGGAGCGCCTCATGCCGTCCTTTTGTAAAGGATGATTCCACAATCGTCAACTCCTCTTTGAAATGCAAAAATCCCTGGAGGTTCAGCAGGAGATCACTCTTTCCTCCCCCGAAGGAAAACGCCTTTGGTGATGCCGCCCAGCGACATCTCCCTCGCCTCTCTCTTGAGACGGTCGAGGTCGCCCCCCTCCAGGGCCTCGCCGTAGATCTCGGCCATCCTCTGGGCGTATCTGGCCGTCCTGCCCCGGGCGTCGATGGCTATCGACTCGACGCCCAGATCGGCGAGCTTCGGCGCCTCGTCTATCAGGGAGAGCTCGACAGCGTTATAGACGTGGGTCCTGCACTCGCCGTCCCTCCGAACGGGAAAGACGCGGCCGGTCTCGTCCTCGATCCCCCAGAAGGCATCCCCTTCCCTCACCGCAACATCGCATCCCAGGGCCGAGGATAGGAGGCAGTTTTCGGCCACCATTGCCTCGACGTTCCCCTGGACCAGCACCTCCAGGTCAGGACGGTTCGAGATGGATCGGGCTCTAACCGACAGCTCCACCATCTCCTGGTACGAGAGCTCTGGAGATAAGGTCAGCCTGCAGAATTCTGGCGCCAGCAACTCGACGGCCAGGCTGTTCCAGACGTTCAGGCCAAAAGAGCCCGACACCCTCATCTCGGGGACTTGAGCCCTCACAGCCTCTGCGAGACCCACCCCTTCCACCATCACCTCCTCCACCTCCGACCTCGTCAGCAGCGGCCTTGCAAAGTCGAGAAACCAGCGTCTTGTGATCCTCGGCCACTTCCAGACGAGGTCGGCGTTCCCGCTCCCGCAGATCTCTTTTGCTCGGCGGAGCGACTCCAGGACCTCGCCGGGACCCGTCTTCCCGGGTCGGCACCTTCTGCCCTGGGCGATCCCGACCACCGGCTCGAAGTAGACCCGATGGCATCCCCCCTCCACAGCTCCAGAGACCGCCTCGATGGTGCTGACGTAGACAGAGATCGACGGCTTTGACTTCGCCGAAGGCGGTCTTCGGGGCGCCGCCTTTCTCCTCTCAAAAAGCCCCTCCAGCCTCTCCCTCGCCTCTTTCACCACTTCATCGGACGGCCTGAAGGAGGCGGCGATCTCTTTTTCGGCCACCTCCAGAAACTCCCGCCTCAGCCTGTTGATCTCCCCCAGGGGGGCGAAGAGGCCGCCCGGATAGTCGATCTCGATCTTCCTGATGAAGAAGGGAGTGCCACCGGTCTTTCGGAGCTGGGCCTCGATCTGACCCTCAGAAAAAGGCCGCTTGATGGCCGGCTCCATCGAGAAGTCCGCCTTCAAGCCAGCTATCACCACTTTTCCGCCGGGGAGGGAGACCTTTCCCTCCAGGATGGGCCTCCCCTCTTCCCATCGGACCAAGAGATCGATGGGGATCTCTGGCTCAGTCCCCGGCCCACAGCTTTCGCCAAGCCCCGCCCTCCGGGTGAGAAATACCTCAGACCCCACTTCTACAGCCTTGGGAAGAGAAAGTCGGATCAGACCTTCTTCGACGTGGGGAGACGGTCTGACCACCGCCCCCAGCTCGTTCTTCCCCGAAAATATGACCAGGCCGTCCCTCTGTTCTGGGACTAGGTCGCCCTCGACCCTCACGGCGGCCACCTTCCGGCGATCGTCCCAGGAGACGACCTTCCCGAGCCGAAGGCCCCGGTTATCGGGCCGTTCCGCGCTCACCAGATCTCCACGGTCAGCGCCGCCGATGCAGCCCACTGTGAACTCGCGGTTGAAGGCGAGGGCTAGGTCTCTTTCGTCCTCTCGGGACGGTGCCCAATCGCCCCTGGATATGGAGTCAAGAGCCCTTCTGTAGATCGATACGACGGCCCTTACATACTCCGGCGACCTCATCCTGCCCTCGATCTTCAGAGCCTCGATGGGGACCCCCGCCAGCTCTTCGAGATGGGGGTAGACGGCCAGATCTTTTGTGGATAGGAGGTACCTTCCTCTCAGGAGGATCTCTTCTGTCTCCAGAGGCCTCCCGTAGGCGTCCTGCTTTCTGCCCCGGAGGAGGCGGTAGGGCTTTCTGCAGGGCTGGGCGCATAGACCCCTGTTTCCGCTCCGGCCGCCTATTATCGAAGAGAGGAGGCACTGGCCTGAGTAAGAGTAGCAGAGGGCGCCGTGGACGAAGACCTCGACGCCTATGGGAGCACCGTTGGCGATCTCCTCCACCTCGGCTGGGGATAATTCCCGGGCGAGGACCGCCCGTTTCAGCCCCATATCGGCGGCCCGCCGAGCCCCTTCGAGGCAGCATATCGTCATCTGGGTGGAGGCGTGAAGCTCCAGGTCCGGAACGAGCTCTCTTGCGAGCCGAACGACCCCCAGGTCCTGGACCAGGACAGCGTCGGCGCCGACCTCGCGGAGCCAGACGAGCCGGCGGGCTACGTCTTCGACCTCCGCCTCGGGGATGAGGGTGTTCACGGCTACGTAGACTCTGACGCCCCTGAGGTGGGCGCGCTCGATCGCCTTCTCAAGCTCTGGATCGTCGAAGTTTTTGGCGCTCTGCCTCGCACCGAACCTCTTTCCTGCGAGGTAGACGGCGTCGGCCCCCGACTCGATCGCCTTCTCAAGCCCCTCCCAGGACCCGGCCGGGGCGAGGAGCTCTGGCACCTCTCTCGATCGTCTCACAGCCAACTACCTGGAAGGGCGAAATATATCTTTATCCCATTCCGTCACTCGTCGTATTGTGGAACTCGTCTACGTCCTCGCCCTCGTGATCGCGGGAGCCGGTGCGGGCTTCGCCTCCGGGATGCTGGGGGTGGGTGGCTGCTTCATCATGGTACCGGTCCAGTTCTGGGTTTTGACCTCCATGGGGGGCGAGCCTACGCTGGCCACCCGGATCTCCTTTGGGACGGCTCTCGCTGTGGCCTTTCCCACCGCCATCAACGCTGCCTATGGGCATCGCCGGAGGGGCGCTGTCGATTCGAGGGCCGCCCTCCTCCTCGGCACATCGGGCCTCGTCGGCGCCTTCTTCGGTGGCGCGGTGGCGGCCCATATGCCCGGAAGCCTTCTCAGAATCGTATTTGGCCTGGTCATAATCGCCGCCGCCGTCAGGATGGTGATGGGCTCGGACCCTGGAGGATGTATCGGGGGTGGATGCAAAGAAGCCGGTGGCGTTGGGGGTGGTTTAGAGCCTGTGGTGAGAAGCGACTCCTGCTACCTGCTATTTGGGCTTCCCCTCGGCTTTTTATGCGGCCTCATCGGAATAGGGGGCGGCGTGATCATGGTCCCGGTCCTATCGATGGCGATGGGCTTTGGGATGCACCGGGCCGTCGGAACCTCCACCGCCGCCATAATCCTCACATCGTCAGGGGGCGTTATCTCCTACGTCTTAAACGGCCTGGGCGTCTCGGGGCTTCCTCTCCACTCCGTCGGCTACGTCAACCTCCTCCAGTGGGGGCTTCTCGCCGGGATTAGCATCCCTATGGCCTGGGTCGGGGTCAGGGCAGCCCACCGTCTTCCCGCCGACCGGCTGAGAGCGGTCTTTACTCTTCTGATGATCTATATGGGCCTGAGGATGATGGGGGTCTTCGAGCTGCTGGGCCTTCCAATATGAATTTGCTCCTCGACCTTGACAGACCACAACTGGTCGTTGAGGGAGCTGGGACGGCTGCCCTGGATTAGAAGACACCATCCGACTTTGATGACCCCATCAGATACCCACCAAACCCGACCGTCCAGAGGACGACGGGATAAGCCACCCACCGCTCAAGCCCGCCGATCCCAAGCTCCGAAAAGGGACTATCAAGTCCGAGGGCGAAGAAGAGGGCCAGGTTCAGGAGGGCGATCCCCCCGAGTCCCGCCGATAGTTCCCGAAAG
>DAOSXX010000092.1:0-4146 GCA_035380685.1 Methanothrix sp. | reverse complement strand
TCGGAGGGCCTTCTCCCACCAAGGAGGAGTTCGTTGACGGCTCGTTCCTCCACCATGAGCTTCAGCAGAAGATCCTAGAAGCTCTGGACGTCACCTACACTGACGAGTCGGGGCTCTACGAACTGGTGGAGGCGGCTCAGGAGCGGCTCCTCGACCTGGAGCTGACCCAGGAGAAGCTCATCATGAGGAGGTTCATGAAGGAGCTGGTGAGCGACAAGGGACTCGCCTCTTACGGGGAGAAGGAGGTCCGGCAGAACCTGATCATGGGGGCGGTCGACACCCTCCTACTCTCCGAGGACCTCCGGAAGACCAGGGCTACGATCAGCTGCACCAACGCCAGCTGCGGCCGCTCAGAGGAGGTCACCAGGTCCCCGAACAGCCCGCCGCCAGAGAACTGTCCCAAGTGCGGATCTCAGCTGGAGATCACAAACGAGGTGGACATCATAGCCGACCTCTCGCGGATGGCGGAGGAGAGCGGAAGCGACGTCAAGATCATCTCCACCGACTTCGAGGAGGGGGCCCAGCTTTATCGGGCCTTCGGCGGCATCGCCGCGATCCTGCGGTTCAGGACGAGCAGCGTCTGAGACCCACCCTACCCCTTTCCTCGTCTCCACCTCTTCTTTCCACTTCTCCTCCCCACCGTTCCTCTTCTCCTCGGTCCATGGGTCCATCAACCGTCCCGTCCAGAATTCCGAAATCTAAAATACCAGGACGAAAGACGAGGTAGAAGATGATCGAGCTGTCACTGGCCGCGTCTGTCAGGCCCACCGAAAGCCCCGAGAAGGTGGCAGGCGCCGTAGAGAACCTGTTTCCCAAAATTGAGCTTGTTGCAAGCGACAACCGGATCGAGGGGAGAGGTGGTGCGGAAAGCCTCTTGACCTTCCACCGCCTCTTGAGGGAGCAGAGGATCCTGGACACGGCGCGGTCGGTGATGCTCCAGGGACGGGTTGGCGACGCCGTCCAGTTCAGGCTGAACAAGCAGGCTGCCACCGTTTCGAGGATTAACTTCCCCCCAGAGGAGGAGCCCCTCGGTTCGATCCACGTTCAGATCAGGGGGCCTGAAACTCTGATCGACTGGCTCGCCCCGCGAACCTCGGAGGGTAAACCCGTGGAGGAGATCGAACTGGAGGATGATCATGTTTAGCTTTTCGTCCAGCGCTCTCGTGGACCAGCCCTTCGACTGGGCCTATCAGCTGGAGGATCTGGGTTATTCCGGCTGGGAGATCGTCAACGAAGGAAAGCAGAGGCTGACGGCGGAGACTATGCCCCTCGCCCGGGAGATCGTCGAGACGACAAACCTCGTCATCACCATCCATCTCCCATACTCCGACCTGAACCTCGCCAGCATGAACCAGCCTATCTGGGAGGAGACGATCCGGCAGATGAAGGCCTGCATCAGCCTGGCGTCGGATTTTTGCGGCTTAGCCGTCGTCCATCCCGGGTACCTATCGCCCCTGGGAAAGCAGATGCCCGACCGGGCCTGGGAGCAGAACATTTTGGGCCTCGCGGAGATCTGCGATCACGCCAATGAGTTCGGGATGACGATAGCCGTCGAGAACATGCTGAACATCGAATCGATGCTGGGAAGGACCCCTGAGGAGATCCTGGGGATGCTGGAGAACGTCCGCCGGGAGAACCTGGGGTTCGTCTTCGACATAGGCCACGCCAACACCAACGGGAATGTCGATCAGTTCCTGGGCCTGAAGGGCGAGATGGTTCACGTCCACGTCCACGACAACAAGGGGATAAGAGACGAGCACCTCCCGGTCAAGAGCGGAAACGTCAACTGGTCGAAGGTGGCCAAAGCCCTCAACGGGTACGGAGGTCGATTTGTGACCGAGGCCCGGACCCTCGTCCAGGGAGTGCAGAGCATGAGAAACCTGAAGACCTTTATGGACCATCTGGAGGTACCATGATATCGTCTCTTGACGACCTGACCGAAGAGATATCCCGCTACTTCGAGGCGAAGGACCAGGCGAGGGAGGAGGCGCTCGCCCTGACCAGGGTCGTCATCAGGAGGTCTGGAGCCGCCATCAGGTCGGTCCACCGATCCGAGTTCGACCGGACTCGGGAGTTGACCGAGAAGGCCGGTGATGCCCTCTTCAGAATCCAGGACCTTCTGGCTGACCACCCGGACGTGCGGTACGCAGGCTTCGTCGACGGGGCAGAGCAGGAGTACGCCGAGGCTAGGATCGTCTATTCCATCATCACCGAGCAGAGGACCCCCACCCCGCAAGAGATCGGGGTCGAGATGACGAGCTATCTTGGAGGACTAGGCGACACCGTCGGCGAGCTTAGGCGTCACGTCCTCGACCTGATCAGGCAGGGGAGGCCAGAAGAGGGGGAGGTCTACCTGGAGGCGATGGAGGAGATCTATCACCTCCTGATGTTATTCGACTATCCCGACGCCGTCACCAAGGGGCTGCGGCGGAAGGGGGACATGGCCCGCTCCCTCCTCGAAAGGACTCGGGGCGACCTCACCAACGCCATCGGCCAGAAGAAGCTGGAGGTAGAGCTGAAAGGGCTGGAAGGAAAGCTTGGGCAACCTCCATAATGGGTATACTACGAATAATCCAGTGGTTAAAAGCAGGTGACTGTTCTGGCGAAGGGATCGAAGCGAACGATACCATACTGAATATCTACATGTTAAATCAATCAATTCCTTTGGATCAAGGGCCCATAATTCTTGGATTACAAATTAAATCCGGTGTAATCATGGCGTTCGCATTGAACTACATCGGTATGCGTCTCAGATTACAGCTCTAATAAGATAACCTGATTAATAACCAATAAATAATATAGATTACTTAGTAAGAATTCGAAGGGGGTACGTCTTTGCCACCCTTTGGCGGCGAGCGCGGTCTGAAAGGTCACGTGACGGGTTTCACGCACGCCACTAAGACCATATCTCATTTAGTAATAAGATTTTCGCTGTAATTGTTACAAGGGGCGGTTTCGGAAAACAAACTCGATTTCCGCGTTAATATCGGTATTGAGGGCTGCCTATAAAATCAAAAGATGATTAATTTTGTATAAAATATTGGCTTATTCTTATATATAATAATGATATATCTGTAGTCATCATCGTCTTCAACGGGTTAACGTACGAATGGTCCGAAGCTAGCTGATTCTGAGTTCTATTCAACACGAATCATATCCTAAATGGAAAAACTTCAAATAGAAATACACACAAAAATACAACGAGTAAGTGATACGGAGGGTACTAACGTGGGCTGGCCAATTATGCAAATGTTGGAAAGTTCTGAACTATCTCCCCAAAAAAACATCACGAAATTTATGGGGTTAATGGTGTATTTGGTAATACTAAGCTCCATATCTTTCACGATCTTAGATGACGCCAGCGGTGTCGTAGTTGTTAATTCAACATTTGTAAATTGCAGCTATCAGTGCAGCGCTCAGGATGTACAGATATCCGCAAAGCTCGTCTTCAAAGCAGGAGATCAATACGTTGAGTGTTGTCAACCTGGGGCGATTCCGTATATCGAATTTACCATATATAACGGTGCGAACGACCGAAGGGAGAACTTTTATCTGATAGGTCGGCTGTATATCGACGACGTTCCGCAGCCGGGCAACGATGAGATTTGTGTAGCCGATTGCGTGAACGGCAAAACAACGGTGAAAAAATACATCCCTCTCGGCACTTCTTATACGTGCGGTCAATCTCTGAAATTCATGCCGGTACCCCCACAGACAAAAGTCGTCCTCACATGGGATACGAATTCACCATGCACCTGCGATCTGCCATTAGATAATAAGGGCAACGTTAAGTGTCATCCGCCGGGGCAGAGCTACTGCATGGATTCCCTCATAATTGGGACATTCTCCTGCACCGTTTTGGCAGACCCGACCGTCTGTCCAGGCTCGCAGAAGTCAGCCAGCGGCCCTGCGGGAATGACCAGCTACCAATGGGAGGTCATCGGAGGCACGCTGGACAGCGGCCAGTCCACAAACACCATCTACTACACCGCTGGCCTCGGGCCGACGGTTACGATAAAGTTGAACGTTACCGATACCTTCGGTGGCTGCCCAGCCGTTGCTATCTGCCAAAAGGTAGTCGTTGTGAGCGATCTTCCCGACTGCACCATAACCGCTTTACCGGGCGTCTGTTCTTATTCTGAGGAG
>DAOSXX010000091.1:0-4154 GCA_035380685.1 Methanothrix sp. | reverse complement strand
TCCTATGTTTTAATGTAATATCATATTATAAAATGCGAACTTTAGAGTTACCTCTTGCATCATGTTTTCTGTTTTTGTTGCTGCTACATGCTCGCCTGATATTCTTTTTACTGCCGAAAAGGCAGTTTCAGCAGCCCATCGCCGTCCGTAGCTGTATTTCTGCTTCCACTCCTTATAGCCCAAATCTTTCACCTCTCTTATCACTTTAGCTCTCACAGGAGATCCTCTTGCTTTCGTACTTGCGTTTGATCTGGTCTTTATGACAGGTTGAATCCCCTTTTCCAGGAGGTGGTTGAAGATCTCTCGCCTGTCATATGCCCCATCGCCAAGAACTTCCTCGATCTTCCGGCCGGAAAGGTTCTCTTCTGCCTGGTCAATAAGCGAGTTGAACTTGCTTCCATCAGATACTCGCTCATCTGTGACTTCGATTGCTACTATCTCTTTCGTCTTGACATCGACTGCCAGATGGACTTTTATCCAGCCTCGATGGATCTTCCATTTCTATCGCATCCACTCGCCGCGGTTGGTTACTTTGATCCCCGTTGAATCTACAGCTATCACAACAGGTTCATCGCTGGCCGATATTGTCTCAGAAAGATTAAGCTTCAGCTGGGTACCACGTCTCCAGATGTTAGTATAGTCAGTAGGTTTGACTTCGGGAATCAGAGTCGATAGCTTTCTCAATAAGCCTTCTAACTGCCGATATGGGAGATGAAAGATGACATGAATCAGCATCAGAAGCTCGATAAAGGCCCAAGGATATGCAAACCTTCTCCCCAGCTTGCCACGATTAAGCTCCTCAAGATCTCGTTCCCAGCTCTCCAGAAAGTCGAAGGTTAAATACATCTCGCCGCGCTTAACCAAAGACTCGTTGTATTCATGCCAATTACGGCCTTTTTGTGCTCCATTTCCCTTCATCGCCACTATCCCCAATCAATAATAGTAGTGATGGAATATAAATATTATTCAACACAGCACCCCAACTACATTAATGCGAGATCGGACTGGGGTTGTGGGGAGGCTTCAAGTTTACGCACTTAAACTGGCTATCCTTTTCACAGTCGTATCGAAGAATTACAAAGTTGGAGGCAAGATTCCTCTCAACAGACCAACCTACGAAATCGGATCATAGGAACTCTGGAGCGAAATGGTGGAAAGATGACGCGTCTGCAGCCCCTCAAGTCGTAACATCTGAAGCTGAAGTAGACTTCCAATGCTGTTGAAGGGCTTATAGAAGTCGAAGGAACATAGTGGCCGAACAGAATGAGGTAAAAATCTGATGTGTGGTACATCCTAAGAACATCCCAACAATTATTTGGTTGCTGTTATGCGCGCCAGAATAAGTTGTTGGCTTTACTCACGGGCGCCTTAAAACTTCCCCACAGAAAAGTCGCACTTCGATATCTCCACTGGCCAACGGTTCCCAGCGCTTCTATTGTCCGATGAAGTAGATAAAACGTAGTATGTGGGTGAGGGGCTGAAGACTCTGGTCCCAAGGGTCGCCGGCAAAACAGCAGTGACGAAGCCAGGATTGAATTCCAGGGGAGAGCTGTGGAACGAAGAGAGATTTTTCCAGAGTTTGGATAAGAGATGCGATGTCTGGGATGTTGAGGTTGCAAGAAGAATCTATGAGTGGGCAAAGGACAAAACCGACCTGATCGCTTGGGGTAGAGGGAGGTACGACGGCTCTTTCTCTCCAAAATTAGATCACAAAGGGGCATATTACTGGACGATTGGAGTTTGGACGTATGGAAAAGTTTACATACCATTTCAATATATGCAAACTGTTCCCCCCTTTGATAGCGATATCAAGCGAAGGGAACTTTTGGAACGCTTGAGCCAAATTCCAGGGATCGACATACCCGAAGATGGGATTAATCGATTTCCCACTTTTCCCCTATCCATATTGAAGGACGAGACTGCCCTCAAACACTTCCTGGATGTTCTGGACTGGTTGGTTCAGGATATAAGATCCGTTTGAAGGCATCGTTGTCGAATCCGATATTTCACCTGGACCTCATCCCGCCCAGGGTGATGACCTCGGGGTTGGACCCAAGGGCCAGGGCCGACTGGCCGTAGCCCGCCCGGATGCTTCCGTAACAGCTCCCGGACCGGACCCTGCCCAAGGAGTCGTAGGCGAGATAGCTTCCAGAGATCGAGTTTCCAACGGCGTTCAAGTTCAGCCTGTAGAGGACGTTCTCTTCCAGGAAGACGAGATCCAGGCTCAAGCTCGTGCCGCTGACAAGGCCGCTGGCTCCGATCGTCAAATATCGGGCCGTCGTGGTCCGGGCCGCAGGCTCAGAGTCCTCGTGCAGCCACCAGATCATCGACTCGATCCCCTCGTCTTCGGTTGGCTTCGGCTCCGTCTCGACGGGGAGGTAGGTTACGTCGATTCCGTCGGTGCTACCCCAGCCGAAGATGACGTCATCGATCTGGCTGATCTCGACGTTCACGGGCTGAGTTTTCCCGCTGGCGGCGTCTATCAGAACCAGGCTCCAGCTCCCGGCGACCAAGGCGGGGCTGGCCTGTGCACTTGGCGAAGTCGATCCGAGAGCCGGGTCTTGAGCAGAAATCGCAAAATCCTGTTGGATCTCCCGGCACGACCCCCCAATGCATAGAACGGCAAGAGCGAGAACCGAGATTAAAAACCATTTTGATCTCATTTTCACAAACCCCAGATGGTTTTCGAGTTCAAAGCTTAAAAATCAGGCGCTTCTCACTGCCGTCAAAAAGACAACCATGAAATCAGCCTCCCCTCCGCCTATCCCCTTCCTTCAAATCGATCAGACGGTCGAAGAAGACCGGAGATTCCGGCAGCATCTTCCTGCCCCCAGCTCAGAAGCTTCGCCCTCTCCGGAGAGCCTTTCCTTCAGGAACGAGCCGGTGGCGCTCAGAGGGACCTCTGCCACCTCCTCCGGCGTCCCCTCGGCGACGATTCTGCCGCCCTCGTTCCCGCCCTCGGGGCCGAGGTCGATGATGTAGTCTGCGGACTTGATGACGTCCAGGTTGTGCTCGATGACGACGACGGTGTTGCCCATTGAGACCAGGTCGTTCAATACAGCGATCAGCCTCTTGACGTCGTCGAAGTGAAGCCCCGTCGTCGGCTCGTCGAGAAGGTAGATCGTCCTTCCCGTCGCCTTCTTCGAGAGCTCCCTTGTAAGCTTGATCCTCTGGGCCTCGCCGCCCGAGAGGGTCGTCGAGCTCTGGCCGAGCTTGATGTAGCCGAGGCCGACGCCGATCAGGGTGTCGAGCTTGGTCCGGATGGCGGGAACGTTCTTGAAGTGCTCTCTCGCCTCCTCGACGGTCATCTCCAGGACCTCGGCGATGGATTTGTCCTTGTACTTGACCTCCAGGGTCTCGGCGCTGTAGCGGGAGCCCTTGCACTCCTCGCACTCGATGTAGACGTCGGGGAGGAAGTTCATCTCGATCTTGATCAGGCCGTCGCCCTGGCAGGCCTCGCACCGGCCGCCCTTGAGGTTGAAGGAGAATCTTCCGGGCTTGTAGCCCCGGACCTTAGCTTCTTTCGTCTCGGCGAAGGCCTGCCTGATGGGGTCGAAGACCTTGGTGTAGGTGGCGGGGTTCGACCGGGGGGTCCTCCCGATGGGGCTCTGGTCGATGACGATCACCTTGTCGATCTCCGAGTCGAAGGATATCTCGTCGTGGACGCCGGGGGTCTCACTCGACTTGTAGATCTTCCTCATCAGGGCCCGATAGAGAGTGTCGTATATGAGGGTCGACTTTCCCGAGCCCGAGACGCCGGTGACGACGGTGAAGACGCCGATGGGGATTTTGGCGTCGATGTTCTGGAGGTTGTTTTCCCGACAGCCTCGTATCCGGACGAACCTGTCGCTTTGCCTTCTCTTCGACGGGGTCTCTATCTCCTTTTTCCCCGAGAGGTACTGGCCGGTCAGAGATTCGGGATTCTCCTCGATCTCTCTGGGGGACCCCTCCGCCACCACCCACCCACCGTGGATGCCGGCCCCCGGTCCCATGTCCACCACGTGGTCTGCGGCCCGGATCGTCTCCTCGTCGTGCTCGACGACGATGAGGGTGTTTCCCAGGTCCCGCAGCTCTTTCAAGGTTTCGATCAGCCGGGCGTTGTCCCGCTGGTGGAGGCCTATCGAGGGCTCGTCGAGGACGTAGAGGACGCCCAT
>DAOSXX010000090.1:0-4217 GCA_035380685.1 Methanothrix sp. | reverse complement strand
GAGACGAGCCGGGGCTGCACCAACGGCTGCAAGTTCTGCTCCATCCAGCACATGTACGGCCGCTCCTTCCGAAGGTATCCCTTTGACAGAATCCTGGACGACATCCGTGACGCAGAGGCCCACGGCGCGAAGTCGATCTTCTTTCCCGACGACAACATGACCCTGGACGTAAAGCGGATGGAGCGGCTTTGCGACGCCATCGTCGAGGCGGGCCTCGACCACCTCAAGTACAAGGTCCAGGCCTCGGCCCGGGGGATCGGGTCGAGCAGAAGGCTCGTCGAGAAGATGGCGAAAGCCGGGTTTGATGGGGTCTTTTTAGGGATCGAGAACACGAGCAAGGAGAACCTGAAGTTCCTCGGGAAGGGGAAGATGTCGGACAACGCCGACAGGGCGATCGAGTACATGCACGATAACAGCATCATCGTCAGTGCGGGGCTGATCGGCGGAAACCCCGAGGACGACGCCGAGGACCTCTGGTCGAACTTCGAGCTAGCTCGAAAACTCAAAGTCGACATACCGATATTCTACATCAGCACCCCCTACCCCAAGACCGAGATGCGGGAGGAGCTGAAAGAGATGGGGCTCATCTCCAGCGACGACTACCGGTTCTACGACGGCCTTCACGCCAACCTGAACACAAAGCACCTCACCGCCGAGGAGGTCCAGTACATCACCTGGGAGATGAACGCCCGGTATTATGATCTGGAGTGGTTCAGGTACACCAAGATCAAAAGGCTCTACCCGAAGTGGTTCCTAAAGGAGACCCTGAGGCTAGCGCCCTTCTACGCCAAAAGGAAGCTCGGCCTCCTCTTGAGGCTGAAGACGCCCCGGGACTATTTCAAGGAGGACCTGGAGCGGGGGGAGCTGTGCAAAGGGGTGGCCTGACGGGAATTTAGAGGAGTCGCGAATCTGGGGGATGGGCATTGGAGGGGCATGCTTCGAAGGAGGCGACGGCGGCGTTGCAGGCCCCGATGATGCTGACGTCGTAGTTCGTGATGACGTGAATCGGCGTCTTTTCCAGAAGATGCCGCTGCTTTTCCGCGTTCAGAAACACGGCCTGAAACTCGGGGGATACGAAGATCTCCCTGTTCTTTGCGGCGATCCCGCCCGCTATGTACAAACCGCCGGTGGCGAGCGCCTCCAGAACGAAGTTCTTCGCGCACCTGCCGTAGTACTTCGCATAGATCTTGAAGGTCTCTCGGCAGAGGGGGTCGGTCTTTCTGTACTTTGAGATCATGGCGGCTTTGTCCTCGGCTCCCTCGATCTCGCCCGTCTTTTCATTCCCTCCCCGCTTTTCCCTCAGAAACTCGTAGATCCTCTCGATCCCCCGGCCCGATAGGAGGTCCTCGTAGCTGGCGGGAGTCGTTTTTTTGCCTCGAATATGGTTCGCCAAATCCAGATCGAGCTGATCGTGGACCGGAAAGTCCGAGTGCCCCCCTTCGCTGGGGATGGGGACGTATCTTTTGCCGTCGAATAAGAGGATCGCCTTTCCCAGGCCAGTCCCGGCCCCGATGACGGCCCGGGTCTCGCTCTCTCCCGGCTCGCCTTCCTTTGCCTCGAAGAGGTCGCCCTCTTTGAGGGAGTCGATGCCCCAGCCGATGATCTGAAAGTCGTTTGTTATCCGGAATTCTTCAAGCCCAAACTCTTCTTTTATCTCTTCAGCATCCACATCCCAGGGCAGGTTTGTGGGCTTAGCCCGGCTCGAATCCGTCACGGCTCCCGCGACGCCGACGCAGCCGCGGTCCACCTCGATCCCGTAATTCTCCCGGCCACAGTCGAGGGTCTCCCGGATCGCCGGAACGAGAGAGGGGAGCTTTCTACTCTCGAAGTGGGCGGAGTAGAGGAGCGTCGCCTTTCCGTCCCTCGTCCCAGCAACGCCGATGTTCGTATGGGTCCCGCCGACGTCGCCGCCGAGAACGAAGCCATCGTACTCCTCCGCCCTCACCTCTCGCAGGTGTATTCTCGTCTTCATCTTCCCTCCCTTCCCGGTGCCGCTCTATCTCGCTTTGGATTCTGGCGCAAAAAACCTTCCGGAGATATCCAGATCCGCAACCGCTAAATCCTCTGGGGATCATCCCAAAAGATGGTGCCATGACCCTCAACGACAAACCTCTCGACCTTCTGGAAGAGGCGGACCTCTGGAGATTGATGGAGGACGAGGTCCCGGAGAGCAAGGTCATCGACTACAAAAAGCGCCTCCCCGGACCCTCCGATCTCGAGAAGAGGGAGTTTCTTCGGGACGTCTCCTCCTTCGCCAACGCCTCCGGAGGCCACCTCGTCTATGGGATCGCCGAGGAGAACGGGGTTCCCGTCAAGATCTGCGGCCTCGCGGACATCGACCCAGACCACGAGATCCTTCGCCTGGAGTCCATGGTCCAGACGGGGATCGCCCCCCGGATCCCCGGAATATCCATGAGGTCGGTTCCCCTGGAGGGCGGAAGGTCCGTCATCGTCGTCCGGATCCCCAAGAGTTGGGCATCCCCTCACATGATCACCAAGGGGTCGTCGAGATTTTACTCCCGAAACTCCGCAGGCAAGTATCCCCTGGACGTCTTCGAGATAAGGACCGCCTTCTCCATCACCGGTACCGCCTCCGAGAGGATGAGAGACTTTCGGGCGGAGACCCTGGCGAAGATCGTCGCCAAAGAGACGCCGGCCCCCCTGAACGATGGGCCGAAGATGGTATTTCAGATCGTCCCCTTCGGGGCCTTCGAGCCGTCCTCTCGGTTCGACGTCTCGTCCCTCGTTCAGAGTTACAAAAGCGGCAAGGGCACCCTTCCCCTACCGCTGACGGGCTTATTTTCTGGCTGGAGGTACAACTTCGACGGCCTTCTGACATACGACGACCGGGGCTCCTACACCCAGGCCTTCGTCAGCGGGATCATCGAGGCCGTCGACTCCTTCGTCCTCAGCGATCAGGCCGACGACCCAGACAGCGAGAAGGTCATCCCGAGCTTGCGGTTCGAGGAGACCATCTTGGAGGCGCTTCCCAAGTACACCTGCATCCAGGAGCGGCTGGGGGTCGAGCCTCCGGTCTTCGTGATGCTCAGCCTCCTGGGGGTCAAAGGGCGCCTCATGCAGGTCGATACCCCTGATTTCTCGGGCGTCAGAGACGTCCAGATCGATCGAGACGCCCTCCTCGTCCCCGAGATCATGGTGGAGAGCTTCGAGTACAGCCCCCAGGAGGTCCTGAGGCCAGCCTTCGACGCCGTCTGGAGGGCCGCGGGCTGGGAGAGGTCGATGAACTACGACGAGGAGGGGCGGTGGGTCGGTCGGAGATAATATAAATAGTTAGAAAGATCACAACTCATGCTATGAAGATGGAGTCGGAAAAAGAAGAGATCCAGGTCGGCCCCTGCGGGATCGTCTGCAGTGTCTCGTGCCCTCTCGGCAGCGGCACCGTGGCTGAGACCGCGGGCCGGACGAAGGAGTTCATACGGGAATGCAGGATCCCGGAGTGGGCGCCGATGGTCTCGGAGGAGGGGGGACGGATCGACTGGGAGAAGGTTGCCGAGAGCCTGGAGTGGATGAAGAAGTACGCCGTCTGCGCCGGGTGCGAGAGCGGCGGCGGACCCCCGGACTGCACCATCAGGATCTGCGCCAGGGATAAGGGGATCAAGCTCTGCAGCTCCTGCGATGATCTCGACTCCTGCGACAACTTCGGTTGGCTGGAGGACTACGGCGAGAAGGTCAAAGAGAATCTGAAGAAGAGAAGGGGAATCTCCAAAGAGGAGTACATAAAGTCGGTGGAGGGCTCGATGCCGCGGGATGCCTGACCTGTCCTGCACTTTTATAAGCGGTCGGATCGATTGTAAACGGCCCCACGATCTGGACTGGCTGAACTATCAGCACGAGATAGGCCTTCTTCATCAGCAACAGTCCCGACGAGGTGGAGAAGATGTACCAGGCTTGGTTCAAGTCAGTGGTCCTGCAAGTGGCGCTCTGGAGCCGTCCCTAGGTCAAGGAGGGCGACTTCTGATAGAAGTGCGCCAGAGTCGCAGAATATTCAAATTAATGTGACCGTAAGGCTTGGAGGCGAGTAGGGGAGGAAAGGATCGAAGAGCCTAGAGGACGGTCGAGCTTGCTCGTCGGGGCGATTAAACTATGATCGAGTTTTTGGCCGGACTTCACCCTGTGATGCAAGCGTTTCTTGCTACCTGTTTTACCTGGGGGGTGACCGCCCTCGGCGCCGCCAGCGTCTTCACCTTCAAAGAGGT
>DAOSXX010000089.1:0-4338 GCA_035380685.1 Methanothrix sp. | reverse complement strand
GATGGACTCTCGAATCTGACAGTCGCCGAACTGAAGCCGCTGAGGTCGTCTGTTATTCGCGTTTTTAAAGTGATTTCCTGGGATGATGCTGATGTATCAACCGCCTTCGGATCGAAGTCGAAGCTCAAGACATCTGGAGGTTCTGTATCCCCTACAGATACCACTACAAACTCGGTTGGGAAACCCAAGGCTGCAGCATCGTCTTGCGAAAGCTGTTCTCTGTTGCCCACATTGTCGCGGAGCGATATGTAGTCGAGCTTCCAGTTTCCTGGCTCGCTGTACTGGGGCAATGTCATCTCGTCCTCGTAAACCCCGTCGAGCTCGTCTCCAGAAATCCGGTCGAGAGAAGAGAACGAGACGCTCGCAGATTGACTATCCGATGGACTCTCGAATCTGACAGTCGCCGACGTGAAGCCGCTGAGGTCGTCCGTCAGCCTTGCCGTAAAAGTGATCTCCTGGGACGACGCCAATGTATCGACGACCTTCGGGTCGAAGTCGAAGCTAAGCACATTCGGCGGCTCTGTATCCTGTGCGCACACAGTCTGAACTACAAAAAGACACGCTACCAAAGCCAGCAATCGAGATGGACCTGACAGACGACTTCCCTCCACACATCCGGAAGATGTATCACAGGATAAATCTTTCGTTCAGTCGCAGGTCACATAATTTGTCCAAATCCGATTCAAAACAGTAGCAATAAAACCAAAATAGAATAATCTCGCACACCCTTCGAATCTGGCCTACCTCATCCCCGCCTCCGAATCCACCGGCGCGGATCGAGTCGGCCCCGCCGCCGGGCGATCGCCTTTTGAGGACGGAGACAAATCCCCAAGCCGAAGGCAGCCATCCTGAATCGCTCCGATGTGCGATTTCGGGAGCATATAAACATTTTTGCCATGCTACCGGCAAGTTTCGACCTTCGCCCGCTAAAAGGGAAGACGTTATTAGTGACGAGATCCATCAGGCCAGGAGAGAGTGAAGAGTCTTGGACGATTCGGCGGCAGGAGGCGGTCCGACGCTACAGATTGAAGATCTCTGGGTGAGCATAGGGGATAAGCAGGTCCTCAAAGGGGTGAACATGAGCGTGGGGGACGGCGAGACCCACGCCCTCTTCGGCCCCAACGGATGCGGCAAGACGACGCTGCTCAGCACCATAGCGGGAATCCCACGGTACGTGGTGGATAGCGGAACGATCAGGTTCAAGGGCGTTGACATAACTTCGATGCCGATGCACGAGCGGGCGCGGCTTGGGATCGGTATCGCCTTCCAGCACCCGCCCACCATAAGGGGGCTGAGGGTTTTGGACATGATCAAGCTCTGTAACCCCCAGGCGAACGCGGAGAATATCCTGGCGGACCTCGACTTCACCGAGTTCGCCGACCGGGAGGTTAACAAGGGCTTCTCAGGCGGCGAGGTGAAGAGGTCGGAGATGGTCCAGCTCCTCGCCCAGGAGCCGGACTTCGTGATGCTCGACGAGCCCGACTCGGGGGTGGACCTGGAGAACATCAAGGTCATTGGGAGGGCGATAAACACCCTCACCCAGAAGGATCTCAGGCCGAGCGCGAGGAAGAAGTCCGGGGTGATCATCACCCACTTCGGCCACATCCTCGACTACATGTCGACGGACAAGGCCCACGTCATGATCGAGGGTACGATCGTCTGCTCTGGAAGCCCAAGAGAGATCCTGGAACAGATCAAGGTCAACGGATACGAGGGGTGTGCTGCATGTCTATGTCCCGTCTAGAGGAGAAGGCGAAAAAGGCCAAGGATAAGATGGCCGCGCTGGGGACGGATATCGATATCGAGAGCTACGATTCCGAGGCCGAGGACTTCGGCGAGATCGAGACCCTGGAGATGCTCCCCGAGGACGTCCAGACCGCCGCCCTCAGCGCCGGGGTCAGCCTCTCGGGCGAGTCGGCGGGCGACTACTTCCAGGTCGACCAGTCGGCGGTCCATCGGGAGTCCGCCATGGAAGGGGTCGAGGTGATGGAGATCGGCGCCGCCCTCAAAAAGCACAGCTACCTTGCGGACTACTTCTGGAAGCTCGTCCCCATCGACGCCGACAAGTTCACCGCCGACGTCGGGATGCATCCGCCGGCGGGCTACTTCATCCGGGCAAAGCCCGGCACCAAGACCGTATTTCCCCTCAAGACGTGCCTTTACATGGGGGGCAAAAACAAGCGCCAGAGGGTCCACAACGTCGTCATCGCCGAGGAGGGGTCCGATCTTCACATCATCACCGGCTGCACCACCCCGTCCCACGCGGGAAGGGGCCTCCACCTGGGGGTCTCCGAGGTCTACGTCAAGAAGAACGCCCACGTCACCTTCACCATGGTCCACAACTGGGGCGAGGAGATCGAGGTGAGGCCGAGGGGCGCAAGCCAGGTCGAGGCGGGCGGGTCCATCTCCGAGAACTACATCACCCTCACCCCGGTCAAAAGCCTCCAGGCCTTCCCCACCGCCAACCTCGTCGGCGAGGGGGCGGTCGCCAGCTTCAACACCATCATGTACGCCCGAAGAGGAAAGATCGACATCGGAAACCAGACTATTCTCGCAGCCCCCCACACCAGCGCCGAATCGATATCAAGAGTCGTCTCCACCGGCGGCGAGATAATCAACCGGGGCCGGATGGTGGGTAAGGTCCCCGACATCAGGGCTCACGTAGAGTGCGTCGGCCTGATCCTCACCGAGAATGGGAGGATCTACTCGATCCCGGAGCTGGACGGCTGGTGCGGAGGGCTCGACATGTCCCACGAGGCGGCCGTCGGCAAAATCTCCCAGCAGGAATTGGAGTACCTGATGGCAAGAGGCCTCTCCACCGACGAGGCCACCAGCGTCATCGTTCGAGGGTTCCTCGACGTCGAGATCAAGGGGCTACCCCCAGCCCTAAAAGAGGAGATCAAAAAGATCACAAAGCTCGAGGAGATCCACGGAGGCTCCTGAAGCCGATAAAATAACTTTAGATCAGAGAGGCGAATTCAGAGGCGATCTCCTCGGCGAGGTCGTCCCTGCTCTTCTCGGTGACGGTGAAAAGCGAGAACTCCTTTCGGATCCTTTTTGCGAGAGGATGCTGGGACTTCGCGTGGACGACGACGATCATCGGTTTGTCGGATTCGAGGGCCGTCTCCACCGCCCTGACGAAACCATCGGAGAATAGCTCCATCGGCCCCACCTCGTCGATCACCACCAGCTCCGCCTCTTCTGCCGCCCTCTCGACCGCCCTCGCCCCGACCTCCTCCAGATCCCGGAGGTTGACTCTGTATTTTCCGAGCCTCGGCCCCTCCCCCTCAATCGAGGCGAGAGTTCCGACCTCGCCACCCATTAAGTCCAGAAGCTCAAAGCCGACCCTCTTTCCACCGCGCTGGACATCTCTGGCCAAGACCCCGCCCGCCCGGCAGCCGAGCCGGTCGAGGATTTTCGCAAGAAGCGTCGACTTTCCAGCGCCAGGGGCGCCAGTTAAGGCAACTCGTCTGGACATCTCTCAGCCCTCACCCGCTCGACGAACCTGCTGAGGCTTTCTACGTCTTTTATCTCCCGCCGGACCATCCGCTTCAGCCTCTCCCTCGTCTCGGCGTCGACCCTAGCTCCCGTCCCCTGGAAGTGCAGTTCCATCCTTCTTGCCAGCTCCTCTCCGGCCCGGTCCCAGTCGGTGAGGATCACAACCTCTTTGTAATCCCGAGCCGCCTCCTCGGCAATCTCCAGAGCGGGCCTCCGGGACGCCCTGATGATGGGTCCCTCGACCCCCAGGTCCCGAAGGGATCGCTCGTCACGAACCCCCTCCACGATTATCGCCGCCCCTTCCTCTGAGGCCTCGACGAGGGTGGCGATCAGCACCTCAAGAGACTCGGGATCGAGGCTCGGCTTTCTCGGTCTCGGCTCGCGACCTTTCCGGCCGCTCCTGCTCCTTCTGCTCATGGGGTCGGGATATCCTCTCTTAAAAGCAGCCTCTCGGCCTCGTCTGCATCGATTCCCAAAACCAGGACCGTCTTCCGGGAGCTCTTCTGGCCAGCGGTCACAGAGACCCTCTCGGCACCGATCCCGAAGAGGTCGGCGACGGCTTTTTCGAGCTGGAGGTTCGCCCTGCCTTTCGTCGGCCTCTCGGTGAGCTTCGCCTCCAGAGACTTCCGCCAGGGGTTGAAGCCCGATGGAACCAGAAGCCTGCTCGACCCCGGGGCCACCTCGAACCTTATGAGAACCCCCCGGGGGTGGGGGTCGATCGCCTCCCGGATCGGATCGGGACCGTTCATAAGAGAAAAGCGCCTCCGAGGCGACTTAAAGCTTTGCTCCCGCCGGCCGGCATTTGCTTTCAATTCAACAAATGTGATTTAAACTGGAAAT
>DAOSXX010000088.1:0-4350 GCA_035380685.1 Methanothrix sp. | reverse complement strand
TAAGGTGCAAGTTCATCTAGCAAACGCTAGATGAACTTGTATAATCTTAATTTTTATATTTTTTAGTTAAAGTTGCGGAATCCTGTGTGGATAATGATTTATATTGTCGAAGCATCTGTGATAGAGTATCGGGGTGAAAGTGCCGCTTATATCTGATTTCGACGGTGAGGGATTGAAGGGATTAGAGTAACATGAGAAACATTTCGTCGCGCTTTTGGTCTTTAATTGTTGTCTCGATTTTGAGCGTCTTCTTTCCCATCACCGGGGCTTTCGCGCCGGTTGATGAAAACGCGATGCTCGGCCACAGAGGCTTTTCAGAGCCCTTCGACTTTGAACGCGTTCTGTCAATAAATGAACCCAAGCTCTACATCGAAAACGTGAACGACTTAATTGGCAATGAGGTGATCGATCTTCCGGGCTCGACGATCAAGTTAATCCTGGACGGCGCTTGGACTGGGGGGGGTTACCTCAATCATTTCAACGATTTGAACTGTGGTTGCGATATCGTCCTTGAGGATCTCTCAGGGGCTGGAAACCAGGCCGTTTTCGTAGGCGGATGGTGTGGCATCACCAACCTGTCCGATAAGAACGCTACAAATTACGCCGTCAATCAACCCCTCGCCAAGTTTGACTATCCTCAGACAGATCCCTCGTCAAAGTTGATGGGATGGCCCCAGGAGTACAAGGCCTCGCCCACTGTCTGGTACCTTCGCAACGACTACAATGGGGAAATCGGATTTAACCGAGCTTGCTATAGCGGGTGGCTCTCGATAATTGTGAACTTCTGCTCATTTTCCGAAAAAGTCATCCCCTGGTACAACGCCACCGAACACTTTCAGGACTGGGCGAGAAAGTGTTGTAACCGGTCAACCAGTGTTCCATCATCTGGCATCTTGAAGAGTCCCGCCTACCCGATGACATCGATAGAGGAATTGTCAACTTTGGTGGCGGTAGGATCTACGACACCGGGAGCGACGGACTGGAAGCAGTACAAAAACAATTCTTTATACTTGGACTTGGACACCGGCTCGGCGGGGTTTGCTGAGAATCCGATCTACTTCACGTCCCTGGTAGGGGACGGCAATCATTGGCGGACCACCGGTGCCACGTCAATTTACAGCGTTACGCCTACAGGATTTCGGGTTTATGTGTTTTACGAATGTGGTGCAGTTACCCCTGAACAGGCAAATTTGTGGGGATGGCACGTCCGGTGGATTGGGGTTCCTAGATATGAGGTTAATGCAGGTTCGACTATTCCTGGAGCCACCAACTGGGTGCAGTTCGGGGACAACGGGCTTTTCGTGGATGTGAACACCGGCTTTGCAGAGTTTACAGAGACGCCAATCTACATTACATCCCTGGGAGGAAACGGTAACCACTGGCGGACTACAGGTGCCACGTCAATTTACAACGCTACACCTTCGGGATTCCGGTTGTATGTCTTTTATGATTGTGGTGCAGTTACCCCTAAACAGGCAAATTTGTGGGGATGGCACGTCCAGTGGATTGGGATCGAATAGTTTCCTACTACTCTACTACTGGGCTTGAAAGAATTGGCTCTTCACTATCTCATGTGGCTAACTTCTCGTGCTCGAAGTGAAGTTCTACGACGAGAGCCGGGCTTATTCTGATCCCGTCGATGCTGGGGAGTTGGCGGCTACAGCAATCTCAATAAAGCTACCTGCAACTTTCTAGAGTGGAGACCCTCAAACCGATCAATCTGATCTTTTTATCTCCCCTCAAAAAGGCATTTATCAATCTCTTGGCATTATTCCTGAGAATGTACAGGTCGTTGGTCAGGAAAGGCAGAGATTTGGCTCGGGTATAGGTATCGAAATGCTGATACCGCACTTTAATGGTGACGGTCTTGAAGCGGAAACCGGCATCATTCAGTTCGTTATGCACTTCCTCCGCCAGCTCATCTAAAATCCCGAGAATTTGAGCTTTATCATCTATATCCTCCTCGAAGGTCACTTCTCTTCCGATTGATTTTGTTTCACGTCCCTCTACGACTTCTCGATGATCGATGCCCCTGGCATACTCATGAAGCTTAACGCCCCAAATCCCGAAAAATCTCATCAACAGCTCAGGATTTGTGGCCGCCAAATCGCCTATCGTCTCGATCTTGAGGTCGTGGAGCCTTTCTTCCGTCTTGGGCCCTATGCCCGGGATCTTCCTGACCTTCAAGGGAGAGAGGAAACCCTCGCCATCCTCGTTTCTGATTACGGTGAGACCGAACGGCTTCTTGTAATCGGAACCTATCTTGGCAAGCATTTTGTTGGGCGCCACACCGATGGAGCAGGTCAATTTTTCCATCTCCAAGACCTCTTCCATCAGTTTCTTGGCGAAATCTGCTCCCTCTTCGAAGTCCTTCGCTCGACTTGAGATATCGAGATAGGCTTCGTCGATGCCGGCCTGTTCGAATTTATCGGCGTGGCCTCTCAAGATCTTCATGACCCTCTCGGATGCGTTGACATAAAGATCGAAGTGAGGTCTGAGATAGACGCCATCGGGGCATAGCTTCCAGGCTCTGGATATGGGCATCGCTGACCTCACCCTGAACTCTCTGGCTTCGTAAGAGGCGCTGCTGACGACGCCTCGGCCTCTGCCCCCTTTCGGATCGGCCCCGACTATCACAGGCTTCCCCTTCAGTTCCGGGTGCTCCTGAACTTCGACGGAGGGGAAGAAGGCGTCCAGATCGACGTGAAGTATCACGCGCATCCTGATGATCAACCTATTATATTTTTAGACATATGTAAGCCAAAGCCCTTCTCGCCGCGCTATACGGGCGTACCCCAAAGGGGGTACCACTTCTCCACGTCTTTTTCCACGGGAAGCTCCGGCTCCATCACCGATCGGAGCCGAAACTCAAAGGAGCTGTCCCTTTCCTGTCCCTCGGCAGGGGCGAAGGGGTAGTAAGCCCCCCCTTTGAAGCTGTAGATCCAATAGACGGGACCGTCCCGTCCCCGGAACCGGTATAATGCGCAGAGGAGCTGCTCGCCGAAGCCGTGATCTGCCATCGTCGTGCTCACGAGATGGACGTTCGCCACCAGGTCATCGAAGTCGGGGTCCTCCAGGACCACCCAGAGGTAGCGGTACTCGTCCTTCTCGACCCTGTATTTGGTTCCCGTCTCCTGAGCGCTGTATTTGAGCAGGTCCTCGATCTCGGACCGGGCCGCCTCGTACCGAGAGGTCTCGATCGGCTTGAGGCAGATACCGGCTGCGCCCGCCGGCGAGAGGCCGAGGTTCGCCTCCATGGTGATGCTGGCGGTGGAGATGGCGAAGAGCCGGTCGAGCTTGGCCGCAGGAAGCTCGCTTTTTCCAAGGATCGCGTCCAGGATCTTAAACCTCATGTCAATCTCACCTCATATCAGGACGTCCCACACCTAACTCGATTCATGCCATCTCCATTTCCCTCTCGATCTTCTGGAGGGCTGCGATCCTCTTTTCCGTCGGAGGATGGGTTGAGAGGAGTTTCATTATCGACGAGCCCGAGACCGCCGGGATGATGAAGAAGGCGTTCATCCCCTCGACCTTCCGGAGGTCCTCTTTTGGTATTCGGGGCATGACGCCGCTGATCTTCATCAATGCTGACGCTAAATTCGAGGGCTGGCCTGTGATCACGGCCGACCCTCTATCTGCGGCAAATTCCCGATACCTTGAAAGGTTCCTTATCAGAAGGCTGCTCACGATCCAGACGACGACCGAGGCAAGGAAGGCGGCCGCAATCCCGCCCTTATCCCTGTCGGAGCCTCCGCCGCCGAAGAAGAAGGAGTACCTGACGATGAAGAAGGCGACCATCGAGAGGAAGCTTGCGATCGTCATCACCATCACGTCCCTGTTCTTGACGTGGGCCAGCTCATGGGCCAGGACCGCCTCAAGCTCAGCTTGATTTAGCTGGCGCCTGATCCCGGTGGTCACCGCAACGACGGCGTTTCCTGGGTTTCTGCCGGTGGCAAAGGCGTTGGGCATCGGCGTGTCCACGACGGCTATCCTTGGTTTGGGAAGGTCCGCCATGGCGCAGAGCCTTGATATCATTTGGTGAAGCTCGGGCTCCTCGCTCTCGGAGACGATCTTCGCGCTCATTTCCCTGAGGACGAGCTTGTCCGAGAAAAAGTACTGTATGAGTATGTATATAGTCCCGAAGGCGAGCATCGCCATCATTCCTGCGCCCAGATACGCGAGTATCGCCAAAAATGCGATGCCAACGAGGAGCAGGAGGAACATGGTGAAGAGCATCCTCGCCTCTAATCCTCTATCGTGCTGCCATTTTCTTTTCATGATCTATTGACACCTTGAGAGAAGCTTGATCGGGGGTTATATTGTTCTCCTGGGATTTAAGGGGTTTGT
>DAOSXX010000087.1:0-4383 GCA_035380685.1 Methanothrix sp. | reverse complement strand
AGCGAGCTAGGCGTCGGAATCCTCATATTCACCGTCGGGGTGGCGGTGGCGATCTACTTCGGCCAGGGGGCGGGCGGCTCGCTCACCTCCGGGCTGAGGACTTTCCTCCGGTCGCCGATATTCATCTCCCTCGTCCTGGGGCTCGCCTTCTCCTTCCTCAAGCTCTCCCCGACAAACCCCGTCTTCAAGACCGCCCTCGACCTCCTCTTTCGGATGCTGGACGTCATCGGAGGGTCCCTCGTGATCTTCGTCGCACTCGCCATCGCCCTGATGCTCAAGCCGATACCTCTCAAAAAGCTGAGCCGCCTGATCGTCGCCGTGGCGCTGATAAAGCTGATCGCAAAGCCTCTCATCGCCTTTGCCATGGCCGAGACCGAGCTTCTCCCCATGACGGTGACCGAAATTCTCCTAATCGAGGCTGCCATGCCCTCGGGGACGGTGGCCGCGGTTCTGGCTGACCGGTACGGCTGCGACGGGTCCATCGCCTCGGCTCTGGTCATCGCCACCTACGGCCTGAGCCTCTTGACGATCCCGCTAATCTTGCTGCTCACGATTTAGAGAAGTCCAGGAGAACTTCGATGAACGGAGACGAGCCAGAAGAGGCGAAGAGAAGCGTTCTCGACGAGAGGATGGTTCAGGCGTCGGCTCCGCCGAGGGTCCTTTTCACCACCGCGTACCGAAACGAGGGGGAACCCTACGACTACATCGGCTCCAACTCTCGGTCCAGGTGGTTTCGGTTCCGCTGGCCCCGAAACCAGTCCTTCGGCCTTCGTTTCCTCAAACAGAACATCCCCGAGATCGAGATCGCTGAGTTTCCGACCTTCGACGAGTACAAGAGGAAGCTCGTCGAGGGTTGGGACGTCGTCGGCCTCTCATTTTACCTGAGCGAGACCGAGGAAGCCCTGGAGATGGCAGACTTCGCCAGGGCGAGCGGAGCGGTCGGCGAGGTCTGGGCCGGAAACTACGGCGCCCTAACCCCGGAGATCAAAGAGAAGTTCGATCGGGTCTTCGTTGGCTACGCCGAAAACCAGGTAGCACCATTTTTCAACAGAACGATCGAGAGGATCGTCCACCCGCCACTCATCGAACACCTCGACTCCTCCTTCGGCCTGAAGCTGAACATCTACGGCGCCCTCTTCACTATCCGGGGCTGCTCCGTCGGCTGCAAGTTCTGTCAGGCTCCATGTTTCTGCAACAAGCCCAGCCCCCTCCCCCTGGAGAGCATCGAGAGGGTTCTATCCTATTATAAGGACCACAAAATTAACGTGGTGGTGATCGAGGACGAGAGCTTCGGCGCAAACCGGAGACACGCCGATGAGGTCATCGGCCTCCTCGACGAGCATGAGATGGTCTGGGGGTGCATGGCGAGGGCCGACTACCTTCGAGACAAGATCGACGAGTGGGCGGAGATGAGGCAGATGCCGAAGAAGCGGGATGGCAGGGGACGCAACCCCGTCAGCGGCTTTGCGGGAGCCGCCATCGGGATCGAGAACTTTCGCCAGGAGGTCCTCGACGACGTGACGAAGAGGGAGCGGGCCGAGGAGATCCTGGAGACGGTCGATAAGCTCCAGCATCACGGCCTTGGCACCGTCGGCTACTACATGATCGGCTTTCCGAGCGATACGAAGGAGTCGATAAACGAGGACATCGAAAAGCTCGCCGCCCTCAAGCTCGACCTCACCCAGATCTGCGTTCTCACCCCTCTTCCAAAGACGGAGCTGTGGGACGAGATCGAGGGACGGTACGGGATATTCGACCGCGACTTTCACCACTACGACGGAAAACACCTGGTATGGAACCACCCGGAAATATCCCCAGAGGAGATGGAGAGGGTCCTCGACTGTTCGATGAGAAGGGTCAACCCCCGGACTGCGCCTCTGAGGTCGTCGGCGAGGATCTGGAAGAGCGCCTACCGCGAGGCGGGTCCGGCGGGCATAAGAGAGCTGTTATCCTACATCTTCAGGGTGAACAGGTTCGACTACGGCGAAGGTCCAAGAATGCTTGAGGCTGATTGAGCCGGAGATCTGCTCGGCGGCGAGCGAGCCCAAAATTCCGATTGCCGCGAGCTGCTTGCTCTCCGGGTGCTGTCGCCAGGTTGAAAATACCCCGAATTCGAATGAACGCCAGGTCAGATCATGAAGATCGTATATTCTAAAAAATTCGAAGAACGGTACAACACAAACCCGGTGGAAAACCCCGATCGTGCGAGATTGCCCGCCCAGGAGCTGAAGGGTTATGAGTTTGTGGAGCCCGAGCCCGCAAGCCTGGAGGAGGTATCGAGGGTCCACAGCCCTGAGCACATCGAGATGGTGAGGAGGAAGGGGATGCTGGAGCCAGCCCTCCTGGCGGCCGGTGGCGCCACTCTCGCCGCAGAGCTGGCCCTCGCGGGAGAGCCGGCCTTCGGCCTGATCCGGCCACCAGGCCACCACGCCTCGGCCACCCGCGCCTGGGGGATGTGCTACTTCAACAACATGGCCGTGGCCGTCAAGAAGATCGAGGATCGAATAGAGGGCAAGATCGAGGGGCGGACGGGTAAGGTACTGATAATCGACATCGATCTCCACTTTGGCGACGGGACGGTCAGCATATTCCGGTGGGACGAGAATGTGAAGATCGTCAACGTCGGCGCCATCGACGTGGGGTTCGACTACCTCAAGCTGGACAGGAGCGGGTACCTGGACCAGGTCGAGAAGGCGCTCGCGATTCACGACTTCGACCTGGTGGCGATCTCTGCGGGCTTTGACACTTACATAGAGGACTGGGGCGGCATTCTCACCGTCTCGGATTACCACGAGATCGGCCGGATCGTCAGAGTTGGTGCGGAGAAAAAATGTAACGGACGGCGCTTTGCCATCCTGGAGGGCGGGTACCACCCCGACTTGAGGCTCTGCGCCAAGAGCTTCGTTGAAGGCTTTGAGTGACTTCGAGCTGATTTTCTCAGCGGCGTTTCAATTTCAGGTTTCTGGCCTGGAAGGTGGGCTTCTATTTGGACGCCATCCCAGAAACATTCTAATCGCTTTTGGGGGGCTCTGCTTCAATTCAGCCAGCATCCTTTGCCCTCAGCAAGGTCCGATCTCGCCGGCAAAAAAAGACTTAAAGTAAAAAGCGACAAACTTATGACCAGAGGTGAGACGAGATGACCAAAGTTGGCGAGGTCTACAGGTGTGATGTCTGCGGCAACGTGGTGGAGGTCAAGGAGGCTGGCGCTGGCCAGCTGGTATGCTGCGGAAAGCCGATGGTTCTGACAAAAAAAGCGTGACCGGAATAAGTTCAATAAATAGGGAGTCTACCCATAAAAACTCAGTTTATAAAAAACTCAGTTGAGGTAGACTACCCGATTATTTAAAGCTCGGAAACTAGAGTTTAAAACAGAACTCTTTCGCCGGAATGGGCTTCGCATAAACTATTACAAAAATACCCAAGCATCTGATGAATCGCACCAGATCGGCCACCAGGCCGAAAAGCTGATATCCCCTCCAGGAGTTTCGCCATGGGGACCGATATTGATGTTGAAAATCGGATACCTGAATCTGGACAATCCCATTGCGATCATTTCATCGGATGGTTACCCCGATCTGGGCAGTCTAAAAGGCTCGGCAGGCCTGATCATGCTGGGACGCTTCGACCTCGACGAGGTCGCTCCCTCCGAAATAAAGAGGGAGATGGATCGGGTAAGCCCACGGTCAGCCCTGGGGCTCTCGATCGTGGGAGGGAAGCCTGAAGATCTGATGGAGACGGCGAAGATGGCGGCCTCGGACGGTCGCCTCATGGAGGTGGAACTGGCCCGACGGGACGGGATCATCGATCTCGCAAGAGAGATCAAGAGCTCGGGCGCCACCCTCTCGGTCAGGACGAGGCCCGACGCCGTCGAGGACTTGAGATCATTGGCCCGAGAGCTGAAGGAGGCGGGCGCCGACATCCTCCACCTCGACCTTCGGGGCGTCGGCTCCGATGCGCCCAAAATCGTAAAGAGGCTCTCTGACGGCGGAGCGCCCCACATCATGGTGAGGTTCGACGTCAGCGACTTCCAGGGGGCAAGAGACCTCCTCTCCATGGGGGCTGAGATGATATCCCTATCCGACGAGGCCGACCCCGAGTTCGTCGCCTGGCTCGCCGCCACCCTCAAGAGGTTCCACGAGCTGGTGGGATGGTACAACGCCCCAAAGCACATCTGCTCTGGAGGCGACCTTCGCGGCATCGCCTTCTGCTGCCCACCGGTGAAAAACTGTCCCCTCCTCGGAGCCCTCAAGAAGATCAACGTCTCTCCAAAAGAGTTCGTCAAAAGGAAGCTTGCGCTGACCAAAGGCACGCCCCTTGAGCCCGGCGATGGGACCTGCTTTGGAAGCCTCGCCTGGTGCTGCAAGATCACAAAGCCCTGTTTCA
>DAOSXX010000086.1:0-4500 GCA_035380685.1 Methanothrix sp. | reverse complement strand
TCACGCCGTCGTACTCGACGTCCTCGCCCCGCTCGATCTTGGCCAGGATCTCGCTCGCCTGGATCACCGGGCGCTGGTCTGAGCTGGTGTCAACTTCCATCGTCATTAGCATTCAATGCCAAGGAATTTAAAAACTCGCCCCCTGGCTCACCTGATGATCTTCCTCGCCAGCACGACCACGAAGAGCGCGAGGAAGAGATAACCGAGGACGCCCTCCACCATCACCGCGTACTTGCAGAGCCCCACCGGGTGCAGCCCATCGGGGGTCCCGCCCGTGAGCGCCGTGAAGCTGAAGTAGAGGCACTCGCCCCACGAGGGCAAGACGGCGCCGTCGCCCGAGCTGAATGTGAAGAGGTGAGTGCTGTTGTTCACGGCCTCCATGGTCACGGTCGGGGGTCCGGATTCTGCAATTCCTCCATAGCTTTGGGGCAGGAGCTTGTAGATGAGAGTGAAGCCGAGGACGGAGCCGAAGACCCAGAGGATTATGGGCTGTATTCTGACACCGTATCCACAAGAGACGAAGCCGATGCAGTCGAGGAGCTTGGACCAGTTGAATCGATGAATCCAGGTAAATGGAGGGTAATTGTAAGCCCAGCTCAGGTATTCGGATATTTGTTTAATTTTGGTTGATGTCCAATTGTAACAGCGGACGAGAAATTCAATCAATCGATTCTCTTCGCTATACCATTTCTTCCGGGCCTGGCTCTTCTTTCGGTATTGGAAATAGCAATCATCAGCATCGCTGAACTGCTCAATTGCTTTGAAGTTTTTTATTAATGCTAAATAAGCAGGACCATCATAAAGGATATTCTCTTTTATTGAACTCCAACTTATATATAATTTGTCAAACTTTAATCTGCCTAAGTCTAGTTTTTTACAAAACTGAGCCTGCCCGAAGTAGGCAACTCCACCAAACTCCGCTTCCCAGAAGGTGGCGTACTTATCAAATTTAGAATCAGTGAAGTAAACACCACCATTGAACTTGGTATAATTGAAGTAGGCACTACCCCTAAACTTAGCCTCCACAAAATCTGCGCTGAACTTCGGTTCCCCACCAAACTTCGTGAATTTCGCATCCCCGCTAAACTTTGCTTTCTCGAAACCAGCGTCGCCTCCGAACTCAGCACTATGGAAGTTGGCTTCGCCTCCAAACTCAGAACTCTCAAAGTCGGCTTCGTTTCCGAATTTAGTTCCCACGAAACTGACATACCCACTGAACTCAGCACCACCGAAGTTGGCATATTCGTTGAATTCAGTGCCATTGAAGTTGGCATCCCCATTGTTGAACTTAGTTCCCCTAAAACTTATAGACTTCTGGAAGTAAGCATCACAGAAATTTACCATCCCCCATATTTGAGAATTGATGATTGTTATCTGTGAGCTGATTACTTTCATCTCTTTGGACAAACCGAACATCTCTTTCTCAAGATCTGTTCTTTCCACGTGATCTGTGGGCAGTTTCAGCTCGCTTATATCAAGATCGCCCTCGACGATCACGCCGTCGTACTCGACGTCCTCGCCTCGCTCGATCTTGGCCAGGATCTTGCTCGCTTGGATCACTGGAGGCTGGTCTGAGCTGCTATCCGGCTCCATCGGTATTAGCATTCAATGGCTAAGAATTTAAAAACTAGCCCTTCATCCCAGGTCCGGCATCTCCGGCGGCCTGAAAATCCCCCGCTCGGTGATGATCGCCGTCACAAGGTCCAGGGGCGTGGCGTCGAAGGCCGGGTTGTAGACCTTGACCTCTGGCGGAGCGAGCTGCTTATTGCCTAAGCGTCTGATCTCGTCTGCGTCCCTCTCCTCGATCTCGACGTCCTTTTCTGAGTGAGCGAAATCGAAGGTGGAGATGGGGGCTGCGACGTAAAATGGAATTCCGTGAGCCTTCGCCAGGACGGCGTGGGAGTAGGTCCCGATCTTGTTGAAGACGGCGTCCTTTGTGATCCGGTCGGCGCCGACGATCACCTTGTCGATTTTGCCCTGGCGCATCGCCATCCCGGCCATGTTGTCGCAGATGAGGGTGACGGGAATGTTGTCTTCAGAAAGCTCCCAGGCCGTCAGCCTCGACCCCTGGTGCAGCGGCCTCGTCTCGCAGGAGTAGACGCTGATTTGCTTACCCTCGGCCACCGCCGACCGAATGACGCCCAGGGCCGTCCCCCAGCCGACGCAGGCGAGCCTCCCGGCGTTGCAGTGGGTGAGGACGACGTCCCCGTCTGCTAGGAGCGACGCGCCGACATCGCCGAGGGCCCGGTTGATGGCCAGGTCCTCCTCGGCGATCGATTCTGCCTCCGCCAGGGCCGCCGCCCTGATATCGTCGGAGGTGGCCGATTCTTTGATATTGTTCAGGGCCCTCATTACCCGGTCGACTCCCCAGGAGAGGTTGACGGCGGTGGGCCTCGCCGCCCGGATGACCTCGGCCGCCTCTTCTACTTCTTCGAGGAGGGCCGCCGGGTCTGTGGCAGTAGATCGGGCCGCCGCCAGGGCGACGCCGTAGGCCCCGGCGGCGCCCAGGGCCGGAGCCCCCCGGACCCGAAGGGAGAGAATGGCTTCGCAGAGCTGCTCGACGGAGCCGACCTCGATCGTCTCCAGCCTCTCGGGGAGGAGGGTCTGGTCGATCATCCCGATGGCTCTCTTTTCAGAGCTCCACCAGATCGTCCTCAAGACGTCACTACCCGGCTGAAGACCTTCACCTCGCCGTCGATGACGACGACGAGCTCGTCTACGATCTCGAAGATGCCATGCTCGACGACTCCGGGGATCTCCGAGAGCTGGGCGGCGAGGAGGCCGGGGTCCTCTATGACGCCGAAGTCGGCATCGATGACGAAGTTCCCGTTGTCGGTGATCACCGGCCCGTCCTTCATCTTCGCCTGCCGGATCGAAGGGGTGCCCCCCAGCTCCTCGATCCAGCGTTTGGCCAGCTTCGCCGCGAAAGGCAGAACCTCCACCGGGACCGGGTGGGTGAGGAGGTCGACGCGCTTCGTGGAGTCGGCCACGATCACAAACCAGTGGGCCGAGGAGGCGACGACCTTCTCCCGGGCGTGGGCCGCACCGCCACCCTTGATGGTGGTGAGGTCGGCGGCGATCTGGTCCGCCCCGTCGATGGCGAGGTCCAGGATCGGGTCCTGGTCGAGGGTGGTGAGGGGAATCCCAGCAGCTATCGCCAGCTCCGAGGCCTGGTAGGATGTGGGAACCCCCAGAACCTCGATCCCCTCCTCCACCATCTCTCCGATCCTCTTTATCGTCCAGGCGACGGTCGACCCGGTCCCAAGTCCCAAAACCATCCCGTCCCGCACCATCTCCGCCGCGGCCTCTCCCGCGGCCCGCTTCTCATCAGCGTTCGAATCCGGCGTTCTGACCATGACCAATCTCCTCCTCCTTCTCCTCCTCCTCCTCTTCCGCCTTGGACCTCACCCTAATCGACGACCTCACTTCTGACCGTCGTGAAGACCGGCCCCCGGACGTCGATCTTCCTCTTCCTGCCGGTGATGTACCTCTCCAGGGCCGGCTCGAGCTTGAGATTCACGTCTCCCGGGCCCCGGATGATCCGGGCCCTCGTCTCTGACCCCTCGCCCCCCAGGGCGGCATCCTCCGCCTCCTTTGCCGCCAGCTCTGCGAAGGAGTCGATGAACCTCATCCCCGTAGTGACCCCGTTTTCGAAGGCCTCCTCCCACTTGGACGTCTTGGGGATTCCGAGGATGTTCTCCTTGAAGACTATCACCTCGTTCATCGCCGCAGGGCCGCAGAGCTTAGTGTTCTCCTCCGGCTCCACCACCTTGACCACGACCTTCCTGCCGGAGAGCTCCCCCCTCCAGGCCTCAAACTCGCATGGTGATGGGGCGTCGCCGTGGACCTCGCAGGTCTCAACTATGGCCCGAGCGACCTCGATCCCGGCCTGGGTCTCGGGCTCTTTCTCGACCCTGATCATCATCGCCATATCCCTCGCCGAGAGGTCGGGGTCGGCCTGGAACTGGGGGTATGTCAGGGCCCGAAGGTCGGTGGCGTCGTAGAGGATCATCGCCAGCCTCTCGACCCCGAGGCCCAGGTTCATCACCGGGTAGGGCACATTGTACTTCGAGAGGGCCGTCGGCGAGTAGATCCCAAAGGTGGCGACCTCGACCCAGCCGGTGTTGTACTTGGTGGAGGACCCGACAAGGCCCGGGTGGTAGGCGTAGACCTCGATCTGGGTGTCGGGGACGTAGTACTTGCTCCTCTTGTCGTCGGGGAAGAACCTGAACTTCTCAAACCCGAACTGGCTGAGAAGGCCGTCGGCGACCATCTTCCCGTCCTCGACCGAGAGGTCCTCGTCCATGATGACGCAGCTTGCCGAGTGGTAGGTCATCAGCCTCGCCGCGTCCTCCGACTGTTCCCGCCGGAAGCAGCGGTCGACGGAAAATAGCTTTACCGGAAGGGTCGCCCTCTCGGCGAGGCTCCCCAGGGATATGAACCAGCCGGAGGTCATGTGGCTCCGGAGGGTCTTCGTCGTGGCGACGGGGGCGAGGGCCT
>DAOSXX010000085.1:0-4605 GCA_035380685.1 Methanothrix sp. | reverse complement strand
GGCTTCTCCCATACTCCTGATTTCTTCATGACGATCCCTACTGAAAAGCTGCTCGTTGACCTACTCTTTCGCAGAATGGCGGCTTAGAGAGACGCTCAGGGAAACCGGACAAACTGCACCTAACCAGCTAAATAAGCCTACGCAGCGGCCTACATTTTCATGTTTTCATGCGAACGTGAGATGGATACGAGATCATTTAATAAACCTTTTTAATCCTTCAGTTATTAACTAGTATTGAAAATCTAAGGATATCGGAAACGGAGTAATCATAACCATGCAGGCTATAGTTCTCGCGGCAGGGGAGGGGGAACGGATGCGTCCCCTTACCTCATCCCTTCCTAAAGTGATGCTTCCCATCGGCGGAAAGCCCCTCCTCGAACATCTGGTGGCGAGGGCGAAGGAGGCTGGGGTCGAGAAGTTTGTCATCGTCGTCGGCCACCAGAAAGAGAAGATCACCGACCACTTCGGCGACGGGAGCGATCTCGATGTTGCAATCGAGTACGTCGTCCAGGAGGTGAGGCTCGGCACTGGCCACGCCCTCCTTTTGGCCGAGGGCCGCGCTGAGGATCAGTTTCTGGTGATCAACGGCGACGTCCTCTGCGACGCTGCCTCCCTGAAGCGGGTGGTGGAGAACGAGGGGCCCGCCGTTGCGGCGGTGAGGGTCGAAGACCCCTACCCCGAAGCGGACCAGATCTTGGAGGTCGAGGTGGGGGTTCTCAAATCGGTGGCTGAGCGGGGCAAGTCCCCACCGTCCCACCTGATCTATGGCGGGATGAGCCTCCTCGATAAAAGGATCTTCGAAGCTATGAGAAAGATCCTATCATCCAAACGCGAAGGGGTGGGTAGGGAGGAGAGAGAACTGATGACGGGGCTGAGGTCACTTTTGGCCGACGGCGTAGAGATCGGGGTCGTGGAGCTTGAGAGCTGGATTGAGATCAAACTCCCCTGGGAGATCCTCAAAGCAAACGAGACCCTCATGCCCCCCGACACCCGCGGGATCCTCGGAGAGGTGGAGGCGAACGCGACCCTCACCGGCGAGGTTGCTGTGGGGAAGGGGACGGTTATAAGGTCAGGCTCTTACGTGGCAGGTCCTGTGGTGATCGGGGACGGGTGCGATATCGGGCCGAACTGTCTCATCAAATGCACCACTTCGATAGGAGACGGTGTGCGGATCGGAAACGGCGTCGTGATCGAGAACAGCACCATCATGGAGGGGACGGAGATATCTCACCTCTGCTACGTTGGGGACAGCCTCATCGGACCCAGATCCAGCCTCGGCGCAGGAACTATCGTCACCAATCGGCGGCACGACGATTCGGCCGTCCGATCTTACGTCGGCGTTGCGAAGGCCGAAACCGGCCGGAGGAGCTTCGGTGCCGTCCTCGGCGAGGGCGTGAAGACCGGTGCTGGAACGATCGTCTACCCTGGAACGGTGATCGAGGCTAGCCGGTGGGGCCGGCCCGGAGAGGTCCTCTGGGGCTACCTCGAGGCCGAAAAGCCTGAACCCGAAAAGGCAACAGATCGGGATGTGGGCGAAGGATCGGAGACGGCCTGAAGCTCCAAAGGTGATGATGATGGGAAAAAGAGGAAACCGACTGGCCTTCGAGAAGAGCCCCTACTTACTCCAGCACGCAGATAACCCCGTTGACTGGTGGCCGTGGGGGGATGAGGCTTTCAGCAGGGCGGGAAGGGAGGACAAACCGGTCTTCCTTTCAATAGGCTACTCCACCTGCCACTGGTGCCACGTCATGGCCGCCGAATCCTTCGAGGATGAGGAGGTGGCGAGGCTTTTGAACGCCACCTTCGTCTGCATCAAAGTCGACCGGGAGGAGAGGCCCGACCTCGACGCAATCTACATGGCAGTCGCTCAGATCATGACCGGCGGCGGTGGGTGGCCCCTGAACGTCATGCTGACCCCGGATAAAAAGCCCTTCTTCGCCGCCACCTACATACCCAAAGAGAGCAAATTCGGGAGGATAGGGATCCTCGACCTGATACCCAGGATCAGACACCTGTGGAGAAACGAGCGGAACGAACTTCTGAACTCGGCGGAGGAGATAACGGCCGCCCTCAAAAAGCCGCCCTCGGAGATCCCGGGGATGAGGCTCGACGAGTCCGCCATCAGGTCTGCATACCAGAACCTCGTCGCCCGATTCGACCCTGCCAATGGCGGATTTGGAGGCGCCCCCAAGTTCCCATCGTCCGCCACCTTCCTCTTCCTCCTCCGGCACTGGAAGCGGACCGGCGATGCTGGCGGGCTCACGATGACGGAGATCAGCCTCAACGCCATGAGGCGGGGCGGGATCTTCGACCAGGTGGGCTATGGGTTTCACCGCTACTCTACCGATGCAGGGTGGCTTCTTCCCCACTTCGAGAAGATGCTCTACGACCAGGCGATGATCTCCCTCGCCTGCCTGGAGGCGTACCAGGCGACGGTGGACGAGATGTACGGCCGGATCGCTTCCGAGGTCTTCGCCTACGTCCTGCGAGAGATGAGAGCTCCCGAAGGCGGCTTTTACTCCGCAGAGGACGCCGACAGCGAGGGGGAGGAGGGGAAGTTCTACCTCTGGACCGATGAGGAGGTCAGGTCAGTCCTCGACGAGGCAGAGGCGGATCTGGTGGTGAAGCTCTTCGACGTCAGGAAAGAGGGGAACTATCGAGAGGAGGCGACGGGCCGATTCACAGGCAAGAACGTCCTCCATCTGAATCAATCCATAGGAGATCTGGCCCAAGATTTGGGGATCGCCGAGTCCGACCTGAAAGAGAGGATGGAGACCGTCCGAAAGAAGCTATTTTCAGCAAGAGAGAAGAGGATCCGGCCGTCGAAGGACGACAAGGTCCTCGCCGACTGGAACGGCCTTATGATCGCAGCTCTCGCCCGGGGCGCTCAGGTTTTGGGCGAAAAAGAGCTGGAAATGGCGGCGTCCGGTGCGGCGGACTTCATCCTTGAGCAGATGAGAGACGGCGAGGGCCGGCTCCTTCACCGCTATCGGGAAGGATCCGCTGGCATTCTTGGGAACCTGGACGACTACGCCTTTTTGATCTGGGGGCTGATCGAGCTCTACGAGGCGGGTTTCGAGACAAAATATCTCAGGTCTGCCCTGGATCTGGCCCGCGACCTGGTGGAGAGGTTCGAAGACGAAGAGAACGGAGGCTTCTACTTCACCCCGACGGACGGCGAGGATCTGATCATCCGGAAAAAGGACGGCCACGACGGCGCCCTCCCTTCCGGGAACGCCGTCGCCGTCCAGGATCTTTTGAGGCTTGCAAGGGTGACCGATGACTCAAAGCTCGAAGAGATCGCCTCAAAGGCCTTCGAGGCCTTCGCCGCTCGGGCGAAGGGTGTCCCCGCGGCCCATCTCCATCTTCTCTCGGCCTTGGACTTCGCCCTGGGCCCAGCGTCGGAGGTGGTGATAGTGGGTCCTGCAGAGTCCTCGGAGACCGAAGAGATGCTTAGGGCCCTGAGGTCGAAGTATCTGCCGAGAACTGTGGTGGTATTGAGACCGCCGGGGAAGGAGGCAGAGGTCGCGGGGATCGCCGAGTTCACCGAGGAGATGGTGAACGGGAAGGCTACAGCCTATGTATGCTCTGGGAATGTCTGCAAGCCTCCGACGACGGACCCCGCGGAGATGCTGGAGAAGCTCGATTCTGCCGCCGGAGGCTCTTAAGGCTTAATCCGGGTTTTTGGGCTATGAAAAGCTTATTAATGGTTAGACCAAATTGGGCCATGGCAGTGGGGTGAAAAGCTGCCAATCAACGGAGTGGGAAATCACATCACGGAGGTATTAGCATGAACCTTAGACGCATCGCTCTATCAATGCTCATCACCATCACCCTAATATCAGGACTTTCAATGGCGGAGGACGCCAACGTATCGATCAACGAAAGCGAGATCGGACCGGCAGAGGCGGTCGAACCAACGGTGGCCGAGGATGTCGGGGTCGAGACGGCTGCCCCAGAAGAAGCCGCAATTTCTGAGGAGACTGCAGCCTTGGACCTCAAAGGGTCCTGGATCCTGATCATGGACGATGAAAGAAATGCCATGGTCATCTACCAGTCGGAGGATCTTCTCTTCGGCGCCGCCAGCTCCGAGACTCCGAAGCCCTGGAACGGCGTAGTATCTGGATCGGTGTCAGGAGAGGAGTTCGAGCTCCAGATCCTATCCTTCCAGGACGGTGTTCTGGTCTCGACGCTGATCACCGGCACCGCTGCGCAAGGGGACCTATCGGGAAGCTTCGTCCAGTCCGATAGCAACGGGAAGGTCAATATTGGAAGCGTGACCGGCATTCTGACCAGCCCCGACCCCTCGGGATACGAGCCCGCCGATGTGCCAGTCGCAGTCACCACCACCACCGCCGCCGCGGTGACGCCAGCTCCTGAGAGCGCAGCGACGGAAGCGACGACAGAGACCACTGAAGACGGCAGGAAGAAGCCGGTGGACGTGACCACTTATGGAGATCAAATAAACTATTGGGGGACGCCAATAGGGACGGTGTAAAGGAGGTGGCATGATCCGGAGTTTGCGATTCCCCGATGGGGGGTGCCGCAGATTCGACATATTTTTGATAGGGCTTCGATTTTTCAACATATTTTTCCGATCGCCAT
>DAOSXX010000084.1:0-4713 GCA_035380685.1 Methanothrix sp. | reverse complement strand
ATCTCATGGAAATCGAGGTGACCCTTCTTGGAACCGGGGTCGGCATCCCCCATTCAGGCCGGGCCCAGGCGGGCCTTGTAATCAGGGCCGGTGAGCCCCTTCTCTTCGACTGCGGCGCGGGAGCCCTGTTGAGGCTCTCGGCGGCGGGGTTCTCGCCCCTGGAGGTCGACGTCGCCCTAATCACCCACCTCCATCTCGACCACGTCTCAGACCTCCTCGCCCTCGCCAAGGCCCGGTGGCTCCTCGGCGAGGACAGGATGAAGGTCTTCGGCCCCGAGAGGACAGAGAAATGGTTTGAGGCTCTCCGGGGCCTCTACTCGTACTTGGAGGAGCTGGACGTCTCCTTCACCACTGTTCGGCCCGGCGACGAGTTCAGCCTCTCGGGCCTGAAGATCAGGGCAGGAGAGGCGGTCCACAGCCTCCCGGCTCTCGGATATCGGATCGAGTCTGAGACGAAGTCGATCGTCTACTCAGGAGACACCGAGCCAGTGGAGTCGATGAGGGACCTCGCGGAGGGCGCGGACCTTCTGATCCACGAGTGCTCCTTTCCCGAGCCCTTCGTCGTCACCAACCACTCGACGCCCCGCTGGCTCGGCGAGACCTTCCGGGGAGCTGGCGTCAAGAGGATCGTCCTCACCCACCTCTACCCCCAGACGATCGGCTGCGAGGAGGAGATGGTCCGGGACGTCCTGGCGGGCCTCGGCGATGAGACCAAAGTCGAGATCGGGCGGGATCTGCAGAGGATCACAATTTAGACGGTTGAGCGGAGAAAAAATGATGGCCTTCTAGGCCATGAACTTCTGGTAGCACTCCTCGCAGACGATCTTGCCGCCCGCCGTCCTCCCCCTCACCTCCATGAAGGCCTCGCCGCACTCCTGGCACTCGATGGAGGGGTAGATCCTCGCCTTCCCCGGCGCGGGGATATCGACCTCCCGGATTTCCATGATCTCATCGTCGGGGGCGTTGAGGATGTAATCGGTCGCCTCCTCCCGGAGCTTTATGAACTTCTCCCTCTCCTCGGGAGTCATTTGGCCGGAGAAGAACCTCTTCATGGCGGATGGATCGGTCTGGGGCATGACGTTTTTGAAGTAGATCCGGATGGCCTTGTCGTGGTCTCGTGAGTAGAAGGTGAAGACCTGTTTTCCGTGGTCCTTGAAGATGAAGTTCCCCTTCCCGAAGGTGCAGCCCAAGAGCTGCTGGATGGCGTCGACGCTGCAGGAGCTGTTCTCGACGATCGCCACCAGCTCCTCGTCTTCGGACCTGTTGTAATGGTTCTTGACGTACTTGGCCACCCGGTAGCCGATGGCAATGCCCGGGCAGGAGTGACCGTGAAACCTAACCACTTCGTTGAAGTCGTCTTCCATTTCTTCTTCACCTTTATCCGAATTCGCTGCCTTTGGTTATGTCCTGATACTACTTATATCATATTCCATCACATTCTGGCGTCGTCTTCTCCCACCAAAACCCACCTCCTCCTGCGCTCGGGCCTTCTCCCTTTTACGCGCTCTTCTCAGTCTTCTGGGATCTCGTGGGCGAGGGAGAGGGCGGTCCTGGTTGCGATGGGGCCCGCCAGCTCGAAGACGACGGTGGTGGCGACGATGGTGCTGAAGATCGTCTCGCCAACATTGGGAAACTGCTCTCGGGCCATGAGGGCGAGGCCGAGGGCGACCCCCGCCTGGGGGATCAAGCCGAGGCCGATGTACTTTCTCATCCTCGACCCCATACCGCCAGCGTCCGAGGCTCCGATGTACGCACCGATGAGCTTTCCCGCCACCCTGAAGACGATGTAGGCGAGGCCTAGAAGGCCGATCTCTTTTAGGAGGCCGATCTCCAGGAGGGCTCCCGCCAAAACGAAGAATATCAGGTAGAGGGGCGTGTCGAGGGGCTCGATCACCTCGAAGAACCTGCACCCCTTGGAGCTGATGTTGACCAGGACGACTCCCAGGGCGAGGCAGGCGAGGAGGACCGAGAGTCCCAGGGAGCTTGCTGCCCCCACGGTAAGGAGGATTATCCCCAGGGTGAAAACCTCCAGGTCCGAGGGGTCCAACACCCTCGAGGAGTAGTGGTGCAAAAGCCAGGCGAAGACGGCTCCGAGGATGAGGGAGAAGCCGATCTCCAAGACCGCAAACCCCGTCTCCATCAAAAGATCGAGATGGTCTGCCCCGCCCGAGGCGATCGTCTTCGCCGCCACCATCGAGACCGCGAAGATCATCAGGGCCCAGGCGTCGTCCAGGGCCACCACCCCGAGGAGGGTGTCTGTCATGGGACCTTTCGCCCTCGTCTCCTTCACCACCATGACGGTGGCGGCAGGGGCCGTGGCCGAGGCGATCGCCCCGAAGAGGACGGCGACGTGGAGCGGGACGTCCAGAAGAACGGTGAGGGCCGCCGTCACCAGCAACATCGCCCCCAGGGCCTCCATCGCCGATATCCGGACGACGATCCTGCCGGTGGTCCCCAAAGTCCGGAAGGAGAAGCTCCGACCTATGCCGAAGGCGATCAGCCCCAAGACGACGTCCGATATGAAGCCCGAGGCGGCGAGGATCCCCTCGGGAACCACCCCGAGCCCTGAGGGGCCGATCACGATCCCCACCAGGATGTAGGAGGTGACTGCCGGGATCTTCGCGGTCCTGAAGAGTTTGGCGGCGAGAAAACCGGCGAGTATGATGAGGCTCAGGCCCAGCTCTGCGTTCGTTTTGATCACCGCCTCAAATGAAACCGGGAAAGGTGACGAAATAAAAAAGAAATGGAGAAAGCGATTGTGAGGCGCGAGCCACAAAATCGCCGGTTTTTTTATCCGGCGCCCCTTTTACGGGGACTGCCGACCTTTATGGTCTTCTGCCCACGCCTCAAATACTAATTATCATCTTAATCTATTTAGATTTTGCGTCGGGAAGAATACTTTGTGTAGTGCTCAAATTTATTTACTTGCATTTAATTCAGCCTCCATACGTACTAGAACAGGTTCAACTTACATTCTTCAGGCAATCTCGTCCAGAAGGCTTCATTTGGAGTCATTAGATAGTGATCTGTGTCAAGGCTCTCGTGATACCTCACTGTGTTATACCAATTCACGAATTTGTCAAAATTCTCGAATTGGAATCGATATTTCTCGTACGTATCATACTATTTTTCGATTTTACCATTTGTCTGAGGGTGCTTAACACGAGCCTTAATGTGCTTTATATTATTTTCTTTTAGAAATAATGAAAATCTACTGTTGCTCTCGAGACGCCTTGCACCCAATTTTTGCTTTTTGTGGGTTTCCAGTATCAATTCAACGGATTCTTCTTCAAGCTCTTGTGACTTTCTACCAAATTTCTTAATGGGCAGAGGCTTGCGGTTTTTTATCCAATACATCCAGACCCGCTTCACGGTATATTCGCTTACTTTCATCTCAAGCGCGATGCGTTTGGTGCTGATGTTGTTGGTTTTAGCTCGGATGATATATTTGATCTTTTTATCAGTTAGCTTTACAACCTTATTTCGCTTTCCCATGCGGGAAAGTTGAGTATATAAAGTCAAAGGTTTTGGGACTATACAGATCATAAGCTGAAGGGCAAAGGCTTATTATCTTCCCCTCGTCTGACTTTTTCTCTTGTATGGCAGGTCTCTTCGACACTTACAAAGATGCTACCGCCCTCCAGTGCTCGTTCGTAGAGAAGCTGGGAAAGCTCGACCTGGAGAGCGTAAACGCTTTTGCAGATTCGCTGGCGTCGTTTTTGAGCGAAAAAGACGAGAATAACTTCGTCTACGGCCTCGCGGCAGGGAGGAGCGCCCTCTCCCTCTACAGCTTTCTCCAGCTCCTTTACAACCACTTCAACGCCTTCCCCTGCACCATGGAGGACCCGGTCCAGAAGCACTTCCGGCACACGAGAAAGAACCTGGGGATCGCCGTCTCAGGGTCCGGCGAGACCCCCGCGGTGAACAAGTACATCGAGGACATAATAAACCAGGGCGGAGATATCAGGCTGATCACCGCCAATGAGGAGGGGACGGCCCATCGGCTGGTGGAGGATTACGAGAACGGCTCGGTCCTGGTGATCAAGGGGAAGACGAAGTACGACGAGGACATGACCAGGACGTCCAAGCTATCGCCGATGGGGACGGAGTTCGAGCTGGAGGTTCTCGCCTTCTTGAACGCCGTCTTCAAGGAGGTTCAGAGCAGGATCGAGGGCGTTAGAGACGAGGCATGCGAGAGCTATCTATCCACCATAAAGGATTTCGCAGGCCAGTGCAAGCTCATCAGTCGGGTGGACGAGGGAAAGCTCACACGGTGGTTTGAGAGGCTCTTTCCGAGGAGCGGCAGGTACATCATAGGCGGCGTCGGAAGGTCGGGCCTCGTGGCGAGAGCCTTCGAGATGAGGTTCACCCACCTCAACAAGACGAGCTACTGGGAGAGGGACTTCAACACCCCGAGCTTTCAGATAGGCGACGTCTACGTCCCCATCACCGGCAGCGGGAACACCTACGAGTGCCTCGAAGGGGTCAAGAGCGCCTTCAAGAGGGGGGCTGACGTTCTGCCGATTACCACAAACACCTCGTCGGAGCTGGTGGAGCTGATGAGAGAGACGGGGCGCGAAGACGACATAGTCTTCATACCCGTCTCCGAGGAGCATCTGGACCAGATCTGCGGGAGCCGGAGGACCACCAGCTGGCTTGTCTCGGAGTACAGCATGCACAGGTACCCGATATTCGAGATCAACGCCTCGATAT
>DAOSXX010000083.1:0-5336 GCA_035380685.1 Methanothrix sp. | reverse complement strand
TCTTCTCCATCGAGAAGTTCATCCAGCTCTGGGGCAACGGCACCTGCGGCGACGTTCAGGTCGACTGGCTGCCCTGCATCTGAGTGCGGAAGTTCCCGCTTCCTTTTTTATATTTTTACTTTAGATCAATTTAATCAAGAGTTTCTTTTTATGCCTTTTATCTGCGTCTTTATCGATTGAATAACAGTCCAAATCTACAAATCGGCAGCCATCACCCGTCGTTCTGCCCACCTGATCAAGTGCCAACCCAGGACGATGATTTTGAAGCAGACGATCGACGAAGTGGAGAATTGAATGACAAGGCTCCGGGAAAGGGATTCCGGAAAGGACTCGATAGATTTATATGCCATCAACCTGAAGAAGGGGTTTGTGCCTGGCCGAAAGAACTTTGACACGACAAGAGTTATCGGAACAGGCCGCGGGCTCCTGGGGGGGGTGGTGAAGCTTCTGCTTGAGAATCCCAGCTTGATCGGACAAGGATGTCCTTCGTTATGCCTTTTCGGGTGGGAACGAGAATCGTCCTGTCGAGCCTCGACTCTCAGGAGCGAAATTGTGCCACATCTAAGGACTGGCTTATACGCGGTCGGCGATGTGGGCGTGTGAACGAGGGTAACCGAGTAAAGAAAGGAGGTGGGAACTGAATGAAGAGAGAACTGGCTATTTTACTAGTCATTGGAATCGCCCTGGTGGGCATGGCTGGCGCAGCCAACTACATGTACGAGAAGGCCAACGTCAAGGGCGTCGGCTACAAGAACGTCGAAACGATCATCCAGACCCAAGACGGCCTTGCCGGAAACAAGCTGGTCGAGAAGGAGTCCGGAAGCGGAAATGTGATCACCGAGAGGACGGAGATCGAGGCTGAGAGGGACCCCGCAAACTTGATGCCTTGGGATGCGTGGAAGACGAAGTCTACATGTTGTCCCGACTACATTAACTTCTCCAAGGAAGCCGAGTTTGAGTACATGCCTGTGAGCTACCAGACCGGCACCTACGACCAGAAGTGGATCGAGAAGCTCTGCGTCCAGAACTACTACATCGGAGCCGTAGTCGTCGAGATGTACACCCACGCCGAGCACCTCCAGAAGAACACCGAGGTCAAGACCAGAAAAGACTGCGGATACTACAACAAATGTGGTAACTGCACTGGCGCTCTCGAGGCGAACTTCAACTCCAACGTCATCGGTGTCGCTCACATCGGATGGCTGTCTAAGGACGTCAACACCAACTCCAAGGGCAGGCACTACGAGTGGGGCCGAAGCGTTGAGGACCTGACTGGTGTCTTCTCCATCGAGAAGTTCATCCAGCTCTGGGGCAACGGCACCTGCGGCGACGTCCAGGTGGACTGGCTCCCCTGCATCTGAGCAGAAACGCGAATTCCAGATCTTGAGATCTGGAATCACCTAACTTTTTTACTCTTCGGACCAAAACACTGAAATATCAGCCCTGTATTAAATAGATAAAGAGTTCGTCTCCCTGTAAAAGAGAGACAAACGATTTAAATTCGGAATAGGAAGGGGGTGTAAGTAAAATGAAGGGAGTAATAGCGATACTGATAGCGCTTGCCTTGGCTTGCAGCCTTGCAGTGGCCAACCCGCCACTTCCGCAGCCAAAACAGTACGAGCAGTTTTGTGAGCGACAGCTGGTCAGCGGGACCGGCTATATCGACGTGGCAACCTCTGTTGTAGACAAGAAGATAGCCCTTGAGTACTACGACATGATGTCAGGTGACGGCGCGATCGAGATGGACGCCGTACACGTCTACTCGCAAGAGCCCAACAAACTCGTGAGGAAGCTGCCCAACAACAGTGACTGTGGCAACGACAGCGATCAGCAGCTGAATTTCTACGAGAACACCAAGCTCACCTACGACAGCGAGGATGTGCCACTCCAGGGCGGGAAGTTCGTCAACTCCAAGTCGTTCTACGGAGGCATAGGTGCGAACATCCAGGAGATGTTCAGCGTCAACCAGATGGAGAAGGACCAGACCGTCTTCTTCGGCTCGACCGTGAACTCGACCATCGAGCATACCATCGGTCTCAACACGCTGAACTCATTCAACGGTACCTGGGGAACCGATTCCAGCATGCACAAGATCTTCTACAAGGACATAAAGAGCCACGAACTCTTCAGCGGCGACTTCGAGGTCCAAAAGGAGATCAAGTTCCACGAGAACCCGGTGCCTGATGACAAAATATGCCCGTGTTTAGGAGTAGACTGCTAAGCTGCGGTCTACGCTCTTTTCTTTTTTTGCCGCGGGGAGCCGCATCGGAATGTTGATGTCTTGAAGAGGCGAGATTCCGGCGGCGAGCATCGAAATGCGTGGTCTTTATCGCAATAAATTTGTCGTGGGGGTTAAAGAGTGTGGAAGTACCTGATTATTCTGTTGTTTTTCTCGGCCCAACCGGCCTTTGCAACGGTCGAAGAAACGAGGCAAGGCCCGGAGTCCACGTTGGATCTGGAGTCATCTGAAGCAGACGTCGTCTGGCCATCGGTGCCAGGGATCATGGGCGATCTCCTCGTCAATGTCGACCTCTCCGGCCCGAAATCAGGTTCGGATCTCGATTACGTCACCCCTGGAAAGACGCTGGAATACATCGTCACCGTGGAAAACAGAGGGTGCTCGGAGGTTTATGCGGAACTCACAGTCAATCCCAAAGGCTGCCACCCCGCATGGTTCGGATGGACCGAGACGATCCTCTCCGTCCCGGCAGGGGGGGTTGGAATTGAGCAGCTCCAGGTCACTCCGGAGATGAAGGCATCGCCTGGAGATTACGAATTCCAGGTACTGGCCTCCGCCCCGAACAGCAAGTCGGGGTCCGATGAGGCCTGGTTCAGGCTCCAGGACTACGACTACGTATCCGAAACCTCCGTCAGCGGAACAGGCCAGTTTCAGATGAACAAAGACGTCAAAAGCATGAACACCGGGGTGAAGTCGAACAAGAACATCTACTTCAGCGGCAGCGTGGACGCACTGATGAAGAACGAGTATCTGGTCGAAGAGGCTAAGGGAACAAACCCCACCTTCCAGGGGTGCGACGCTGTGGACAACTACATGGCTCTAAACCCTGGCGATACCCTGATGGGTACCGAGATGGTCAAGAGCTCCCTCGTCTTTGGCGGCGTAGGTGCAAAGGTCCGGGAGAGCTACAACCTCCAGGAGATGGAGTACGAGGTTCAGGAGATAGGCCTTCACCACACCGGCCTCGACAGGAGGGCTGAGTTCCAGACCGCAGACAACTTCACCGGATACCTGGCCATCGACGCGAAGCAGACGATACCCGGCCAGAGAAGCACCAAAGAACGCGAAGAGTTCCTCGGGTCGTTCGAGATCCAGAGAAGGCTGATCTTCAAGGACAGCCCGAAACCGGCATCCAGCTGCTTTGACGGCTCATGCTTCAACTTCGCTGAGAGGTTCAGCGCCCTCTCGAGCGAAGCATGAGCTCCTATTTTATTTTTAACGAATACCCCGCAGCTCTGCTGCGGGGTGCGCCGCTGCCAGTTTGACTTAAACTATAAAATTAGCGCCGAGGGAGGGATTCGAACCCTCGAGTCCCGAAGGGACACAGGTTTAGCAAACCTGCGCCATACCAGGCTTGGCTACCTCGACCTGGCCACACCTTGATTCTCTCGATATTTAAATTCTACGTCGGGGGCGCGCCCTTTTCCGGTCTGCAACAGAGGGTGAGATCTGTGGGTCAGACGTAGGAGACCTCAATCCAATTTCTCATCCGCCTCGGGGCCGTCGACGCACCGGAGGAGATCTTTGCTGGTTATTATCCCCACCAGTGCACCACATTCAACCACTGGCAGTCTTCTTATGTTGTGCTCCAGCATCATCTCGGCCGCATTTTTTGTGGAGGCGTTGGGGCCTATGGTCACCAGCGGCGCAGGGGTCATTATCTCCCATATCATTATGTTTCTGGGATCGATCCCCTTGGCGAAGACGTGCTTGAACATGCCACAGGTGGTGACTATGCCCACCACGTGTTTGAGCAGACCACCCTCGACCACGAGAACGCTTCCCTTATTCTCGCGAACCATCATCTGTATTGCATCGAAGACGGTGGTATCTATCCCCACCGTGAGAATGGGGTAAGTCATCAGATCCCGAACTTTCATGAGGGCTCCCAACCTGCCATCAAAGTTCAAGTTGTTTCGCAGATTATATTAAACTTGTCAAAGCGAAACTGGCGGATTAGAAAATTGGAGCGGCCATGGGCAAAGGGGTTTTTGGAACGGACCCGCAAAGCCGAAGTGGGGCGCGGGCCCATTCTGCATCATCGATGCAACCCATGCCACTGGTGGCGACCAGCCTCAGGCCTCAGGGCGCGAACTTTGCGGCCCTGACCATACAGCTGGACTCAAGGCCGGCCAGAGGGCCAGAGAAGGTCCCACCTCAGCTCCAGGCCCACGGCGGGCTGATCGAGGCCGAAGCTTTGCAACACCTGTGGGTGGAACTCACCGAAGGACCCAACCTTCTTTCCGTTAACCAGAAGGTCGGCCCTCCTACCCGAGAGGAAGGCGCTGTCCTCGGATGGGACGATCTCGGGCTTGATGGACAGCTCCCTGAAGAGGGCGTCGACCACAGACCTGACCTCGGCGAAGTCAGCACCGCTGTGGATCGAGGCCACAGCCAGGTCCTGCCTCGTTTTGCCCCTCACAAGAACGTCCCCGAGAGCGAAGATCCTCTGGGGGAGGGGATGGTGCTGGTTGATGGCAAAGATCTCAAGAAGGCTCGGCAAGATCGAGGTCCTGACCATGGTGTGAAGCTCGCTTATGGGGTGGAGAACCCTCGTGATCTCCTGGTCCTGGACGGACCGCCTCATCCTCTCGAAGTTCACCTTCTCCGAGGTCAAGGTGAAGGGCATCGTCTCAAGGTAGCCGAGGCCCACCATGATATCCCGGAGATCGGACTTTCTCACCTCCAGGGGGTGAGGCTCGCCGACGGTGACGGTCTTCGGAAGCTCCGGCACCAGCCTGTCATAGCCGTATCCTTTGGCGGCGTCCTCGAAGATGTCCCAGGAATGCATTATGTCGGCCCTGTAAGCGGGGACCAAGACTTCCAGCTCCTGGCCCTGGACCCTGGCCCCAAACCTCATCTTCTCAAGGCATTTTGCCAGCTCCTCGGGGGAGAGGTCGAAGCCTATCAGCCCCTTGGCGTCATCGACTTTGACCTTCCACTTTGCCGGAGATAGGTCCGGGAGGACAAGATCGCCCTCGGGCCTCTCCACCCGGACAGACTCGATCCTGCCGCCCCTCTCCGCGAGAGCCGTCACCACGATGTTCAGGGCCTTGTAGACGACGGGATCGGTCCCGGTGACGTCGATGAAGAGGTC
>DAOSXX010000082.1:0-5438 GCA_035380685.1 Methanothrix sp. | reverse complement strand
TGTCATTGGAGGGTCACACTGAGTACTTCGCCAGACTGATTAAAAACTTTTTGGAGAATGTGTCCAGCCTCCAACTTCATCACCCGGAAAAGTAGATAGTGCTCCCAATTTTGTTAATTATCTTATCCATATCCGTCTCCAGATTCCGTTGTATTTGATATATACATCGAAAATTCCGCGCCATATTTTTCGTTCTCAGGAAGCAATACTTTTCGGTAATCTATATCTAGTATTAGGTAACAAAGCTTCGGAAGATGATGCATGAAATAGCGGGACTGAAATACCATCTTATATCAGAAATTCTATCCTACGTTTCAGAAAATCAGGCATCATTGAGATCACATGGTCGAGTTAATGTACAATTTATTAATGGGGTGGTAAGCAAATAACATTAATATCATAAAAACTAAAATAAATCTCTTGGTGATGAAAAATTTGAATTTATTTGCCTCTATTGTCCCAAGAGCTTGCTGACAGATATATAAGGATCCATAGGAGATGAGAGATATGGTCAAAAAAGCGTTACTTGTCGGAGTCAACGATTACAAAGGCGTCAGCGACCTGAATGGATGCATCAACGACGTCAAGGACATGCACTTCACCCTGCGAAGCCTATTTCGGTTCGAGACCACGAACATAAGGGTCCTCATAGACAGCAGAGCCACCAAGGCCAACATAATATCGAGGCTTCAATGGCTCGTCCGAGGCGCAAAGCCCGGAGACTTCCTGGTCTTCCACTTCTCGGGTCACGGGTCCCAGATCAGGGACAGAGACGGCGACGAGCTCTCCGACGGCCTCGACGAGATCCTCTGCCCCTACGACATGAACTGGGACGGGACCTTCATCACCGACGACCAATTGAACGAGATCTTCAGCGGACTTCCCGATGGCGTCCTCCTGGAGGTATTCCTGGACTGCTGCCACTCGGGAACGGGGTTGAGAGAGGTCGGTGGGCTCACCCCGCCGCCGGAGCTGGCTCCCCCCACCCCGACCCTGAACCGGTTCCTTCCGCCGCCGGTGGACATCGAGTTTCGGTTCGCAGACGAGATCGACGAACTGGAGCCGAGGGGGTTCAAGAAGGGCTTCGAGGATAGGGGCACAAAACACCACATCCTCTGGGCGGGGTGCAAGGACAACCAGACCTCGGCCGACGCCTACATCGGGGGCACCTATCACGGGGCCTTCACCTACTATCTCAACAGCCACCTGAGGCGGGAGCCGAGGATCTCGCGCAACAGGCTCCTGGAGAAGGTTCGGGCGTCTCTGCGCCACGGCGGCTACAGCCAGATACCTCAGCTCGAGATGGAGGCGACGGCGAGGGATCGGGCTCTGAGAAGGGAGATCTTCGGGGACGAAGAGGTGGACTAGATAAGAGAGGGTCAGGACAGGACAAGAGACGGGGCAGATCTCACGGTGGGATCTGCCTCCCGCCACTTTTTCAGAATCGGTCCGTCATCCTTCACATCATACCATCAAAAGTGGGCTAAAGTCGGTCTTTTGTCGATCGGCTCCAGCATCGCCGAAACGTATTTTCGTCTGGTCGGACCATCCTCAAATGATGGAGGCGAATTAGGTGGGAAAAAAGACGGCGGCGATATTGTCTTTCTTTATTATTGGCCTCGGCCAGTTTTACGCTGGCCACCTCTGGAGGGCTCTGGCGTGGTTTTTCGGGAGCGTTCTGATCCTGTCGGCTCTGACCCTCACCACAGGGTTTGGGGGTCTCGCAGTCGGGCCGTTCCTCTCGATAGCCTCAGCCTGGGACGCTTACAGCATCTACGGCGACTGAGCGGAGGGGCGGGATCGATCTTTAACCTGACCGACCTTTGGCGCTGTCATCTTCACTTCCCTTCCCTTTTTTCTTCTCCTCTTGTCTCCGTTTGTCTTCGTCCTTCACCCACGCGCGAAGTTGTTATATACTCTCGAAATGATATTATATCTTTGCTGTTGAAGATATGAACCGGCATTGAGCCGCTTCCGTACAGATCGAGAGATCAGATGAGATATCTCAAATCAAGACGGGAGGATGATCAATAAATGGACGAATTCTCCGTTCTGGTGGGGGGGAGAGCCGGAGACGGGATAAACGAGGCCGGGATGATAATCGCCCGCCTATTCAACCAGCTCGGATACTGCCTTTACCAGTACCTCGACTACCCTTCCCTCATCAGGGGCGGTCACAACTTCGCCATAGTCAGGGCTGCCGGAAAGAAGATCGGGGCCCATCGGGACCGGGTGGACTTTCTTCTGGCCCTTAACCAGGAAACGATCGACAGGCACAGGTGGCGGCTGAAGGAGGGCTCCGTCGTCATCTACGACTCCGACGAGGTGAAGTCCCCGGTGGCCGGGGGGGTCGGGCTTCCCCTGAAGACGATGGCGAAGGAGGCTGGTGCGCCGGCTATCGCACGAAACAGCGGCCTCATCGGCGCATTCTCCGGTGCCGCCGGGATCGAGTGGGATATTTTGGAAGCGGTCCTCAGAAAGGAGATCCCAAAATCGATCGACGAGAACCTGGAGGTCGCCCGCCTGGGCCGCGATGGGATCGATGGGAACGGACTCAAGGTCGAGAGACGGTCGTACCCCTGCTGTCCGGTGATCACTGGAAACGAGCTGATCGGCCTGGGCCTTCTTCGGGGCGGCCTCGACGCCTACGTCGCCTACCCCATGACCCCGTCGTCGGGGATCCTCCACTTCCTGGCGAAGGTCGCGGGCGAGTTCTCGATCAAGGTGGTTCATCCCGAAAACGAGATCGCCGTAATCCTGATGGCCCAGGGGTTCGCCTACGCCGGCAAGAAGGTCGCTCTGGGGACCTCGGGCGGCGGATTCTGCCTCATGACCGAGGGGATGAGCCTTGCGGGGATGGCGGAGATGCCCCTCGTCGTCGTGGTCTCCATGAGGGCGGGGCCGAGCACCGGGGTTCCCACCTACACCGCCCAGTCCGACCTCCACTTCGTCATGAACGCTGGTCAGGGCGAGTTCACGAGGCTTGTCATCGCTCCGGGAGATCTGGAGCAGGCCTATTACTGGTCAGCAACTTCCTTGGGACTCGCCTGGAAGTACCAGATACCTGCTATCCTCCTCTCGGACAAGACCCTCAGCGAGTCCGCCTACAGCTTCAACCTCGATGAGGCGAGGGGCATCCCCGATATCAGGCCCGTACTCGCGGACGGCGAGGGAGAATACAAAAGGTACGCCCGGACCCCGGACGGCGTATCCCCCCTGGCCTTCCCGTCGATGAAAGGAGCCGTAGTGAAGGCGAACGGCTACGCTCACCTGGAGTCCGGGATCACGACGGAGGATGCCGATGAGGTCAAGGCCGTCCAGGATAAGTCCCTCAGAAAGGAGGAGAGCCTCAAGAAAGAGCTGGAGAGGTTGCCAATAGTTCGAACTTACGGCTCCGAGGACGCGTCGTTGGCCCTTGTCTGCTGGGGATCAAACAAGCCGGTCTGCGCAGAGGTCGGCGAGAAGCTCGGCCTTCGGGTCGTCCAGCCGGTGGTTTTGAACCCCTTCCCGACCTCTCAATTCGAAGCGGCCCTCGGGGTCGTCGAGAGGATGATCTCCGTCGAGACGAACTCCACGGGCCAGCTCGCCCGACTAATGCGATGTAACGGTTTTGATCCAGACGACCTGATACTGAAATACGATGCTAGGCCCTTCTCCGTCGAAGACCTGGAAGAGAGGCTTTTGGAGGTGACGAGATGAACCCCAAAGATCTGGCCACAACGGCCCCGAACACCTGGTGTCCCGGCTGCGGAAACTTCGCCATCCTTAACGCCATCAAGCCGGTCCTGGCGGACCTGGACGAGGAGGGGCTCTTGGCCCTGGAGAAAGTCGTCCTCGTCTCGGGGATAGGCTGCCACGCGAAGATCGCCGACTACGTCAATTCAAGCAGCTTCTACACCATCCACGGCAGGACGATACCCGTCGCCACAGGGATAAAGCTTGCAAACCCCGACCTCACCGTCATCTGCTTTGCCGGAGACGGCGACGCCTACGCCGAGGGGCTCGACCACCTGATCTTCGCCGCCAAAAGAAACGTCGACATAACGACGATAATCCACGACAACCGGGTATACGGCCTCACCACAGGCCAGTACACTCCGACTTCGCCCTCGGGATTTGTGGGCAGGTCGACCCCGGCGGGCCTCGTGGTGCCTCCGATAAACCCCCTGGAGATCGTCTTTGCCAGCGGCGGGAGCTTCATCGCCCGAGGCTACTCTCACGGGATAGAGCTTCTCAAGGAGGTCTTCAGAGAGGCGATCCTCCACCGGGGTTTCTCCTTCGTCGACGTCCTCCAGGTCTGCGCCACCTTCTTCAATCTGTACGATTACTACAACGAGAGGGTCTACACCCTCGAGGAGCACGATCCGCAAGACCGCGCAAGGGCTGAGGAGAAGATGAGGGAGTGGGACTACAACTCCGACGGTCCGATACCCCTGGGGATATTCTATCGAGAGGAGGCTCCCACCTTCGGGGATAACTTTGTGAAATACAACTCGAAGATCGCCGACATTGACGGCAGGATAAGAGAGGCGCTGGAAAGCTTCGTTTGATGTTGGAGGATCTCAGGGCCGAGCCTCGCACCCATCCGATCCAAAAGGATAATATACACTCAGTGACAGAATACAGTGCTGTATTATTGGACATGTTTTGCGCGGCATCGAATCGGACAAACCCTGAGCTTACCTCCATCCCGTTTGATCTTGTCTGGAGGCGAGGTTGATGGCGAAGAAATATACGTGCACAGTCTGTGGATACGTCTACGACCCAGAGAAGGGCGACCCCGATTCCGGGATCGCTCCTGGCACCGCTTTTGAAGATCTCCCCGACGACTGGACTTGTCCAGAGTGCGGGGCTCCGAAAGACGCCTTTGAGGCGAGCTGAATCGATGAATCGAGGTTATGAAAATGGCTCCAATCGGCGAGAGGATGGCGAAGGCCTTAAACGAGCAGGTGAAGTGGGAACTCTTCTCCTCCTACCTCTACCTATCAATGTCTGCTTACTTCTCGGCCATGAAGCTTCCGGGCTTTGCCCACTGGATGAGGGTTCAGGCCCAAGAAGAGCTGATGCACGGGATGAAGATCTACGATTTCGTGATCGAGCGAGGCGGAAGGGCAGAGCTTATGGCGATAGATAAGCCCCAGTTCGAGTGGGGGTCGCCCCTGGAGGTGGCAAAGGCCGTCTACGATCACGAGAAGAAGGTGACGGGGCTGATCAACGGCCTTGTGGACCTCGCGACCGAGGAGAAGGATCATGCCACCCTCAACATGCTCCAGTGGTTTGTAAAAGAGCAGGTGGAGGAGGAGGCGAACGCCAGCGAGATCGTCGAGAAGCTGAAGATGGTGAGCGGCGAGAGGGGGATCGGAGTCCTCTTCATGCTCGACCGGGATCTGGGAGAGCGACCGCCGAAGCTCCAGCCCGTCGTCTCGGCCAAGTGATGG
>DAOSXX010000081.1:0-5614 GCA_035380685.1 Methanothrix sp. | reverse complement strand
ATCGGCGGTTGCCATAATCCCCTCCAGATCTTTCTTGGAATAAGCTTGGGCGTACCTTTCCATAACTGCGATCGCTGCGGTTTCGAACTCTGAGCTGGTGGTCATGTCAAATATTCATGTTCAGAAAGTATTAAAAGCTGACCTCGTAGATCCACAAAGAATTTATGCCTAAAGTCTATCCCGAATTCAGGAGGTTTTGAAGTGGTCGAGGAGCCTGCTAACACGCCGAGATCAATTCTGATAGAGTTTCCTCCCGAGTCTGGAGTGCAGACCGTTGCCCGGCTTAAAGTGAATCCTGAAGAGGTGAAAGAGAGATCCGAGAAGGCAGTGGCCGAGGCGATGGAAAGCATCGTGGATATGGCTTGCCGCGTCAATTCTTTGCGCGATCGGATTCCCCAGGAGTTTTCTCAGATCGAGGTTGAATTCGGAATCAAATTCAACTGGGAGGTGGGCGCCTTGCTGGCCAAAGCGGGCAGCGAGGCGAACATAAATGTCACTCTGACCTGGACCAAACCTCAAAGCTGAGGATATCATGCACACAAATCCACGCTTGCAGCGACTCCGCGACTTCACGGTGCAGATCCGAGATCCCGATAACAAGATTCCTGTAGGCACCGGCATTGCCGTCTCGAAGGATCGTATTCTCACCTGCGCCCATGTAGTTGAGGCGGCGCTGGATCTGAAGAAGGGCGAAGAGGAGAAAGTCGGAGTATATTTCCCTAGATTTCAAGGTCGACCCGAGGTTAGCCGAGTTGCTGAGGTGGATTGCTGTTTTTCAGACCATGATGACGATATGGTATCCCTGAGGTTGCTCGACGGCATGGCGCCACTGGGGCCGGAGCAGTTTGCGAAGCTCGGATCGGCTGAGAAGTCTGAGGGAAATTCCTTCCGGTCGTATGGCTACAGCCCCACCGGTGAATATCCGGCTACAAGAGCTGAAGGCACCATCATGGGCTCAATCGAGCCACCGGAACAAACGAAGATCCTAATTGATCCCATTCAGCTAAAATCCACCGAGATTGACAGTGGCATGAGCGGGTCTGCAGTTCTTGACGCTGAGAGAAACCTGGTGGTCGGCCTTGTTGCAGAGCGCTATTTTCCAACAGGGTGGGTGAAGGGCGACATAGCCTACGCAGTGGACAATGTGGTCCTCACATTCGATCCCTTCAAATTGGATCTGCAGGAAGAGGATTTCCCCAAAGGTCCTGCCCCCAATCCGAGAATCGATAAAGACGACCCAAGAGCAAAGGTAGCACCAAGACAAGCTGTCCTCTGGAACAACGCGCCCTCACCTCTTGAGGAGTGGACGGGGCGCACCGACCTTCTCCGTTCCATAACCTCCGACTGGGTCGACTCAAAGGTTCGGATAACCGGGCTTATCGGCTTTGGGGGCGAGGGGAAGAGCAGCCTAGCAAGAAGATGGGTGGACAGTCTTTTGGCGGACGAAACGCTCCCCCAGCCAGATGGCGTTTTCTGGTGGGGGTTCTACGAGAGGCGAAATGTGGACGAGTTCTTCGAGGCCGCCCTCAACCACATGAGCGGAGGCGGGATCGATCCCAAGAAAATACCGTCCTCGAACATGAAAGCTCAGATAATCGCCGCCATGCTCGGCAAAGGTCGCTACCTCTTCGTCCTGGACGGCCTGGAGGTGCTACAGCATCAGGACGGCGACCTCTACGGGTCTCTCCAGAGCTCCGACCTAAAGGCTTTCCTGGAGTTCTTCGCCGACCCTGAGCACGACTCCTTCTGCCTCGTCACCAGCCGGTCTCCGCTGATGGATCTGGAGGAGTACACCACCTACGTCCACCGGGATGTGGACCGTCTTAGCCCGCAGGACGGTCGTGAGCTGCTCCTTCGGCTGGGCGTTGAGGGCAAAGACGAGGAGCTAGATCGGGTGGTGGAAGATTGGGATGGGCATGCTCTGACCCTCAGCCTCCTAGCCTCCTATCTGCGGGACCATCATGGAGGGGATCTGAACCGGATCAATGACATCCCTCCGCCAACGGCAGATGAGCCCCGGTACGAACGGGTGCATAGGGTTCTCAGGAGATACGACGAGCACCTCACGACTTCAGAAAAGGCTTTCTTGAAGCTTTTCAGCGTTTTCAGAAGGCCGATCGACGAGGAGATATTTGATCGTTTTTTCAGGACAAAAGCCGAGGACGGGGGTGAGGTCGATCATCTTCTAAAAGCTCCCATAGCTGCGCTCGACTATGCCCAGTTCAAGGCCATGATCGAGAGGCTGGTGGCCTATCGGATACTGCGCCGAGAGACTGATAGCGGCAAGTACATCATCCATCCTCTCGTCAGAACCCATTACAACAGAACAATAACCAGCGAGGAGGCCGAAGAGGCCCACATGTTGGCCAAAGACAATTACCTGGCCGAAGTCCAGGAGGTGTCTGAAACCCCCAGCCTGGAGGAGCTGAGCCCGTTGATAGAGGCGGTTCACCACGCCTGCCAGCATAACAGCTACGACGAAGCTTATATCATCCATTGGGAGCGCATTAGCCAGAAGAAAATTTACTATATTATGCATAAACTGGGCGCCTGGGCAACTGAGCTGGAGATTATGCGGGAGTTCTTTCCTCAGGGCGATACTTCAGAAGAACCGCTAGTCACCAGCTCACGCGACAAGTCCTGGATTTTAAACGCAGTTGGGTTATGCCTAGATAGCACAGGCAAGGGTGATCAGGCAGGGCAATTCTACCAACGTGCTCTAAGTTTCGATCTCGATTCACAAGAATGGGACGCACGAGAGGAGTTAGCGGCAGAGGCCTTCGCTAGTATTACTTGCCAAAATTTAACAGAAATATACATGCTGCAAGGCCTGCTAAATAAGAGCCTTCAAGCGGCTAATGCTGCGCATGAACTGGCACGTCGAGCGCTCGATAAGTTTGAAGAGTGCGATTCTTTGGCTGCTAAAGCCAACGTTCTCTACCTTTTGGGCGAAGTTGAAGAGGCCAGCAGAGCCTTCCAGGAGGCTGAAGAACTAGGGCGAAAGATCGATACAAAGGTAAAGTACCTTTACAGACTTCGGGGCGTTTATTGGGCTGATTTCCTTAAACGTGTGGATGCGGTTAGTTATTCTCGCAAGGTTACGGAAGCAAACCTGAAAATATGCGAAGAAAATCGCTGGCCAAATGATATCAGCCGTTGTCATCGGGTGCTGGGGGATATATGCACCAGGTCGGGTCAAAAGAATGAAGCAACGAAGCATTACCGCAAGGCTCTGGACGTAGCCCGAAGAATATCTGACAAACGTGTGCTCATGGAGGCTCTGCTTGCAAGGGGCCGGTGGGAAGCACGTCGGCAACGTGATCCAGAGGCTGCCTTCAGCGACCTGAATGAGGCCCTGGAATATGCCCGAGCAGGGGGCTACCGCATCTATGAGGCGGACATTCGAGTGGCTCTGGCATGGGCTCATCTGGCGGCTGGCAACCAGAAATCTGCACGAGAAGAGGCAGAATACGCCCGGCAGATGAGCGAGGAGATGAGCTACCACTGGGGCGTAGTCGATGCCAATGAGGTGCTGTCGGCCCTCAAGGGGGCGCAGGATCAAAGGAAGGAATCGTAACCTTAATCTTCGATCGGCGGTCAAATGCCGACTATGCCCCCCAAAGTCCTCTTCACCACGGTTTACAAGAACGATCCCGAACCCTATGATTACATAGGCTCCAACGCCCGCTCCAAGTGGTTTCGGTTCTACTGGCCCCGGCTCCAGTCCTTCGGCCTCCGCTTCCTCAAGCAGAACATCCCCGAGATCGAGATCCTGGAGTACCCGACCTTCGAGGATTTTAAGAAGCGGCTTTCGGAGGGCTGGGACGTCGTCGGCTTCTCCTTCTACCTCAACGAGACCTGCGAGATCCTGGAGATGGTGGAGGCGGCCCGGGCCTCCGGCAAGGTGGAGGAGCTCTGGGCCGGAAACTACGGCGCCCTGACCCCTTCGATCCAGGACAAATTCGACAAGATCTTCGAGGGGTACGCCGAGGGTGCCGTCGCCCCCTACTTCGGCCGCAAGATCGAGCAGAAAGACGTTCTCCACCCGCCCCTCATCGAGTACCTGGGAACCCCCTTCAACAAGAAGCTGAACATCTACGGGATCATGTTCACCACCAGGGGCTGCGGTGTGGGCTGCAAGTTCTGCCAGACCCCGAAGTTCTGTAACCGCCCTCACCCCGTCCCCCTCGATAGCCTTGAGAAGGTGATCTCCTACTACAAGGAGCACGAGATCAACGTCGTCCTGATCGAGGACGAGAACTTCGGCGCGAACCGCCGACACGCCGACAAGGTCGTCGACCTCCTGGACGAGTACGGGATGGTCTGGGGCTGCATGGCAAGGGCCGACTACCTGCGAAAGAAGATCCCCGAATGGGCCGAGATGAGGTCGAGGCCAGACCCGGTCACCGGAAAGAAGCCCCGGACCGTCAAGGGCTTTGCGGGAGCTGCCATCGGGATCGAGAACCTCCACCAGGAGAAGCTCGACGACATCAACAAGAAGGAGGGGACCGAGGACGTCCTGGAGACGGTTCGGCTCCTCCATAAGTACGGGTTTGGGACCGTCGGCTACTACATGATCGGATTTCCCGAGGACACGAAGGAGTCCCTCAAAAAAGACATCGCCGACCTCGCCAACCTCAAGCTCGACATAACCCAGATCTGCATCATGACGCCGCTCCCCCAGACGAAGCTCTGGGACGAGCTGGACGAAGAGTACGGGATCTTCGAGAAGGACTGGCACCGCTTCGACATGAAGCACCTCGTCTGGAACCACCCCAACATCCCCCCCGCGGAGATGGAGGAGATCCTCGGCTGGTCTCTGAAGCGGGTCTACAACCGGATGACTCCGCTGCGGACCAGTTTCCGGGTCTGGGCGAACGCCTACCGGTACGCTGGAGTCTCGGGGATGAAGGAGATCGCAGCCTACGTCTCCCGGGCGAACCGGTTCGACTTCAACCCCGAGAAGCCATGGTTTTTGGAGGCTGGGGTGAGATGATATCATGAAGGTCCTCCTCCTCTCCTCGCCGGTCGTCCAGCCCGACTTCGATCGGATCGCGAGGATCCCGAACTACGGCCTCGTCTCCATCGCGGGAAACGTCGACGACATCTGCACAGTCCACGTCGCAGACCTCCACGCAGTGAAACGGCCGAGGGAGTATCTCGAAGGGGTTTTGAGGAACGGCTACGACCTCGTCGGCCTGAGCTGCATGAGCTTTCAGTACCACGCCATGCTCCCCCTCGCAAAGATGGCAAAGGAGAGCGGCGCCGAGACGGTCTTCGGCGGCTACCACCCCACCCTCAACTACGACGAGATCGGCGAGAGCTCCGAGGCGAAGCACGCCGACTACGTCGTCCGGGGCGAGGGCGAGGCGACCTTCCGGGAGTTGATCGGGGCCATCGATGACGGTCGGGATCTCGCCGAGGTGAAGGGGCTCTCGTACTGGAAGGGGGACCGGATGGTCCACAACCCCCCCAGGCCCGTTTTGGACGTCTCGGAGATCAGAATGCCAAACCGCGACTCCCGCCTGATCACCACCGGATTTCAGAGCTTCGGGATATCCATAGATTCCGTCGAGACGAGCCGGGGCTGCACCAACGGCTGCAAGTTCTGCTC
>DAOSXX010000080.1:0-5630 GCA_035380685.1 Methanothrix sp. | reverse complement strand
AGATGGAGAACGACGTCTACGCCAACAAGGACGGTGTCGTGGTGGAGATCTACGCTGAGGTCGGGGCGACGGTATCTCCGGGCGACATATTGATGTCCATCGACTGAGATCGTCTGCCAAATCCGCTCTGGCCAAGAGAAGGAACGCGAAGGACAAGGGAAGGATCTGTTGATGTCGGTCAAAAGGGAACAGGTGCTCATCGAGGCTCTCCCGTACCTCCGGGAGTTCTACGACTCGATCATGGTGATAAAGATAGGCGGATCGATCATGAGCGACAGGGAGGTTCTGGACACTTTCGTCCAGGATCTCGTCCTCCTCCGGTACGTCGGGATTCATCCGGTCGTCGTCCACGGAGGCGGCCCCGAGATCTCGGAGAAGATGGCGAGGTTCGGCAAGAAGTCGGTCTTCGTCGGGGGGCTTCGGGTCACCGACGAGGAGACGCTGGAGATAGCGAGGATGGTCCTCGTCGGAAACATAAACTCGAGCCTTGTCACCCTCATCGGAAAGCATGGTGGCAAAGGGATCGGCCTATCCGGGAAAGACGGCCAGCTGATCGTCGCGAGAAAGAAGGAGCCGATCGTCATCGAGGGCGAGGAGCTGCCCATCGACCTCGGCTGGGTAGGCGAGGTCGTGCGGGTGAACCCGGAGATCATCATGATAACCGCAGGGAAGGGGTACATCCCGGTTATATCCCCCATAGCCGTCGACGGCGAGGGGAACAACCTGAACGTCAACGCCGATACCGCCGCCGGGGTGATCGCCATCTCCCTCGGCGCAAAGAAGCTGATCTCGGTGACCGACGTCGAGGGGGTCAAGCTCAATCCCGAGGACGCCAACAGCGTCATATCGAGCTTCAAGATCTCCGACTTCAGGAGGTTGGTCAACGATAAGGTGATCACCGGCGGGATGATCCCGAAGGTGGAGGCCTGCGTCAAGGCCGTCGAGGGCGGGGTTCAGTCGGCCCACATCGTCGACGGGAGGAGGCCTCACGCCCTTCTTCTGGAGCTATTCACCGATACGGGCGTCGGGACGATGATCGAGAGGGGATGAGCCTCCCTCTCGGTCGGATATATTTTCTTTGGATTATTCGAGGTTGCCGGAGCGTTCGACGTTCGGTTTGCTATCGTCGGATATATCTAAGGCACCGTACTCGCTACCGCGTAGATCATTGTTTTGGATAACCCCACTGCCATTGTTGTAAATCCAGATCGCACTTAGCCCATTCTTATTGATCCGGTTACGTCGTACGGTCGGATTTCCGCCACTTTGTATATCCACTCCCGCATAAGTGTTTTCGAAAATGTTGTTATCTTGTATTAGGCCTTGGCCGTTCGAGGAGACCTTGACTCCACGTATGTTTCCATTTATCTTGTTATGGCGTAGTATCGGGTTCCCGCCTGTTCGAATCTCAACCCCAGAATCGTCGTTCCTGAAAATGTCGTTCTCCTCGATTATCCCCCGACCATTATTGTAGACGTTGATTCCAATACCCTTTCCATCGTGAATCAGGTTTTTCCGTAAGGTGGGATTTCCACCTACTTCAATCGAAAACCCCGCAAAGGCATTTTCTAAAATATCGTTCTCTTCGATTATTCCCTGGCCGTTATTAAAAACGTAGACTCCTGATTTATTACCGTTATGAATCTTATTGCGGCGGAGACGCGGATCAGCGCCGTCGTGAATGGCAACACAAGCTGCGCAGTGGCTGGATATGTCGCAGTCCTCCAGCGTCAGCCTCCCTTGGGCAATATCTACGCCGTAAAGCTCCCCTTCTCCCCCCATCTGGCGCAGGGTCAAATTTGCAGCCCTTCCGATGGTCGTTTTGAATAGGATGGCGTGCTCTCCTGTGGCTTGGATCACTATCTCGTCTCGTTCGCCCTCACCGATGATCTCCATAGGCTTGTCGATCACCAGGCCCTCATGGTAGAGGCCGGGGCGGACCAAAATCTTGTCCCCCGGGTTTGCTGCTTCGATAGCCTCGGATACTGTAGTGCAGTCGCCGCGGTGCATCGGATCTACAACGATATCCCTATTGGGCGTTTTCGGCCTGGAGGAATTGGGGATTTGTTGAGCCGTTATTGTCTCCGATGAAGCAGTGACAGAAGGATCAATCGGTTCTAGCGGAAGACCTTCCAAGGTGTCGCAGATCTGGGTCGCTAGGTCAAACATCAACCTTCTGATCCTCGGAGAATCGAGGTCTTCAATAAATAGGTCTCTACAGTCAGCATACTGGCGCGAGGCTATCTTCTGGGCAAGCTCGTCAGAGGAGCGCCTGGATTCGTCTCTTATCAGAGGCGTCTCGATGTAATAGACGGGAAGGATCAGCTTCAGTCCCAGCCTCTCCTCTCGCTCCAAGAATCGAGTTAGTTCATCGCGGCAGAATTTGCTCCGAAAGAAGCTTGGCGTTATGATCGGTATGAAGAAGGTGACTTCGGCCAGCGACTCGTCAATCCGAGCCTCCCATTCTTGGCCCCACTTTATGTCTTCATGATCCTGAAAGATGGGGAACTCCTCGCCGACGACCTTTCGGGTTTGAGCGCTCAGCTTATTTCGAAACTCGGTCAGACGGCCGTCATCATCGTCCACGTGAGCGTAGCTCATGAAGGCCCCAGGTGTTCGATCCATCCTTTCCAAGCCTCTTCTTCCTCCGGTCTCTTGTCGGACTCAACTAACATAAATGTTGGCGTTGGTGAGTCATTCTGACGTAATTGTCCCCGACGAATTTCTGTCGTTCAATTCTTTTGCTCTTTCCCCTTTCCCGCCTGCTCCTGATAACTGACCCACTTCGCGTGCTCGGTGGAGATCAGCGCCTCGACCCTCTCGGCGAAGAGGGATTCGAGGGTGGGATTGTCGGGATATTTGTAAGGCCCGGCCCTGGCCTGCCAGAGGAACTTTTCGTGCTTCAGCCCCTCGGCGGTGGAGCGGTAGTTCGTCCAGTTCTGCTGGAACTGGAAGAGCCCCTGCAGCGACTCAAGGATGACGACGATCACGCCCAGGCCGCCGGTGATCAGGGGGTTTGGCATCAGCCCTGCGGCGAAGGGTATTAGGGCGGCGGCGACGATCTCGATAACCTTTAGCCCCTTGAAGCACTTCTGGTTCTGTCTGCTCTTTTTGCTGTACCATTTGAGCTGATCTTCCAGCCGGTCCAAGGTCGGATTTTCTGAGGTCAGGATCTTCACCACCAGGATTTGCGAAACGATCTCGCTACCTGTGGGATCTGCAACCTTAAAATTATTTTGTTGGATAATGGTTCGCTGAACACATCCGGAGAGGACTGTGCCCTTGCACGATCGAAAAACTGGGGCTGAACTAAAGAATATGTAAAGGCACCTGACGAATCGTGAGAAAGCTTGTAGACAATTTTTAAGTATTAACAAAGAAGAATTCAAAGAGAAGTGATTTTCCATGTCGTCGGAAGAGAATAAGGCGGTTGTTCGCAAGTTCATTGAAGCCTATAATAATCGAAACCTGGACCTGTTTGACGATTTGGTGGCGCCTGATTACGTTGACCACACCCATCAACAGCAGGGTCTTGAAAGCTTCAAGCAGCTCTTCACGCTGGCCTTCGAAGGCTTCCCCGATTGGCATGAGAATATTGAGGATATCATCGCTGAAGGGGATAAGGTCTGGGTCTGTGTAAAAGCCACGGGGACTCATACGGGCGAATGGAATCTTTTCGGAGTCTCACTGCCCCCTACCGGCAAGAAGGTGAAGATGATGATGGTCTTCATCTGGCGCATAGCCGACGGCAAACTTGCGGAGGGATGGGAAGTCGATAACGAGCTGGATTTCCTCAAACAACTGGGCGTCATCGAATTCACAGAAAAGGGAAAGAAGCTCTTTCCGGAGGATGTCAAGTAGGGAATGTAACCTGCGATGCATGTTTCCGGTCTGGGCCGGAGCCTCGTAGTCTCCCTGCTTTTTTGAGCAATTCAGGAAAGGTTAAGTCGCCCTTTGGATGATACTATCACGAAGAACCAGAGAGTGGCGAAAGGAGGCGTGTTTTATCATGACGTTCATCGAGATCGTGGTGGAGGGGAAGGGCGAGGCTCTGGTGAAGATCGACGATCGAAACCCGCGGACCGCCCAGGAAATATACGAGAGGCTACCCCTGGAGGCGAGAGCCCAAGTTTGGCAGGAGGAGGTCTACTTCGGCCTGCCCTTCTGCCTCGCCGATGAGAACCCCTCGCCGGGGTCGGAGGAGGGGGACGTCTCCTACTGGACTCCGGGATCGGCCTTCTGCATCTTCTATGGCGGGTCCCAGCCCTACTCGGCGGTAAACCACATCGGCAAGGTCGCCCGCGGCCTAGACATATTCCCCAGGATCGAGGAGGGAGACCGGATCGTCCTGAGAAGAGGCGAGCCTTGAGGTTGTGAGTGAGGGTGACCGGCGAGACGCCGGGTCGCAGCCGGGAGGGCGCTGGATTTTGATCAAAGGAACTTTAAGAGTGAAGACAGAAGATATAATCCGAGTAAACCGAGTCGAACTCTGAGTTGAGTATAATCTTGAGGTGAATTAGATGACAAAGGTGCTGGTAGTTTATCATTCTCGAAGCGGGAACACCGCCAAGATGGCAGAGGCCGTGGCTGAAGGCGCGAAGAACGGCGGGGCCGAGGTGGCCATCAAGAAGGTCGAAGAGGCGACCCTGGAGGACCTGACGGCAGCCGATGGCATCGTCTTCGGGGCCCCCACCTACTTTGGGACCCTATCCGGCGAGATGAAGAGCTTCATCGACAAGTCGGTCCGGATCCGGGGCCGTCTTGAGAGCAAGGTCGGCGCGGCCTTCACCTCCTCGGGGAGCCTCTCGGGCGGAAACGAGACGACTCTCGTCTCCATCATCGAGGCGATGCTGATCCACGGGATGATCATCGTCGGCGACCCCATCGAGACCGGCGGCCACTACGGCGCCGTCGCCGTAGGAGCTCCCGACGCCGAGGCCCAAATGGCCTGCAGGAAGCTCGGCGATCGGGTGGCCAAATTCGCGAAGCTCCTTGCCTCCGCCTGAATCGGGAAGATTGAGACATGACTCGCCCAATGGAAGATCTGCAGGATACGGCCGAGAAGATAAGGTCGATGGAGATCCGTGGGGCGGCCCTCATCGGAAGGGCCGCAGCCGGGGCCCTCAAGGAGTTCGCCCTCGCCATCGAGCCCTCGGGGATCGATGAGTTCAACGCCGAGGTGGGCCGGGCGGCCGACATCCTGCTTGATACGAGGCCCACGGCGGTATCGCTATCCAACGCCATCAGGATGGTGATGCGCTACCGGGGGGACGATCTGGACTCGGCCCGAAGGTCTCTTGCCAAGAACGCCGACGACTTCGTCGAACGGTCGCTTTTGGCCGTGGAGAGGATCGGCGAGATCGGGAGCCGCAGGATTCGGGACGGCGATGTGATTCTCACCCACTGCAACTCCTCGGTCGCCCTCTCGATAATAAAAACTGCGTTCGACTCCGGCAAGGATATCAAAGTCATCGCCACTGAGTCGCGGCCAAGGTATCAGGGCCACCTGACGATAAAGGCCCTCGACGGCTGGGGGATCGCAACGCAGCTCATCGTCGATTCCGCCGTCAGGACAGTCATCAACGAGGTCGACGAGGTGATCGTCGGCGCCGACGTGGTGACCGCCAACG
>DAOSXX010000079.1:0-5736 GCA_035380685.1 Methanothrix sp. | reverse complement strand
GTCTTCCCGGCCCCGTTCGGCCCAAGGATGCCGAAGACCTCTCCCTTTCTGACCGAAAGGTCGACCCCGTCCACCGGCGTGATCCCGCCAATCGCGGGCCGACGACGGACGAGGTCGGCAAGGCCCCTCGGCGCCACGAAAGTCTTTGTCAGCCTAATTGTCTCAATAGCCGTCTCCCCGATGATCCCGCCTCCAGAAGATCTCCGCATTAAGAGCCAGAATCACGATAGCCTGATCTCCTTTATCTCAGAGAGGCTTCGAGGAAGCCCGCACCTCTTCTTCCCGTTCGAGAAGAAACTGCCGTTGTGGTTTTGGCGCGAGCCGTTCGCTTTGATCTGCCTCACCGGCACGATAAAAGGCGCCTCCGACTGGGACCTCACCGCCACCTCGACGTTGTAGATCGCCTCGATATTCTCGGGGGTCAGAACCGAGGCCGGATCCCCGGCGGCCATGATCTTCCCCTTCTTCATCATGATGATCCCGTGAGAGTACTTCGATGCGAGGTTGAGGTCGTGAAGGGCGATCAGGGCCGTCATCCTCCTCTTTCTCACAAGGTCGCTGACGATGTTCATGACGTCGAGCTGGTGCCAGATGTCCAGGTTGCTCGTCGGCTCGTCGAGGAGCATCACCTTCGTCTCCTGGACGAGGGCCCTTGCGATCAGGACCTTCTGCTGCTGCCCCCCGCTCAATTCGCCAAAACCGCTCATGGCCAGATCCTCGATCCCGAGAAGCCTCAAAACCTCCCAGACCTTCTCCTCGTCGTCGGAGCTACTGAGCCAGCCGATGTGAGGCCTCCTCCCCATCAGTACGGTATCGAAGACGTTCGACGAGAAGGTCCGGGCCGAACTCTGGGGAACGTAGGAGAGGTTTTTAGCGATCTCCATCCGGTCCATCTTCGTCACATCCTTCCGATCGATGAGGATGGACCCGCACTTCGGCGAGAGGATCCGGTCGATGCACTTGATCAGAGTCGACTTTCCCGAGCCGTTCGGCCCCACTATCGTCACCAGACGCGAGGGCCCGATCTCAAAGCTGACATCTTTTAAGATCATTGAGCTGTTGTAGCCAAATTCGATACCCTTTGCCTGGAGCTGGATCATCATGCCCAAAACTCCCTCCTTCTACCTTTCAACATCAGATACATGAAGAACGGAACCCCGATAACCGAGGTCATGATCCCCGTCGGTATCACCGTCGGGGCGATGACGTTCATGGCCGCGCCGTCGGCGGCCACCAGAACCACTGCCCCCAAAATCCCCGAAGCCGGGATCAAAAACCGATGATCTCCGCCCAGGATCATCCGGGCCATGTGGGGCGCCACAAGCCCGATGAAACCGATCGTCCCCGTGAAGCAGACGACCGTCGCCACCACCAGGCTCGATACCAGCATTACGTGTACCCTGACGTGCTCTGCATTGACGCCAATGCTCTTCGCGGTCTCGTCCCCAGAGGTCATTATGTTCAGATCCCAGGCTTTCAGCATCAGAAGAGGTATGCAGATCCCAAAGACGGCCAGGATTAGGGGGATCTTGTTCCAGGAGAAGGCGGATAGATCTCCCATCCCCCAAGAGGTCATGAGCCGGAGCTGCTCGTCGTCGGCGAAGTACTTGAAGAGCTGGCTCATGGCGGAAAAAAAGTAGTTGACTGCGATCCCCGCCAGAATCAGGGTCTCCGAGGTGGCCCCCTTGATCGCGGCAAGCCCTATGATGAAGCAGGAGCAGAGAAGGGCGAAGAGGAAGGCGTTTCCGATGAGGAGGTAAGGTCCGCCGAGGATCGAGATGCCCAAGACTGCTGCTATTGATATGCCAAACTGTGCCCCTGACGAAATTCCGAGGGTGAATGGGCTGGCGAGAGGGTTCTTCAGGACCGCCTGCATGACACAGCCGCATACCCCAAGGCCTAACCCGGCCAGGATCCCGCCCACGATCCTCGGAAACCTTATGTTCCAGACGACCCGCGAGGTCAGAGGTTCCACCTCGAAATAGCCCGGATAGAACCGATCGATGAGGGCGCGGTAGGCGTCGGCGACGGATATGTCCAGGGGCCCTAGGGTTATGATCACCCCCGTCAGGATGACGATGGTGGCGATGATCGCCGCCATGAAGAGGTAGCGTGCGAATACGAAGGAGTCGTGAGCCTCCTGCATCCTGCTCCTCTTTCCCGCCCGGGTCGAGATCCGCCTCACCGTCTTCGCCGTATCCACCACCCCAACTTACCTATCGATGACGGCTCTCGCCAGCCCCGCAGTCGCACAGATATCCTCCGCCGAGCGCCTCGGCCCGTCAGAGCCGGTGGAGACCACGATGAGGTTCTTCTCCTTTGCGATCTCGGTGAGGGTCTGAAACTCCCTCAGCTTCAGGGCGGAGGGCTTCTCCTCGTAGAGGGTGGCGGCCTCGTTCATCCTCTGGGACGCCTGGAACTCGCCTTCGGCGAGGATTATCCTCGCCCTCTTCTCCCTCTCCGCCTCCGCCTGCCTTGCTATCGCTCTGAGCATGTTCTCGGGCAGAGCCACGTCCCTCATGGTGGCGGTGATCACCTTGATCCCCCAGGGATCGGTCATCTCGTCCAGGATCAGCTGCACCTCCTGGTTCAGCTCGTCCCGGTTGGATAGTATCGTGTCAAGCTCGTTTTGGCCGAGAACGTCCCTCAAAGTCGTCTGGGCGAGGAGGGCGGTTGCAGCTTCGTAGTCCTCCACCTCGACGATCGCCTTCGTCGAGTCTGTCACCTTGTAGTAGATGACGGCGTCGACGTCGACGCTGACGTTGTCGCTGCTTATCACCGTCTGTCTCGGAACGTCCAGCTCTCGGACCCTCAGGTCCACCTTCACGATCCTGTCGACGATGGGTATTATCAAAAACAGGCCAGGCCCTCTCTCGCCCAGCAGCTTTCCGAACCGAAAGACGACGGCCCTTTCGTACTGTCTCGTGATCTTCAGCGATGAAAATAGTATCAGGCCGATGACCAGAACGCCAGCCAAGAGCCAGATGTCCAATGCCACTTTTTTGTCCTCCCGAATTTAAGTTTCGTAAAAATTTCGGCAGATCACGAGCTCTCCGACTTAGGCCACCATATCATGGCGCTCTTGGTCCTCCGCCTGAAGGTGAGTCCTCCCCCATTATCGCCATCCTCGGTGAGGTTTTTGGCGAGGTACTCCCTCAAGAGCGGCTCGTTCTCCTCAGAGATCTCCCTCCTCGCCTTCCACCGCTCGACCGCCTCGTCGAGGCTCCCGTAGCGCTGAACGTGCTCTGCGTCCCTGATCTCGACGTTGGCGTAGATCCCCATGTCGTGGAGGATGTTGTAGAGGAGCATGTAATCTGACCGTAAGCCTCCGCCTCGCCTCGGCGGCCTATCGTAGACCCGCTCCCAGAGCTCCTCCTCGAAGCCGTCGAAGAACCACTTGCCAGCAGCGGTGAAGATGTAGACGCGCTTCTTCGCTGCCGCATCCATCTTCGCCAACGCCTCCTGGAGGTCGAACATCCCAAGGGAGTGAGATGCGATCACCACATCGTGGGGCTCGAGGTCGACCCCCAGCTCGACATCCTCCCACCTCTTTTGGATGGCCTTGTAGTTGGAGAGACCCTCCTCGGCCATGTTCTCCTCGAGATAACTGAGCATACCTCTCGACTGATCGACGGCCGTCACCTGCTTCACAATTTTAGCGATGGGGACCGAGAGGCGGCCGGTGCCTGCGCCGACGTCCAGGACGGTGTAATCCGGATCGAGCTTTAGGCTTGCCACCTGCCGATCTGTCCGCTCGTTCCTACCTCTCGTCGACCTGTTGAACTCCTCTGCCCTCTTATCCCACATATCTCCGGGGTTTTCATGACCTCTTCTCTTTCGCCCCTCAGAGATCATCGCTTTTCGAAGCTCGTTCCAGTTTATGAATCCGGTCAGATCATTCCCTCCATTTTTCTCAAGATGCATCGATGGTGGTGGAGCGAGGGACCGCCGTTCATCGACCCACCCAAAATCCCAGAACTCACGGTGAGTTCAGCCACTCCCTCGGCCAGATCAGATAATCCGCGTACTCGGTGAAGACGCCGTCAACCCCCAGGAAGGCCTTGAAGATCTCGTTTCCCTCTTTCTCCAGATCCAGGTCCTCGAACTCGCCGGGGTGGAGGAGCTTTGCCATGTAGACCATGTTTAGGAGGCTTCTGTCTGGTGGGTTGCCCCTGCAGTAGGGGTAGAAGCAGTTGTAGACGTTACCGTTCTGGACTGCAGCTATCGATTGGAGCTCCGGGGAGTTCTTGATGAAGTCGACGGCGTCTTTTGTATCGGGACTGCTGCAGGATACGAGGATGTAATCGGGGTTCCAGGCGATGATCTGCTCCAGAGCGACGTTGATGGAGGTACCCTCACATTCCTCAGCCACGTTGATCCCGCCAGCGATGCTGAGGGGATCGTAGCCGTTGACCGTTCTGGTGAAGTCGCGTCCCTCCTTCGGGTCGTAGAACCCGAGGGTGGCCCCACGAGGCGCGAAGTAGACCTTCGGCTTCTCGCTCTCGTCCAGGCCGTCGGTCACGGACCTGACCATATCAACCTTAGACTCGATGAAGCCGATCAGCTCGTCCGCCTCGTCATCCCTCTCGAGAAGGTCGCCGACGACATCGATCTGGCCGTAAAGGCCGCCCTCGTAGTCGTAAAGCCAGCCTTGGCCGCCAGCGACCACCACGGGACAGCCCACCTTGCTCTCGAAGTCCTGGACGTTGGTGGTGCCTGAGGTGATGATGACGTCCGGAGTGAGAGAGGCCATCAGCTCGTAGTATATGTCGTACCTTGTGCTCGTCTCCGGAAGGTCCGGCAACGTCCCGCCGAGGATGGTGTGGTAGCAATCCAGACACCCCTCGTCGAAAATCTCGAAGTTGGTGGGGCAGAGACATGATTTGACGGCCTGCTCGGAGGCGACGACTTTCTCGCCCTCGCCCAGGGCGATGACTATGCGACAGGTGTCAGGCTCCCGGGTGATGATCCTCTCGATCGGCTTGTAGAACGTCACCTCTCGACCAGCCGTGTCGATTATAGTCCTCGGATAATTTTCGTTGATGTGCTCGATTTTTTCCAGCTCCTCGGCGGTGATCTTCCCGTCGTCGCAGGAGCTTTGGGCTGCCTCCAGCTCCTCGTCTGAGACGATCATGTCGCCGTCGAGGTCGCCGGGTACCATGAGATCGTAGGCTGTCGCCGGCAGGGCAGCGAGGAAGATTGAGATCGCCAAAAGCAGGATAAGAGGCAATTTTATGATTTCTCTATTTATTTTGCATATTTCACCCATTTTTATACCACCAAATTTGTGATCAAATTCTACGAAGACTAGGATTAATTAGCTCTATTTATCATTGTTGGTGAAAATGATATGAACAAAACTCATTGGAGAATTGTTATAATGATTGACAAAAGGCTGATATCGGGATTCGACATCCCATATGTATTGAAAAGAGTGCCGGATTGCGAAACTTCTGCCCACAGCCGTTATTCAGCCTCCGTTTTTAGAATTTAAGCGATACGTTTATCGCTCAGTTAGATATCTTGAGATCTGATCACGATGTCTCCAAGCCTCGCCTTCAGAAACAACCACAACCTATTCTCAAACTATTACCTGGACGAGAGAGTCAAGCAGAATGATGAGTGGCGTGAGGACGAGGAGGAACTTGGCGAGACGTTCAGGGAGATAAAGAAGCTCTTCCAAAAGAAGATCAAGATATTCCAGAACTGCAGCGAGGCGATGTTGGAAGACTCCCT
>DAOSXX010000078.1:0-5762 GCA_035380685.1 Methanothrix sp. | reverse complement strand
ATGGCAGCCTCCGGACTGGGGCTTTGTCTCCGTATGCGATGAATGCTAGCGAGCTTGCGCCCTGATGGGGGGGAGGCCACCTGCCAATATTTTTCTCTCCCCTTTCGTCTGGCCCCGCCATCGGGTCGATTTGCATTTCGTATTTTTGGTGCGGACTTTATCGAAAAATACTAATGACTTCTGCGCCTTACCCTTTCTCATGGAAATTCCATGGGCAGGATTGGGGCTCGTCCTGGCGGTCTTGCTCGTCGTTCTGATCTACTTCGTATCCGTCTACAACAGGCTTCAGAGGCTGAGCAACGGAGCTGAGGCCACCATCTCCCAAATCAGAGTGGCCATTAAGAAGAGGCTGGACATGATCGAAGAGCTGGTCGGTTCGGTGAGGAGCTACGCCGGATTTGAGAGGGACGTTCTGGAGAAGATTACCAGCATGCGATCGACGGTGGGAACGGCCGGTCCGGAGGAGCTGACGAGAATAGAGGGAGAGTCAAGGGGCATATTTGGAAGCCTGGTTGCGGTGGCGGAGAGCTATCCGGCCCTGAAGACCTCCGAGACGGTGATGGTCACGATGGAAGCCATCAGAGACGTCGAGGACGAGATCGCAAGGCACAGGTACACCTACAACAACATAATCCAGAACTTCAACACCATGCTGGACACGGTCCCCACCAGCTACGTGGCCTCTTCGGCGGGGCTGAAGAAGAGGGATTATCTCAACTTCGAGGAGGACGAGCTTAGGAGGCAGGGCTATCTGACCTACGAAGATGAGGGTCCGAGCCGGCCGGAGGTGACCTGGGGATGAGAGAAGAGAGGCAGATCGCCGTCCTGATCACCTCGGTCTTTCTGATAGGAGCTGTCGGTTTGCTATTGACGGATGGTATAATCGGATCTCCAGCAAACGACGTCAAAAATATCTTGGATCAAACGCTGGCGATCCGAGGAGACGTATACGTCGATGAATACCGGGCAGACTTCTACCTCAACGGAACCCTCGAAGAGCGTTTCGTCTACCAGATCAGAGAATCAGGAAAGTACAGGATGCTTTATCGGAACTTTAAGGACCGCCTTGCCTCCGAGAAGCTTGATCAGCCTTGCATCGAGCTGGTGGAGGTCCGCCCGCCTGCGTGGACCACCGCCTATCTGAAGGACTGGTCTGGCAGGGTGGAGATCATCTCAGGAGACGCCTCCAGAGCTTCAGAGATCCAATCCCTTGCGATGACAAATGAGGTCGGATGCTACCAGCCGGAGAGGTTTTCTCAGGGTCGGTACGAGATAAGCTACCTCTTCAAAGTTCACCCTCCCCTGGAATGCGACGACGAATACTGCCACCTGAACCTGAAGCTGGACGACGAACATCTACCATACCTAACGGCCATGATAGCCATCCACGACGAGAACGGATCCGTTCGCCGGATATTTCCCCATTCGCCCATGGACGTCGTCCAGGAAGGCAATACCTGGCTATTGATGGGATCAAGCCCCAAAGATGAGCTTCTGGAGGTGGAGATCCTCTTCGATCCAGATGTCGCCGGGGCGATGGACGGCTTTCCACGGCGCGTCAACGACGTCGGCAACAAGACCTTCGCCGCCAACGCCGACGGCTCTGGCGGGGAAAAGGTCGATTCGGCTCTGGACCGCGGCTTGACCGGGCTCATAATCCTCCTGCCGGTAGCCCTATTTCTGATTTATCGCAGATACGGCAGGGAGAAAGAGTACACCGTTCCTGATACTCTGAGCTACGTGCCAGAAGAGAGGAAGCCCTGGCTGGTGAACCTGGTCTTCAATGGCGACTCCTTCGACTTCAACGAGAACGGGTTCTACGCCACCATCCTGGACTTCCAGCGTCGCGGCGTAATAGAGATCGAATCCGAAGAGGTCAAGGAGAGCGGATCCCTATTCAGATCCGAGAAGTCCGATTTGAGGATCAAGCTTCTGAAGGGCCCTGAGGAGCAGGACGACGATTACGAGAAAGATGTTCTGAGTTTTCTCAAGGCCTATTCTTCAGGTGGCATTTTCAGCACGGCGACATTTGAGGACATCCTCAAGAGGATGAGAGAAGATGCGAAGAAGGATCCTTCAAGCCTGAACTTCATCAGGGATAGGATGAAACGGCTTATGTACATACCAAACAAAGAGATGTGCGGAAGCTTCGTCGTCAGACCGAAGTTGTGCCCGCGATCCTTCATAACCGAATCCAGTCGATGGGTAAGAGGGTGGAGAGTCGATACATATTTCAAAATGTTATTGGTTTTTTTCATATTGTTCGATATCATCATCCAAGTAATTACAGGAATTTTTCGGTCTCCGATGATCACCAAGTTCCTCATCCTGTCACTTCAGCTGGTACCGGTGGCGATAGCTCCATCAGCCCTCTTTGGCAAGTGGAAGGAGGACTACTACAAGGAGAAGCTGGAGTGGAATGCCTTCCGAAGTCATCTTGCAGACTTCGCCTCGATCCAGAAGTACGCCCCCGAAGACCTGAATATGTGGAAGGAGTGGCTGGTCTATGGAACCGCCTTGGGGGTGGGCGATAAGGTCGTCGAGGCCATGAGAGCATTGAACGTCGAGATTCCAGAGATTCATGCGGCCAGCGAGATGCATTACGTCTTCAGCCACTCTTATGGATTGACCTCTCCGCCCAGCAGCAGTTCTGGCGGGTCTGGTGGCGGTGGGTTTGGTGGAGGAGGTGGATTTGGTGGCGGCGGAGGCGGCGCGAGGTGAGGGGGTCTCCTTTAGGCGGTTCAGCCTGGAGCCGGAGTCCTGACCATCCCCGGATCGATTGAAAGACCCCGGTCGGGGTGGAGGCAGGAATACTGGAGGCTAGTCTCGTAGGCGATTCCGTTGAAGCGTTCGGCATCGGAGACTATCTCGCCGAGGCCACCGCCATCTCCGGAGGCTTTCGGCCTCACGGCCACATGCCCATTGCCGGGATGGCTCACCACCACCCACATCTCCTGGCGGAGGGGATGGCCCTCGTACCCGGTCACGAGCAGCGCGTCATACCCCTCCCTTTTGAGGAGGGCCCAACAGACCTGAGCCTCGTGGAAGTTGCCTGGGTCCGGCACCTTCTGGCTGTAGGAGTAGAGCTCCAGAAGGTCCTCAAGGCCCAGGATCCAGGTGAGGTTCACATCGGCCACGGTCTCAAGGTGGACCTCTCGGGGCGGATCGCAGTTCTTCTCGAAGACCGCCCGGCCCGATGACCCTTCCTCCTCTTCGCCAGCCGCCTCCACTGGCCCGTCCACCACCAGGCCCCGGTACCACTCCGTCTCATCAGGGCCGACGAGGGTCCCCAGGCCCCTCTCGGTCTCCGGGGCGGCGGTGGATATCGCCTGCCACATCCCCTCCGGCCCCCGAACCACAACCCAATAGGCCCCACCCCTCTTGAGGAGAGAAACCTCGTAGCCTTCATCCTGGAGGAGCTTCAGAATCGCCGCCTCCCTCGGTGGATCGCCCCCCCTTCGGGTCGGAGAGATCATCTCCTCGGAGGCGAGCTGGGTGACCTGGCCACCCTCCCGATGGCTCTCCATGACGACCCTGACCCCCACCTCAGGGCTCGGCGGAACCGCCACCTCCGCGAAATGGTACGATGAAAGGGTCTCAAAGAGGACGGTCCCCCAGCCGTCTTGGGTGGCGGGCCGGGGCTCCAGCTCCACATACCTCTCGGACCCCTCGTCCCTGAAGCTCTCACAAATGAGATCGAACCGTTCGAGGTTCTCGTCCCATGCCTCGGGGCAGGACCAGAACGAGGCGAAAAAGAACCTCCCCGAGACGGGAGAGGGCCAGGCGACGATCCGCTTCTGCGACTCCTGGCCGCTGTACATGTAGTAGACGTTCAGGCTCGGACACCTCTCGCCGTCGACGGTCACGGGCTCGCCGGCCTCCGCCGTCAATATGGAAAACCGGAGATAATCGCTCCTGTAGCCCCTGATCACCTGTCTGAGAACGTCTCCTGGCTCTATGCCCGAGTCCTCAAACCAGCCGATCCGAACGAGGGCGCAAGTCCCCTCGAGGGTGAGGTTGCCATCATATCGGTCTCCTTCGAGGGCGGCGGTCCAGCCCGGAGGAAGCTCGAAGGAGAAGTTCGCTCCCTGATACCTCTCCTCTTCACCGCTCTTCGGGTCCGGGCGGAGGGAAAAGAGGTCGTCGATGGCGAGACGGCGCCCCCTGGCCTGCTCGGCCCCGACGTCCGTCTCGCGAGAGAGGTCCGGCATCGCGCCGTCAAGGTTCAGCTCCGACCCGAAGCCGGGGATGGGGGGCATCGAGAACTGATCTGAGAAATCCACCAAGCTGAAACCCTCATCGTCTCCCGACGCCGAGATGAGCAAGAATGAGACGATCGCGAAAACGACAAAACCTGCCCTCATACCCCGCATGCCAGTCTTGCGGGGATGCAAAAGATAAACAAGTTTCGACTCAAAGCTCGATCGCCATCATGTCGTATCCCAGGGGCCACTTCTTGACGGCGACGTCGTGAGGCGGAAATAGGTGGCTTATGTGGGTCAAAACGACCTCTTTCGCCCCAAGGTCGCGGGCGAGGCCGACCGCCTCCTCGGAGTTCATGTGCTTTGTGAGGTTGTATCCGGGAGGGGTAATGGCGTCTGCCACCATCAGATCGGCGTTTTTCATCATCTCCAGGCTCGCCTCCGGGATCTGGAGGGTCGTGTCCCCCGTCACCACCAGCTTCTTATTTCCCTCCCTCACGACGACCCCGGCGGCCTCGCAGATGGGGGGGTGGTCCACCTCGAAGAGGACAAACTCCATCCCGGCGATCTCGAAGGGCTTGCCCACCTCGACGACGTTTCGCCTCGGCCTCATGAAGTAGAGGTAGTTCAGGATGTAGTCCATCGTCTCCTTCAGGGCGTAGGCCGGAACCCTGTTCTGGACCCGGTGAAAGTCGCCGAAGCCCGCGTAGTGGTCGTAATGGGCGTGGGTCCAGATCACCCCGTCGACCCGGCTTATCCCGGTCTTTATCAGCTGCCATCGGAGGTCGGGGCTCGTGTCGATCAGGACCTTTCCCTTGTCGTTTTCCACCAGGATCGAAAACCTCAGCCTCCTGCTCCTCCCGCCGCAGAGGGCGTCGACGCAGGCGGGACACTTGCATCCGATCTTCGGCGTTCCTATGGCGTCTCCGGTCCCAAGAAGGGTCACTCTCATTGGGCGGCGCTCCCTCGATGATCTGTGATCCTCCGGTCGAAGTCCGCGATCGCCCGGAGCATCTCCTCCTGGTCGATGGACCTTCTGTCCTCCAGGAGGGCGTTTAAGACCGCCTCCCTCACTACCAGCCTGATGTCGGAGCCGGAGTAGCCCTCGGTCCTCTCGGCCAGGACCTCAGAGTCCGCCTCGACGTCGATCTTCGAGAGGACCTTCTCGAAGATCTTCCGCCTCATCTCGTGGTCGGGGAGGGGGAAGCTGACGACCTTGTCAAACCGCCTCCAGGCCGCGTAATCGAGGAGCTGGGGATGGTTTGTAGCCGCGATGAGCAAAACTCCGTCCTCGACGAGGCTGACGTCGTCGATGGCCTTGAGGAGGGTGTTGACGGCCCTCTTGATGGCCCCGTGCTCGTCGGATGTCCTGGTCTTGGCCACGAAGTCGAACTCGTCGATGAAGAGGATGCAGGGGCTGAGGGTTTTGGCGAGGTCGAAGACCTTGTCGATGTTCTTGCTGGTTTCGCCGAGGTACTGGCTCGTCACCATCGAGAGCCTCACCTCGACGAGGGGGAGGCCGAACTTTCCCGAGAGGGCCATGGCGGTGGAGGTCTTGCC
>DAOSXX010000077.1:0-6680 GCA_035380685.1 Methanothrix sp. | reverse complement strand
GGGCCTCGTCCACCTGCTTGTTCTTGTTCGCCTCGTCGATGGAGAAGAGGACGAATCTGCCGATTCCCGCTGCAGCCTTTATCGAGTCCCATTCGTTGTAGAGGTTCTGGATGTGGGTGTCGGTGACGCAGAGGATGAGGCAGCTGGGCCTCGCTTTCGCGAGATTCAGCACCTCCTCTCCGGGGATGTGGGTCCGGGACCCCAGGTGCTGGACGAGAACCTTTTCTGCGGCAGCGAGGTCCCTCGTCCAGCCCTGGACAACCATCCGGTCGCTGAAGCTGATCGCCGCCACCTCCGCCCCCTGGGCGTGGGCGAAGCTGCTCGCCTTGAAGGCGGCTAGGGTCGCCGCATGGGTCTTCGTCCCCCGGCGGTGGCCTCCCATCGAGCCGCTGCTGTCCAGGACGACGAGGAGGTCCGGGACCTTCTCTCCTCCCGTCGCCATCCCGCAGCACTCCTGCACCCGCCGATAGGTGGTGACTCCTGGTATGAGCCTTGGCGCGAGGCTCATGGAGTAGGCGACGTCAAGCTCGCTCGGTGGGTCGCAAAACCGCCACTTGACGAGGCTTGAGGGGTACCAGCTCTCACGAACTCGGATCGTCGGCCTGATCACTATGCTGTAGCTCTGGTCCCGGTACCAGCGCGCCAGGTTCCCATCGAGGCCCAGAACCGATAGCGCCTCCCGATAGACATCGGGCTCCAGATCTGAGGCGAGCCCCGAGAGGGGAGCCGACCGGGCGTTCCCGCCCAGCCCCTCGATGGAGGGGACCTCTCCGGAGCCGAGGAGCCCCGGCGCGAGGGGGCCGAGGACCCTCGCCATCTGCATGCACTGCCTCGGCCACTTCGACCTGTCCTTCACGCCCCAGCGAAAGACCGATAGAAGCATCTCCGACTCGGGCCGGTCCGACGATGGCAGGTCCACATTCCAGAGGTCAGCAAGGAGCCCCACCACCGCCTCGTCCAGAGGCGATAGGTCCCGTTTCGCAAAATCCCTCCAGCCCAGGAGGACCTTCTCCTCGTCCTCCGCGCTCCTCTCCAGCCGGAAGGTATCGACGACGATGTCGGAGAAGATGTTCACCATCCTCCTCGCCTGGTCCCTCTCTTTCTCTTTCTTCTCCAGACCCTCCAGGGCCGCAAGAGAGAGCCTTCCCGCCATCTCCAGGGACCGGGGGCAGAAGAGATAGTGGACGATCAGATGGTCGAAGAGGTTCTCAAGATACCGGTCGCCTTTTTCGAGGGCCTCCGAATCGACGACGATCCTGTAGTTTTTGAAGGGAAATCCGTCGACATCGTCCGACCCGTCGATGATCGGCCTTGGAAGCTGGGGTCGGTGCCAGCTCGCCCGGGACCTCTCCCAGACTTCAAAGACCCTCTCTTCGGAGTATCCTGCCCCCAACCTTCTCATCTCCCGCCTCGGGGCCGTAACCTGCAGCTTCGATCAGGCCGCCCTTCATCCGCCACCCAGCCCGCGGACCGGCCTTGCCCCCAACGGAGATCGAGCCGCCGCCCATCATCAGGCCCAGGTACTCCCCGGCGTCTTTTCCAATCCTGATCTTGCCCGACCGCATCAGCCAGCCAGCCCTCGCCCCGGCCCGTCCCTTGACGGCGATCCTGCCGCCGGAGTTTCCGACCCCAAGGTAGTTTCCGGCGTTGCCTTTGACGACTCCCCAGCCTCCGGCCATATTCCGAAATCCGTAATCGCCGCAGGACGAGGAGATGATCCCGCCACCCCTCATCTCCTGGCCCAGATAATCTCCGGCGCCGCCCCGAACGATGAGCCTCCCTCCGGCCATCTTCTCCCCCAGATGGTGGGCCTTCGCGCGTCTCGTCTGACCTGCCCCTTCGGAGGCCTTGGCCGGAGCTGCGCTGTCCAGGATGATAGTCCCACTCTTCATCTCCAGGCCTGCGTAGTTTCGGGGAGGCAGAACCAGGGACTCTGACAGCCTCTCGGCCGCGAGGCCTGAGAGTAGCCCCCAGATCATCTCCTCTCTTCTGTCCTTCGGCGAAGCCGAGACGACGAGGTCGACGATCGCCTCGGAATCGTCGGGGACGAGAGCCTCCACCTCCGCCCTCTTCGGCCTCTCCTTCAGCCTTCCGGCCAGGTCCTCAAAGCCCAGGAGAAACTCGCCCGTTTTCTCTTCGAGCCTCTTTTTCCCCCGGACCTTCCCTCCGTAGGCCTGGTCCATGAACCCCGAGAGCTTCAAACCATCCTCTCCAGGGCCCTCACGTAGTCGAGCCTGGCTATCGGGTCGTCACTTCCCGATAGCTCCTCCATAGCCTCTCTCGGCGATATCTCGCCGTCGACTGCCCGGGCGAAGATCATGTTCATCTCGCCCCGCTCGTTCAGGGTCCGGTTGATGCTCTTCTCGACGAGGTCCTTCACGTACTGAAGCCGCCCGGCCCCGTAGTAGGGGGGTCGCTCCAGCATCGTCCTGTTGGGGGTGAGCCGGTGCCAGATGACGTAGGGGGCGACGGCCCTCAGGACCTCGATCTTCCCCTCGGAGCCGCCGAAGCCGAGGAGGAGGGCCAAAGCCCTGGTGTAGGACCTGAGGTCCTGCCTCACCCTGTCGGAGAGACCCTCGTCGACCTGCCAGCAGCATACCTCGGGGTTGTTGAAGTAGTGGCAGCCGGCGCAGAGCCCCCGGCTCGGCTTCGACCCGCCCGAGAGCTGGGTCTTGTCGAAGGCCGGTGCCCGCTCGCAGAGGGTGAAGTCTCGAAGGAGGGATATTATCGAGAGCTCCACTTGGCTTTCCAGGCACACGGAGGCGACCATGCCGGGAAGGGCGTCGAACTCTTCCCGAGAAAGACGCGGGAGGGACTCGGCCAGCTCATCGACCTCCCTCTCCCTCTCGGCGAGGGCGAGGCTGGCGAGAAAGTCGGGCTGGGTCGCGGGGACCGAGATCGATATCCGATCGAGGAGCGCCTCGTCCAGGGGGTAGGTGGCGCTGAAGTCGGGGTTCATGGTGGCGAAGTAGCAGGTATCCCCCAGCTCCAGGGTCTCTCCGGCGTAGTTCACCTTCCGCTTCGAAATGAGCTCCAAAAAGAGGTTCTGCTTTCCGGAGGGAAAGCGGTTGATCTCGTTTATCACCTTCCACCGGGACCTCGCCCAGGGCGTCCACATGACCTGGATCGACCCCGCCCCGCCGTCGGGGAAAGACGAAGAATGAGACGAGGACGACGAAGGAGACGAGGGCGAAGAAAGAGACGATAGTGAGGCCGGCGGGCAGGACCACTGGCGGGGATCGATGAACCCCACGATCTTCTCCTCGGTCTGCTCGGGATGGCCCGTTATCATGAGGTTTTCGACCTCGTCGAAGGAGAGGCCAGTGAAGGCAGACCCTAGGAGGTTCACCAGGGTCGTCTTGTTTGCGCCCATCCCGCCGTAGAGAAGGGCCGCCCTGTTCCGGAGGCATGCGTTCGCGAGGGCGATGTAGAGCTGGCCGTTCACCTTCCGGTCCCCCACCCGGAGGTCGGCGGGACCCACGTGGAGGCGGAGCTCATCCAGGGCAGAGACGAGGTCGTCGATCTTCCGCAGAGGGTCATGCATATGTTCGAAAAGGGTGATCTGGTCTTATTTAAAGGAGACGAAACGGCTGGGAGGTATTGAAGAAGAAAAAAATAGAGGGTAAAGGAGGGAGGAAATGGCACGTTACATGCCGTACTGTACTACGGTGTTTGTCGAATATAAAGGTTTCGGTGGGAGGTGGGAGTGGGGGCTGTATAGTCCCAAAACCTTTTGACATACTCAACAATCTCGCATGTGTATGGTTCGAGGATATATCAGATCGAGGAGCTGCGGCAGCTGGGGGATAGGGGGACGAACACCTCCGAGAAGGATATTGATCATGCGGCCTGGTGGAGGGAGGCTGGGTTCGACCTGGTTTTCGTCGTCTGGCAGTACCTCTGCATCGCCCTGATGGCGGGCAGAAGGCCCTGACCCGCTGATAGCGTCTTTATAGTTTGGTCCACCAGTTTGCACCAAGCTGAAAAACCAAGTTCTGAGGATGAACAAATGCAGACGTTTCTCCCCTACCCGGACTTCAAGAGGTCGGCCGAGGTGCTGGACAGGCAGAGGCTCGGAAAGCAGAGGTCGGAGGCCCTCGTCCTTCTGAGGATATGCCGGGACGGCAAAAGCCGCTGGAAGAATCACCCCATCTGGAAGATGTGGTCCAAAAACCCCGAGGCTCTCGCCTACTACGGCGTCGTGATCTGCGAGGAGTGGACGAGGAGAGGGTACAGAGACACCTGTAAGGAGAAGATCCTGGCCGCAAACCGGGAGATGGAGGGAGCGGAGCTGGAGGAGCTGCGCCGCAAGTACGAGGAGAAGGAGGAGGGCTTTCTGCCGTCGTGGTTCGGGTCTGAAGAGCTTCACGCCTCTCACCGGTCCAACCTCCTCCGAAAAAACCAGGAACACTACTCGGCCTTCGGCTGGACCGAGCCGAAGGACCTCTGCTACGTCTGGCCTGATCCGGAAGATTCGAAAAAGGGAGATTAAAGGCGAGAGGGCTAGCGGCAGCAGTCGGGTGTCCATTTTCCGGCCCCCTCCGGCTAGGGCCACCCTTCAAGCTCAGCTGCCTCCTTTTGGATGCATTCCGATGGGACGACAAAGGGGACGACAAGAACGAGAGTTAAGTTTCTTCCCCAAAAATCGGATATTACATCAAATATTAACTTATTCGCAAGTCCATATTAGCTTGTCGAGATTGTAGCAATTCTTAGAAAAAGTTTAAATATCTTCATGTCATTAAATAAATTTATGGATGCTGAAGAGATAGCCGGCAAGTACTCGATGAAGGTGCTGAGGCCGATAGCCAAGAAGTACGGCGTGAAGACCCACTGCGTCAAGAAGATCGACGTGGTGAGGGCGCTACCGAGAGAGGCGCTGGAGGAGCTGGAAACTTCAATGGAATGACGATCATAACTTACTTAGACATATCAGATTTATAACGGAAATGGTGGGTTCGGAAATGCCAAAAAATACACTTATATATTTGATAAAAAACGCGAATGATAGCCCATCATCTTGGGCTTTGCTCTTCCTACTGGTGTCCTCCGTATTGCTTTGTGGCTGCCTGTCCATCCCAGACGAGACGGGATCTGAGGCAGTCGTTGAGAACCATCTGACTGACGCCGAGGAGATGAAAGGCGTTGAGCAGATAACAGATGCGGGGGATATGACAGATGCCAAAATGATCGCCATCGCCAACAACCGGTTCGCTCTGGATATGTATCGAGATGTGGCCGGAAGGGATGAGAACGTATTCTTCTCTCCCTGGAGCCTGAACAGCGCCCTGGCCATGACCTACGAGGGAGCGAGAGGCAAGACCGCAGATGAGATGCGATCGGTGCTCTATTTTTCCGGAAATGACAGCTTAAGGCGGCAGTCCTTCTCAAGTCTAGACAGGCGGATAAATGCAAATGATTCCGGTTACGTCCTCTCCACCGCCAATGCCCTCTGGGTGGACGACGACTTCCCACTTGAAGGCGATTATGAGGACGTCGTGATCGACTATTACCATGCCACGGCAGAGAATCTGGATTTCAGTGGAGCGCCCGATGGCGCGCGCCAGATCATAAACCAGTGGGTCGAGGAAAAAACAGCCTACAAGATAGAAGAACTCGTTCCTCCCGGCTACATCGTTCCTTTGACGCGTCTGGTCTTGACCAACGCCATATACTTCAACGGGACATGGGTCAATCAGTTTGACGGGAGCCTCACAGATGATGAGGACTTTTTCACTGCCGATGGCGGCACCGTGTCGGTCCCCATGATGAGGCAGCTCGATGAATATGTCCAGTTCGACTACCTGGAGACGAGGGATATGCAGATGCTGCAGATGCCCTACGAAGGCGGAAAACTCTCTATGACGATTCTCCTGCCGAAAGGGCATGACCTCGCCTCGTTGGAGAGGTTGCTCTCCGTCGAGAAGCTCGACCAGTGGAGAAAGGACCAAGAAGAAGGGGCTCGCGTCGACGTCTACATACCGAAGTTTAAGATCAGAGCCAATTACTTCCTGAAAGATAACTTGACGAATATGGGGATGCCGACCTCCTTTACAGAGATGGCCGACTTCTCAGGGATCTGCCCTGGAAGAGATCTCTTCATCGACGAGGTCATACATCAGGCCTATGTCAACGTGAACGAGGCGGGGACTGAGGCAGCGGCAGCGACGGAAGTTGGCATAGCGGAATGCCCCCCCGGTCTTCTTGCGGAGGAGGTTCCCGTATTTCGCGCTGATCATCCGTTCCTCTTCATGATAGAGGACGAAGAGACCGGATGCATACTTTTTCTGGGAAGGGTCAGCGATCCGAGCGGGGGCTAGTTGGCTTGTAGGAGGTCAGAGGCTGGGCTTTTCCCAGCCCTCTTTCAAGCCTTTACCTCCTCGATCCGCTCCGAACGACGATCAGGTCCCTCGCCGCCGCCTCCCGCTCGGCTGATCGGCGGCAGCTCGGACATAGCTCCATCCAGGAGACGGCCGAGCTCTGAGACCTAAGATCTTCTGGTAGGCGATCTATGACGTACTTCACCTCCTCCACGGTGGCGAAGGGCGTTCTGCATCTGCGGCACCGGACCAGCTGGAAGGTGAGGGTGAAGCTCTCTTCCTTTTGCCTCTCGTCGGCGAGGGCGACAGAGATGGCCCCCGTCGGGCAGGCCTCCGCCAGAGACTCGGCTATCCTAGCCT
>DAOSXX010000076.1:0-6840 GCA_035380685.1 Methanothrix sp. | reverse complement strand
CAGGACTCGGCCAGGGCATGGACGACGGCCATCATGTCGTGGCCGATCTCGTCCTCGATCTCCTTCGCCCGGTCGGGGCTCGCCCTCTCGGCGGCCCTCTCGATGTCGTCTGCAGCCCCCTCGGGGATGAGGCCGAGCTCCTCCTCGGCCCGGGAGAGGGCGGCCTCCACCAAAAAGAGGCACCGGAACCTGTAGTCTTCTGACCAGAGATCCTTCATCTCCGGATTTCCGTAACGAAACTCGATGGGATGAATCGCCATAATCAAAGCTCCAAAGGGTGATGAGGGAAGGGATAAAAGGAGGTTTTGGTCACTGCGGGGGCTCTTCACGGCCTTCGTCCTCCCTCCCAGCCGCCGGTGGTCAAGTGCGTCCTGGGTTCCATCAGCCGTGACATGTACGGCGTGGTTCGGGGACGGTGGAGATGATGCGACTGACAGGCCAGACGGTGAGCATGGCGGCGGTGATCCTGATATTCGCCCTGTACCCGGGCGGGACCGAGATCGTTCCTGAGAGCCATCCCGCCTTTCTCGACAGCCTAAAGGTGATCTTCGGCGTCTTCCTCGTTCTCGCTCTCACGAGCCTGGTTTTGATGGTGATGGTGGGGCGGTCGGAGAAGATGTGCGCGTAATTTGGGCACGATATTTAAATTAATCTAATATTAAGTTATATATATAAGTTTTACATGGTCAACGTACAGGCCAGTTGTACGTCAATTATATCAGATCTCACTGTCAAAATATTGGGTAATTAGCTCAATTGACCGTTGGAAGGAGGAACAACTATTGGAGCTGAAAGATAAAATCCTCGAGGTCATCGGGGGAGAGCATGTGGCCGCAGTGGCCACCGTTTCCGCAAGCGAGCCAGCATTGAGGTTCATGGCCCTGGAGGGAAAAGACGACCTGAGCCTGGTGGGGGCGACGATGAGAAGCTCCCGGAAGGTACAGCAGATTAAAGAGAAGCCCGTCGCTGCCATATCGGTATGGTCCGGCGAAAGCTACTCTGACCCCTACGTCGTGATCATGAGCAGGGCCGAGGTTTACGAGGACCTGAAGACGAAGAAGATCTTCTGGGACCCCAGGCTTGAGCCGTATTTCCAGACGCCGGAGAACCCGGAGTACGTGGTCTTGAAGTTCGTTCCCAATAGGATTGAGTACTACTCCGGCATGGGCATGGAGGTTTGGGAGAGGTAGGGCCCATATGAGTTTCCCTCGCAGTCTGCCTATTCGAAGGTGATGCTGATCACCAACCTTCACGGCATCGAGGACGATTTATTTGGGCCTGTTGATCCAGGTGCTCATGGCCTGAACAGGGAAAAATCACGGACTGAGCGCAAATGAGATGACCCCGTGACCCAAGGGGCTGGCTTGGCATTTTCGGAGACGGGGATCATCTCCATCCCTTTAGGGCTGATGGCTCAGCCAGTCGTTCCAGGTGTAGAGCCTAGCATCACACCCCTGAAGCATCAGGGCGTACCAGACTATGGAAGCCTGGCCACCGTTCTTGGTGTAGACAGCGACCGGCCGATCCTCATCAAGATCGCCGAAGATCTCGGAGAGAGCAGAATCGTCCTTGATCCAGCCGTCTTCGATCACTCGGTGATAGTCGATGTTGATCGCTCCGTCGATGTGACCTAGAGAGAACTGATCGGGGGTTCTGGCGTCGACCACCACAAACTCGCCGCTGGCGACGGATTCGTAATCTGCACGAAGCTCAAGGAAGGGGTCTGGGGAGTAGACGGCTGGGGGCCTCGTCGTCGGCGCTACAGCCATCGGAAGTCCGGCTGCGGCCCAGTCTTCAGCCGTTCCTTCCAGGATCTGGGCCTTCTGGTGGCCCAGGTACTTCATGGCCCAGAAAACGAAGGTGAAATCGCCGCAGGAGAAGCAGTCGCCATATATGATCAGCTCGTCCTTCTCGGTGATTCCGGCGTTTCCGAGAACCCCGGCCAGATCGGCCACGGACTTGAGAGATCCGTCCCCCTGGACCAGGCTTCTTGAGTGGAGGAGGATCGATCCCTCGATGTACGAGGAGCTCTGGGGCGGCGTGTTGCTGACGTAAGCGATCAGAGGCTTTGAGTCGCCGTCAAGCCTGTCGCGGAGCTCCTGGGCGGATATGGATTGGGGCCAGATCTCGTCAAGGCCATCCGACTCGGCTTCGTTTACCTTTTCAGCACCGGCTACAGCTACCGTCCCGCTAGATGGAGACGCAACCTCCGACGATTCGCCTAGGGCAGCCTCGACCCAGGCGGGGCCGTCCCACGTGCCTTCGCCGCCTCCGCGACAGCTGCATCCGGCCTGTGCGCTGCTTGCAAGAGCGATCACGGCGACCAGAAGCGCTCCGTACTTCGCTAGTTTAATTCGCATTCTGTATACACTCCTTTAAAGCACCCTTAATAAGTCCGTGCCGTCCAGCGATACCTCAGTCTCCAGCGATCAGCCAAGCCAGGTTCATCATCTCTATGACAGCCCCCTCGGAGAGACGGTATCTCGACCACTTTCCCTCCTTCCGCTCCTTTACCAGGCCCGCCCTCTTCAGGATCGATAGGTGATGAGATGTCGAAGATTGGGGCCTGTCGAGGGCGATCATGATCTCGCAGACGCAAAGCTCGCCCTCTCTGAGGAGCTTTAGAATCGCGAGCCTGAAGGGATCGGACATCGCCCTGAATACCTCGGCCTCGGCATCAAGCTCTGCCTCGTCTATGCTGTCGGAGAGGTCCTGAAGTCTCCTGCAAGTGTTTTTGGCCTTGCACCGGTCTCCTGTCAGCCTCGCCAGCCTCTCAGCGCAAAGGTCGTGGAGCTCGACATCCTCGCTCATATCGATCAGCTCAGCAGCAAGAGCACCCGCCGGAGGGAAGGAGCCTGTACTTCTCCACCATCCAGCACTCCTTGCAGATCTTGATCTTGCCCCTCACTTGATGTTTCACCTTGAAAAGGGAGCAGCCCTCTCTGCCGCACATCTAGCATTTCATCCGGACCTGCCGCTCCTTTTAGCCTTGTCGTCTCCCATCGACTCACAGGATTCATATCAATCTATTTCGATATATAAGGATGTCGACTACTTTCAGATATGTTCTCCAAAGGCCTCAGAATACGCCTTATGTTGATGCAGTTTCTAGTTAGTATCAATACATTGACGAGGCGAATTTGGGGTAAAATCGCTTTGATGGGGATAAGGATACGGGCAATCCAACAACTATATATACGAATATCCTCCACCCCAGGACTGGGCTTCAGATGTACGCTCAGCTATCAGAAGCACCGAATATCAATCTATATTGATGCGTTCTATATGAGGGTCACGCAGAGGAGAACGTGACTCGAATTCACGGTGTGAGAAGTAGTGGGGTAACATCGAGAGGAATAGTGGGAGTTGGTATACATTTCGCATTCAATCAAGATTAAACGCCTCACAGCCCTGGTTGTGGGAATCGTTCTGGTGGTCGGCCACATAGCCGCCGTCTCGGCAGCAGAATACTCCGTAGGGTCCGGACCCGATGACTGGTGGACCGTCTATCCCGAACAGCATCCTAACGCTGGATCTGAAGTAAATCATCCTCAGTGGGTGTTGGACGACCTGAAAGAGAAGCCGATCCTTATTCTCGACCACAGCGCTGGAAAGTGCAAAGCCTGCGTCGACCAAGAGGCCTATGTGGACGCCGTCCTGGATGACTACGGGGATGACGTGGCGTATGAAAACCTGATATCTGGCGGCAGCGACCTGAAGGCGGAAGAACTTTTCGACATCTACGACCCCAACGGTGGCAAGTCCTACATCCCTCTGACGATCGTTCTGACCCTGGTGGAAGATTCTGACGGAAACGTCGTGGTGGGATGGCACAGCATGGAAGACGCCGCTGGAGGGGAGGAGATGGTCAGATCCCGCGTCGAGGACGCCATCGACTATCATGAGAAGAACGTCGAAGAATGGGGCTGATCAGAGATCTGATGAGCGCTTTCGGCATGCGCAAAATGGCTCAGCCGGGTTTTGATCGATGAGGTAGCAAGGAGAGGAAGAAGGTTCTCTTCCTCTGCACCCACAACTCGGCTCGATCTCAGATGGCAGAAGGGCTCTTGAAGACCATGTATGCTAGACCGGTACGAGAGCTATAGCGCTGGCATTGAAGCCACGATAGTAGATCCTCGTGCCGTCTTGGTCATGAAGGAGATCGACATCTCTGGCCAGCGCTCAAAACGCGTTGAGGAATTCGGATATGTGGTATTCGACTTGGCCGTCACGGTCTGCGACAGAGCAAAACAGGCTTGCCCCATCTGCAGCATCGATCTCGACCTGCCGACCAAGGCCCAAAAGGCGAGAGAGGTCGTCCACAAAAGCTTCGAAGATCCAGCCGAGGCTTCAGGGCCGGTTGAGGTGCAGCTAGAAGCCTTTCGGCGGGTGAGAGACGAGATAAAAGGGTGGATAGTACAGACCTTCGGATGATGAGAGGAGGTGAGATCTGCTGAAACATTTTCATCCGAAAATTTGTGTGGGGTTCTGAAATTACTTCGCGCCCGTCGGGAATTCACCAGTTTTGAATTCTCCAAAAAACCGTTCAAGCTTTCCATTTGTCTGGGGGTGTTTCACTCTGGCTAAAATCGGTCTGATACCGCATTTTTCCAGGTTATTCTTGAAATCGCTCTTCCAGCTCCCATCATCATGGATTCTGTAAGCACCAAACTCGCTGCCATAATCAAGTATCAGCTCCTTCATCGGACAAAGCCACCAATACGTTTCCACTGGTTGATCGATTACCAACTTGCTGTTCTCGGTATTGATGGCTGAGAACTCTCCGCCGGCCAAGACCATCCTGGATGCGTCATCCAGGATGGCTCAGACTTTGATACCAGTTCCGTCCGGACTTAGATGGGGTGCGAAATAGTATCAGGACTCTTCAACGGGTCGAATCCGTCTGATTCAGGGGAAGGGTTATACCGCAGGCGAGATCAAGTTCAAGAGAAATGCTTGACAATCTCGAGAAGTTCACTGGTCTGAAGCGAAGTACCGCAGGGGCCATAAACGTCGACCCCCTCCAGCGAGGGGGAGTCCTCACCCCCGAGGCGCGAGAGGCGATCCTAGAATGGGCCGACGGCTACTCTGTATGCGACTATTGTACCGGAGCTCTAGACGAGATCCAAAACCCCCCCATCAAAGACTTCGTCCACCAGGCCCTCCCCGAGTTTCTGGGGGTCGACGAGGTCAGGATAACCCACGGGGCGAGGGAGGGGATGTTCGCCGCCATGCACTCCCTCTGCGAGAAGGGAGAGACGGTGGTCGCTGACGGCAACGCCCATTACACCACCCTCTTGGCCGCAGAGCTGGCAGGCCTTAAGGTGGAGCTGGTCCCTCCCAGCGAAAAGCCCCATTACATGGTCGATCCCCAGGGTTACGATGAGGCGATAGAGAGGGCAAAGGGTCGCGGCGAGAGGGTCGGGATGGCGGTCCTCACATACCCGGACGGAAACTACGGAAACCTGGTGGACGCAAAGGCGGTCTCGGATATCTGCCATCGCGAGGAGGTGCCCCTGATGCTCAACGGCGCCTACTCGGTGGGGAGGATGCCGATTCGCGCGAGGAGGCTGGGCGCGGACGTGATCGTCGGGAGCGGCCACAAGTCCATGGCCTCTTCAGGTCCGATAGGAGTCCTCGGCACGACTGAGGAGCTGGGATCGAGGATATTTCGAAGATCGGAGCTCGTGCCCAACAAAGAGGTGGAGATGCTGGGCTGCACCCTCCGGGGCGCAGGGGTATTGACGATGATGGCGAGCTTTCCTGCCGTTGTCGAGAGGACGAACCGCTGGGATGAGGAGGTGGAGAAGGCCCGCTGGTTTGCAGGTGAGATGGAGAAGCTCGGCTTGGCCCTCATGGGTGATCGGCCCCACAACCACGACCTCATGTTCTTCAAGTCCGAGATCCTCTACGAGATATCCCAGACCGCAAAGAAGGGGCGCTACTTTCTCTATAGGGAGTTGAAAAAGAGAAATATATTTGGCATAAAGCCAGGGCTCACGAGGCAGTTCAAGCTTAGCACCTACCTCCTCTCCCGGAAGGAGCTGGAGACGGTCATCGCCGCCTTCGAGGAGATCGTGGCCCTCCACCCCAAAGCATAAGCTTTATGAGATATGGCCCACCAAGAAAGGCCTGAGCGGCTGTGGTCCAGGGGTTAGGACATGAGCTTCCCAAGCTTGTAGCCCGGGTTCGATTCCCGGCAGCCGCACCTTTCTTTTCAAAAAAGGTCCGATGTCGGTCGGTTTATGGGCGGTCCCATGCTGTCTCGGGTAGTCTTTCTACAACAAGATGGGATCAACTTCCGGGCGAACCGGATCGGCCCACCTGATCGATCCGGATCTGGGCAAGTTCTGCGAGATCGCGTCTCTTGATAGAGGCGGCGGGTCCTCGCCGGGCGGTCACCTCATCTGTTCGTCTCCAGCCGAAAATTCATCTAAAAAGGTGAAGGTGGATTGGATCGCCGCTGGGATGATGGCGCGGACCTCTTGGAGGCTCCGGAGTTTTTTTTCGGTCAAAGCCCACCAGAAATATTGAATTGATCAACTATTTTGAAAGCGTTTCACAAAGATTCGGCGGATAGACCAGAACATTTTCATCCACCTCCGACGATCTCAACATAACTTAAAGCTCGGCCCCTGAGGCCATGACAGTATAACTTTAAAGTGGGACATATCGATAAATATATATCTTATTAGCTCGTTACATCCGAAATGTCGTAACGCGTCCGAGTATGCATATTTTCTGAGCAGATGTGGAAAGAGCAGAAGTTGCTTGAATAAGCTTTTCACCGAACGGCCGTCAGACGGAAAAGAGAGGAAAATGGATCCGAAAACAAAAGTG
>DAOSXX010000075.1:0-7491 GCA_035380685.1 Methanothrix sp. | reverse complement strand
AGACCGGCGCGGTTTCTCCACATATCATCGAGCAGTACAAGAAAGAGGCCGAGTCTAAGGGCAAGGGCAGCTTCGAGTTCGCCTGGGTCATGGACAGCCTGAAAGAGGAGCGAGAGAGGGGCGTCACCATCGACATCGCCCACCAGAGATTCGACACCGACAAGTTCTACTTCACCATCGTCGACTGTCCCGGCCACCGAGACTTCATCAAGAACATGATCACTGGTGCCAGCCAGGCCGACTCTGCAGTCCTCGTGGTCGCAGCCCCCGACGGGGTCATGGCCCAGACGAGGGAGCACGTCTTCCTCGCGAGAACCCTGGGGATCAACCAGCTGATCATAGCCATCAACAAGATGGACGCCGCCAAGTACAGCGAGGAGCGGTATAAAGAGGTCAAGGAAGAGGTCGGAAAGCTGCTCCAGATGGTCGGATACAAGGTCGCAGATATACCCTTCATACCACTCTCCGCCTTCGTCGGCGACAACATCGTCAAGCTCGGCGACAACCTCAAGTGGTACAGCGGACCTACCCTCCTGGAGGCGCTGAACAACCTCAAGGAGCCCGAGAAGCCCACCAACCTGCCTCTGAGACTGCCCGTCCAGGACGTCTACACCATCTCCGGTGTCGGAACCGTCCCTGTCGGCAGGGTCGAGACCGGTATCATCAAGAAGGGCGATAAGATCATCTTCGAGCCCGCCAACGTCACCGGCGAGGTCAAGACGATCGAGATGCACCACGAAGAGGCTGAGCAGGCTCTCCCCGGCGACAACATCGGCTGGAACGTGAGGGGCGTCGGAAAGAAGGACATCAGGAGAGGCGATGTCTGCGGACATGTCGATTCGCCGCCCACCGTGGCCAAGGAGTTCACCGCCCAGATCGTGGTCCTCCAGCACCCGAGCGCCATCTCCGCGGGTTACACCCCCGTCTTCCACTGCCACACCTCCCAGATCGCCTGTACCTTGACCGAGATCAAGGCCAAGCTCGACCCCAGGACCGGTGCGGTAAAGGAGCAGAACCCCGCCTTCATCAAGGCCGGCGATGCCGCCATAGTCACCGTCATGCCGACAAAGCCGATGGTGATCGAGAAGGTCAAGGAGATCCCCCAGCTAGGGCGGTTCGCCATCAGGGATATGGGTCAGACGATAGCAGCGGGCATGTGCATGAACGTCACCCCCCGCTAACTCAAATTTTTCTGGTGTTTGAGTTATGCAGAAGGCAAGAATACGGCTATCTGGAACCGACCCCCGCTCCCTGGATGACATATGCAGCCAGGTGAGAGGGATCGCCCAGAGGACGGGTGTGCACATGGCGGGACCTATCCCGCTGCCCACCAAGAGGATGGTAGTTCCCACGAGAAAGAGCCCCGACGGGGAGGGGACCGCCACCTGGGACCACTGGGAGATGCGGGTGCACAAGCGTATGATCGACCTGGACGCCGACGAGCGGGCTCTCCGCCAGCTGATGCGGATCCAGGTTCCCAAGAACGTCAACATCGAGATAGTGCTGGAATCTTAGCTGGACTCGTAGTATAGTCTGGATAACACGGAGGCCTCCGGAGCCTCAGTCCCGGGTTCAAATCCCGGCGAGTCCGCTACGACCCTTTTTTTGTTTTGCCTTGTTTTTGATTTGTCCTGTTTCCGTGTTGCCTTTTTCTATTTTCGGGATTCTCGGCAAAAGGTTCATAGCCTCCGACGATTTTCTTCTTTTTCCAGAGAGAAGAATCGGCGTGGGATAACGATGATTACAGGAGAAGATGTGGATCATATAGGCTGGCTTGCCAGCATAAAGGTTGCCGAGGAGGAGAAGGAGGGCTTCGTCGCCTCGTTCAACTCGGTTCTCGACTATTTCCACCAGCTCGACGAGCTCGATACCGAGGACGTGGAGCCCACCTATCGGGTCGTAGACCTCACCAACGTCTTCCGGGAGGACGAGGTCAGCGAGTCCATGCCCCAGGAGGAGTCGCTTTCGAACGCTCCCAGAAGGGAGAACGGCTACTTCAAGAGCCCCAGGATCGTGTGATCTCCATGTTGAGAGAGCTGAAGGAGGTGCTTGCGGCGGGAGCTTCGGCCGAGGAGAGGGTCGCAGCCCTATTCGAGAAGATCAAAAGGAGCAAGCTCAACGCCTACAACAACCTCTCCGAGGATTCGGCCCTCGAACGGGCCAGGGAGTTTGACAGGGCGCCCTGGTCCGGCCTATTGGCTGGGGTTCCCATAGCGATCAAAAGCTGTATATCGACGAGAGGGATCGAGACGAACTGCTCGTCGAGGATCCTCAAGGGCTACATACCCCCCTACGACGCCCACGTCATAGAGAGGCTGAAGAAGGAGGGGGCGATCGTCGTCGGCAAGACGAACATGGACGAGTTCGCCATGGGGACCTCAACCGAGAGCAGTTACTTCGGCACGACGAGAAATCCCTGGGACCTCGACCGGGTTCCGGGCGGGTCTTCCGGCGGGTCCGCCGCGGCCGTCGCCGCCGGGGAGGCCCCGTGCGCCCTTGGCTCCGACACCGGCGGGTCGATCAGGTGTCCCGCCTCCTTCTGCGGGATCGTCGGCCTCAAGCCCACCTACGGCCTCGTCTCCCGGTACGGCCTCGTCAGTTACGCCAACAGTCTGGAGCAGATAGGTCCCCTCACCCTGAACGTCGAGGATGCGGCCCTGGTGATGGAGGTGATCGCGGGCCACGACCAGCGCGACTCGACCTCCGTCAACTCCGAAGGCGGCTATCTCTCAGGCCTCGACGGCGGCGTCGAGGGGCTCGTCTGCGGCGTCCCCAAAGAGTACTTCGGCGAGGGGGTGGACCCAGCGGTCGAAAAATCGGTCTGGGACGCCATATCGAAGCTCGAGGAGCTGGGGGCGTCGTGGAAGGAGGTGAGCCTCCCCCACACCAAGTACGCCCTCGCTGCCTACTACATCATCGCCATGAGCGAGGCCTCATCGAACCTGGCGAGGTTTGACGGACTCCGGTACGGCCTCCGGCTCGGGGCTGACCAGGACTGGCACACTACCTTCTCCGAGATCAGGGCCGCAGGCTTCGGCCCCGAGGTCAAGAGGAGGATACTTCTTGGGACCTACGCCCTCTCGGCCGGCTACTACGGCAGGTACTACCTCAAGGCCCTCAAGGTGAGGACCCTGATCAAGCAGGACTTCGAGAGGGCTCTCGCAACCGGCGGCGCCGACGTCCTGGTGACCCCCACCATGCCCTTCCCGGCCTTCAAGATCGGAGAGAGGATCGAGGATCCGCTCTCGCTCTACATGGCCGACGTCTTTACAGTCCCCATAAACCTCGCCGGGGTTCCGGCGATATCCGTGCCGTGCGGATTTGCCGACGGCCTTCCCATCGGCCTTCAGATCATAGGCCGCCATTTCGATGAGGTTGGCGTCCTCAGGACGGCCAAAGCCTACGAGGACGCGACGCCGTACCACGAGACGGTCCCAAAGGAGGTGGTCTGAAATGGCCGAAAAAGACGTCATCATAGGCCTTGAGGTTCACGTCCAGCTGAACAAGCTGAACTCGAAGCTCTTCTGCGGCTGCTCCACCGATTATCACGACTCGGCCCCCAACACCCACACCTGTCCCGTCTGTCTAGGCCTGCCGGGAACCCTTCCGGTTTTGAACAGGGGGGCGGTCGAGTACGCCATCCGGGTCGCTCTCGCCCTCAACTGCGAGATCCAGGGAGAGACGCTCTTTTACAGGAAGAACTATTACTACCCCGACCTTCCCAAAGCCTTCCAGATAACCCAGTACGACTTTCCGATCGGCCTTGGTGGCAAGATCCTGATCAAGGGCGATGACGGCGAGGAGAAGACGATCAGGATCACCAGGGTCCACATGGAGGAGGACCCCGGAAGGCTCGTCCACGCCGGGACGATCGACCGGGCCAAGTACACGATGGTCGACTACAACCGGTGCGGTATGGCCCTTTTGGAGGTGGTGACCGAACCGGACCTGCGGTCCCCGAAGGAGGCGAGGTCCTTCCTCGACAAGCTCAGAAACATTTTGGAATATCTGGAGGTCTTTGACGGCGACCTCGAGGGAGCCATGAGGATCGACTCGAACATATCCCTTGTCGGCGGGGAGAGGGCCGAGGTCAAGAACATATCTAGCCACAAGGGGGTCGAGAAGGCCCTCGCCTACGAGATCACGAGGCAGAGGTCCGCCCGGAGGAGGGGGGTCGCCCAGGTCCAGGAGACCCGCCACTATGACGAACTCCGGGGGATCACCGTCACCATCAGGACGAAGGAGGAGGCTCACGACTACCGCTACTTCCCCGAGCCCGACCTGGTGCCCATGAGGATCGCCGACTGGGTGCCGAGGGTCGAGGCGGAGCTTCCGGAGCTTCCTGACGCCAAGAGGGAACGGTTCGTTGCCGAGTACGGCATAGCCGACGATCACGCCAAGTCCCTCACCTCCGAGATCAGGGTCGCCAACTTCTATGAGGATGTGGCAAAGAGATCATCGCCTAGGCTCGCCGCCGCCTGGATAGCTGACGTCCTCAAGGGCGAGCTGAACTACCGCGATGCGACGATCGAGAGCTTCAGCCCCGGCCATATGGTCGAGATCCTCTCAATGCTGGAGGCTGATAAGATCACGGAGAAGGGGGCGGTCGAGGTGATCCGCACTATCCTCGACGCTGGTGGAGATCCGGCTGGAGTCGTCGAGGCGAAGGGGCTCGTCAAGGTCGAGGACGACGCCGTAAAGGAGGCGGTGCAGGCTGCTGTAAAGGAGTGCTCCCAGGCGGTGGCCGACTACAAAAGTGGAAACGAGAAGTCGATCAACTTCATCGTCGGCATGGTCATGAAGAAGACCCGGGGAAGGGCCGATCCGGCGGAGGCGAACCGGCTCGTAAAAGAGGCACTGGATGAGATCTGAGGGGCGAGGTCGATAGGCCTTTCGCCCCGCATATCTTTCATTTTCTTTAGCTCTTACATTTTTTAGGCGCCGTCCTCTGGGCCGTAGTGAATCCCCCAGAGCCATCCGCCCTGGCCCTGGGCGAAGACCCAGATCTGTCCCATCCCATCGGAGACGGCCGTCGGCTGGCCCGAGATCGAGCCCTTCAGGTTCTCGCCCACCACCCAGGATCCGCCGTCGTGCCGGAGGTGGACCAGCTCGTCTCCGAGATTTGCGAAGAGGTCGATCTTGCCCTCCTCGATGACGATGGCGGGGGCTGAATCGATCCTCTGGTTAATCGTCTCGACGGAGGTGCCGCCGGTCTCGGGGTCGATGGTGATGTGCCCGATCCCACCCCCCTGGTTCAGGGCGAAGACGTGGATCTGCTCGCCGTCAGAGGCCGCCGTCGGAGGCGAGGCGAAGGTTCCCGAGAGGGGCTGCCATTCATCCCAGGCCAGGACCTCTCCCGACCCGACGGCTGGGAGGTCGGCACAGTTCCAGACGAGGCTTTTGGAGCCGTCCAGGGCGAAGATGTAGGTCTTTCCCTCACAGAGGACGGCGGCGGGCCTCGATCCGATCTCCCCCTCTATCTGGATCCAGTCTTCCGTCCGGTCGCAGGAGACGCTTCCATCGCAGCCCCAGCACCTCTTATATAGGCAGTGGTTGGTGGGACCCCAGGTGAAGATGTAGTAGTCCCCATCTTCAGACCCCGTCGAGATGGCCGCCAGCTCGTACTTTCTGAAGTGGACCCCGCCGAGGTTCTTGTTGTACGGCGGCGGGCCGAAGACCTTTATCCAATCAGACCAGGTCTCTTGGCCCTGGAGGCGGATGTGCCAGAGCTCGTTGTCGTTTCCACCAGTTAATATGTCGACGATCCCAGGTCCTGGTGAGACGGCCACGGGTCCCGTGGTGAGCCTCACGCCTTTCAGGGTGATCCAGTTGGACCATCCCGTTTCGGTTCTGAACTGAACCTTTTTCACAGAGGGCAAAAGTCCCTGAGGTTCGGTGGATGTTCCGATGACCAGAACCGGCTCTGAGGTGCCGTTACTGGTTTTAACCTTGTCGAATTCCGCCATCTGACCCTCCGACAGGCCCGCCAAGAGGAGGGCCGTCAAAAGGGCGCAAAGGTAGGTTTTTGCCCTCAAAGTCATTTTGCCTCCGGGTCTGACTTGGTCATGATCGTATATCTGATTTCCGAAGGTCTTCCGTGATGAGTTTGCCCGGACTTTCGACGCCTGTCGACGGGATCGACCGCCTTCTTCAATGTTCTCCGAATCGCCTGAGACGATCGATTGATATTTATCGTACAAGAGAGTGAGAGAATTCTGGTTGATGGCCTATGTTTGACTACTGGAACCCGCACATCGAACGCATGCCCGCGGAGGACCTGCGAAAGCTCCAGGAGGAGCGGCTCAAGTCGATGGTCCATTACGTCTACGATCATTCCCCCTTCTACAAAGAGAGGTTCAAAGAGGCTGGGGTGGTGCCCGAGGACATAAAGGAACTTTCCGACCTGACGAAGCTTCCCTTCACATACAAGGTCGATCTTCGAAACACCTACCCTACGGGCATGTTCAGCCTGCCGAGAAACAGAGTTGTGCGGTACCACGTCTCCAGCGGCACCACAGGAAAGCCGACGGTCGTCGGCTACACCAAAGACGACATCGAGATGTGGTCGGATTCCCTGGCCAGGGCCCTCACTTCCATAGGCCTTGGCCGCGGGGACGTGATCCAGGTGGGGTATGGCTACGGTCTCTTCACCGGGGGTCTCGGCCTCCACTACGGGGCGGAGAAGATCGGGGCGACGGTTCTTCCCACCGGGACTGGGAACACCGAGCGGCAGATCATGCTGATGCAGGACCTCGGCAGCACCGCCATCGCCTGCACACCATCCTACTTCCTCCACATAGCAGAGGTGGCGGAGAGGATGGGCGTCTCCATTCGGAACGATACCAGCCTCAAAGTCGGGGTCTTCGGGGCCGAGCCTTGGTCTGACGAGACGAGGAGACGGATCGAGGAGGCGACGGGGATCAAGGCCTACGACATCTTCGGGACGAGCGAGATGAGCGGCCCCCTATTCACCGAGTGCCAGGAGCAGAACGGGATTCACGTCTGGTCCGACATGTTCCTCATCGAGGTGATCGACCCCAAGACCGGAGAGCAGCTTTCCGACGGCGAGACGGGGGAGCTCGTCATAACAACTCTCAGCAAGTGGGCGATACCCCTCATCCGGTATCGGATCGGCGATCTGACGGTGATAAACTCCGAGCCCTGCGCCTGCGGCCGGACCCACCCGAGGCTGATGAGAATCCTCGGCCGGACCGACGACATGATCGTGATCCGCGGCATAAACGTATTCCCGAGCCAGGTGGAGTCGGTCTTGATGACGATCCCCGAGGTCGGCGACCACTACCAGATCATCGTCGACCGGAAGGGGCCCCTGGACATCATGAAGGTGATGGTGGAGGTGACGGAGACCGGCTTCAGCGACAAGATCTCCGACCTGATGTCTCTATCCAAGAGGATCTCGAAGGAGCTGAAGGGCGTCCTCAACGTCGTCGCCGACGTGGAGCTGGTGGAGCCGGGGACGATCCCGCGGTC
>DAOSXX010000074.1:0-8016 GCA_035380685.1 Methanothrix sp. | reverse complement strand
GTCCTGATCTGGTCCTCGGTGAGCTTCTCCTGGTCCATGATCCTCTTGATGTAGCTGACGGAAAGGGGCTTCGCCGCTGGGGCCACGTCCACCTCCATCGCCTCCCCCACCTTCTGGTGGGCCTCGGTGAAGATCCCGACCTTCCCTGACTCCACCATCTGGGTGGTGACGTCCAGGATCGCGGTGAAGGAGGCTCCCTTCGCCTTCACCCTCACCCGGTCCCCGGCGTTCATCCCCAGCTCTCTCGCGTCTGCCAGGTTCAGCATCACCTTGTACTGTCCTATCTCTATGTCGAAGGGGTTGACCTCGAATAACATGTATGAACCTCTTTTCGCTTCCCAAAGCAGGTGTTTTCAAGCTTTCAGGTGCTCATCTTTCACATTTTGGATCTCAAGCCTTAACTAATTCTCTGTTCCGCTGTGCCTTTTCTTTTGCTCCATTCAAAAGAGAGGGCCTTGAGCCGGTCAATCATCTCCGAGACCTTCTTTTTCGCCTCGATGTGGTCGGTGTTACAGACTATACGAAACTCCTCCCTCGACTCGATGATCATGACGTCAGCCCCGAAGATCGGCCAGGAGAGGTCCACGGCGGCATCAGCGATATCCCGCCAGGTGGAGGGCTTCTCCCGAACGAACTCCCTCGCGATCGCCAGGGCCGATTCGACGCCCTCCCTCATCTCATCGGAGAGGTCGATCCTCAACCAGAAGTCGTAATCGTCCCTGAGATCCGGGTAGAACTCTCTTATCGCCGTATCGAGGTAGAGGTTGTAGGCGACGGTCCTCGTGGGGTCGAAGGGGAGGACGCCGCACCTTCCGATCCGATCCAGGTTCTCTCTGACCGTCGGAAAGTAGGCGGTAAATATCTCGGGGTCGGTCCTGTGAATGATCCTCTCTATCCCCAGGTCGACGAGGACGTTCATCATCTCGGAGGTGATCTTCGCGCAGAAGTCGCAAGCCGAGCCTATGTGACGCTTCATCACCTTCTCCTCGAAGAGGACGTGGTAGAACTCGTGGAGGAGGGGGTAGGGCTCGGGCTCCGAGAGGTATATACGATAGCCTTCCTGCTCGTGGACCGTCCTTCCGAGGACGAAGGGCTCCTCGCTGATCTCGACCTCCACATCGACCTCGATCCTCCAGGCCCTCTTCAGCCCCTCTACGATCTTGACGAGGCCTTCTCCAGAAGGGTCAGAGATCGGATCCACTCTCCTTTCGCCTCTCTCGACGTTCCCACAACGAGCCTATCGCCCTCCTCCGTCTCCTCGACGACGCCGCAGGCCTCGATCCTCTCGCCCGGCAGGGCCTGGCCCGCGTAGGTGTGGGTGTAGCAGAGGATTTCTGGGATATCGGGGTGGTCGATCTCGAAGACCGCGGGGTTGTCGAAGGCGAACTCCGCGTCTATGACGACCGCCTCGATCTTCCGCCGTCCTGCCTTTTTTCCCGGCGGGGGAGGCGGCCTGATCTGGGGCCAGTCCCGGGTGAAGAGGAGGTCGAAGTAGGTCCCGTCCACAAGACCCCGGTTCCCCTTCCTCCTCTCGTGGAGGACGAACTCGTCGCGGCTGATCTCAGGGACCCTCTTTCGATAGATCTTATCCCAGGTCGCCTCGTCCAGGTCCTGGATGGGTCCCTCCTCCTTTTTTGCCCTCTCGATGACGTCCCTCGCCCGCCACCAGTCCCTCCCGTAGACGAGAAAGTCTATGTCGGAGCTGGGGCCGTCAAGCCCCACCAGCATCGATCCAGTGATCCCCATCATCTCCGGAGGGACGCCTCCCTCTTTCAGGGCCGAGACGATCTTTCCGACCCTTTCGTCCCGTTCCGCCACCTTTGGAAGCTCCTTTTCGGGCCGATAGATTCGAAGGACGCCCTCCTCGGGGACGACGTGGACGTCCTGGACGTACTCGGGCCGTTCTCGTCGGAGGAACTCGTAGGCGTCTTCGAAGTCGAGCTTTCGGTATCGAACGCCACCGGCCTCTCTCTCGCCTTCGGGGTCGGGGACGTACCGCAGCATGCACCTTATCCCCTCGGGGTGATGGTAGTCGACGACGGCGAATATCCAGCCGTCTGTGGTTTGAAAGAAGTCTCTTATTCTCGCGTTCATCCTAAAAGCTCCCTCACCATTTCCATCCCCGCCCCCTCCCTCATCACCCTTCTCGTCGCCAGCTCGACAAGGGTCGAGGGCTGGGCGAACCGGGATCTACCCCCGTCCAGGACGAGGTCGACCTTTTCTGCGATCTTTGGGTCCAGCTCGTCGAGGCTTGATGGCGGCTTTTGGCCCGACAGGTTTGCGGAGGTCGAGGTTATGGGGCCAGCCGTCCTGATCAGCTCCAGGGCCATCGGATGGTCCGGGAACCTGATACCCACAAGGCGCGATCCGGCTGTCACGGTGTCGGGAAGGTCGGGGCTTTTTTCGACGAGGATCGTGACGGGTCCCGGGAGCACCTTTCGGAGGAGGGCGAGATCATCTTCATCGATCCGGGCGATTCGCTCGATCATCTCGAAGCTGGCGACGGCCACCGATAGAGGCAAGTTGTGGGCCCGTCCCTTGATCTCGAAGATCCTCTCCACCGCCTCGGGGATATAGATCGATGCGCCGATCCCGTAGACCGTCTCGGTGGGGTAGACGACCGTCCCCCCCCGGGCCAGAACCTTCGCCGCCTCGGCTATGGTCTTCGGCGTCATCTCTTCTTGATGGAGGCGATGTCGCCCAGGGTTAGGCCCCTGCCGCCTTTGCCCGACTTCCATTCCTCATCGCTCGATTTGTCGGTGAGCTTCACGTTCAATTCCCGTTCGAGCTTGATCCTCACCGAGTCCTCGGGGACGATCTCGTGCCTCTCGATCTTTCTGATGAGAGAGGCCTTCTCCTTGATCTTGACGCCCAGCTCCTCGGGGGTCAGCTCCATCCCCTCCCGGGCCTCTTTGACGATCTTGCCGTAATCGGAAACTATCTCTGGCATCTCCCTGAACTCGTCGCGGCGGGGCCTGGGCTTTGGCGGCGCCCTGAAGGCCCGCTCCTGGGGAACGACCTTTCTGGGTACAGGTGAAAACTTATCTGCGACCTCTCCAAACCGGACGCAGCTGTTGCAGACCTGCAGTTCAGATCCGTCGATCACCACTTTTCTTGGCTTGCCGGAGATCTCTGTACCGCATATCTCACACTGCATATTTGCTCATCTCGGAAAAGTTTAATAGCAGTCAACGTTAAATACGCTTTGGAGATCCCATGGACGAATCGCGAGTCGGCGCCGATTTTTCCCGCTACCTGATGGACCGGATGCGACAGCTCGAGGAGAGAAATCTCGCCCTTCGCGAGCAGAAGGACCGGGTGGAGGGCGAAAAGCGCGTCATGGAGAACCAGAAGCTCAAGTTCGAGCGCGAGGTGAGAAAGCTCCGAAGCGAGCTTGAGCGGCTGAGGACAGGCCCTCTGATCGTGGGCACCATCCTGGACGTCCTCGACGACAACCGGGTGGTGGTCAAGAGCAGCACGGGCCCACGATTCGTCGTCAACGTCTCTCAGTTCATCGAGGGAGACCTGAGGCCCGGAACCAGGGTCGCCCTCAACCAGCAGTCCTTCTCCGTCATGTTTGCCCTCCCCTCACCCCACGACCCCGCCGTCTTCGGCATGGAGATTGAAGACGCTCCCAACGTCGATTTCGGCCAGATCGGGGGGCTTGAAGACCAGATCTCCCAGATCAGAGAGATCGTGGAGCTGCCCCTGAAGAGGCCCGACCTCTTCGCCAAGGTGGGGATAGAGCCTCCGAAGGGCGTCCTCCTCTACGGCCCTCCAGGGACCGGAAAGACCCTTCTCGCGAAGGCCGTCGCCTGCAGCACCGAGGCCACCTTCCTCCGGGTGGTGGGAAGCGAGCTCGTCCAGAAGTACATCGGCGAGGGCGCGCGAATGGTGAGAGAGCTATTCGAGCTCGCCCAGAACAAGGCGCCAGCCATAATATTCGTCGACGAGCTGGACGCCATCGGCTCCAGGAGGATGGACGGCGCGACGAGCGGCGATCGCGAGGTTCAGAGGACCCTGATGCAGCTATTGGCGGAGATGGACGGCTTCGACCCCCGGGGCGAGGTGAAGCTGATCGCCGCCACCAACCGGCCCGACATGCTCGACCCGGCCCTCCTCCGGCCAGGGCGGTTCGACCGGCTGATCTACGTCCCCCTGCCGAATAAGGGCGGCAGACATTCGATCCTGGCGATTCATACCGCCAGCATGAACCTCCATCCCGACGTGGACCTGAAGAGGATCGCAGACTTAGCCGAGGGGTCCAGCGGCGCAGACCTGAAGGCCCTGGCGACGGAGGCCGGAATGTTCGCGATAAGGGAGGAGAGGGACGTCGTCTGCCACCGGGACTTCGAGCGGGCCCGATCCAAGATTGCAGATTCTCATTCCGAGACGACGAAAGAGGTATCCGAGGTGGCCTTCGGTCAGTACGCCTGAAGAGGCGCCCAGTCCCCTCTATAACCATTTTTCTGGCGAGGCACTGTGGCGTCCTAGAACTATTTCGCACCCTATCTCATCCCTGAATCATATTCTGGGATATGAAGCTGAACAAGACGAAGATTCGTTTTGGATCAATAATTCAAACTGCATCGAATCCAGAGGAACGTGAAATAATTTCGGGACTCCACACGAAAAGGTATTTTACGAATTAGCCAAAATATAGGATATCACGGGCTTGATAGCACACATCAAAAACCAGACCACAATCGTCATCTTCCGATGGATAGTTGGTGCGGGGGATGGGATTCGAACCCACGAACTCCTGCGAGACTAGGCCCTGAACCTACCGAGGCGTGCTCGTGCTTCGCACTGCGCGCGCCTATCGATTTTATGAAGATAGCCTGTACTGAGTGATAGGCGTTGGGATCGCGCCGCTTGGGGAGGTCTAAAAGATGCCCAAGCGGTTAGCAGTGAAATGGGACGTGCCAGCAACGGATATCGCACTAAGTAGATTCAGGCGATATCTTGCGGGGCAGGGTTTCCGAGAAGCTACGATCAGCAACTACATTTCAGTATGCAAGATATACCTGGAATGGGCGGGGACTGACAAGCCTACCTTATTGCAGGCTGAATCTTTCCGGGATTCGCTAGTTGAACGAAAGCGAGCCCGAAGCACCATCAACAACTACAGCTTTACCGTAAAGCGATATCACGAGATGCTAGGCGAGGAGTTTTCCTTCCCATTTTTGAAACGTAACAACCAGATACCGCACTTTTTCGATTCGGCAGACGTCCGGCGGATCTTCGATGCAGTGGACAACTTGAAGCACCTGGCGCTATTGCAGACGGCCTTCTATGGGTGTTTGAGAGCTAGCGAAGTATGCAACCTAGACGACGAAGACCTAGACCTATCACGGCTTAGGCTGACGATCAGGGAGGGCAAAGGCGGTCAAGACGGGATCGCCTACATCAGTGACGAAGCAGCGAAAACCCTAAAGGAGTATCTTCGGGTTAGGCCGCCGTTGGTGATTGATGGCCGGAAACCGTTGTTTTATTCGGATTACGGCCAAAGAATGCACCGCCGGGACATATACAGGATTTTCATCAAATACAAGAAACGTGCAGGGATTGAGAAGGCTGGCGGCGTTCACGTCTTCACGAGGCATAGTAGCGCGTCGATAATGATCGCTAACGGCTGCGACATTCTAACTATTCAGCAATTGCTAAGACACAAAGACCCCCATACGACCTTTCGCTACATGCACATGTGCGATGAGACCCGGCGATCAAACTACAATAAGTTTCTGAGGCTATGATGAACGCCGAAGTTTCTATCGTCCCCGAAGTGGAGCTTCGGCTTCTTCTAGCCGCACAAGCTGAGCAGATCGAAGCGTTACGGGATGAGCTAGCCACCTTGCGGGAGGAGACCGCCCGTGAACGGGCCTACGACCGCCAGCGGATATCACGGCTTGAAAAGACGAGGGCTAAACCCACAGATTCAACCCACGTCGAAGACCTTCGACAGACCATGATATCGTTGAATATCCGACAGGTGAGCGTAAAATACGCAGCCCGTCTGCTGGAACTATCCAAGAGCCGGATGGACCAGCTAAAACCTGCGATAGCTGCTGATTCCAGATTTCAGATAGTCAGAGATCCCCGACATAAGCAGAGGCATCTTATTAGACTTGTTAAGTAAGTAGAACCGCATAGTAGGCGGTATGCGGTTATAGTCAGAGATCGCAAGCGTCTATAGATTGAAGCTTCGAAGGTTAGGAAACTTCGAAGTCTTAGATATCGTGGTTAGCTTGCGATATAGATATAGTATGACAAGTCATATATAAAGAGTAGATAGTCTTGTGTTCCGTAGAGTCCTGTATTTAAAAGCGCATACCGCATACTATGTGGTTTCAGTGGGCTTCACTTTGTCAAAATATATCGGTTTTGACCGCAAAGTTTAAATAAGATAAGGGCTTTTACTTTTTACATTACACAAATAAAAATAGAAAATAATCTGGTTTGGGTTTGGAAATATGACAACAAAAACGACAACAAGAGGACGACTACAAAGTAATAATACGCACTGTAAAATATGCGGCCAACAATTGATAATTGGTGAGAATGCTAGAGAGACTTCGAAGGGATCAGGACGGCCACGAAATAAATGTACGAAATGCGAGAATGTAGGGCGATACAAAAGACGTAACCCAAAGCCTACAAAGCTTGTTTTTGATATACCTGAAGCATCCGAGATTCATAATGCCAGGGCCCGGCTCGGTCTCCCTAGAATCGAGAAAATAACCCTTAATTTGGAGGTGAAGTGGCGACCGCCTCACTCAACAGTCATCTACTACGAGCGGACGAATCCCGTTGGGATGACTGTTCAAGTTGAAAAACCGTATACGGTGGAGGAAAAATGGAAAGAAGTTGATGGGACGCCTTACGACCGAACATCTACGTACTTTTACTATCTGGATATGGTTTGCGAGGAGTGTGGGGGAGTTGTACGATATGATAAGCACCATGAGCGGGTTTGTGAAAAGTGCGGGCTGGTTCAAGGCGAGTCTATAGCCCCGACTGATGCGGATATGAGAGGATGGGGAAGCGTTAAGGAGACGGAATGGAGGAGTAAGAACGGGCCGCGGCTGTGGTGGGGACGAGATAGCGAACACGACCGACGAGATGCGGACGATTCCCGCCAGGCGCGAGATAATTATTATAGCCGAGCGCGCAAGGGTGAGGTCGTAGACGCTACCAGGTTGAAGCTTGAACGCTTATTGGCGACGGGTCAGCCACTCCGAAGACATCCCCGCTGATATCAAAGCATACGCTAATATATTTTTCGCGTTAAAATTTCATACCTATGTTGGGGAGAAAAGAATATTTCGATATTCATGGTCATGCCGATGAAAGCATGGTTTTTATCGAAATTTTCGACCACGGCCCGAGGTATAAGATCTTCAATAGGTCGTCAGACATAGTTCGGGCGGCTGTCGATGACGGTCCTCCGCCAGAGATACCGCCCACCCCAAATCCCACACGCTGGTTTTCTAAGCATTGTAGCCCCAAAAGAAGGATGCGTCGGTTCCTTTAGCTGGCGCGTTCTTTTTTTGCGAAGGCTACTAACATAATTAGGTAAATTAAATAAAACTAGGAGGATACAAAGTATGATAGTAAAAGCACCGAGAAATCTTCGAAAACTTGCCCTGATAGGGCCGCCAGGAACCGGAGTCTTGGAAATCATCAAGGTCCCGCAGTTGAACAGCGACGGCGGCGATTCTGTGATTGAGATTCGGCCTTCGCAGGCTGGCGATGGACTTCAGATGGACGCGGCCAGAGACGAGTACACGCCAACCTACGACGATATCTATGAAAGCGTGTTTGGCCGACCGATGCCGCATAGTGTCCGCGTCCAGCTAAACACCGACGAGGGCGACGACAGCGACAAGAGCGACGTACCGAGTTATGAACACATCCGAAAGGCAGTTTTGGGGCGGTGAGGTTTCACCCCCCACGGCCTTTTTTTGGAGTTGATAGATAGATGCTGAGAACCTATCACATCAACACGTATACGAC
>DAOSXX010000073.1:0-8387 GCA_035380685.1 Methanothrix sp. | reverse complement strand
CCACGATGCAAAAGTATTCATGTCTATTAATTGTAATTAATACTATTTAAACATTACCATACTTAGGTTTTTCGAAATCCCCAACTCAATATTTTATAAAATTATGTGCATTATATTCTTTATCGTTGTGGCGCGGATCTATCTAAACTCAACATAGCTTCGGTGGATATCGATTCTCAAAAAATAGATGGCCGGAAAAATGGTGAGCGTTCAAACCGTTAATGCGAAATGCCGGTTATAAAGCATATTCTTGGACATTGTGTCTTCGTCCTCTAGCTTCGATGAGCAGACTCGGCCGTTCTAATATTAACGATCATGTCGAGATGGATGGTAGTGGAAAATACATTCCTGTACTTATCAGATTTCAAGTTAGGTATGAGCTGCCTACTTTGTTTGTTTCAACGGCGGCCACTTGTGCCATTAGCTATATCGAGTACAATCAAATGAAATTTAAGTATCATTTATGAATTTTCGGGCAAATTCTACCAAATCAGTTGAGTTAACTATATGTAGTAATAAATCACAAAGTTACTTCCATGGTAGAAATCGAAAACGAAGATATAGAGGCTATCGTGATGGCAATGGAGATAGTCTATCTGAGACGAATGGAGGCAAGACTACACAAATTTAAAGAAAAGATTCCACTCCCAGGTCCTGGCGATCCATCGGCTATGAGCCTCTATAAACTCATTTACGAGGATCTCAATGATATACACGAGCTGGTAACTCTTCGCGCTAAATACGTACGACGAGTGCACGTTGATCCGGAATACAAAAAGGGCGTCGAACTGATGTGGCGGAAACTTCAATAAATTCTTTCATATAATATTTTTAATCTAGCTGGTTTACAGGCAGATATTTATTTCACATTAATTATAAACTTTTTTGGTATAGGCCGATGGCCTCTTGCAATTGAAACTGGAATTGAAAATGAGACGACTGTGAATATCCTTTTAATGAACCGCTGCAACCAATTGCTGGAGAGGCCATAGTCATCACGAAAAATCTCTCTTCATAACCGATCTCAGGGTGAACTTAGTAGCCCCAGTATCACTTCTGCTCATCAAGGGCTTCAATAAGATGGTCAAACACATTTGTATCATTCATCTCTCGGAGAGGGCAGAACGCCTCTGGCCTGCCTTTGCGCTTCTGATCTGAAATGAGATCGTTCACATATGCTGCAAGCGGCTTCGTCAGTTCTCTCATTATCAGCATTGCCAAAATGAGCTTCGTTTTCTTCTTCCGTTCCCAGAGATCGATAATGTCACAACTCAACAAAAATGTTTCTATGTTGCCCGCTTGCAATAGCCATTCACCACGAATGATATCACCTCTTTAAGCGAAAATTTCAGATTTAGTGGCTTGATATGCCCGCGAATCTGATGGATTACTTCAACAGACAGCCGAGGATCGGAACCCTAAAGCTGCGAGAACTCTGGGGAGCTGATCGACTCCATCAGGTGAGATGGCTCCAAGTTCATTGGCGAGGCGGCGGCGAAGATGCTTCACGCAGCGGTCACCCCCGAGGGAGAGGAGGTCCGGCCCATCGTCGACCTCGGCCGGGGGTGGAAGAGCTCCATCTGAAAAGGGTGCGTGGGGGCGGATCGGCGGCTGGTCTGGGAAACCTGGGTGCCGCCGAATTTTGCGCCAGCCTTCAACCTCAGCATCTCCGTCCCCAGCCCGGTGTTGGTGCGATCGTTAAATTTATAATGTTTAATCGTTACTATCAGTTTCTGAGAGGGGCGATCGCGAGGGTCAATATTCCAACGATATGATGGACAGATCTCATATCTCCCTCTGCCTAAGATAATGCCTACTTCCGGCCCTGCCCCTCTCCCTTCAGCCCTCGTTCTTCAGCCTTGCGCTTCTGGTCCGTCGAAGATCTCCTACCTCTCGACCTTCCGAGACTCTCAGCCGGATCGAGGATCAGATAGATCTAGAATCGGATATTTACGGCACCTTCGATTCCTCAAACCAAAAGGTGCAGAACTCGTCCCCCTTGCAGATCTGCGATTCGAGGCAGAAAGAGATATTCCGATCGTCGTCGGAAAACTCCGCCGCCCAGGTGCCGTACTCGGCGTTGCAGATGGCAGAGCCCACCCTTCCTGATAGGGCCGTCCTCCCGGACTTGGCCATCAGCTCGCGCCAGGGGCATTTTGTTATGATCATTTTCAGGCCGCTGCCGTCACCTGCCATATCGACCTCGAACCCGAAACCCTCACAGAAGTGCTTGGCGGCGATGCATCGCGCAAGCCCCTCTATCCCCTTTTCAGCCCCCAGCATCGACCTCAGGGTTCGGGCCTGGATCTTGGGGAAGATGGACCAGACCTGGCGATCGATCTCCAGGGCCTCCTCAAATCCCCAGAGCTCCTCGACCTTCATGAACCAGAGACCGTCGACCGATGTGTAGCTTTTGCGGAAGTACTCCGCCTTCTGGGCGTCGGTCAGCTCCATTATTTTTCCCATCCCCTCAGATCTTCTCGACGTGCCGCAGCTCGACGGCTATGCCTCTCGTCGACTCGACCATCTCCCAGCCGCTCATCCTCGCTTTGCCCACCCCGAAGGCGGCCTCGCCCTTCACGATCACCTCGTCGCCGGGCCTGATCTGGTCGTCGGCTTCTATCACCCCCGGGGCGAGGACATCGCCCCTCGGCAGGAAGTCGCCGATCTCGACGATGTACCTGCCTCGCGGCACAAGCCGCCTTGCGCCCTCGAGGGAGAGGGCTATGGTGCCTTTCGGTGTGAGGGCGGCAAGGGCCTTCCTCTCGGCGGACTGAAGCTCCCTCCCCTTCACCCTCACATCTCCAGCCAGGAGGGCAGTGGCCGCACCAATACCGAAGTGGTAGTCGGCGAGGGCTCTGAACTTCTGGATCTGGTATCCTTCCAGGCTCCTCGCGTCTCGAGTCGCCTCGACGACCGCCTCCCTCAGCCTTGTTAAGGCCCCATCGTCAGTCCCGCCGCCGGTGTAGACGGCGTCGATTCCGTGATCCTCCACCATCTCCCGAAGCTCTCCATCCAGGTGGGCGACGATCCTCTTGTGGCAGTTCCTCTCAAGATAAGAGTCGAGATTCGTCAGGATCCAGTCTCTCTCCTCTCGGTCCCACCTGCCGGTGACGGGGACGTCGTAGCTGGCGGCGGGATAGACCTCCTCAAGTTCCCTTGGGACCAGAGCCAGGGGCGAAGTGAGGATCAGCTCGTGAAGCCTCCGTCTGGTCTGGCCGAGGGTCATGGCGAATAGCCTGTGCGACCGGGAGGTCGAGTAGGGCTTTCGCGCAGAGCACGGCAAGAGGAGGAGGACGTCGCTTTCCGGAGCCGTGTACCTCTCCAGGACCCGCTGGGCAAACCTCGTCACCTCGACCCGATGGAGCGACTCGGCAGAGTTCGCGTACATGACGCTCCTTCGGTGAACGGGCGTCCTCCGTTCCAGGTACTCGTGCTCCTGGTCGAGGAGCCTCAATGCAGTCGTCTCTTCTGGCGCCACCCTCACCTGCCTCTCGACATACTCGCGGATCGTCCCTGCCCGGACCATCTCCCGCACAAGGAGCAGCTCCTCCTCCAGCTTCAGAAGGTTGTGCTCTGCTACCAGCTTTGGGTCGGAGCCGCTTTGATCCGGGGCCCTGCAGCAGGGGCAACGGCAGGGAAGCTCTTTCAGCTCCTCTACGGGCCAGACGCCGTCGCGAAGGTGGTATCTTCCGAGAAGTCCGTCTACGACGACCCTAGTTCCATCCACCAGGTCGACCCCCAGGTATATCAGAAGGGCGAGGTTTGCGGGGGTCGCGAGGGCCGGAGCGTAGAGGGCCGAGTCGGGCGGGGTCATCTTTCTGATCTTCGTGATCGCTCCCACCAGCTCTCTAGGGTTTCGGAGGGACCCCGCCGCCCCGACGACATAGACGTCGGATGCGGGCGGCCGCTCCCTCGTGAGGGGGTGGACGACGACGCCTGACGGGCCCTGCGCCGGTATCATGGGAATTGCGAAGGGGGGCTCGGTGTGGAGGGGGACGGCTGCGTAGGGTCCGATGAAGATCTTGCCGGTCTTTTCTGAGATCTCCGCCCCCGCCTCCAGAGCTTCGTCGATGGATGGGAAGTCCCAGATCGGGCCCGCGTAATCGATCAGGTCCCTGAATATGATGGCTGGCGTCTCGATCGTCTCGTCGAGACGGAGCCGTCCGATCCTCGCAGGGCCGTCGCGGTCGGTCACCTCGAAGAATCTTGTCATCTTCCGCCTCCCTCGTCGAGTTCAGGTAACCCTCGGGCCAGATCTTTCAGCCTCAGATCGAAGGTCGCGGCGGGGTTTGCTTCCATGAGCCTTTTGAGGTTCGCGAGGGCCTGAGCGATCCCGGCCCCGTCTGCTGCCGTCGGGACCTCGGCGTTGAGGGGCGCGGTCTCTGCCATCTCCTTCGGATAAGGGCCGAAGGGGGGCAAAAACCAGAGGACGTGGTCGAACCCCTCCTCTTCGACGCCGGGGTCGGCCACCAGAACCCTGCCGGACAGCTCTATCCGGTCGATCCTGGACCCATACCTCAAAACCTCCGGCCTCTTCGCCGACTCCGGTCCGAGATAAAAGCAGGTCGACCGCGAGGCTGGGTCGAGCCCCTCGATCCAGCCGGCGTGATCTCCGAGGGCCCGGAGGCCGTCCATCATTCGGGGATGGGACCGGCACCTCCTCTCCACCAGCTCCCAGAGGGACCCCTCCCAGATCGACTGCCTCACCCGCCGGATCTCAGCCAGGGAGACGGAGAGGTTGTGGCGGGCGAGAAGCTCGATCCTATCGGGGTCGGCTGCCAGCTCCTCAGGTGACCGGTTCCTGCAGACCTCGCAGCAGCAGGGAAGATACTTCAGATCCTCCAGGTGGAGGGTCCCGCCGGCCGTGAGGTAGCGGCCCTGCCTCGCGTAGAGGGCATAGGCTGCAGAATCGAAGAGGTCGCAGCCCAGGGCCGCGGCGAGAGCGAACATCATGGGATGGCCCGCGCCGAAGAGGTGGACTGGAGAGGCGGGACCAAGCCCCTTCTTGGAGGCGGCCACAACATTCACCAGGTCAGCGAACCGATAGGCCTCCATCAGGGGGACGACGGCCCCGATAGGACAGACGTCAAACCCCATCTCTTTGACCCTTTTGGCCGCCCCAAACCTGAGGTCGTGATGGGTCGACCCCTGGATCGGCCCCGCCAGGAGCGGGCCGCCGTCTTCCCAAAACTCCCGGGCCTCAGAGAGCCTCCGTTCGGTCTCCGAGAGCTCCGCCTCGGCCCTAGACCTCGATACGTCAGGCGGAGTCGGAATGTCAAGAGGGACGCAGACGTCAGAGCCGATCGATCTTTGAAACTGGAGGATCTCAAGGGGCTGGACCTCAATGTCGCCGTAGACGGAGAGCTGGAAGGCCCCCGAGTCGGTCATGATGGGCCCATCGAAACCGAGAAGATGGTGGACGCCCCGTCTTTCAGCCAGCTCTTTCAGCTCTGGGTCCTGGTTAATGATGTAGCTGTTGGTGATCAGGATCTCAGCGCCCATCCCCTTCAGATCGGCAGGTTCGATCAGCCTTAGGTGGGGGTTGACCACGGGCATCAGCGCAGGGGTCTCGACGACGCCGTGTTGCGTCCGAAGCCTGCCGATCCGACCTGCCAGATCCTTGTTCAGAATTTCAAAGCAATCTGGCATGGTCCATCTCACTTGCAGATAAGGCATAAATAGGTTGGTACTGATCAGGGAGTGTCGCATCGCGATTTTGATTAAAAAATGGTGGTGACCAACCTTGAAATGTGCAGTCGTGATCATGCTAGTGTGCCTTGTGGGTTCCGCGGCGGCAGCTGGCTATACTAGGACCCAGGATGCGTTCCTCATGGGAGAGAACCCGGTTAGGAGCTCTATGGAAGACTCTCGGTTCGAAGATTACGCCGAGATGTACTGGGCGTCTTACATCTCAAACCCCGACAGGACCCCCATGGCTCCGATCCTGGCCGGACCGATAGTGGACGTCGAAAATACCTTGTTTTTCTGGAAGATCAACTTCCCCTTCAACGTCTCCACATCCTCTTTCGGTGATGGGGCTACGGGTGCCTCAGGTGTCGCGAGTCCGAAATTCAATTTTGGGATAGGCACCTATTGGCGTTACTCATCTCCCATCTCCATCGAGGGATCCTCCTTTGAGCGGGGAAACGTGACCAATTTAAACCAGGTGGAGAGGAACAAGCAGTTTTTGGTCCAGGAAATAGCGAATAAGTTCGGCCTGTGAACACAGGCCGACGATATTCACGCTCTTACTTCTTTTTTCGGACGGTGTGGGGAAGAAGCCCTCCAGCGATGAGGATCTCCCTCTGGCGCTTGCTCAGCTTTGTCTTCAGCGGTATCTTCTTTCCCGAGGTTCTGTCGAATGCCTCGATCACCTCGTCGCCCTTTTCGACGGCCGTCCTGATGCCAGGGATCTCCACATCGTCGTCTTTTTTCACGGAATCGTAGTCTGATTCTACAACGAATGTGAAGGGCACGATACCGAAGTTTACGAGGTTCGCGGCATGGATCCGCTCTATCGACTTCGCCATCACCGCCTTGACCCCCAAGTACATGGGACAGAGGGCGGCGTGCTCTCTTGAGGACCCCTGGCCGTAGCTCACGCCTGCAGCGATCAGGTTGTGGATGCCCGTGTCCCTCAGCTCTGCCGCCCGTTTGCTGAACTCGGGATCCAGGGGCTCGAAGACGAACTCAGAGTACTTGGGCACGTTCGATCTGTACTTCAGGCGGGAGCCGGCGGGCATGATGTGGTCGGTGGTAACGTAGTCCTCCACCTTGATGGTGATCCTTCCGCGAAGGTTCTCGGGCATGGGGTCGTTGGTGGGGGGGGCGCCTATGTTCGGGCCGCGATAGATCGAGACCCTTGCCCTTTCCTCCTCAGGCAGGGGCGGGATGATCATGCTATCATCGATTTTGAAGCGTTCAGGCATTCTGACCCTTGGAAATTCCATATCCAGGTTTCTCGGGTCAGTGATCTCGCCCCTGAGGGCTGCCGCCGCCGCCACTGCGGGGCTTGCCAGATAGACGTTGGCGCTTGGTGTTCCCGACCGACCCTTGAAGTTCCTGTTGCTCGTCCTGATGGAGACCGAGTCGGTCTTGGGAGACATGCTGTTTCCTATGCAAAAGCCGCAGGCCGACTCCAGGATCCTAGCACCAAAGGCCAAAAGGTCGCTCAAAGCCCCATTCTCGGCGATCATCTGCAGCACCTGTCTTGACCCCGGGGCCACCCCCAGGGAAACTCCGGGAACGAGGCTACGTCCTTTCAGCATCTTCGCGACGGTCATCAGGTCCACGTACGAGGAGTTGGTGCAGGACCCTATCATCACCTGGTCGACGGCAGTCCCCTCCAGATCGCTGACGGGGACGATCTTCCCCGGGCTGTGGGGGGCTGCCATCAGAGGTTCCAGGTCGGAGAGATTGATATCCAATTCGCGATGGTACTCCGCGTTCTCGTCGGCTTCGAGGGGCGTCCACTGATCTCCCCTTTCCTGGGCTGCGAGGAACTTCCTGGTCTCCTCATCGCTGGGAAATAGGGATGTGGTCACCCCCGTCTCTGCGCCCATGTTGGTTATGGTGGCTCTCTCCGGCACCGAGAGCCCTCGGGCGCCCTCGCCATCGTACTCGCAGACGCACCCCACGTTCCCCTTGGTGGTCAGCTCGTCCAACACCTTCAGGATTACGTCTTTGGCCGTCACCCAGTCGGGGAGCTTTCCTTCCAGGTTGACTTTGATCACTTTGGGGCAGGTCAGGTAGTAAGCTCCGCCTCCCATGGCCACCGCGACGTCAAGGCCGCCTGCGCCGATCGCGATCATGCCCAGGCCCCCGCAGGTGGGGGTGTGGCTGTCTGACCCCAGGAGCGTCCTTCCGGGCCGGCCAAACCTCTCCAGTTGCACCTGGTGACAGATGCCGTTTCCGGGCCTAGAGAAGTGGATTCCATACTTTCTTGCGATCGTCATCAGATATCGGTGGTCATCGGCGTTCTCGAATCCAACCTGGACTGTGTTGTGGTCCACGTAAGATACCGAAAGCTCCGTCTCTATCTTAGATAGGCCCATCGACTCGAACTGGAGATAGGCCATCGTTCCCGTGGCGTCCTGGGTCAGGGTCTGATCTATCCTTATTCCGATCTCCTTTCCTGGCTCGTAGGATCCTTCGACGAGGTGATCCCTCAAAATCTTCTCTGTCAGGGTGAAATTCATCAAAAACCTCCAAATCCCTCTGAATTCGCATTTTCGCCCTTTGATTCTGGCCGAACCTCTCTGTTGGTATTAATAATCAACGCGATGATTATGGCCTGGCGTCTCCTCCAGTCCACTCCAAGCCACAACGCTTAAATATCCGGCTGGTATTGTGGGAGTTCGCCCGTCTGGCAAAGGGGCGCGAGA
>DAOSXX010000072.1:0-8900 GCA_035380685.1 Methanothrix sp. | reverse complement strand
GTGGCGAAGGAATAAACTTCTTGATCAAAGGTACCGGAGGTGATAGATACAGGCCGATGGCTGGAGCGTCTGGGGGAAAGGCGGCGATGGGCCGCCCTTCCTCTGGGTCTTCCGGTTTGAATCTCGATCTGATCCCATTTTTGTAGTTTATCCTGCTTCTTTTTCCGTGCTCTGATGGAGGGTCCTAATCCACCCAAATCATCATCGGATTTATCGTCCCTTCTCTCTTTGCCAGCCACACCTGTTAAATAAAACCCTGGCGTAATCTACTCTGATGTTCAAGCTTGGAGAATACGATGAGACTGTGGCTGCAGATATCGCAGCCTATCTCAAAGAGGCTGGCGTGAAGGTTGAACTGAAACCGTCGATCTCCGCCTTCATGGAGGGCACGTTCTACATGGAGGGGAAGCTCAGCCAGCTCAGGGAGCGGATTGAGGATTTCGAGGCGTACGATCGGTATATCGAAGCTTTGAAGTTGGCCCTCTCCGAGGGCGGGGATGCCGAAGATTTCACAGATCTATACCTTTCGGCCATCGACCCATCTTGGAAGGAGGAGAAGGAGGAGACGGCCGGGTTACTGGAGGCTGGGTCTATCACCTCAGATGAGGTGGACGACTCACCCGAGGAGACGATGGAACGGATAGCCGACCTTTTGGAGAAGCTCGAAGCCATCCAGTTCTTGGACTCTGCCCTTGAGCTGAACGAGATCGATGTGGAAGGCGACCTTCGGGGCGAGCTGGGGGACGACCCCCTAATCAGGATCTCGATCGATCCCCTTGAGTGCGACCCTGACGACGAGCTGGTAAAATCCATACTGTCGGTCCATCTCGATAAGATGGTCGAGGTCCGACTGGACGAGATAACGACGCCCCTCGCCAAGAACGTCGACGACGAGTTCCTGGACGAGCACGCCGAAGAGTACTACATGATCACTTCCATCGGCATGACGATTGAGAGGCTCCTTGGTCCACCTGAAGATTCGAACAAGATCGATCTCGATGAGTTCAGGGATCTCCTCGTCTTCGAAGAGGATATGGAGGATTTCGTCATGATGGTGGACGGGACGGCGGTGGCCGAGGAGATCGCCCGGACGCTGAAGAAGGAGGGCGTGATAAAGATCAAGGGCGATAAGGTCGCGTGGAAGAAGTGAGCCGAAGGCGGTTTGATATATGAAGACGCTGGCTATAATCGGCAGCCCTCGACGAGGGGGAAACACCGAGCTTCTCGTCGACGAGGCCCTAAGGGGCTGCACCTCCAGAGGCCATGCCTCAGAGAAGGTTCGGCTCTACGACGTCGAGATTGAGGCGTGCCTCGACTGCCGCCGATGCAAGACGGGGGACCACTCCTGCGCTCTGGCGGACGGGATGCGGGAGCTGTACCCGAAGCTCGAGGAGGCAGACGTGATAGTCTTTGCAACCCCCATCTACTGGTACGGCCCCACCGGAAAGATGAAGCTCTTCATCGATCGGCTCCGCCCCTACATCGCCAGCGGGAAGCTCAGAGGAAAGGCGGGGGTCGTGGTGACTCCCTCCGAGGAGGGGCCGGGATGCTGCGGTCCCCTGATGGAGATGTTCAGGATGTCCTTTGACTACCTGGGGATGGAGTTTGCGGGAAGCATCCTCGCCACGGCCTACGAGAGGGGCGAGGTCGGCGAGGACGCTGAGGAGATGAAAAGGGCCTACGAGCTGGGCAGATCTCTCTTCTCGACGTGAGGTCTTTCGCGTTTGGCGGTCGAGGATGGAACCTTTAACAGCATCTCGGCGAATAAAACTGTATTCGATAAAAGGCGGCGATCTTCATCCCTAAAAAGGCCTCTCCAAAAACCACGCGATCGCTCTCGCCAAAAGATAAGCTGCCCGAGGCGAAGAGGCTCTGCCACATCCACTGCGCCAAAAGTTGCGTCGACCAGAAGCGAGCTGGCCTTCATTTGAAGCTTCTGGAGATGAGGCCCCACTGGTCGGTTTTGAGGCGAGAGGAGCAGTTCAGGACCATCAACCGGGGCGAGACCGAGCCCTTCGACATCGCCCTGCCCCTGCCAGCCAAAGACCGGGAAGATCCCGAGGGGACCTCCTGGGGCACGGACCTATTCTGGGAGCGGTTCCGGTGCACCAAATGCGGTAGGTGCTGCTATACTCCCGGGGCAGGCCTCTATCTCGACAGGGAGGACATGGACCGGATCTGCCAGCACCTCGGCTGGTCGAGAAAGAGGCTTTTGAGCCTCTGCAGGTACGACAGGACCGCTAAGGTCTGGGCTCTGAAGCAGCCCTGCCCCTTCTACGACCCGGAGAAAGGGTGCATCATCTATCCGGCAAGGCCCCTCACCTGCACCCGCTACCCCCTCCACCCGCCCCTGAAGGAGATGCCATACCACCTGGCCGTCGACGCCTTCTGTCCTGCGGCGAGAGAGTTTGTCAAGGAGACCCTCGGCTGGTGGATCGTCTGCGAGACGAACTGGGCCCGGATACTGAAGAGGATGGAAGAAGGGGTGGAGGAAGAATAAGAGAGGGCGAGGGGGGAGATCTGGGGGACGATAAGTTGGGTCAGAACATCTTTCTATCGACCATCTGATCCACGATATCACAGAACCCAGCTCCGAACTCGAGCTTCGAGACGTAGTCCGATTCGGCCTTCAGCTCAGGAACGGCGTTGGCGACCGACGCCCGAAACCCGGCGATCTTGAACATCGGCAGGTCGCTCGTGCTGTCGCCCACCGCGGCGACCTCTTCTTTCCGGAGGCCAAGCCTGTCCATCATTTTCGCGAGGGCCCGCCCCTTGTTCACCTTTCTATCTTTTATGTGGACTGCAAAGCCGCTGTCGACGAGGTCCGCCTCCAGACCCCAGGCCTCCAGAAGGGATACGGCCTCAGCGACGTTGAAGTTCGACTCGACGACGAGGTCGGTCATCCGATACCGCGAGTCCATCCGAGTGAGGGGGTAGACCTCCTTGAGCCGCTGGTACGCCTCCTGGGAGACTGAGGGGTCGGATAAGAGCTCCAGATCCCCCTCGCTCCAGGATATGACGCCGCCGTTCTCGGCGATGAAGGTCCTGCTGGTTCCCAGGAGGACCGCCGCAGCCCTTGTGAAACAGGGGACGTTTCCCGTCACCAGGATCACCTGGGCGAGGGAGGAAAGACGCTGGACAGCCTCCACCGCCGGTGGGGAGAGAAGCCTCTTCTCGTCGGTGAGGGTCCCGTCGATGTCGAGGGCGACGGCCCGGATCAATCCACTAACCCCGCTGTCGTCACCGAGAATACCGCCTCGCCGTCGGGGAGGTTCGGCGAGTCCACGAGCCTTGCGATCCTCTTTTCGCCCTTGGACTTTCGGAGGTAGATCCTGAAGGTGGCGGTGTGGCCGACGATGTGGCCTCCCACCGGTTTTGTGGGGTCTCCGAAGAAGGCGTCGGGCTTGGCCATAACCTGGTTTGTCACCAGGACGACCGCGTTGTTCAGGTCCGCAAACCGCATCAGGGCGTGAAGGTGCTTGTTCAGCTTCTGCTGCCGATCGGCTAGGGTTCCACGGCCGACGTACTCGGCCCGGAAGTGGGCCGTCAATGAGTCGACGACAAGAAGCCTCACGGGCTTTCCGGACTTTTTCAGCTTATCGGCTAGGTCCAGGGCGGACTCGGCTAGCAAGATCTGATGGTTGGAGTTGTAGGCCCGGGCCACGTGGATGTTCTTCAGAAACTCCTCGGGGTCCCAGGGATGTTCCGGGTCTTCGGAGGGGGAAAGCCCCTCCACCATCTGGACGATCCTCTCGGGCCTGAAGGTGTTCTCGGTATCGATTATTATCACAGATCCGTCGAGCCCCCCCATCTCAAGAGGAAGCTGAACCTTGACCGCCACCTGGTGGGCCACCTGGGTCTTGCCGGATCCGAACTCGCCGTAAAGCTCCACGATCGACTGGGTCTCAAACCCTCCGCCCATCAGGGCGTCGAAGGTCTCGCTTCCTGTAGTGACCTTGCCGACGAGCTTTCTTCTCTCCATCACCTGGTCGCCGGTCTCAAACCCCCCGATGTCCGCAGCGGCTCTGGCGGAGGCTATGATCTTGGCCGCCGTCGACTCGCCGACGTCGGCGCAGGCCGCAAGCTGCGCGGGCGAGGCGACAGCCAAGGCCTCGACGCTGTTGAACCCCGCCTCCCTCAGCTTCTCCGCCGTGGCCGGACCCACCCCTTGGAGATCTTCGAGCAATATTTCTGCCATAATTCACCAACCCTGAATGAAACCCGGGCTTTAACCTCTTTACTCGGGCGGGGCGAAAGTAACCCTGGTGCTCCACCCGCAGCTGACCTCCAGCTCGCCGTTCCAGCCGTCCCTCGCCTGGCAGTCGACGAGCTCGATCTTGGAGCCGAGGTCGAGGTTCTCGATCAGGCGGACGTGATCGTTCCAGAGAGCGACCCTCACCCTTCCGGTATCATCGGAGACGTAGATGTTGGCAACCCTCCCGACGTTGCCGTCGTCCCGCTCAAACTCCCGGACCTCGCCGAGGCCGGTGACAAAGCCCGAGATGCTGTAGATCGACCCGGGAAGAAGCTCCGCGATGGCGGTGATCTTTTCCTGGTACTCAACCGCAGCGTCGCTTTTTCTCGCTACCGAGTAGCTCCCGGCCTGGATCTCGACCTGGCCGTACCTCTCCCTCGATAGGGCGTTGATCACCTCCAGGGTCTCTCCAGCCTCAAGCTCCATCTCCGCCTTCTCGTTCCAGAGGGTGAGCCTGATCTTGCCGGAGTCGTCCCCCAGGGTGACGGACCGCACCCTTCCGACGGAACCGTCCCGCCGGGTGAACTCCCGGACTTCTCCGGGGTCGACGACCTTGGCGAGGATGGTGATGTCTCCCATGTCGGCCCTGATCTCCGAGATCTTGTGTGGCTCGACCCTGGTCTGGATCTCGGCCTCCACCTCCTCAAGGCCGCCCCGGTCGACGGTCACCTCGGTCCCGAAGTAACCCTCCCGGGTGAAGCCTCTGATCCTGAAGGTCTGATCGACGGCCAGCTCGCCCGCGGATACCGGCTCGACGAGCTCGTCCCAGAGGACGACCCGAACGGTCCCCGTCTCGTCGCCAATGGCGAGGTTTGCGACCCGTCCGACGGACCCGTCGCTTCGGGGAAACTCATGGACCTCGGAGACGGAGATGATCTTGCCGACGAAGGTGACCTTCCCGGTCTCGGGCCTGATCCGGTCGATCTTCAGCTCCACCTCGCCGAACTCCCGGGCGACGAGCATCGCCGCCGTCCTCCGGTCGCAGAGCTCGCCCATCAGCTGGACCTTCTCTTCGACCTTCAGCTCGAACTCCTCGGGCGAGATCTGACCGGATATCTGGTCGTAGATGTCGCTTATCTCCTGGTCCATGAAATCAGTCCACCTTCAGGCCTTCCCCGCCGGGATCGTCGTCCTGGAGGGGCGCTTGAGGTACGACGCGTCGCACCGGGAGACGAACGTGTCGCAGACGTCGTCCGGATCGCCGTCAATCGAGACCGCTCCGTTCTCGATCAGGACCGCCCGATGAGATATCTCCCGGACGAAGTCGACGTGATGGCTGACGAGGAGGATGGTGGTCTCAAACTCGGCGTTGATCCGCTTTATGGCGTTCGAGACCCCCCGGAGGGTTATGGGGTCGATATCCCCGAAGGGCTCGTCGAGGACGAGGATCTTGGGCTTTGTGGCCATGAGGAGGGCGAGAGAGACCCTCACCTTCTCGCCGCCGCTGAGCTGGTGGGGGTACTTCTCCAGAACCGAGAGGTCCAGGTCCAGAACCCCGAATACCGGCTCGGCGTACTTTTTTGCCTCGGTCGCCGGAAACCGCGGGAAGAGTTCGCCGAAGATCTCGGTGGTGAGGCCGAGCTTGTCCAGGACGGCTTTCGCATCCTCCTCCGTCATGTCTGTGAGGGTGTAGATCACGTCCAGAACCTTGTCGCTTATGCCGAGGTCGGCGGCCACCTTCCGGGCGTGCTCGATGACGTCCTGGCCCTTGACCCCGAGCTTGTAGCCGATCTGCTCCAGGACCGTCTCCCGGGGGGATAGGGCGAACTCCTGGTACATTATCCCCAGGTTCCTCCGGATCGCCATCCTCTCCCGCGAGTACTCCACCATGTCCACCCACGAGTCGCCGAGCTTGTAGAGGACGGAGCCCTCGTCGGGCCGGGCGATCCCCTGGATGATCTTGAGGAGTGTGGTCTTGCCCGCGCCGCTAGCCCCTATGAGGGAGGTGATCTCCCCCTCTTTTATGTCCAGGTTCAGATCCTCGATTTTGAGGACCTCGCCCGTGCCGACGAGGTAGTTTCTCTTGTAGAGGCCCACCACCCTGATGGCGGGGGGGGCGTCGGGCCTTGGCGTGAGGGGGTCGGCCTCGCCGAGGAGGGATAAGAACCTCTCCAGGACCTCTTCGGGATCGCCCTCGTCCCGGATCTCGCCCTTATCCAGCCAGATTATCCTATCGGCCAGGTACCTGTGGACCTCGGGGAGGTGGGATACGACGACGGTGGTGATCCCAAGCTCCCTGTTAACGTTCTTGATGGCGTCGAGGACCTCCTGCTTAGTCGCCGGGCAGGCCATGGTGGCGGGCTCGTCGAGGAGGAGGAGCTTCGGCTTTTTGGCGAGCTGCCTTGCGATCAAAAGCCTCTGCTTCTCGCCGCCGCTCAGGATGGTGGCCAGATGGTTCGCCTTCTTCTCCAGCCCCACCAGCTTCAGGTAATCCATCGCCTCGGACATCACCTCCTCGTACTCGAGGTCGTACTCCGTGGGGATCGTCTCGTAGCCGGTCTTGAGAGAGTATATCCGCTTAGCCACGTTCTTCAGGGCAGGCTCGGTCCAGAGGCCGAAGTCCCTCTGGAGGTGGATGGCGGTGACCTGCCTCTGTTTCTGGACCGTCTCCGGACCCGACCCGGGGGTGATCTCGAGGCCGTCGATCTCGATCCGACCGGAGTCGAAGGTCTCGACCCCGCGGAGGATCTTCATGAGGGTGCTCTTCCCGCTGCCGCTCTTTCCCACGATTCCCAGAATCTCCCCCTCTCTGGCGGTGAAGCTCACCCCTTTCAGGGCCTCCACTCGGCGGTCTTTGATCTGGTAGACTTTGGATAAGTTCTCAACATGGAGCAATATCGGAAACCTCCTAATCGTTTCTATTCCTTGGAGTTTGACGCGAACAATTCGATTTCGAGATGGATTATCGCCGACAGGCTAGACAACTTCAGCGGATCTTCGTCCCCGGGGGGACCGCCTTCTCCGGGGCCAGCAAAACGGCGGAGTCCTCCAGATCGGCGGCCAGGAGCATCCCCCGGGACTCGACGCCGAAGAGCTTGGCGGGCTCGAGGTTGGCGAGGACGACGATACGCCGGCCCACCAGATCCTCGGGGCTGTGGGTCTTGGCGATCCCCGCCACGATCTGCCTCTCCTCAGACCCTATATCGACGATCAGCCGTAGAAGCTTGTCGGAGCCCTTGATCCGCTCTGCCGCCAGCACCTCCCCAATTCTTATGTCGAGGTTCTTGAAATCTTCAAACTTGATGGCGTTCATCTTCTCTCCACCCTTCTTCTTTCCCTTCTTCGCTTCGAGGGCGGCTATCCTATCCCTGAATATCCCTTCGAGGTTCGAGACGAGGGAGTCGTCCATCTTGTTGAAGATGTGCTCGGGGGCGCCGAGCTTTCTTCCCGCCTCGATCGGGACGAGTCCGTCGTCGAACAAGGCATCTGCAGCCGTCCCCTCAAGCCCCAGCTGTCTCCAGGCCGACTCCATCTTCGCCGGCATCACCGGCTGGAGGACGATCGAGAGGGCTTTTGCGATCAAAAGACAGTTTCTCAGGACGGCGCCGCACCGGGCCCGGTCGGATTTGGCGAGCTTCCAGGGCTCGTTCGACTGGAAGTAGGTATTACCGTAGTCAGCCAAGGCCATGGCGCCGTCTACCATCTTCTTGAACTCGTACTCCGCCAGAGCCGCCTTCACCTCGGCGATCGTCGCGGCGATCTTGGTTGTCACCTCCGGATCGATTTCGCCTTCGGGGACGGCCCGGTCGAAGTTCTTGGAGGTGAAGGTGACTGCCCTGTTGACGAAGTTGCCGAGGGCCCCCACCAGCTCGCCGTTCACCTTCTCCCCGAAGACCGTCCAGGAGAAGTTCAGCTCTTTCGTGTGGGAGGTGTAGGAGGCGAGGTAGTACCGGAGAAGGTCGGGATGAAGCCCTTTATCCAGATAATCGTCGATCACCCAGACGACGTAGCCCCTGCTCTTGGAGAACGTCTTGTTATCGATCTTCAGCATCCCGCTGGCGACGACGGCGCTCGGGAGGGTGTAGCCGGCCCCCTTCAGCATCGCAGGCCAGAAGATGCAGTGGTGGTATACGATGTCGCCTCCGATGAAGTGGACGATTTTGGAGGGATCTCTCCAGTACCTCTCCCAGTCGCCTTTGGCCCGGAGGGCCCACTCCTCGGTGAAGGATATGTAGCCTATCGGCGCGTCCACCCAGACGTAGACGACGAGATCCTCGGAGCCTGGGAACTTGACCCCCCAGTCGAGGTTTCGGGTGATGCACCAGTCTTTCAGCTCCTGCTTGACCCACTCGAGAGCGTAGTTTCTGGCGTTGGAGGTGCCTCCCAGCCCTTCCAGATAATCGATGAGAAAGTCGCTGAAGGCCGATAGCCTGAAGAAGTAGTGTTTCTGGGTCCGATACTCCGCCTCGCTTCCGCAGACCTTACAGACCGGCTCCTCGATCTCGCCGGGCTCCAGGTGGCGGCCGCAGCCCTGGTCGCACTCGTCGCCCCGAGCGGGGGACTTGCAGTAAGGGCAGGTCCCCTCGACGTACCTGTCGGGAAGGAACCGATCGCAGGAGGGACAGTAAGCGAGCCGGATCTCCTGGGGGTAGACGTGACCCCCCTCCATCAGAGCTTCGACGATCGACTGGGTCCTGTTGTGGTT
>DAOSXX010000071.1:0-9241 GCA_035380685.1 Methanothrix sp. | reverse complement strand
GGGACCTGCTTTGGAAGCCTCGCCTGGTGCTGCAAGATCACAAAGCCCTGTTTCATGAGGGACGCGGTCCTGGAGAGGCACGGGATCGCTCCCGACGAGTACATGAGGCTGAAGAAGAAGCTGGCCGCGGATCTGCTGAAAGCATGAAGACGAGTCCGGACAGGGTGGCCCAGGCGGCACAGCTTGCGATGCTGATCGAGCTATCCTCAAGCCCCAAGCCTGGAAATGTCGATCGGGGCCACGACTTCGAGGAGATCAAGTTCCACCACTTCCTGATCAGCGCCGTCTCAGCCTACCCGATCTTCAGAGACGCCGCCATAGGGTCGGAGCCGACGGGCACCCTGATCCGACGGGCGGTCTCATCCTGGCGGAGCTGGGGCCTCGTCCAGAACACTCACTTCGGCACCGTCGCCCTCCTCGTCCCCCTGGCGGTGGCTGCGGGAAGGGACGGCGACCTGAAGGAGGAGGTCTCCCGAGTTCTGGAGGAGACGACCTCCGAGGACGCGGTCGAGTTCTACGCCGCCTTCGCAATCGCCGGGGCTCGGGTGGCGGAGGTGGAGGAGCTGAGTCTGGAGGACCCAGAGGCCTCCGATCGGGTCCGGTCGGAGAGAAGGTCGCTTCTGGACCTGATGCGCCTCTCATCGGGCCACGACCTGGTGGCGAGGGAGTGGTCGACGGGGTTTGAGAGGAGCTTTCAGCTCGCTCGCCTTCTTGCAAGAAGGGTCGCGGAGCTGGGCACAAACGACGGAGTGGTGATGACCTACCTTGAGGCCCTGGCGGAGGTCCCCGACAGCCTGGTGGCATCGAAGTTCGGGTTGGAGAAGGCATTGGAGGCTTCGATGAGGGCAGGTTCGATCCTGGGGTTTGAAGCCAGCGAGACCTTCCGCCTCGCAGAGGAGCTGGACAGGGAGTTTGTGACAGAGGACATAAACCCCGGGTCCACGGCAGACCTGATCGGAGCGGCCCTATTCATAGCCCTCATAAGAGGCACCATTCTGAGGAGTGAAGAATGATGATTTACGATCTTGAGGAGATCGAAGAGCTCGGAATATTCGACGGTATCAACGAGATAATAGCCACCACAAAAAAAGAAAAGGGAGAGTTCAACGCTGCGCCCCTGGGGCTGATCAAGAAGGGGAAGACCTTATCGGTGAGGCTCTTTGTGGGGTCCCACACCTATGAGAACATAATGACGGGAAAAAAGTTCGTCGCCAACGTATCTCACGACCCGATGCTCTTTGTGGAGACCGCCTTAAACGACATCCCTGCGGACAGGTTCGTCGAACGGGACGGGGAGCTGACCCTCAAAGACGCCGAGGCATGGGGCCTCTTCAAATGCGAGCCGAACGGCCTGGACATCGCCCTCCCAGAGGTGGAGTTCGTCAAGGGCGAGGTCCTCGAGAGGGAGTTCAGGGCCGTCAACCGGGGGATCAACCTGGTGGTGGAGGCCGCCGTCGCCGCGACCCGGTACGTCGCCCTCAAAAGCGACCTCTATCTCGACGAGATCTTCAAGATAAGAAGGATCGTCGGCCGGTGCGGCGGGCCCCGGGAGATCGCGGCGATGGACCGGCTTGAAGAGCTGATAGAGGAGTATGAGTGAGCCGCGAGTGAGCCGGAAGATGCGAAGCTGACGATATACAGAGGATACAGAACGGGTGATCATGCAAGAGAGGCTGCCTTCGGGGTGCGAGGGGCTGGACCGGCTCCTCGGTGGTGGGTTTGAGCCGGGGATTATAACTCAGATCTACGGGGAGGCCGGGACCGGCAAGACGAACATCCTCCTACAGCTGGCGGTCGGTGCCGTCGCCCGAGGGCTCAAAGTGATCTTCATCGACACCGAGGGCTTCTCCGTCGAGAGGTTCAAGCAGATCGCAGGAGACGAGGCTAAGGAGATCGGATCGAAGATCGTAGTCTTCGAGCCCCTGAACCTGGAGCAGCAGCACGCCTCTATAAAAGATGCCACCAAGATCATGAACAGGGAGTTCGGCCTTCTGATCCTCGACTCGGCGACATCCCTTTACAGGGCGGCTTTCGAGGGGGACGACAACAGACCGGTGCGGCGGGCTCTTGCGGCCCAGCTCGGCGATCTTCAGGAGATGGCGAGAAGGCACCGGATCCCGGTGGTGGTGACAAACCAGGTTTACATGGAGATCGAGACCGGAAACCTCAGGCCCCTCGGCGGGATGGCGATGGACCACGCCACCAAGACCTCGATCTTTCTCGAAAAGAGGGGCGAGGGAAAGAGGCTCGCGAGGCTCGTGAAGCACAGGTCGATGCCCGAGGGCGCGACCGCAGAGATCCGGATCACCGCGAGAGGCGTCGAGTGATCTTTTAATAATGGGATAGGTACTCCACTTCTTTGAGAATAGATAGAAGCCTGGATGATAAAAATTTTTTCCTAATGAAAATTATAATACCCCTTCTCGTATCATCTAGAGTTATAAATTATATTTTGTCAATTAAAGGTGGCGTGCGCTCCAACGTCGGGTCGCAAAGCCTCAGAAGACCTGAAAACTGATCCGAGCTTTTCAGCCTCAGCCGAACATCCTCTGGGCGCTGGCGTTCATGCCCGCCTTCTCCTGCGCCTCAATCCAGGTGGAGGCGAGGATCGAAAGGTCCAGCAGAAACTCGCAGAGGTAGACCTTCAGCTTATCGGGATCCTTGATCGTTCTGGTCTTCTCCTGGAATAGCGCCATCGCCTCCCTCTGGTCTCTCGCCTTCGGCCAGATCTCCTCCATATCCTCTCGGGCTTTGAGCGTTATAAGCTCTTTGTCCACCTCGTTCAGCTCCGTGGCGTCGGGGATCCACTTGAAGGCCAAAGCTAACCCCTCGGGGGTAACTTCATGCTTAAAATTCTTGTACAGGGGATCCGCTTTCAGGTTCATCTTCAAGTTCTGCAACATGAGTTCCTCCCATCCTCTCGCCGATCAATCTCACCCCTCTCTTTTTTTCCTTCACCTCGTCTCCGTTTTCCCTCACTTCATCTCCGACGTTGTATATTCAAGCCCCCTCCTATTTTATAAGGATTGTCCATGATCTATTAAAATTATTCTTCATGTCTACGGCGGTACACTTAGGCTCCTCAGAGATCCATCGCGCAAGAAGCAGCCACCTTCGGCCCGCAATCCCGGAACCTAAAAAGGGGCGAGGGAGAAAGAGGAAAAAAGAGGGAGACAGAGACGTTGCGATCCAGCGGCCGGTCCGGAGCCGAAAAGCTGGGAGGGCCCCGTGGCCCCCTTCACCTCGCCACCGCCGAGGAGATTACGTAGGTCTTCTTCGCGGTGGTGAACTCCTCCGGCCTGTGGACACCCGTCGACCAGGCCTCAGTCCTCGTCTCGATCACCTCGCCGTTCCGTCTCAGGGTTAGGTCTTCGAGGTGGAGGCGGGACGGCATCCTCTTCATGATGAACCTGAGGGGGTTGAAGGAGAGGGATACGACCTGCACACCCTCCTCCAGTGTGGTCGTCACTTCCGCCATCTCGATCTCAAAGCCGTCATCGTCGACGAGCCTTCCGGCGACCTCGTAAGATCCCGGCGCCTGGACGGCGACCTCGACGCCGATGACGATCGAGTCGGGCTTCGTCCCGGTTTCAGACGTCGAAGCTCGCGTCTTGTCGACGAACTTTCCGGTGAACCGGGCCGACTGGGGCTGGAAATCCTCGGGACACTGGAAGATCGTTATGTTCCCCTCGTAACGGTCGATGATGTCGCCCTCGCCGCTATAGAGGAAGAGATTATCAAGGCGCAGAGGACCGCATTTGCCCCTGCTCTCGATCTCGCTCCCGTTGACGCAGATCTCTATCGATCCGTCGCCAGAAAGCCGCTCCGTGCTCCCGATCCACCCTATCGCAGACCCGTTACCGTCCAGGAGGCTCCCCTCGACCCTGTAGTCGCCGGGGACGGTGACGTCGACCCCCACCTCAACGCAGAGCTTCTCGAAGAGGCCGTCCCCGTCCCTGTCGATGAGGTCTGTGCTGCTCATCCCGGTGAGGGAGGCCCCCGCCACAGTGAGGCTGACGGGGATGGTGAACCGATCCTCGCCAGATCGGACCTGGATGTACCCCTCCAGTCCCACGCTTGGGGCGTCGGCGGGGACGACGACGGTGGCGTTGACCGTCCCTTCAGTCCCTGAGTCGAGCCGCTCGGGCCCCGTCGCTGAGACCCACGACCAGGTCTCCTGGACGTAGAAGGCCGCCTCGAGGTCGAAGGGCTGCCTAGCCTTCGTGGTAACGTGATACCCATAGACTATCGCCCTCCAGACGCCGGGGGATGGATGGGTGGCCCCCACCTCCTCTTCGACGTCGCCGCCGTAGGAGACGTCCACGGGCCTTCCGTTCTCGTTGAAGAGGAGGAGGGCGAGGTCGCTTTCGGGATCGTCCCAGGCGAGCCTAACCCCGAGCCGCGTGACGTTGGCAGGAACCTCTATCGGCACCGTCCAGATCACCTTGTCCCCGATGGTGTCGGTCCACCCCTCCTTCTCAACGTTTTCCATCATGCCGGCGTAGGTGACGTTGGCGAGGGCCGGGCCGCCGTTTCTGAGGCTGAAGGTCGCCTCTTTCGTCTCGCCTGGGGTCGCGGAGCCGACAGACCACCTCTTGGGAGAGCTGGCGAGAAGGGTCCGTTCCACTTCCAGGACGTAGCCGGCCTCGGCGGTGATGTTTCTTGCATGGGCTGCCACCAGCCACCGGCCCGTGGGGGGCGTCTCCACCGAGACGGTCTCCGCCCCCTCTTCCTCCCCCGCCGGGTAGTACTCGCTGGTGGGGGAGAGGAGGAATAGGTCCAAGTCCGCCTCTCCCTCCCACGAGAGGGAGCACTTCAGCTCGTCGGTGCTGGTCGGAACGTCGACATAGCGGTAGTCCCACTCGCCCTTGACGAGAGAACCAGAGACAGTACCCTGGCCTTCTATCATATCCATCGATTCAGCCACCGAGATCGTAATGGGAATGGAAAATATCTCGGTCCCGTTCTCGGATATCTCGATGGAGCCGTCGTATCGTCCCGGGGCGGCATCCTCGGGGACGCTGATAGATGCTCCGAAGACCCTCTGGCCGTTGGCCGGGATCCTCTTTGGTAGGGGCTGGACCGAGGTCCAGTCGGCCGTCGACCCCGAGGCTGAGGTGGCGACGTTCGATAGCTCCCTGTCGGTGAAGAAGAGGAACTTGGAGTTCCAGTCCACGTCTCCGGGAGCTAGGGCGTACATCTTCTTCTGGAACCGATCGGCACCGGTGTCGAGGCTCCCGTAGACGGTGTCGTCGCCGACTACCCAGAAGTCGCCGTAGACCCACCTGCCTGCAGACCAGCGGTCTGGAAGGACGCTGCAGAGCTGATCGGTGCCCAGGATATCGAACGACCCCTGGGCGTCCAAAAGTCCTGCCCCCTGGTAGTAGGCCTCATACTCCTCGTCCTGAGTGTTCGGTAGCTTTTTCGCACCCCTGGTCAGGGCCGCCTTCACTCCGGCGGGGGTGAGGGTCGGATCCGCCTGGATGAGCAGCGCCGATACCCCAGCCACGACCGGAGTCGAGAGGCTCGTCCCCGAAGCCCCTGCGTAATAGTTGTCGATCTTCCCCTCGATCTCGAGGTTCGGCGGCACCGTCGAGACGATGTTCACCCCCGGAGCCACCAGGGTCGGCTTGTACCTGCCGTCCCGGAGGGGGCCCGACCCGCTGAAGGCGGCGATCCGATCGTCGCAGTCGGTAGCCCCCACCGTGATCACCTTGACGCCGTCGCCGGGCGACTCGACGCACCCGAGACAGACTGATGAGGCGACGAGCATCAGGAGAAGAAGCCTCTCGTCCAGGTTTCCTGCGGCGACGCAGACCGCGGTTCCCGCGTCCATGGCGTTGTCTGCAGCCATCGATATCGGGGGGTTACTCTCGCCGAGGTTGAGGCCACCGAGGCTCATGGTGAGGACGTCGGCACCGTTTTCTATCGCCCAATCGATCCCCGCTATGATGTCTGAGATCTGGCCCGATCCCTGGCTGTCGATGACCCTCACGTTCAGGAGGCTAGCCCCCGGAGCGACCCCCATGTACATGCCGCCGGAGGCGGTCCCCGATCCCGCAATGATCCCCGCCACTGCGGTCCCGTGGCCCAGGAGGTCGTCGGTAGTCCTCTCGGAATCGACGAAGTTGACCTCGCCCACCACCTTTCCAGCCAGGTCGGGATGATTTTTGTCGATGCCGGAATCCAAGACCGCCACTACCACCCCGGACCCGTTAATCCCCCGGTCCCACAGGGGCAACACGTTCACCCTGCTGGTGGCGCAGAAGGTCCTGTTGTCACTGGTGAAGTTCATCGGCTGGGCCACCACCACCGACCCGTCGGGGTAAACCCCCGCCACGTCCGGATCGGATGCCAGATCCCGCAGTTTCGAAGGGCTGATGGAACCCGCAACCCCGTTAATGATGTGGTAGGAGCGCTTCACCTCCAGCCCTTCGGCCTCTCCTCTCGCTCCGTCGTTGAAGATCACTATCACCGGCAGTTTCTCTTCGCCTTCACCGAGCTCGTCTTCGAGAAGCAGATCCAGGGCTTCGCTGATCGGCTCGGCAAGATCTGAAGGCTGCTCAGATTCAGCCGATGCGGATGCCGCCACCAGGGCGAGCAAAAGACCGACCACCAAAATCGGTCTCCATCTCTCTACGTCCATAAGTCTAACCACTCCCACTATACGCCCGACAGCCGGTAAAAGGGCCGAAGCATATCAGATTTCCCGATTGGTAGATAATGCTAAATAAACCTGTGGATTTTCTATCTCCGATGATCATCGGCTGGCTGGCTGCCAACGTCCTCTGGATCGGACTCGTCCTCCTGATGGCCTCGGCCCTATCGGGTCGGCGATCTCTCTCTGGCCTGGGCTGGATCCTCTTCGGAGTTCACTGGCTTAAACAGCCGGCCCATTACCTGGCCATAGGGGATCACTTCAACGTCCTCCTCACCCTGGCGGTGGCCCTCTTCTGTCTGTACGTCGGATGGATCATCCTGGCAAAGGGATGCCGCTCTCGCTCCTGCGACTGGGCCAGCTCTGCCGTGGCGGTAGGGGGCTTCGCCTACTTTCCCTTCGCAGAGCTCGCCCCTCTGAGGAACTGGCTGATCAATGAGACCGCAGAGCTAACCCTCCTTCTTCTGAGGGCCTTAGACGTTCCTGCGGTGACGGGCGGCGGAAGCGTCATCGTCCTCAACGGCCATTCCGTGGAGATCGTCCTCGCATGCACCGCCATCGAGAGCATGGCCCTTTTTGCGGGAGTGGTTCTTTCGGTCCAAGCTCCCCTCAATAGAAAGCTCGCAGCCCTTCTAGCCTCTGTCCCGGTTATATACGCCCTGAACCTGATTCGAAACATCTTCGTGGTGGCGGCTTACGGTGGGGAGTGGTTTGGAGATGGGAGCTTTTACCTGGCCCACAACGTGATCGCCAAGGCCGGGTCCGCCGTCGCCCTCTTCGCCATAGCCTACGTCGTTTTCATGCTCCTCCCGGAGCTTCTCGAGATGATCGACGAGCTTGCCTCCGATATAAGGCGTGGAGGAGGTGAGCCGGCCTGAAGCTGGCTCGAGGCTCCGGTCTCTGGGTGGGCTGTCCCCTATTGGCCTCGGTCCTTCTGAAAGGCCTCGGGATCGGGCCGCTCTCGGGGGCGGCCCTCGCCCTCTCGATCTTCATGGCCTTCTTTCATCGGGACCCCGAACGGGTCCCCCGAGGCGAGGGGATGATCTCTCCCGCTGACGGCCTGGTGGTGGAGGCATCCGGCGAGAGGGTGGCCATATTCATGAACCACTACAACGTTCACGTCAATAGGTCCCCCCTGGAGGGGAGGGTGGCCAGGATCGAGCATTCGGACGGGGGCCACCGGCCCGCCTTCTTTCGGTCGTCGTCGAAGAACGAGCGGAACCTGATAGTCCTCGATACCCCTGAGGGCGAGATCAGGTTGACCCAGATCACAGGGATCCTCGTCAGAAGGATAGTCTGCTACGTCCAGCCCGGCGAGTTCGTGGAGAGGGGCCAGAGGATAGGGATGATCAGGTTTGGGAGCCGGGTGGAGTTCTCGATCCCTCCCGGATACAGCATCGGGGTTGCGAGAGGAGATAGGGTCAGGGCCGGAGAGACGGTGGTAGCGGTGAAGGAGAGATGACCGGCATCATAGGTCTCATTCGGCTTCCCGATGGGGCGTCTCTCCTGAACGCATCTCTCGGCTACGCCTCCATCCTGATGGCGTCTGAGGGGGCCTACGCCCTCTCGGCGGCGCTGATCCTCCTCGCCATGGCCGCCGACGGCCTCGACGGTCTTCTCGCCCGGAGGCTGGGGAACGGACCCCTGGGGACCCAGATCGACTCCCTGGCGGACGTCCTTTCCTTCGGGGCGGCTCCGGCATATCTCGTCTGGGCGGTCTTCGGCTCTGAATTCGGGTTTGTCTTCCTGATCCTGGGAGCATTTTACATCGCCTGCGGGATCCTCCGCCTCGCCCGGTTCAACGTCGCGAAGAAGGGCGGCGAGTTTCAGGGGATGCCGATCCCCGGAGCCGGGGCGCTGGTGGCCACCAGCGTCCTTCTGGACGGACCCCTTCTGACGGCCCTTCTGATGGCGTCAGTCTCTCTATTGATGGTCAGCACCGTACCCTATCCCAAGCTCAGAGACCCGAGACTTCTCTTCCCCGTTCTGGCGGTGGGGGCGGCTTCGGCGGCGGCGTGGCACCGAGGCGAGGTCAGGCCGTCGGCGGGGGTCGTATTTTTAGCTCTGATCAGCTATCTCATCTCTCCGGTGGTGATAGAGGTATGCCGACGAATAGGGAAACGGCCGCCTTCGAGGCGGGGATAAAGCTGGGGGCGATCTATCATCAGTTCGTGGGCTCGCCCGTCTCCGTCGATACGGCGGAGAGCCTGGAGACGGCGATGAGAGAGAGCATATCCCTCCAGCCTCACGTACGGTTCGTATCGGTGGAGATCGACCGGGATATGCTGAGAGAGAACTTCTTCGGGTACGGCGAGCTGGCGGGAAAGATGATCAGAGCCCTGGTGGAGATCGATTACGAAGGGGCGAAGGTCAAGGCAAAGCTCGAGTACGACCAAAAGCTCGACTATCCTCTGATGAGCCTTCTCGACTGAGGGAGAAGCCAGCTCACCGAAAATAAGAGAGCCGCGCTTACGGCCATCCCCAGGAGAGGCCAGCTCTCGCCGAAGAGGAGCGCCGTCCCACCTCCGCCCAGGAGGGCGGCGAGGGCCCCCTCGGGGGTGAGCCGGAGCCTCTCGCGCCAGA
>DAOSXX010000070.1:5610-9535 GCA_035380685.1 Methanothrix sp. | reverse complement strand
TACTCCATCTTCAAGCCCGGATGCATCGCGGTCTTCGCCACCTGTCCCATAGGCCTCATCGGCGACGACATCGAGTCCGTCTGCAGGAAGGCCGAAGAGGACCTCAAGATCAAGGTGATACCGGTCCGGTGCGAGGGGTACAGGGGCGTGAGCCAGTCCGCTGGCCACCACATCGCCTCCAACTCCCTGATGGAACACCTGGTGGGCACTGAAGATATGGAGGACCCCGGACCCTTCGCAGTCAACGTCTTCGGCGAGTACAATATCGGCGGCGACTACTGGGTCGTCAAAGACCTCCTGGAGAGGATCGGCTACAACCCGATCAGCTCCTTCACAGGAGACGCCTCCTTCCACGAGATAGCAAGAGCTCACCATGCCAAGCTGAACATTCTCCTCTGCCATAGGTCGATCAACTACACCAACCGGATGATGGAGGAGAAGTACGGGACCCCCTGGCTGAAGGTCAACTACCTCGGCGTGAAGGATACCGTCGACACACTGAGGGACATGGCCGCCTTCTTCGACGACCCCGGCCTGACGGCGAAGACTGAGGAGGTTATCGCCGAAGAGATGGCGAAGATCGAGCCGACGATCGAGATGTACAGAAGAAGGCTTGCCGGAAAGAGGGTGATGCTCCTGGTGGGAGGGTCTCGCGCCCACCACATCAGGAACATGTTCGAGACCCTGGGGATGGAGGTGGTGGTTGCAGGCTACGAGTTCGCCCACCGAGACGACTACGAGGGAAGACGCGCCCTCGCCGACATCGTCCACACGGGCAGATCGAAGATCCTGGAAGACATCCACTACGAGCGCGACCCGAACGTCGTCTCTCCTTACGACGACGAGGAGATCCAAAAGAAGAAGGAGAAGATACCAAGGCTGATGGACTACGAGGGGCTCTTGCCCCACATGAGAGACGGCCAGATAATGATAGACGACTACAGCCACCAGGAGTGCGAGCGGCTCGTCCGAGAGCTGGAGATCGACATCTTCTGCTCCGGGATCAAGGACAAGTACGTCTTCCAGAAGATGCACATCCCGTCTCGTCAGATGCACTCCTACGACTACAGCGGCCCGTACACCGGATTTGAGGGTTTCGTAAACTTTGCAAGAGATATGGATATGGCCATCAACAGCCCGACATGGAAGTTCGTAACTCCGCCATGGAGAGGTGACGCCGATGCTTGATTACACCCCAAAGGACATTGTGGAAAGAGACACTCTGGCGATAAACCCCGCCAAGATCTGCCAGCCGATCGGAGCTGAGCTGGCCTACAAGGGGATTCACAACTGTATGCCCCTGACCCACGGCTCGCAGGGGTGCTCCTCGTATCTGCGGATGCTCCTCTCCCGCCACTACAGAGAGCCTTCGATCGCCGCCACCAGCTCCTTCACAGAGGACTCCGTCGTCTTCGGAGGGAGAAACAACCTGAAGGAGGCGGTGGAGAACATCACCAGGCTCTACCATCCGGAGGTTCTGGCGATCAACACGACCTGCTCGTCGGAGACTATAGGCGACGACGTCTCCTCCTTCATGGAGGAGATCAAGTACGAGCCGTTCTTCGATCCCGAGATGAAGGTGGTCATCGCCAGCACCCCAAGCTACGTTGGGTCCCACATCACAGGGTACGACAACGCCGTCAAGGCCATCGCTCAGACCTTCCCCAAAAAGGGCGAGAAAAACGGGAAGCTGAACATAATACCCGGCTTCGTCGAGCCCGGAGACATCAGGGAGATCAAAAGGCTTCTCACCATGATGGGGGTCTCCTTCATCGTCTTCCCGGACATCACGGGAGTCTTCGACGCCCCCCTGACGCCCGAATCCGGCGGCCTCTACCCTCCCGGGGGAACGAGCATCCTCGACCTTGAGGAGACCGCAAACTCCACGGGGACGATCGCCCTCGGCAGGTGTGCAGGAGCCTCCGGAGCCATGATCCTGAAGGGCAAGTTCGGTATCCCGGCGGTCGTCGGTCCGATGCCGATCGGGATCAGAAACACCGACACCTTCGTCATGGAGGTCTCTGAGCTGATGGATGTTCCTATACCTTCCGAGCTTGAGGACGAGAGGGGAAGGGTCGTGGACATGATGACCGACGCCCATCCTCACTTCCACGGCAAAAGGATCGCAGTCTACGGTGACCCCGACACGGTGATAGGACTTGTGGGGATGCTCGCGGACCTAGGCGCAGAGCCGGTCTATGCTCTGACGGGAACTCAAGACAAGCTCTTCGAAAAAGAGGTAAAAAGCGTCGCCCCCACCTGTGAGGCGATAACGGGCGACCTCTTCCTCCTTCACCAGAAGATCAAGAACGGACCCGTCGATATGCTGATAGGTAACTCCTTTGGAAAGTACATCGCCAGGGCCGAGGACATCCCATTGGTGCGGATCGGCTTTCCGATAATCGACAGGGCCAATTTGCACTACTTCCCGACCCTCGGGTACGGGGGTGCTGCAAGGCTCGTCGAGATGATAGGAAACGCGTTCCTTGAGAGGATGGACCGGGACGCCGACGACACACACTTCGAGCTGATACTCTAGGAGGAGGATCATGGGCATCATCAAGACCTTCGATGAGAGGGCGGATCACATCAAGCAGAAGAGCGGGAACGATCCGGTTCCCCTCGCCTGCAACAACGAGAGCCTGGCAGGAGCCGTGAGCCAGAGGGCCTGCGTCTACTCCGGCGCTCGGGTGGTCTTAAACCCTCTGACCGACGCCCTCCATCTCGTCCACGGGCCGATAGGCTGCGCCAGCTACACCTGGGACATCAGGGGGAGCAGCACCAGCGGACCGACCCTCTACAAGAAGAGCTTCTCTACAGACATGAAAGTGACCGACGTCATCTTCGGCGGGGAGAAGAAGCTTGCGGGAGCGATAAGGGAGCTTGCGGCCCGGTACAGGCCGCCGGCCTTCTTCGTCTACTCGACCTGCATCGTCGGCGTCATCGGAGACGACCTGAAAGCCGTCTGCAAATCCGCGTCGGAAGACCTGGGCATACCTGTCATACCCGTAATGTCTGAGGGGTTTAGGGGCAACAAAAACGAGGGGTACAAGGCGGCCTGCAACGCCCTCTTCGAGCTCTTAGGAACCGGGGATTATGTGCCAACGAGCCCCTTCACAGTGAACCTCCTCGGCGAGTACAACGTCGCAGGCGACCTTTGGAACGTCTTGCCCCTCTTCGAGGAGATGAATGTCGAGGTCGTAGCATCTTTCACCGGCGACTCCAGGGTCGAGGAGATCCAGCGTGCCCACAAAGCGAAGCTTAACCTGGTCCAGTGCAGCGGCTCCATGACGTACCTCGCAAAGAAGATGGAAGAAAAATACGGCATCCCTTACAAGCGTGTGAGCTTCTTTGGGAGTGGGGACATCTCCTCGGCGCTCAGGACGACGGCCGAGTTCTTCGGGGATTCGGAGATGATGGCGCGTGCCGAGGAGATCATCGCAAGGGAGACGGCGAGGATCGCGCCCGATATCGAGCGGCACAAAAGCAGGGTTGCCGGAAAGAAGGCCGCCATATACATGGGAGGCGCCGCCAAGGCCGTCTCTTTGGTGCGGGCTTTTGGAGAGATCGGGATGGACGTCGTGATCATCGGGACCCAGACCGGCAGCAGAGACGACTACAAAAACATCAGCTACATCGTCAAGGAGGGGACGGTCATCATCGACGACGCGAACCCCCTCGAGCTGAAAGAGCTTCTGGTGAAGCAGGGTGCCGACCTCCTGGTCGCCGGGGTGAAGGAGCGGTTTCTCGCCTACAAGCTGGGGGTCGCCTTCTGCGACTTCAACCACGATCGGACCGCCACCTTCGAGGGTTTCGACGGCATCGTCAACTTCGCAAGAGAGGTGGACATCACCATCAACAGTCCCGTCTGGGATCTTCCGGTCGAGAGGGTTCCAGGAGTGCGGATGAGAACGGAAGTTGAAAC
>DAOSXX010000070.1:0-5510 GCA_035380685.1 Methanothrix sp. | reverse complement strand
GGAACGGAGATCGGGACGGAGATGGGATGTGAGCATAGCAGCGTCATCGATGCTGGAGGCGAGTCGGTTGTCTGAGAACTATGCGACGGTCAACCCCTGCTCGATGTGCATGCCCATGGGCAGCGTCATGGTCTTCAAGGGGATCGAGGGCTGCATGCCCATATTCCACGGGTCCCAGGGGTGCAGCACCTACATGCGGCTACACCTCGCCCACCACTTCAGAGAGCCGGTGGACATAGCCTCGTCGGCTTTGAGCGAGAAGGGCGCGGTCTACGGCGGTGCCGCGAACCTCAAGAAGGGGCTCTTGAACGTGATCCAGGGCTACGGCCCCAGGGCCGTGGGCGTCGCCACCACCTGCCTTGCGGAGACGATCGGAGACGACGTTGCCCAGATAGTGAGGGAATTTCAGCAGGAAGAGCCTCGTGCAAGGGAGGTCGCCATAATCCCGACATCGACCCCCAGCTACTCGGGGTCTCACGAGGAGGGGTACAACGAGGCCCTGAAGGCCGTCGTCAGGACCCTGGCGAAGAGGGGGAGGCCGAACTCCAGGTTCAACCTGGTGATAGGGTCGATCATCTCTCCGGCGGAGGTCCGCCACCTTAAATCGATGCTCGACGACTGGGGATGCGGCTACGACCGCATCATCTTTCCGGACATCTCCGAGACCTTCGATGCGCCTCTCGCCGCGGACTACCCTAAAATCCCCGAGGGCGGAACGCCCCTCGCCGATATCGAGGATATGGCAAACTCCAGGGAGACGTTGACCGTCGGGGGATCGATCTTTGGCGGGAGCGCCGGAGACTACCTCGAACGGGAGTTCGGCGTTCATCACACGATCCTGCCTCTTCCCATCGGGGTCGAGCAGACTGACAGGCTCATTGGAAAGCTCGAGGAGATCACGGGCCTTGGCCTTCCCGAGAAGTACGAGAGGGACCGGGGCCGCCTCCTGGACGCCATCGTCGACTGCCACAAGCTGGTGGCGGGGGTCAGGACCGCAGTTTACGGGGACGCCGAGATGGCCCTGGGGGTGGCAAAGCTCCTCTGCGAGATGGGGATGGACCCGAGGGTGATCGCCACCGGGTCGAAGAGCCCCGAGTTTGTCAGAAGAGGCGAGAAGATGGCTCCAGGATCAGAGGTTCTGAGCGGGGTGGACTTTTCCGAGATTGGCGAGGCTGTGGCAAGAAACGATATCGAGCTATTGATCGGCCCCTTCACGGGCAGGCAGATCTCAAAGGCCGAGAATATACCCTTGCTGAGGGTGGGGCTCCCCAACCACGATCGGTTCGGATCGTCCCGCCAGATGGTCCTGGGGTACGAGGGGACGACGAGGCTGGTGGACGAAATAGCCAACGTCATCGTGGAGATGAATGAGCGAGGAGGCTGACGGAAAAAACCATCAGGAGGGGTCTTTATCGGACACGAAACTCCGTTCGCTCTTACGCCAACAGCGGCAAGGTGAAACGGGTGCGAAACAACCCCCATGTGTGGATAACGCCGGCCCCTCCACCGAACGTATGGCCTGATGAAGGTCTACTTCGACCCTTCAACGGGTTTTGGTTTTGCTTCTGAATAGCATGGCGACTGCAGAAAGCTGAGGTGTTAAAAGATGTGTGATCTCACTATGCCGCCCATATATCAGACGATATCGATTCATCCCAGCGAGACGGTATCGGTTCATTCCAGCGGTTTGGGGTGGGCGGGGACGGAGATTGTCTGTATGATAGCGGTGCTGGCGACGATAATTCTGATGGGATCGATGGCCTTTAGGAGGGTTGAGAGGCCACGAATGAAGATGGCCGTTCTCTTATGCGTCCTGACGGCATCGGGCTGGTCTGCGTCCGGGGAGGTGCCCACGACGCTGAACGTCTACGGGCCGCACGACGACCTCATCAGCGACGGCATCATCAAAGAGATAACCGAGGATTACTGCGACGAATACGGCACAGCCGTCAATATAACCTGCGTCAACGGTCGCAAGGCCCTCCTCGACGCGGTGGTCAAAAGCGGGGAGACGGTGGACCTGGTGATCCTGGAGGAGGAATATCCTCTCTTCAACCTATCGGGGATGAAGACCCTGACAGATAAAGGACTGATAGAAAGCTGCCACTATCTCTACCGGAAGAGGGCGTTGATGATCCTTCAAAGGGGCGTGTCCGTAAGCTCTCTTGACGATCTCAACGGAAAAAAGGTTGCCGTAACCGATCAGCACGTGCCGGGAGCCTGTCTGTCTCTGGAGATCATAAAGTTTGCAGGGCTGAATGTGACGAACGTCACGGTGGAGAGCACCGAGGCTCAGCTGGACGCGGTGATCGACGGTCGTGCCGATGCCACCATCCTCTGGGATAGCATCTTTGAGAGCTGCACCAACAGCACCCGGGAAGAGATCGAGGTCGTCGTGCTGCCGGAGTTTGGGATGGACAACTTCGTTGCGGTTTTGAAGGACACTCCCAACCGAGCTGAGACTGAGAGGTACGAGACGTACCTGCTGGAGGGCGTCTCAGGTCAAAGTCGCCCGGATTTGTCTGGATCGAAAGCTGAGGCCTGATGGACGGCCAATGGTCTATCATGAGGCGCTCTGACCGTTACAAGGCTGCTACCACGTGATATCCTTCGAATCATATTTTAGCCCAACCAAGCTAAGTAAACATACACGCTTACTATTCTAGCGTTATGTTTATGTTTGTGTTTACACTAAGGTGGTTCAATGAAACACAGAGTCGTATCACTGATGATCGGGCTGATCCTGGCTGCAAACCTCGCCGTATCGGTGCTTGCTGCTGAGGATTCGCTCCTCGTTTATTGCGGCGCGGGACTGAACGAGCCGATGGAGGAGATCGCCGACCTCTTCGAGGAGAGAGAAGGGGTGCAGATCGACTACACCTTCGGCGGGGCAGCCCAGCTCCTCACCCAGATCGAGCTCTACCAGACCGGGGACCTCTACATGCCCGGAGCTAGATCTTACATCGACTCAGCGATCGAGAAGGGGTTTGTTGACGAGACCGCAAACGTCGTCTACCACGTCCCCTGCATCATCGTCCCGAAGGGAAAACCCGCCGGGGTGGAGTCCCTGGAGGACCTGGCAGAGCCGGGCGTTAGGGTCGCCCTCGGCGATCCCGAGGGTCCTGCCATCGGAAAGGACTCAAAGAAGATGCTGGAGGGGCTCGGGATCTGGGAGGAGGTCGAAGAGAACGTCGTCGCCTTCTCTGCAACCGTAAACGAGCTGTTGGTCTACATCTCCCTGGGACAGGCGGACGCCGCCATCATCTGGGAGGACCTCTACAACCCCGATGAGATGGATAAGGTCGAGATACCCCAGGAGATGAACGGGATCAAAGTCGTTCCCATCGGAACATTGGTCTTCTCCGAAAAAAAAGAGATGGCTGAGAGGTTCATGAACTTCGTCGCCTCGGAAGAAGGAAAGGCGGTCTTTGCCGAACACGGGTTTGCCACCTATCCGGATCCGAAGTATGAGGGTTAAGGGTCCGACTATACGAATTGTCAGTTTGACGGGTTTAGGTTGGGATATAATTTGATTAAAGAAACAGTTGCAGCAATCTTGGCGATCTTCGTGATCGCCACTCTTGCCGGAGCGAGTGACACCGATGAGCTGGTGGTATTCTGTGCCGCCTCCCTCACCGGGGCTTTCGGCGAGATCGGAGAGATCTACGAGGATGATACCGGCGTTGACGTGATACTGAACTTCGACGGGACCCAGGCGCTTCGAACCCAGGTGGAACAAGGAGCCATTGCCGACGTATTCGTCTCCGCCAACAAAAAGCACATGGACGGCCTGATGGCAGAGGGGTTCATGGATAACGATACCGTATCCATCTTCACCGAGAACAGGATGGTGGTGATCGTACCAGCAGATAACCCCGCTGATATCCAGAGCCTATCGGATCTCTCAGAGCCTGGGGTGATGATCATCACGGGGGTCAAGGATGCGCCTTTCGGAAGCTACACCCTCCAGGTCCTGGACAACCTCGCAAACGATTCCACCTACGGTCCTGAGTATCGAGAGGCCGTCATGAGTAACGTCATCAGCCAGGAGACGTCGGTCAGCAACCTGGTATCGAAGATCGCTCTTGGGGAGGCGGACGCTGGCTTTGCCTACCAGTCCGACATATCGCCCAAGCTCTCCGAGCAGGTCTCAAAGGTGGAGATCCCAGACCAGTACAACGTGGTGGCCGAGTATCCTCTCGGAGTGCTGATGGAGGCAGAGAACCCCGACGAGGCCTCAAGTTTCATCGAGTTCGTGGTCTCGCCAGAGGGACGGGCGGTCCTGGAGAGGTATGGTTTCCAGCCAGTTTGAGCGAGGATTTGGTTGGGGTCTGATTAAAGAAGGGAGAATCTCAGGATTCAGGAGAAGGGCCCTCAAGGTCGGGCTCGCCCTCCTCCTGGTCTTCGCCGCCGCCTTCATAGCCCTCCCGGTGGCATCCCTATTCATCAAGAGCGCCTCGGGGGTGACGCTAGAGACCCTGTGGAATCCGGTGGTCATCGACGCCCTGACCCTGAGCCTCTTCACCGCCACCACCTCCGTGGTAATAGTGATCATCTTGGGCACGCCCCTCTCCTACCTGAACGCCCGGTTCGATTACCCTGGAAAGGAGATCGCCGACTCCCTGATCGAGCTTCCGGTGGTCATGCCGCCGATGGTGGGAGGGATCGCCCTCCTCATGGCCTTCGGCAGGATGGGGGTTCTTGGCCAGCATCTGCACGCTTGTGGCGTGAACATAGCTTTCACCACGGTGGCGGTGGTGGTGGCCCAGATCTTCGTCTCGATGCCCTTCTACCTCCGCCAGGCGAGGATCAGCTTTGAGGATGTGGACCTGGTCCTCGAAAACGCCGCCCGGACCCTGGGGGCGAGCCGGACCCGAGTCTTCTTCAGCGTGACCCTTCCCATAGCCACAAACGGCCTCATATCCGGGGCGATCATGGCCTTCGCTCGGGCTCTGGGGGAGTTTGGGGCGACGATAATGTTCGCGGGAAACTTCCAGGGAAAGACCCAGACGATGCCGCTAGCGATCTACACGGCGATGCAGGGAGACCTCGATGTCTCTTTATGCCTGGCCCTGATACTGGTGGCGATCTCCTTTGCGATCATAGCAGCAGTCAAGATGCTGACCCGCAGGATGTACAAGAGCGATGTTAGAGATTAACGTTCAAAAGCGGCTTAGAGACTTCGACCTGGAGGTCTCCCTGTGCGTTCCGGAGGGCGAGATCCTGATGCTTGTGGGAGAAAACGGCTGCGGCAAGAGCACCCTCCTCAACATGGTGGCGGGCCTCACCAACCCGGACGCGGGCGAGATCACCCTTTCTGGCGAGCCTCTATTCGACTCGGGCCTGCGAATAAACCTCTCGCCGGAGAAGAGAAACATCGGTTACGTCTTCCAGAGCTACGCCCTCTTCCCCCACCTCACCGTCCGCGAGAACGTGGCCTTCGGCCTGAAAGCCCGCCGCCTCTCCCGTCAGAAGATCGAGGAGAGGGTGAATGAGCAGCTAAAGGCCGC
>DAOSXX010000069.1:0-9708 GCA_035380685.1 Methanothrix sp. | reverse complement strand
TGTTCAGGATGCGCACTATATGTTTCAGCTCTTCATTCTCTTCTGGCAAATTATTTCCTCCAGAAATCTGACGCCTCCGGTTTTTTCGGAGACCCTCTGGAGCAGCCCCGGATCATAGTCCGACGCCGCCCTCGCATCGGCAAGCGCCGATGGGGCGAATGTAATCGCAAACGCTAATCCAAGCCTGAGATTCACTACTGATACATAAGACTTATGGAGGGGGGTGAGGGCGAGGGACGGCGTTCAAACTCACCCTTCGCGGACCTCCACGCGACAGCCGATCCGCGCCATCTCCTCGAAGAATCCCGGATAGGATACGGAGACCGACTCTGCGGTCTCGATTCTGGTATCTCCCGCCGCGAGCCCCGCCACCGTCAGGGCCATGACGATCCTGTGGTCGTGATGGCCGCTCACCCTCGCGCCCTGGAGCTTTCCGCCCTCGATCACCAGCCCGTCGGGCCTCTCCTCGATCTTCGTTCCCATCTTGGACAGCTCCACGGCCATGGCAGAAAGTCGGTCGGTCTCCTTGTGGCGGACGTGCTCAGCGTTCTTGACGACGGTCCTGCCCTTTGCGATGGCCCCCAGGACCGCTATGGTGGGGACGAGGTCCGGGGTGAGGCTCGCGTCCACCTCGACCCCTTCAAGGTCGCGCCCCTCGATCACGAGGTCGCCCCCTTCCTGGTCCCAGAAGATCTTCGCCCCCATCTCCCGGAGGATGGAGACGATCGCCGAGTCGCCCTGCTTTGAGGGGCGAAGGCCGCGGACGGTAAGGCGCGAGCCCGTCACCGCCGCCGCCGCCAGGAGGTAGGAGGCGGAGGAGAAGTCGCCGGGGACGGTGTATCCACCCAGGTCGTAGCTCTGCCCTCCCTCGACGAAGAACCTGCGAAAATCGGTCTTGATTCTGGCCCCTGCCTCCTTCAGCATCTCGAGGGTGATCTCCGCGTAGGGGCGGGACTTCAGCTCTCCATCGATCTCGATCACTGCGTCATTTTCGGCCAGCGGGCAGGCGATGAGGAGGGCTGAGAGAAACTGGGAGCTGACGCTTCCGTCGAGGGTGGTCTCTCCGCCGCGGAGCTTTCCTCGGACCACCAGGGGGGCGCAGTCGTTATTCTTTATCGAGAAGGCCTCGGCCCCGAGGTCGCGAAGGGATTTGAGGAGGGGGCCGTTGGGCCTCCTTCTTATGGAGGCATCCCCAGTGAGGACGGCACCCTCGGTGAGGGCCGCCACCGCGGCCATGATCCGGAGGGTGGTTCCTGAGTTCTCGACGTCGATCACGTTGTTGGGTGTCGAGGGCTTTCCCCCGACGCCGATCACCGAAAGCTCCGCTTCCTGCCCCTCGATCTTGGCCCCGAAGGCCTCGGAGGCTTTGATGGTGGCCCCGGTGTCGGCGGAGAGGAGCGGCCGCACCACCATGCCGCCGGATCCCAGGGCGCTTATGGCGATCGCCCTGTGGGTGTAGCTCTTGGAGGGTGGGACTGAGATCTCGCCCGCGACCTGCGAGCGCTCAACAGATGCTATCATCCCTTTCGGGATGGCGTGTTGAGTATAAAAAATCGAGGCTTTCGCCGGCGATGAGAGACGATCTCCTGGTCAATTTCCGGACGATGCCCTCGCGAGATCGACGACCTCCTCCAGGGATAGCTCCTGGGGCCTCTTCTCCAGAAGGTCGGGATCGATCCGCGAAAGAACGGCGGGAGAGATCCTCATGGCGGCGAGGGACCTCTTCACCTTCTTTCTTCTCATGGAGAAGAGGGTCCGGGTGAGGTCGTCAAATGCCCTCTCGTCGACGGGGATCCGGCTTTCGCGGGGCCGAAGCCGGACGATCGCCGACTCGACCGCGGGCATCGGGCGGAACGCGCCCCTTGGCACCCGTTCTAGGATCTCGGCCTCGGCGCGAAGGGCGACGTTGAGGGTGAGCCTACCGTACTCTTTCGTCCCAGGCCTTGCCACCATCCTCTCGGCAAACTCCCTCTGGTACATCAGGACCGCGAGATCGAAGGGCCTTTCCAGGAGCCTGAAAGTGATCTTCGAGGAGATCTGGTAAGGGAGGTTCGATACGATCTTGTTGTAGTCGGGGAGGGGGACCTTCAGGGCGTCGCCTCTTATCACCTGAACATTGGGAAAACGCCCTTCCAGAGATGACGCGAGATTCGGGTCGACCTCGATGGCGAAGACGGTTCCCACTCTGGTCGAGAGCACCTCGGTCAGGTTTCCGGTCCCCGGCCCGATCTCCAGCACCCTGTCCTCTTCGGATAGGGATGCGTAATCGCCTATCCGGGCGAGAACCCGCCGATCAACGAGAAAATGCTGGCCGAGCTTCTTCAAGGCTCCGGTCCCCTCGAAAAATCGTATTTTAAAAATCCAGGGCCCGCTGGATTGGGCGTCCCGCTCATCTCCGGCGCGGGTCCGCGGTGAAGATCCGGTACTTGATCCTGTCGTCGGCGATCTCGTCCTCGATCCTTTTTGCGAGGAGTTTCTCGGGGTTGTAGATCCCCTTCACCCGCTCGGAGAGATCCTCAAAGCTCTTGAAGGATCCCTTCTTCCGCTCGTTCAAGATCGCCCACATCAGCTTCTTTCCGATCCCGGGCAAAAGCTCCAGGGCGTGCATCCTGGTGGTCAGGGGGCCGGCCTCGTTGAAGAAGCGGAGGTAAAACACCTCCCTCTCCAGGACTATCTTCTGGAGGGCGTAGGGAAGTTCGACCCTCGCCCCCTGGGAGAGCTCTTCGTAGCCGATCCTCCGGTTGACCCGATCTATAACCGGCCTGTCTTTTCCGACGAGCACGACCTTGACGCCGATCTCGGGCACTGCGCCCTCCTTCGGGGTCATCTCCATCAGCACGAAGTCCCTCTCGCCTACCGCCTGGACGATGGGCCTCTTCTGAAACCTGCCCATCGAGTCCGAGACGTGCCCGTAAGGCAGGTAGTCGAGAACCCAAGCTGTCTCTTCGCGCCGTGGAGATCTGCCCGAGGTCATGCTCATCCTCTCAATCGGATGTTTATCCTCTCAGAACGACGTCGAGGATCGCGTCGAGATCCTCGTCTGATAGAGTGAAACGCTCTTTTGCGTATAAAGCCCTGATCTCGTCCTTGGTCCTAGGCCGGATATCGGCGATCTTGGTTGCGATCTCAGGGGTCATCTTCTCGAGGCCCGAGAGCTCCTCGGTCATCCTGCTGCCCTCTTCGCCCGTCCCCTGAGAGAAGATCTCGGCGTGCTTGATCGCCCTCCTCAGCTCGTAGCCAAGCTCCTCCGGCTCATCGGCCCTCCGGAGCCTTATCTCCTCCAGGGCCTCCTTCACCTCGGCGAGGGTCATGAGCTCCTCGCTCAAAATATTTTTGACAATCATCTTAATTCTGGGGTTTCAGATGTTCCGGGAGGGATATGACCGTTTTCTTGGCGTTTCCGTCCCTGACTTCCAGCACGTAAGCCCTGCCCCTCTGGCCCAAGACCTTGCCGGTCTTTCCGTGGAACTTGGGGTTGGGCATTCCCCTGTGGATGCTCGGGTCCAGAACTATGTGGACCATCTCGCCGTCGTTGAAGTCCTGGATCGCCCTGCTGACGGGGGAGATCCCCCGCCCTCTGACCGATTTGCTCAGCCTGTCTCTAGTCCGTTTTCGTACTCCGTGTGACTTGGGCATCTGCCTCTCCACCTACATTTATAACGTCCAGCTCTGCCACCCTCGCCTCGACCCCGAGAAGCCCCGCAAGGCTCGGTTCCGTCCTTCCGTCGTCTCCGGATACCAGCTCTTTTACGTAAAGGCCGCTCGTCCCTTTGAGGGTCATTCTGGCGGTCTTGCCCGAGAACTGATCGAGCCGAAGGTCGAGGACCTCCCTCTCTCGGACCTTGTCGGCCCTCCGATGGGAGACTCGAGTTGGCGTGCGCTGTTCAACCAGGCCGACCAGTTTGTCCAGAACTGATTTAAGCTTTTCTTCTGGTACCTCTTCTCCGAATTCCACCAGCATCGAGTAGCTCTTCTCGAATAGGGCCGTTTTGAGGTGCTCGACCGTTGCCTTTTCGGTGAACTCGATGTCGCTGACCTCCACCTTCCCTGCGGCCCGACGATTGATCTCCTCCTGGAGACGATTCAGGTCCAAGGTCCGGATCCGGGGGGAGACCGCCTCCACCACGAAGGGCCTGCCCGTCCCCAGCATCCGGGCGTCGATGTCCTCTCTCCCCGAGCCGTGAAATACGGTGTCGTCGCACCTGGCGGCCTCGATGATGGGGTCTCTTATCAGCTCGTCCACCGACTCCTGGTACCTTTTGCCCGTGAAGTTGCAGCTCTCGCACCCGCTCCCGCCGCACTCGCGGCAGGGCCACCTCGTCTGAGGAAAGCCCCGGACAAGCTTTCGGTACCGGCCCTGGATGTAGAGGGATGTGACCTGCACATTCGCCCTTCCTTCTTCCAGGTTCAGTATCGTCAGGACGTCCGGAGAGCTGAAGCTCGTCGTCTTTTTCGTCCTCTCCGCGATCCTCTTTCCCACCTCGCGGTTCAGCTCGGACTTCATCGGCTCGGCGTGCCGAGACCCACCGTCCGCCAGGACCAGCTCCTCGTTCTCGGCGAGAAGGCCGCTCATCTTGGTGCCGACGAGGAAGGTCTCGTGCTCGATGTGGCGTAGCTCCCTCTCCGCCGCCTCGGCCCAGCGGTCCAGCCTCTCCGGCTCCATCTCCCCTAGGCAGACCCAGCACCGCTCAGGCTCGCCCGCGAGGCCCAGCTTCAGCCTCGCGCTCTTGGAGCTTGGCGCCAGCTCCTCCAGGATGTCCCGGCCCGACTCGTCCAGGGACCCGGCCATGGAAAGGAATGTCTTGATGGCCCTGCCCCTTTCTGCGTTCGTCAAGCCCGTCGAGAGCATCGCGAACTGCCGCCCAAGACAGCTGTCGCAGATGGGGCCGAGCCGGAGGATCCTCCTCGCGACCTCCGCGAGGTCGGCAACGTTATTCTCCATTTCATCTGAACTCATGTTGACGCGTCTCTTTTTCGTACCGTTATCTTCTCTCTTTCGTCCGGTTCCCGTCAATATCTCTTTCTGGATTGACCGCCTCTCTTCTGTCAAGTTCGTTATTTATCAGCACTATGCAGTGGTCTGCGTGGAGGCTCCTCGGCCCCACGGAGACTATCTTCGCCCCCACGCCCGCGAGGAAGGCCTCGTCATCCTCCGATAGGCCGATGTGGTCTCCTAGGACGAAAGTTCCGTCTCCAGCCGATGAGAGGTCTCGATGGTCAGAACCGTCCTCTCTTAAATAGTAGGTCGTCCCCTCGCCATAGACCTCAAGGTCCGCCAGGTCCCCGGCCCGGACGAAGATCCCAGGCGTCGACCTGGTCCAATTGGAGTCCACCTCCAGGACGAGGGCTTTTTTCAGCAGTGACGCCGTCGTCCTCTCGTCGGGGTTGAGGTGGCGGAGGTCCCGGCCCCGGAGGTGGACAGTCTTGGGGGAAGGGCCTCCCCGGAGGATGAGGTAGACCGCGACGTCCCTTCTGATCCCGTGGGAGAGGACGAAGGCCGAGTTGATGCACCGACAGAGGATATCGATCCTCCCCGAAGTGCCGGGGATGTCCTCAAGGGAGAAGTCTGGGGTCGTCACCGCTCGGTTTCCCACCACAACGAAGTTTCTCATAAGATTGGGATGGAAGGGAGAGTTGATCCCCTTTTCGTATCCAAAATTTCGGTGGGCGCGAAGCAAACGTCATAAATCCGCAAAATATCGACTGAACGAGCGAACCGCGCCAAAGACCGTGGCAGGCGACTGGAGGGCGGTTCCTGAAATTCGGGGATTAATAGGAGGGAGGAGCAAAAGTCGTTATAGGAGGTAGAGGGAGAGAATAGCTACGACTTTTGCCATACCTTAGTACGTCATTTGTCGAATATATACTTTTCGGTCTGAGGGTGAAACAAAAGGGCTTCTCTGGGCTTTTGTCAGGGCTTACGCACCTCAAAATCGATGACGATGTTGTACTGGTGCGGAGCGTAGCTTCTCACGATCCCGCGGTACAGAAAATTGACCTTCGCGCCCAGGACCAGAGCCGCCTCTTCGACGAAAGCCGTATCCCGGCCGTAGAGGTCCTCCTCGGGGGCGATGGCGTAGTAGTGGACTACTCCTCCGTCTTTTGCGATCCGTATCGCCTGCCCTAGAAATTCGGAGGCGGTGTGAGGCAGGTTCATGATGACGTGATCGGCGAAGTTCTCGTACAGCTCCGCCATCTGCCCAGCGTCCCCTTCGAGAATTTCTACTTCGTCGATCCTGTTGAGCTGGGCGTTCTCCCTCAATAGCCTCGCAGCATCGGGGTTTTTGTCCACAGCGACGACCTTCGCCCCATGTTTCGCGATGAAAAGGGCGAAGGGGCCCACCCCCGCGAACATGTCAAAGACGACGTCGCCAGGGGCCACCAGATTCGCCACCCTCAGCCGCTCCGTTCCAAGCCTTGGGGTGAAGTAGGCCTTTTCGAGGTCGATCCGATACCGCAGGCCGTGCTCTTTGTGGACGGTGGCAGTCTTCTCCTCGCCGGCTACGATCGTGAACCGGCGGGTCCGATACTCCCCTTCCACCGGCGTTATGGGCGATATCACCGTCTTGACGTTCTTCTTAACTTTGAGGATGGCAAAGGCCGCCTCCCGGTCGGGCGAGTCCTGGATGGCGATCTCCCCCACCACCTCATAGTGGGCCCTCCTTCCGAGGATCTCCTCTACGGTCTCTTTCCGCTCGGCCACCTCAAACTCGATCTCAACCAGGTCAAAGTCGCCGATCTTCGTGAGATCCTCCGCCGCCTCCGGGGTCAGGTCCAGGACAGGAAGGTAGATGCAGCCTTCATCAGACCTTATCTTACGCACCTTGTCGAAGAGCCCCAGCTCCACAAGCTTCTGTCTGAACCTCTCGCCACCGCTTCGGCGAACCTTCAGCCCCGATGAATGCGCCATCGCTCGAACTCCCCGACCAAAATTCATGCACGACCGTCAGCCGAACCAAAGGCCGAAGCCTCCATCTGCTCTCCCTTGATGGCGGCGTAGATCTCCTCTTTGCTCGGACGGCTAGTCTTCACGTACCTTCCGCCGGCGGTGAAGCTGATCGATCTCGCCAGATCCGATCCCTCGGCGCCGACGTCCACCACCAGCAGGTGAATCCCCGATCGTTTCAGATCCCTCGCGACCTCTTCGGCCTCGGCCGCTGCATCTCCCGCCACCTCCAGGGGGACGTTGGCGCTTCCGTCGGTGATCAGGACCATGATCGGGGTGGCGGAGGGCTCTTTCTCCTGCTCCCGTTTCAAAAGGGATAGGCCCGTCGCAAGGCCGCTGGCGAGAGGCGTCGTCCCGCCGTACTCGATCTTCTCCAGATGTCTTTTGGCTGTCACCACCGCCGAGGTGAAGGGGAGGACCACCTCCGCCCGCCTTCCCGAGCAGGAGACGAGGGCCACCCTGTCCCTCCTCGCATAGGCGTCCTTGAGAAGCTCGATTACCACCTTCCTCGTGGCCCTGGCAGACTCCTCCATGGAGAAACTGGAGTCGAGGACGATCCCTATGAGGGTGGCGACCTTCCGCCTCCTCACCTTCTCCCGGAGGTCCTCCTCTCTGATGACGAGGTTGCCGCCGGATCGGGCGAGGGCCGCCCTGATGGTGGGGGCGAGGGCGACGTCCGTGGTTTTGCCCCGCGGCATCCGAGCCCTGACGTACCTCCCCCTCTTTCCCTCGGCCAAGACCTCCGCCCTCCTCCCGGACTTCGGCGACTTCGAGGCGGTTCGGGTCTCGGATCGGGCGAAGTCGGTGAGGATATCGGCGAGGTCGTAAGAGCTGTCCTCTTCTTCTTTTCCCTCTTCTTCTTCACCCGCATTGCCTGAAAATGCCAGATCTTGAAGCTCCTCGGGATCGATCTCGACGAAGGTCTCATCCGAAAGGAGGATGACCTTCGCCACCACCCCCGCCTTGATGGCCGACTTTTGCACCTCCAGGATCGACTTTATCCTGGCGGAGTCCTCGGCGGTGATCATGCTCGCCCTCTGCTGGGGGAGCCTGATCCCCATCACGGGAGCCCCGACGAAGAAGACCTTGCATCCGTAATTTCGGTCCAGGTTTCGTCGAAAAAGGGCTGCCAGCTCTTCGGCCGGCGGCATGGCGGTGGCGTCCCAGCCAGAAGCCATCGTCAGCTCACCATCGATCGGAGCTTCTCTGAGCTGAACTCGCCGTCGTCGAAGGGGGTCTTTCTCATCCGATGAGGCAGAACCATCTCCGCCGCCGTGACGATGTCGCTCGTCTCGACCCTGTCCCTCCCTTCGAAGGCGGCGTTCGTCCTTGCGGCCCGCTCGATCATGATGTCCGCCCGATGGCCGTCGACCCCGAACTCGACGCAGATCTTGGCTATCTTTCGCAGCTCCCCTTTCCCGGTGCTGATCTTCGGCAGGAGCTTTTTGGCGGCGACGATCCTGGTCCTGAGCCTGTCGCTCTCGGCTTTGAAATCCTCTCTGAACTTCACGGGGTCTCTCGCGAAGGCACCCCGCCGCTCGATGATCTCGACCCTCTGCTCGACGTCAATAATCCCTTCCACCTCCACCTGGAGGGCGATCCTGTCCAGAAGCTGCGGCCGGAGCTCACCCTCCTCCGGGTTCATGGAACCGACGATGATGAAGCTCGCGGGGTGGCTTGCGGACACCCCCTCCCTCTCGACTGTGTTCATCCCCATGGCGGCGGCGTCCAGGAGGGCGTCGACGACGTAGTCGTCGAGGAGGTTGATCTCGTCGACGTAGAGGATGCCCCGGTTCGCCTCGGCCAGGATCCCCGGCTCAAAGGCCCTCTCCCCACCCCGGAGGGCCCGTTCCATGTCCAGGGACCCCACCACCCGGTCCTCGGTGGCGCCCACCGGAAGGTCGACGACCCTCATCGGCCTCACCTCCGTCGGCAAAACGCCCTCATCCAGCCTATCGGCGCATTCCCAGCAGAGGTTCTCCTCGTCCCGCGGGTCGCAGCCGAAGCGGCAGCCCACCACAACCTCTATCCCCGGCAGAACCTCCGCCAGCCCCCGGACGGCGGTGGACTTGGCCGTCCCCTTCTGGCCCCGTATCAGGACCCCTCCTATCGAGGGGTTGATGGCGTTGAGGATCAGGGCCCTCAACATCCTCTCCTGGCCGACGATGGCGGCGAAGGGGTAGAGGAGCCGCTTCGACCGGGCCAGGGAGAGGGAGAAGGTCCCAGATGCGGGGTTCGAGGGGCCGATAGCTGATCTCTCTTGATCCTGCCCCGCCACAGATCTCTGGCCGATCGAGGAATCTGTTTTTTCTTTTTGGGGCGCTGACCTTGAATCTGGGGCCTTTTCAGAAGCTCTTTCAGAAGTCCTCTCGCCAGCCGTTTCCGAGAACGATCTCCTTTCCCGTATGACGCCAGTTATCCGCAAAGCCAACACCTCAATAGTATCTGAGCATTATCGCCGAGAGCAGGGTTACGATGAGTAGCAGAAGCCCCAGGAAGAAGAGCCCGAAGAGGGGGTTCAGATTCGGCGTCCTCCTTTTCGTCGAGAGGAGGTTGAGATAGACGAGGGAGATGCTCATGGTCAGGAGGAATATTATCGCCGAAACCAGGATCACCGACCCCGCCACAATCACGTACTCCGCCGTCCAGGTGTAGCTGGTGGCGTACAAGAGGTCGAGGAAGAAGTCCTTGCCGTTCCTCTCGTAGGCGGAGGTGACCCAGAGCATGGTGTAGGCGATCTCCGCCGCCCCGATCACCGCCGA
>DAOSXX010000068.1:4316-9793 GCA_035380685.1 Methanothrix sp. | reverse complement strand
AGACGTGACCCCCCTCCATCAGAGCTTCGACGATCGACTGGGTCCTGTTGTGGTTTGAGGGGTCGTCGGTGTTTCCAAAGTAGTCGAACTCCACCTCCATCCGCCGAAAGACGTCGTCGAAGTGGTCGTGGTACCGAGTTACAAGCTCTGTCGGAGTCGTCCCCCTCTCCTCGGCGTTGACGACGATGGGGGTCCCGTGAGAGTCGGAGCCGCAGATGAATATGGGGTCTTTTCCCATCTTCTTGAGGCCTCTGACGTAAATGTCGGCGGGCACGTAGGTCCTGAGGTGGCCGATGTGACAGGGGCCGTTGGCGTAGGGCAGTCCGCAGGTTACGAGTATGGGAAGTTCGGATGAAGGCAAATCAGAACACCTCGCCAGGCTATGCCCAAACTTCCAGATATACGTTTCCCATCTTAAAAAGGAGAGACTAGTCGAGAACGGCAGCCCGCGGACGATGATGGCGGTCCAAAGCACTCCTTTCCACCGCCGGAATCCGCCGGAGCCTGAGATATACTTCTCGAAGGGCGTTCGGATAGAGAAGGTCGGGTCGGTCAACGCCGTGGCTGATGCAGTCGGCACCTTCGCCGGAGGGCTAGACGGTGGCCGAACTCGGTATAGATATCCGAACAACTGACTACACACAATTGACCGTTCAGAGCAAATTACTTAAATGCCGAAATACAAGACCTACAAGCTGTGGTGGAGGATTCGCAAAGCCGCTAATTCCAGCTATAAATTTAACTGCATATAACAAAGCTGATCTGCGCGGTTCTAATTTGCGAATCAGGTTTTCATAAATCCTCGATGCTAGCTAATAACAGTAAGGAAAGTAGGGGCATGAACGAAAGGGATATGGTAAAGCAAATCAGGGCTTTCACGAGTTCAGAGCTGCGAATGAGCATCTTGCTCTGCTTGAAAAACGGGGAAAAAGATGTTAGCAACTTACAGAAAGAGCTCGGCGGCAGAAACACCACCATTCTCCATGCGATCAAAGATATGAGCGATTCCAATCTGATCGCCAAAAACCGGTATGGATATACTCTGACAAATTTGGGAAAAATTAAAACGAGCGTTCTCGACAACGTCATGAGGGTCTTCGAGAATCTGGAGATGAACCCCGATTTTTGGCTGAACCATGACATAAGCAGCATACCGCCAGTAATGTTGGACAGGTTGGGCATGCTCTTCCAGTCGGATGTCATATTCTCAGACCCCTCAACTCCTCTGAAGTGTCATGAGAGATTGGTATCGATGCTGGCCAAGTCGAAGAAGATATGCGCAATTTTACCGGTCTTGATATTTCCGAAAGAGTCAGACATATTTATAAACTCTCTACGAAAGGGAAGCAAAGTAGATTTGATAATAACAGACGAAGTTGCGGAAAATCTCCTAAACGAAGATGGCATGTTAGCACAAGAACTTAAAAAGTCGCTCCAATTCGAGAATTTCAGGTTACGTCTGACCGAAGACGACATAAAGCTGGCACTCGTAGTCACCGAGTCCTTTGTTTACCTGGGGCTCTGGAGGTACGACGGAGTGTACGACGTCGGGTCCGGGACGATCTACACGGGAAATTGCGCCGTAACCTGGGGCTTGCAGCTTTTCGAGTATTATTCCGATAGATCCTCCGATGTCGACGAGGACGAGCTGGCGAGACTTCATTCGTCTAAGAAACTTTTGGCCCTTGGCAAGGCGCAAGCGGTGCAGGATACGGGACAAGGACCGAGCCCCCCAGAGGCCAACACCATCATGCTCGTCGAGGATAATGTGGGCCATGCTGCTTTTATCCGCCGGCTCTTCGAGGATGCCGATTCAGAATGGGACTTCCACCACGTTATGCAACTTCGAGATGCTCTGAGGTGGATCGAGGAGAACCAAGGTCGGTCGTTTCTGGTCGTCGCAGATTACCTCCTTACTGACGGCTGTGGCCTGGATCTGGCGGGCAATGCGGGGAACCCTCGGGAGGTGGGTTTTCCCCTGATAATCCTCACCGGGTTCGGCTCTGAGAAGATCGCAGTTCAAGCCTTCAAGTCCGGGGCCATGGATTACGTGGTAAAGGACGCGGATAGCATCAATCGGCTTCCGGAGATTGCAAAGGGGGCTCTTCGCAGGTGGGGAGAGGATATACGACAACAGCGGGCGAAGGACGACGTTCTGGATCTCGGCGAAGCGGGGTCTGGTCAGAAAAGATCGCTCAAAATTTAGCTGGCTCCTGGAATAGCTTCAGCTGCTTCAAAAGCGTCTCGCTATCTCCCTCCAGGAGTTGAGGAGAGCTTCCTTGTCGTCGATCTGAAGGTTCGGCGGCTCTTCGGTTCGAGACCGTATGCGAAATGGAGTGTCAGGCGCTGTACCGCTCGGCGAACTCTCGAATTCGACATGTCGGGTGACAGCGCAGAACCCCGCCACAATTCTCGCGAATCGTTTCCTTCAAGATCGGCTTGAAGGCTCGAGTCCATGATTTTAAAGTGAAGGGAGAAAAAGACACGGAAAACAGGTAGAAGGATGTTGGGGGTCCAAGTCCGCCTGGGTTTCAGGCGGTGATCTTGGACTTGGCGATGTACTTGATAAGATCGGGTGCGAGCCTCGTCTTTCTCTGGATCGCGGCAGCGGCCTCTTCGATGCTCTCGCCTTCCTTGATCATTGTACCGATCTCTTCGATCGCTTCCTCGTCCACCACGTAGTACTCGTCGATGTCCTTTCTGTGACCCCAGACGTCGCCCTCGAGCAGGTCAATCCCCTGCATCTCGAGGAAGAGCTTGATCGCCTTGGACATGGTCTTGTGATAGGAAGGGGGTACCTGGACGGCTCTCAGCCTGGGACAGCTCCTCATTAGGTCGAGGAAGTCGACGTTTGAGGGTCTGAAGGCCAGGTGTACGATCCTTTCGTTCGGGTTCAGCTCAGTGATTTCATCTTTTGAACTCACAACTCTAATTCTCATGGCAATTCACCTCAACAAATACTTGAATGTGAATCTAAGTATTAATAGTTAATTGTGTTGTATACTAACGTCCATATGGGCCATGATTTCCGATGACGATGGTGCGCAGCGGATTTTTTTATCTGGACGATGGCGGCTCATCTATCCCAAAAGATCCTACATTTCTGGTCCGATCTTGCGAGATTAAAAGACCTGGTAGCTGAGATGACTCTCGAAGCCTTTTCTCGATACTTTCCCCTTAAAAGAGTATTTTAACCTCCGAGGATGGGTCATCGCTGCAGTGTCTGAAGTGATATTTAATTTCAAAGAGAAAAGGGACGGAATCGGGCTGGCCCGTGTTGATGTTTTTTTGTGGGGGGTCCAAGTCCGCCTGAGGTTTCAGGCGGTGATCTTGGACCTGGCGATGTACTTTATCAGGTCGGGTGCAAGCCTCGTCTTTCTCTGGACCTGGGCTGTCGCCTCATCGATGCTCTCGCCCCCCTTGAGCAGGGTCCCTATCTCGTCGATCGCCTCTTCGTCCACTATGTAGTACTCGTCAATGTCCTTTCTGTGACCCCAGACGTCCCCCTCCAGAAGGGAGATCCCCTGCATATCGAGGAAGAGCTTGATCGCCTTTGAAAGGGTCTTGTGGTAGGACGGCGGTACCTGGACGACTCTCAGCCTGGGACAGCTCTTCATCAGATCGAGAAAGTCGACGTTCGAGGGCCTGAAGGCCAGGTGGACGTTTCTCTCGTTCGGACTCAGCTCCGAAATCTCATCTTTTGAGCTAACAACTCTAATCTTCATGGTCTTTCACCTTTACAATTACTAAGATGTAATCAAAGTATTTATAGTTACTTGTGATGTATACAAACGTCCATATCGACTCTGTTGAGTGACAACAAGTTTCACGGAGCCTAAAATCTGTGATAGGACGCATCATTCTATCGCTAAAATTGGGCCTTAGTCCATTTTCGTCTTTCGCGGTTAAAATAGAACATCACGCAAGTCAGCCTCTTGTCTCTTCTCGCCACGCGCGCAAAATGAGGCTCACAAGCTTTGGATTGAGGACGTTTATCGGGACTGAGAATCGAAAATAGATCCCAGGGGGCCGGGTGAGTCACGACCCAAAGGACGCTCTAGACCTTCCATATTGGAGTGTGAAGGTTCGCTGCCGTCCAAGTCCGCCTCAGTTTTCAGGCGGGGATCTTGGACTTGGCGATGTACTCGATCAGATCGCTGGCCAGCCTCGCCCTCTCCTGAACCTGACGAAGCCTCGACCAACGATGCCGACACCGCTGGAGATCGCGGACTCAATCTCGCCGATCGTCTCATCGTCGGCTGTGAAGTGATCCCCGATCTCTTCTATGTGCGCCCCAGGACGCCCCCCCCGCCAAACAGGTAGACACTCTTCATAGGCTTGCCTCCTCGATTAAAAAAGTGGCAAAGCCGAAGAAGAGGGCAAACGAACGTCTCCTTCCAGCCGTTCTCCTCTAAGTTTACACCGTTATCTTGGATTTGGCGATGTATTTTATCAGGTCGGGCGCTAGCCTCGTCTTCTTCATGATCTGGTCAGCAGCATCGTCGATGCTTACGCCTTCCGAGATCATGGACTCGATCTCGTTTATCGTCTCATCGTTTATCATGAAGTACTCGTCGATGTCCTTCCTGTGCCCCCAGACGTCCCCCTCCAGCAGCTCGATCCCCTGCATCTCGAGGAAGAGCTGGATCGCTCTGGACATGGTCTTGTGGTAGGAGGGAGGAACCTGGATGGCCCGAAGCCTGGGGCATACCTTCATCAGGTTCAGAAAGTCCACGTTCGATGCCCTGAAGGCCAGATGAACTATCCTTTCGTTCGGGTTCAGGTTTGGTATCTCATTTTTTGAACTCACAACTCTAACTCTCATGGATCCTCACGTCCGGCGAGAGGAAAACAAAATACTAATAGACACTTGTGGTGGACACTAATGTTCAGGAAGGTATCCTGTTGCCGTAATCTTTCAGGACAGGTCTTCGGATTCCCCCATTTAAACGGATCTGGAGGTCTCATCAAACGAAGATTTTGCTGGAATAACGATGACGCCCTTTGTGCTACTTCGCATAACTGTTTATCGGACCTTCAGAACCAATCAAGGTAGATTTGGCAGAGGAAGGCGAAGTCCGATATGCTGACGAGGCGCATTCAGGAGCAAAAACCAGAGGATATGATGCGTCCATGAAGAGGGCGGCGAGATGTCATCCTCTCGGGAGGGCCGGTGCGCCGACTGCAGGAAAAATGCTTCGAAAACTGTCCGACGGGGCTCGGTGTGAAGAATATGGTCCGGCGGAGGATTATGGATAACACCGAGTGCATACTCTGCGGCGCCTGTGTGGATGCCTGCCCGAAAGGGGCGACCCACATGCTTTGATAATCATCGCCGTTTCGCATGATCAAATCCGCTTGTCCTATCTCTTGATGTAGCCTTTTGGATCCTGTGCATTTGGATCCTGTGCGTTTGGATCCGGTGCGTTTGGATCCGGTGCGTTTGGATCCGGTGCGTTTGGATCCGGTGCGTTTGG
>DAOSXX010000068.1:0-4071 GCA_035380685.1 Methanothrix sp. | reverse complement strand
GTGCGTTTGGATCCTGTTCTCCTTGTTTAGCCAACTTTTCGAAATCGCCCATCATTTTCGTAAATTCTCTAGATCCTATATCTCCAAGAGAATACCGCATCTTTATGATCTCTAACGGGTCAAACTTGCACTTTTCTTTGTCGATTAAATCGGATATATAGGCGTCAACTTTATTTTTATCTGAGCGATTCTCTAGGATGCGGCTGCCGAAGTAGAACGATATTATCAGGGCGTATACCCAGAGGAAGTTCTTGGTAAAGTCGTTGATGGCATCGGTGGGTATTTCGGTTCTGTTATCGCTGGTCAATAATATCGCACCGGCGCCTTCAACCTCCCCCGCTCCATTTCTAGATGATTTTCGGTTTATCTGAACAACGGCATCGGAAGCATTAACCTGAAACTCGTCTTCAGATGTTGTATTGACATCTATGATCGTCGTATTTCCTTCGCGAGTGACGTTCACGATAGTATGGTAAACTCCATCGTTTTCGCTCGAAGTGAGACTTTCCTGGAAAGACATTGCAAGGAATATAATATATAAAATTGTGAGAGATATAACAATCGACTTTCTTATCTCGCCACTATCCAACTTGGAACCGACGTTATAATCAGAAGATATGGATAATATTATGGGTATGATCAATGCAATTATACCAAATAGCGGTATGATGAAATATTCGCATCCTCCTCTATAACATATCATTGCGCCGACTATAACCGTGAACACGGCTATCGACACTACCAGCCACTCACTCGCATAATTTTGCCTGATCTCTTGACACTTTCCGATAACAAATGAGATTAGGATGAGTGATATTAGAACGACGGCCAGAAATAGGATAGGATGTTTCGTCCCTTCAATAACATTTAGGAGACAAACCCCGCCGAAAAAGACTATTACTGCTGCCAATAATAATACAAATACTAATAAGACTAGACAAGCCAGGGATTCGCAGTTTTTCCCATTTTCGGTCATAGTTGTCCACCCGAGACGACCGGGAAGTCGCTTCGATTGATCTCTAATTATAGACAGTTGTGCTCAGCACACTATATATAATTTCCGTATCTCAATAGGATATTCTATTCATATCATACTAAAAGAAGAATTTTCTGCGCAGACAGATTCTATAAACTCTGTTTTAATGCGCACATTATCGTCACCAGCGGCAGGTCCCCATTTACAAATTAATTAAAATCAGGGATGAAGGTCATCCCTATTTTCCGAGCCCGTACTCCGGAAGCCTCTCCCGCGCGATCTCCCTCTCCCGTTGGTGCTCGGTCAAGAAGAGCTTGATCCTCTCGGCGGCCTCTTTCTTGCAGGTCCCGCACACCTTCTCGCCGCTCTTGCACTCCTTGAAGATCTCTTTCAGTTCATCCTCATCCTCGGATAGATGGAAGAGCATCAGCTCGTAGACGGTGCACTTGTCCGGCTCGCCTCCGAGCTTCTTCTGCTCGGCGAGGCTCTGCCTTCCGCCCGTCACTGCCCTCATCACCTTCTTCGCCGCCTCCTCGGGGTCCTCGGTGAGGGCGATGTGGCTATCGGGCTTCGAGGAGGACATCTTGCCGCCGGTGAGACCGGTCATGAACCGATGGTAGAGAGACGCCGGAGGCATGAAGCCGTATCCGCCCTCCTCGACCTCAAACTCCCTCATCATCTCCTCGACCCTTCCCGCGTCCTTCGCGTCGAAGACGTCGATGTGCTCCTCGTACCGCTTCACCTTCCGGTACCCTATCTCCTTCAGGCGGGCGGCGGCGGCCTCGATCATCTCAGGGCCCGCGGCCTTCCCCCGGAGGCTGACGTACCCCTCCCTCTCCTCCACCAGGAACTTTCTCATCCTGCTAGCGAGGTCCCGGGTGAGCCTGATGTGGGCGTCCTGGTCCGAGCCGACGGGGATGACCACGGGCTTCGGCCCCCCGTTCTCGGCGAGCTGGGGGTGGAGGATGTCGGCGCTCTGGACCATCACAGAGACCATGTGGGCGATGTTCGTCTCGCCGGAGAAACCGTAGATGGCGGCGAGCTCCGAGAACCGCGCGGCGGCCGCAAGCTCAAAGGCCAGATCCCGGACGGCCCCGCTTTTGGACTGGAAGTATATGGTGGCCGACGGCTCAAGCCCCAGGGCTATGATGCTCAGTATGTACTCCTCGATCCCCATCTCTCGGCACTTCTGCCAGCTGATCCCCCGGACCGAGTGGGCCTCCATGTCGGCTATGGCGACGAAGGCGTCTCCCCCGTGCTTCTGGTGCCAGATGATCTCCTCCATAACCATCTTGCCGCCGAGATGGACCCTTCCGCTGGGCATAAACCCGCTCATCACCGCGAAGGGCTTTCCATCGTTCATGGCCTGGACGACCTTCTGGTAATCGCGATGGCCGAATATTATGTGCCTTTTCATATATGGATGGGGATCGTTAATCTGGGGCAGAATATCCTCGAAGCTCGATATCCCGAACTCCTCGAAGAGCTTCGAGTAATCGTCGATCGAGACCGCGCCCCAGGGGTCCAGCTTCGTTGCCATACGTCCAGGCGATGCAGAATATGGTATATTTACCTTCTCGTCATCCCGTCGTTGAGTGGGGGCGCATGGTCTTGAATGACCAGCCCTGCTAAAAATATATAAATTTGAACGCCGATATCTTTGACAATGAACACTGACTCCTTCCCCTGCGATCTCGTGACCTGGACCGAGTTTTACGACCTAGCGAAATCCCTATCCCGTCTCATCAAGTCCTCGGGTTGGCGGCCCGACTTGGTGGTGGCCATCGGCCGGGGCGGCTACGTCCCGGCCCGGGTCGTCTGCGACTTTCTGGTCCACGACCTTCTAACCAGCATGAAGGTCGAGCACTGGGGGATCGCAGCCCAGAAGAGGGATCAGGCCATGGTCCGCTTTCCCCTGGCAACGGGGGTATCCGGCCAGAAGGTCCTGATCGTCGACGACGTGACCGACACCGGAGACACCCTCACCACCGCCGTCGGCTACGTGGAAAGCCTGGGGCCGATAGAGACGAGGACGGCGGCCCTCCAGCACAAGATCAGCTCTGCCTTCGAGCCCGACTACTACGCTGAGAAGATCGTCGAGTGGAGGTGGATCATATATCCTTGGGCGGTTCACGAAGACCTGGTCGGCTTCACCGAAAGGGTCCTCTCCAGCTCAGAAGCTCCGATGTCGGAGGATCAGATTCGGGCAGATTTGAAGAGGAGGTTTCTGATCGACCTGGATGAAGAGCAGATGGCCGAGATCTTGGAGGACTTGGTGGCCCTGGGGAAGGGGAGCCGTTCAGGATCGATTTACAGGGCCTCAGGCTACTGAATCATAATCTTTCATGGTAAACAAAAATAAGCTATTTATATGAGAATGAATTTGTAACCATAAAAATAGATGTGATTCTTATGAGACAATTTTCTGTCAAAGTTCTGGACGATAAAGACCGGGAGTTCGTAGAGGTTCTGCGGGATCTGGGCATCCCCCGGAACGTCGCCAGCATGATCACCTACCTTGCCAACGTCGATGAGGCCACCTCTCGGGAGATCGAGATAGGGTCCAACCTCCGGCAGCCCGAGGTCAGCATCGCCATGAGAACCCTTCGAAACAACGAATGGGTCGAGGAGAAGGAGATAAAGAAGGATGGAAAGGGCAGGCCGATGAAGGTCTATCGGCTCACCATATCCCTGGAGGAGATAATCAGGCATTTTGAGGACGAGAAGAAGAGGGAGTCGACGAGAGTTATGGAAAATATAGATCGGCTGAAGGACCTCAGCAGAAAACTGAGCAGCAGCTGACGGTGCCTTTCATCCCGAGGAGACGATCCGGACTATCTCAACGCCGTCGGCCTCCACCAGCTCGTCATTAGGGACAGGGTGGCCTTCCACAAGGGCCACCACCGTCTCTGGGTTTACTTTGAGAAGCTCGAAGAGGCCTTCGTAGGTGAGGCCTTTTTCCAGGTCTATACTTTTTTCGGAGATGTGGCCTTCGGCTCGGATTCTCACATTCAAAGCGGTCACTTTTCTTCCTCACCGCCTGTGCCCACGAGATCCTCGAGGTTCTCCTCGATCAGCTTCTTCTCCAGGTTCTC
>DAOSXX010000067.1:0-10024 GCA_035380685.1 Methanothrix sp. | reverse complement strand
CGTAGATCGAGCCGATCTCCTCCACCATCAGCTTCGTGTTCAGGATGTTGGACCGACCGAAGCTGGTGACGGCGTTGGCGAGGGGGAGGCTGTAGAGCCTTGCCCGGGCGTAGCCTGAGTAGCCGTAAAAGGAGTTGAGGAGGATCTTTAGGGCGTACTGCTGGGCGTCAAGAAGGGTCCTCTCCTCGTCGCTCGCGATCTTCATCCGCCGCTTGATATCGGTTCTCTGGGCGAGAAGGTCGTGAAGGACCCCGGGCACGATCCCCGGCGAGATTGAGGGATCGACGAACTCGCCGCCCGAGGGGGACTTCACCACCCCGGACGAGGGCCGGTCGTCGGTGACGACAGTCGTGTAGCAGAGGTTGTGGGCCATCATTATCGAGGGGTAGAGGGACCGGTAGTCGAGGATCACCACGTCCTCCACAAGACCCCTCTTCGGGTCGAGGACCGCGCCCCCCTTCAGCTCGAAGCTCTGGGCCGCCCTCGTCGACGAGAGGTCGGCGTCGGGCTTCGGGGGTATGACCCGCTTTCTCTCCTGGAACTTTCGGAATAGGAAGTTTTCGACCATCCCGGTCTGACCGCCGTCGATGACGTCCTGGAGGAGCGAGCCGCTCGTCTGGGCGAGGGCGATGTACTTGTCGAGAAGCTTCAGGTCGAGGAGGAGGTGGAGGGCGAGGTACGAGTCGCGCCGGGAGTAGCTGACAAGCCGCGCAAACTCATCGCCGCTGGCGGCCCATAGCTCCTCCATCTCCTTAGGCTCGACGTCGTGCTTCTCAACTCCGAGAAGCTCCAGGCTCGCGTTTCTGAGGGTGTAGCGCTTGAGGCTGAAGGACGACCTCACCAGCGGCAGAAGGTCGACGACGATCCTTCCCGTGATCTCGACCCTGGTCTGGGTCACGATCTTTCTCACCCGCCAGGAGCTATTGTCCCGCCCGACCCGGACGTCGAGGTTCAGCCTCTTCATCCTCTCATCCAGGTAGGGAAAGTCGAACTCGTTAGAGTTGTAGCCGGCTACGACGTCGGGATCGTACTCTTTGAAGATCTCGATGAACCTGGCCAGCATCTCCCTCTCGCCGCTGCAACAGAGGACGTCCGACCGCGGGCAGTCTACCTCTCGACCCACGAGGACTAGGTCCTCTCTGCCCTTATAAGGCGGATAAAATCCGAGGCTCACCATGATCACCGGCGAGTTCTCGGGGTTTGGCATCGCACCGTGGAGGGGGAGACACTCGATGTCGAAGGCGAGATGGCGGAGGGGGGCGTTAGCCCTGGACTTCTGGCCCTCACCTTCGCCTTTTGCCTCGACCGGCTTTAGGGACGCGAAGGGAACGGAGCCCTTGCCCACGGGCTCCTCGACCTTCGCCCACCTCATCCCGCCAAGGTCCTGGTCGATGAGAAACCGGTTCTTGAAGAGGACGTCGGTCTCGTAGACCTCCCGGACGCCGGGGACGTTGAGGACGCTCTCCCTGAAGACCCTCACCGACTTCGGGTCCTTGGCTATGACCTTGAGCATCAGATGAGGTTTTTCCTGGTAGCCGACGGGCCGAAACCTCTCCACCACCTCGGCATCGAGGCCCATGGCCCTGATCCCCTCGATCGCCTCCTCGGCCCTTTTTTCGTCAACCCGAGCGTAGAAGTAGGGCAGAAATCCCGAGGCCTTGACGGTGGTGGGCCTCCCCTCGGGGGTGGTTCCGAAGAGCTGGACGACTGGGAACCCATCGCCGTCGTAGACGTAGTTGGCGTCGAGGATCTGGAAGATCATCGTTTGAGGTAGGCGCTAAGGAAGTCTTATAGTTTATTGTTCAGAAAGTCTTTGAAATTCGATAACCAGAAAGGTTATAACTCAAAAGCCCGATCGCCGATGCGTGCTCAAGGATGTACGAGGTTGTACAACAGAGAGAAAAAGTTGTAATTAATGACGCGCCGATGAAGTCAATTACTGGAGATCTCATCGACGCCTCGGAAAATCGAGATTATTTTGACGAGGTAGGATGGCTTTGAGAGAGCTATTGTCAGGCAACGAAGCGATCGCCCGCGGGGCGTACGAGGCGGGGGTGACGGTGGCGACGGGCTACCCCGGGACGCCGTCGACGGAAATTCTCGAGAACGTTGCCCGGTATAAATCCGATATATATTCCGAATGGTCGCCGAACGAGAAGGTGGCCTTCGAGGTGGCGGCGGGCGCCTCCTGTGCCGGAGCCCGGTCGATAGTGACGATGAAACACGTCGGCCTGAACGTGGCGGCAGACCCCCTGATGACCTTAAGCTACATCGGCGTCGAGGGCGGGTTTGTGGCTTGCGTCGCCGACGACCCTGGGATGCACTCGTCCCAGAACGAGCAGGACACCCGCCAGTACGCGAGGTTTGCCAAGATTCCCATATTCGAGCCGGCCGACAGCCAGGAGGCGAAGGACTTCCTCAGGCTCGCGATGGAGGTCTCGGAAAAGTACCAGACCCCAGCGATCCTCCGCTCGACGACGAGGGTGAGCCATTCCCGAAGCCTGGTGGACTTGGGGGAGAGAAGGACTCTCGATAGGGAGATCGGAATCGAGAAGAACCCGCCCCGGTTCGTTCCCATACCGGTCTGGGGGAGGGTGATGAAAGAGAAGGTGACAGACCGACTCGCCCTCCTGGCCCAAGACGCCGAAAAGTCAGAGGCGAACAGGATCGAGATCCGTGACAAGTCCTTTGGGATCGTGACCGCTTCCATGGCCTACCAGTACGTCCGGGAGGTCTGGCCCGAGGCCTCGGTCCTGAAGCTCGGCTTCTCCTACCCCTTCCCCGACGGCCTCATACGAGAGTTCGCCGAAGGCGTCGACCGGCTTCTCGTCGTCGAGGAGCTGGACGACTTTCTAGAGGAGCACGTGAGGTCTCTTGGGATCGAGTGCCAGGGACGAGAGTTCGTTCCGGGGGTCGGAGAGCTATCCGTCACCCGCCTTCGGGGTTCGAGGGCCCGGATGGAAGGGCGAGAGCCGGAGGCTCTGGACCATAGGTTTGCCGAAGGGCTTCCTGCAAGGCCTCCAGTCCTTTGTCCGGGCTGCCCCCACCGGGGGGTATTCTACGCCCTGGGAAAACACGACGTCGTCGTCTCCGGGGACATAGGCTGCTACAGCCTCGGGGCCTTCAAGCCCCTGGACAGGATGGACATAATCCTATGCATGGGCGGCGGGATATCGATGGCTCACGGCTTCGACAAGGCCGGTGACAAAAGGAAGGTGGTGGGAATCGTCGGCGACTCGACCTTCTTCCACTCGGGGATCACGGGGCTCATCGACATAGTCTACAACCGGGGCTCATCGACGATCATAGTCCTGGACAACAGGACCACGGCGATGACCGGCCACCAGGACCATCCGGGGACCGGAAGGACCCTAATGGGCGATGCCACTAAGGCGATCTCCATCCAGGACGTCGGGCGAGCCTGCGGGGTCGATCGAGTTTCGACCGTCAACCCCTACGACCTCGAGGCGACGGAGAGGACGATCTCCGAGGAGCTGGCCGCCGAGGAGCCGTCCCTCATCGTATCCCTCGCGCCATGCCCGCTTCGGGAAAGGCGGCGGGTCGGGCCCATCAGGGCTATAGACCCAGAATTGTGCAAGGGGTGCAAGAGGTGTCTCAAGCTCGGGTGCCCCGCCATCGAGTTCGACGGTGAGGTGCCGAAGATCAACATTCACCTCTGTGGCGGGTGCGGCCTCTGCGAGGAGGTCTGCCCTCACGACGCCATATCGTCAGAGGAGGCAAAGTGATGTCGAGCGTCAAGACCACAAGCGTCGTTTTTGTGGGGGTCGGAGGCCAGGGGATCCTCCTTGCGAGCACCATCGTCGCTCGGGCCGCCATGGAGGCGGGATACCAGGTGAAGACGAACGAGGTCCACGGTATGGCCCAGCGGGGCGGCTCTGTTATCGCCCACGTCCGCTACGGGACGGAGGTATTCAGCCCCACAGTTCCCGAGGGGACGGCCGACGCCCTCGGCGCTCTTGAACAGATCGAGGCCCTGAGGTACGCCCACTACATCGATCCTGACGGCCTCGCCGTCGTCAACGCCGAATCCATCGTTCCCGTGACGGTATCTTCGGGAGCTGCGACCTATCCCGAGGACGTGGCCGACCAGCTGAGGAAGGCCTTTCCGCGGCTCGTCTACTTCGACGCCGGAAAGATGGCCGTGGAGCTTGGAAACATCAGGGCCGCAAACATAGTCCTTTTGGGGGCTCTGTCGAGAGGACTCGACCTCCCGCTGGATGCCTGGGAGGGGGCGATCGCGTCCTCTGTCAAGGAGAAGCAGAGGGATCTGAACTTGAGAGCTTTTGAGATCGGAAGGAGTATCAGATGAGGGGGAAGGGCAGATGAGAGGCGAAGGAAACTTTCAGAACGAGAAGATGGAGACGGCATCGCAGGAAAAGATCAGAGAGCTTCAGGCCCGGCGGCTGAAGGAGATAGCAAGGCACGTCTACTCGAAAAACCCGATCTATCGGAAGCTCTTCGACGAGCACGGCGTCTCTCCCGAGGATATAAAGTCTGTCGAGGACGTGACGAAGCTCCCTCTGACGAACAAAGATCTCCTCCGGGAGAGCTACCCCCTGGGCCTATCATGCGTCGATCGGAACAGGGTCGTCGAGATGCACATGTCCAGCGGCTCGACGGGGACTCCCGTCGTCATGCCCTACACCCTGGCGGACCTGAACCAGTGGGCGGAGTGCATGGCCCGATGCTATCGGATGGCTGGAGCTGTGCCCGGAGACGCCGCCCAGATCACGCCCCTATTCGGCCTATTCAACGGCGGCTTCGGGATGTATCACGGGGCCCGGGCGGCAAACCTCTTCGTCATCCCGGCGGGGCCCGGAAACACCGCCCGCCAGATCAGGCTCGCCAGAGACTTCAAAACCCGCGTCCTCACCGGCGTCGTCAGCTATGGAATTCGCCTGATGGAGGTTATGGAGGAGATGAATGAGTCCCTTCCGGACCTTGAGATCGGGATCTTCGGAGCCGAGGTATTCAGCGATTCGATGAAAAAGAAGATCTCCTCAGGCCTCGGGATCGAGGCCTTCGACATCTACGGGATGACCGAGTCGGGGGGTGTCGGTACCCTGGGGATGGATTGCATAGCTCACGATGGGCTGCACGTCTGGGAGGACCACTACATCGTCGAGGTGATCGACCCGAAGACGGGCGAGCCCGTCGATGACGGCGAGACCGGCGAGCTGGTGGTGACTGCCCTGACGAGGGAGGCTTTGCCCGTCATTCGGTTCAGGACGGCGGACCTCACGAAGGTCATCAGTCGGGACGAATGCGACTGCGGCAGAACCCACGTCAAGATCGCCCCCATCACCGGGAGGATAGACGACATGCTGATCATAAAAGGGGTGAACTTCTTCCCAAAGCAGGTAGAGCAGGCGTTGATGCAGATCCCCGGCGTCGGGGCGAACTACCAAATCATCATCGAGGAGACCGACGGGATGAAAGACGTTCGGATCAACGTCGAGGCCGAGTCCGGGGTGACGGGCTACGTCGTCGAGAAGGCCCTGAAGGAGGCCCTCGGATTCAGCCCGAAAGGGGACGTCTACCCCATCGGCGGCCTGCCCCGTCAGGAGGGGAAGGCGAAGAGGGTCTTTTACAAGAAGGCCGGGGAGGGGTAGGTAGACGAAAGGGCTAGCTTAGCCTCTTCATCTATCACCTAAGTTCCTAAGTTCTTTTTTATGTGTTTCTCGACCCAAAAGCCAACATTCAAGTGGATAGCATTTCTGTTCATGGGAGTTGCAGAAGTAACCATCTGGATTAATGGAGAAATGCATCTAAAGATTGCGAATTTGAATGATAATCTCGTTAAGATCATTCGACTATTTGGGCAGGACTGCGAAAAATACTATGCGCTGGAGCGTTGATGCGGAAAGCCGGTCATATCGCTATCCCGTCCTCCTTCACGCTCAAGAGAGAAGGAGTGCTGTACTCCTGGAAGACTTTCAAGGGATAGACGATGGCCGAGATCACCACGTCGTGGCTCAGGGAGCGTTCCGCGATCAGGTCGTCTATCAGATCCCTCTCCGCCCGGCTCAGCTCCCCATCTGCGAGGATCACCAGGTCCACGTCTGAGGACGCCGAATAATCCCCTCTCGAATAGGAGCCAAAGAGGAGCAGCCCGACGAGCTTATCTCCCAGCACCTCTTTCATCTCGGCCTTCAGCTCTTCAAGGAGCTTCAAGACTGCCTCGCGGTCCATTCTTTCAGCCCTCCAACGCGGCGTATTTGTTTGCTGGCGTCATCCGAATCTCGCTGAAACTGCATATAATAGTGGTCGCCAATGAAATAAATATATTTTCGGATGCAGCGCCTCTGCATTCTCCTCGTGTCTAGTCGACGTCGAAGAGACGATCGCGGGAAGTGATAGAATCCCAAGTTGCGGCTCGCTTCTGGAAATAGAGGGTCGTGCCCGGCCCAAAGATTTCATGAGGAACTGTATCAAACGGCGATATTTTCCATTACGATTTCCACACCAATTGTGTCCGCTTCATCAGCTTCGGAGTTTCGACCTAACGCTCTTAGAGCCTCAGATTTAATATGCCAAATAGTGGATAATTGTGATCTATCCGGAGATTGATCTTGCTGGATTAATTCGTCACATAGTTCAATCGTCTTATTATAGGCTTCCTCAGCTTCGACGTCATATCCCAAATAATTTAGGATAGTTCCTTTGAGAAACAAAAAATATGCGTCTTTAGGGTCTAACTCGATGGCTTTGTTACAACACTCGAGGGCCTCATTCCAATAACTATTAGCCTCTTTAGCACATTGATCTTTGTCATAGCATATTATAGACTCAAAGTCAAGTTCAAAATCAGCGCCGAAATCGTCTTCAAAGGAATCAGGATCCTCGAGATAATCCCATTTTAGATCATACTCAATTCCTTTACGCTTTAGAGCCAACGCTTTATAATACCATGCATCCGCATTTCTGGGATCAATTTCGAGGGCTTTATTCAAGTAATAAAAACATTCATCTTCGTCAAACATTACGTAGGCGACTTCTAACAAAATACTACTCATATCTAATATAGCATCTATATTTTCAGGATCATTCTTTAGGATGTTTTTATAACATATTATAACGTCATCCCTGGAATCCAGCGATCCCCAGAGGAGTTCACACTGATCGCATTGATTAGTCACAGTTTCGTCAGAAACGGGTGTTACTTCCACCTCGACAGGTTCGAAGCTGACCGGCTGGCAATTGGTATTCGAATTTCGTTCATCATTCCAGTTTCCGGCATTGTCGACCACGTGCACGCCGTACCAGTACGTGCCAGGGGCGGGGGGCGAATCCGTGAACGAGCCTGAGAGGGGGCCATTTTCGCACGACAGGGTGTTTCTCTTGATCTCCTGCCAATCGCTTGTTTCATCCTTGCGCCATAGCTCAACTTGCTTGAGGCCAGAGTCACAGCTATCTGAAACAGTATAATCGATGACAAATGATTCACCAATGTTTAAGCTCTGTGGCGAAACTCTAAAGACTTGGGTTATCGGGGTGGAGGAATCCCCTGAGCTAGGCTTCACAATTATTAGCTGAGTATTTGAAGGAGAGCCGATAGTTTTCTCAAAGAGTTTGTCATATGATACCCAATAAGTCCCTACACCTATATTGGCAGTAGATGGATCATGGATTTTTACCACAGGAGGATTAACGAGCAAGTTAGTGAAGAATGAGATGAAACCAATATCACGAGGCGCGAAATTATTCATTTCTTCATTCTTTGAATACCCTACAATCACGGAAACATGACCTTCACTTGGATAACTACTTTCTTGTAAGAACGATGCCAATACTGGAAGATCTGTGGCGTCATACAACCAAGGACCGTTTGAAAGAAGGATTATCGGATGACCGCGATCTATTGCCTGAAATATTTCATATTGAATGTCATTTTTGTTCTGTGTGTTTATTTCTTCAATAGCGAGATTGTTATTACTTAAAGATCTTATCGCCTTTCCATAATACTCATAACATTCCCAAGGCAGATCATCTATATCCCGGCCACCCCATGTTTGACCTGCTAGTTTAAACGTCTCAACTGCAACTGCTTGGGGCGATTTGCTATAACCATAATAACTCAGAACCATTTGAGCGCTTACCCATGCACACCACTGAGTGTCCCCTTGAGAGTAGCTCGGAAAATCATCTAACACCTTTTCTTGTCCATCTGAACCGCTCTGTCCTGCAGCCACAGATCCCGCCACTAGCAAGACGATCATTGCAAAGGCAAAGGGAAATATCTTCATGTCAGATTCCTGGCTCGATTTTTTTTTGGCCATTGAAGTGATAACCGGAACAATTATTTGTACCTATCGGATGAATTTAGAAAAATTATGATTATGAAATTTAAGCTACATATTACGAGATTATGTCGCTTCAATTTTCGCCAATCTTGAAACTGCCCTCTCTCAAAGAGTTTTTGCTTTTCCCTCAGTAGTGCACCAGCGTCCCCTCCATCTTCGCCTTCCGGACCGCGTACCGAAAGGCGAGAAGGCTCGCCGGCAGAAGGATCACCGAGAAGAGGACCAGGGTCCCCACCTCCGGCGCCAGCTCCCGCAAGCTGTAGCCCTGGAGGAGGGCGTGCCTCATCCCGTTCAGCGAGTAGGTCATCGGCAGAAGGTGCGAGACCGTCTGAAGCCACGCTGGCAGGACGGTGATGGGGAAGAAGACCCCCCCGAAGAGCTCCGAGGTGCTCATGAAGAGCATGTTTATCGGGTCGCCCCTCTTGAAGATCATGATGAAGCTCGCCGAGAGGATCCCGATGCTGGAAAAGCATACTATCGTGAGGCCGAGGATGATCAGCGCCCCCAGGACGTTGGCGCCCGCAAGGCTCACGCCCAGAAGGACCCCGATCAGGAGGTAGAGGAGGACCCGGAAGGAGGCGAAGATGAAGTTCCAGAGGGTCGAGAGGGTGATGATCGCCGAGGCGTCGGTGGGGGTGACGAGCATCGCCTCCAGGGTCCCCATCATCTGCTCGTCTCGGACGCTCTCAGAGAACCCCCGGAGCGATACCATCAGATACCCCGAGAAGGCGATCCCGATCAGGACGAAGGAGAAGTAGTCGCCGCCGTAAGGCTCCAGGTACTTCATCCCGGCGGTCCCGATCAGCTTTGCGACGAAGTAGTAGGTGAGGATGTTGAAGAACATGAAGAAGAGCCGGAGGAAGAACTCGAACTTGTAGCTCATCTGGAGCATGTAGCTCCTCCTCACAAAGGATAGGGCCTTCCGATAGATCGTAATCATACCCCGCCCCTCCTCCGGCCGAGGCCGCCGCCCCGGTGGGGAAAGCCCCTCCGATCCCGGCGGAATCCCGGCGCTGCCGTGCCTCCTCGCTCCTCAAACTTCTTTCCGGTATAATGCAGAAATACGTCGGAGAGCTTCGAGCCGTCTCCCAGGCTCGCCTTCAAGTCGGCAGGGCTTCCGACGACCTTTATCCTGCCGTCGTCGAAGATCGCCACCCGGTCGCAGAGCTCTTCCGCCTCTTCGAGGTTGTGGGTCGAGATGAAGATCGTCTTTCCCCGCTCCTTGACGATCTCTTCTTTGATGAAATCCCGGAGGCCCTGGGCGGCTCCCGGATCGAGGCTTCTCGTCGGCTCGTCCATGAATAGGACCGAGGGATCGTTGAGGAGGCCCCTTGCGATCGCCATCCTCTGCTTCATCCCGGCAGAATAGTTGAGGAACCGCTCGTCGGCGGCATATTTCAGATCCACGACCCCGAGAAGCTCCTCGACCATGTTTTTGGCGTCGTCGGAGTAGAAGTTGTGAAGGGAGGCGAAAAACTCCAGGTTCTGCCTCCCGGTCAGCCTCCAGTAGAAGCTCCTCTCATCGGTGGTGACAAGGCCGATCGACTCTCGGACCCGTCCGCTCTCCTCCTCCAGGTCGAAGCCGTTTATCCGGGCAATGCCCTCCGTCGGAAGGATCAAGGTGCAGAGGATCTTTATCAGTGTAGTCTTCCCGGCCCCGTTCGGCCCAAGGATGCCGAAGACCTCTCCCTTTCTGACCG
>DAOSXX010000066.1:0-10028 GCA_035380685.1 Methanothrix sp. | reverse complement strand
GTGCCAGAGTTCTGTTGAGGTTTTTGGCTGCCATTTTCGGTGGTGCGAGGGCGGTTGTGCGAACCGCCCATCGAAACTCTAAATGGTCGGCAGATGTCGGATCTTCATGACACCACCCACCAGTGCTTTACCGGATCTATCTTGTGGTCTGGCATCCCTGAAGCGCTCGATTTCGGGGGCCGGCAGATCCCCCGGTGGGCCCCCGTTTCAGGCAAAACGGCGCATGGCTTCTTTTGCGGATAATCCATCATCTCGCGTTTTCCACCTCCAATAGGGTATCTTGTACGAAGTTATATATTTAAGTATTTAAGAGTTGAAAATAACGTTTAAGGTCATTTGATGAAATGATGAATATATCGTTGTACAATGTGTGAAATCAGAATAATAGCTCTTAATTTTTACTTTTGAGAAAACGCCATGCACTTATCAAGGCGGCAGGCTATGGATCTCGTCTCGTTCTCCGAGACTTCTGCCGCCACCTTCAGATGCATCATCAGGTACAGGCCGCCAAACCCCATCGCCTCCGCCCGAGGATCGCGTCCCGCCGCTCCCGCCTCGCCCGGAGAGAGTTTCAATTTACTCGTTGTGAGAGCGCATTTTTAGCCCCAAATCCAACAATTAGCGTCATTTTTGCCCTCAACCACGGCAAATCTTCTTAGTTTTCGCCAGGCGGGCGCCGATTCCAGCAAGACAAAAGAGCCAGCCTCTGCCATCTATCAGCGAGCTTCACAGCCGCATGGTTTTATATCTGGTACCGACGTTCGAGCCTCCCGCACACGCCAAAAAGAGAGGGTCGCTGGGGGCGCAAAGGCAAGCTATTTTGTTCACTCATATTCTTTTTCAATCAAAGTCATCTCTTCTTGAGCAGACTCTTTATCTCCGCCACCGAGGGTGCCCTTCCCACGGCCACCGCCTCGCCATCGATGAAGAGGGCGGGGGTCATCATGACGCCTCGGTTCATTATCTCCTGGAGGCTCTCCACCTTCACGATCTCGGCCTCGACCTCAGCCTCCTCCACCGCCTTCTCGACGTTCTTCGCAAGAGACTTGCACTTGGCACATCCAGTTCCCAAAACCTCTATCTTCACCATATCTTCTCACATCCTCAACCAGATTCTGAATACGAAATAAATACGAAATCACGATGCCATCGTCCCGTAAATCATCCCCATCAGCGTCGACAGGAGGACCACGAGAGCGATGTAGACGCTCGCCTTCCTTGATCCGATTATCCGCCAGATTACGATCATGTTGGGCAGGCTCATGGAGGGACCGGCCAGGAGGAGGGCTAGGGCAGGACCCGGAGCCATCGTCCCCGAAGAGTAGCCGAACATGGTGCCGACGATGGGGACCTCCAGGAGGGTCGGCATGTACAGGAGGGCCCCTATCACCGAGGCGACGAAGCAGGCGACGAAGTCGCTGGTGCCGAATACTAGCTTTATCAGGTCCACGGGCAAAAAGTATCCGATTATGCCCGTTATGAAGGTCCCCGCCAGCAGAAGGGGAAAGATCCTCTTGGTGAGCCACCAGGTCTCTTCGAAGAAGGAGGACTTCTCCATCTCGGAAAAGTATGCGTTCAGAAGCCACGCTGAAGCCAGGACCAGGATCGATACGAGGACGGCTTTGTGCATGAGGGGAAGGCCCGAGGTGGCAGCGAGAAGGACGCCAACGAGAAGCCCCACGAATAGGGGCGGGATGTAGTCGGGCCTTCCGTCCTCTTCCTCAGCAGCTGCAGCAGGGCTGACGCACGTCGCCGTCTCTTCTGCCTCAACGGACCCACGCTCGAAGATGGCGGCCATGAGGAGGCCGATGACGACGGACATGGAGACGGCTGCTACGACTCGGGCAGCGCCCAGGTCCAGCCCCAGAACCCGGGCGGTCAGGACCACGGCCAGAAGGTTTATGGCGGGACCTGCGAACAGAAATGCGGTGGCCGGACCGATCCCAGCGCCCCGCCGGTGTATCCCTGCAAACATCGGAAGTATCGTACAGCTGCAGACCGCCAAGACCGTCCCGGAGGTGGAGGCGACGCTGTAGCAGAGCCACTTGGGGGCGTCTTTTCCGAAGTACTTCAGGACAGCCTCCCTCTGAAGTAGTGCGGCTATGGCCCCGGCAATGAAGAACGCCGGTATGAGACAGGTCAGTACATGGGCTGAGAGGTACTCCATCAGGGCCTCAAAGCCCGCTTCCAGCGGTGGCAGGAATACTTCCAGATTCAAATCATCACTCCCACGGACATTTGACATTTTCCGAATTATCTTACGGAATTCATCAGGACCTTTTCTGCTTTCTTCAGCTCGGATATCTCATCTAAAGCGAGAGCGTCAACCTCTCGCAACAGATCGAAGAGCCTTGGATTTTTCACCTTGTATAGAGTCCGCTTGCCGTCGATTCGCCTATGCAAGATCCCCGCCTCGAAAAGGATGGAGAGGTGTTTGGAGATGGTCGACTGCGCCCGGCCGAAGGCTGGGACGATCTCGCAGACGCACCGCTCCTCTTCGCCGAGGAACTCTATTATCTCAAGCCTGGTGGGGTCGGAGAGGGCGCTGAGGATCTTAGCGCGCCATTCTGTGACCGATCTTCTCATCGTATCAGAGGGCCATAGCGACCGGTTGGCATATATACATATCGCCATGAAACGATTTAACGCTTTTAGCATCGTCTCTACCGGAGGATATCGGAGAGGGTGAGCGGAACTGCACTGGCCTTGCCGCCACCCACGTCGACCTCACCAACGAAGGTTCAAGCGTTCACGTATCCGGGCGTCGGACCTCCGGTCATCCCGGGAGGAGACCAGGCTATGTCAGAGTACTTGAAGTACCAGGTCCGGGTCGAGGGCCTGAAGACCCCTATGTCGTCGGAGAGGCCGTCCCGGTCGAAGTCCCCGGATATCGGAATATCCCCACTGAGGGCCCAGGGGCTGGACCTTCGATCGGTATCTCCGTTCGAGTCGTAGTCGAAGTACCAGGTCCTGTCGGAAGCGCGGAAGACGCCAACATCGCCGACCTCTGTGTCCCCGTTGAAGTCGCCGGCGATCGGAAGGTCGCCCCTGATAGCCCAGGGTCCGGACCTCAGATCGGTGCTTCCGTCGGAGTTGTAGTCGAAGTACCAGATGCGGTTGGAGGGCCTGAAGACCCCGAGATCGTCCCTGTAGCCGTCTCCGTCAAAGTCGCCGGCCACGGGAAGGTCGCCCCCAAGGCCCCAGGTGATGCCTGGGAAGGGGGCTGACCAGGCTATGGAGCCTCTATCGGCGTTATATGAGAAGGTCCCAAAGTACCACCTCCGGGAGGGCATGAAGATGCCGACGTCGTTGACGTATCCGTCCTCATCGAAGTCACCGACCACAAACATGTCGCCCTCATCCCCGGGGCCCATCCTGGTGCTGGCGTCGGTGTCGCCGTCGGCGTCGAAGTCGAAGAGCCAGTTGTTCTGGCTTGGCCGAAAGACTGCGAGGTCGTCTGCGAAGCCGTCCCGGTCGAAGTCGCCGGCCAAGGGAACGTCCCCACGCTCGCCCCAGGGCCCCTCCACCCTGTCCGACTGGCCCAGGGCCAGACCTGAAAATATCAGGATCGCCGCAACCCTGAGAATTCGTCTGAATACGAAATTTTTCGACATCTTCCTCACCACCAAATAGGCGTTTCCCACCATTGTTTGCGCCTGTGAGGCGTTATTCGGCCCCTATGGATGATATAAGTTGCCTTGGGGCATAAAATGTCCTCAATTAATGCTTTCCGATAGTTAGTGGTCGACGGATAGTAACCAAAAGTTATCATTATATACTTTGACGACAGATCGGTCACCAAGATGCGAAAAGAGTACGAAATTCAGCTTGAGGATGCAAAGACCCTGGCAGACGTCTTCGAGGTGGTGAAGGCCGCCGTCCTGAAGAGCACCGGAAAGAGCCGTGGGGGGGTGATGCTCGGATTGGCCGACCTCGGAAACCACCCTCGAGGGCTCTTCGGGGGTTTTTTCACCGTCGGCTCGAACGTCATAGTGATGAACAAGATCCCGCTCCAGAGGATCAGAGAGACGAGGCCGGAGCTTTACAAGCCCTACGCCTTCTTCGTCCTGCTCCACGAGTACATCCACACCCTCGGATATCTGGACGAGGCCCTGGTGAGGTCCAAAGTTTTCGAGATAGCCCGAGATTCCCTCGGCGAGGACCATCCCGCCACGAGAATTGCGGCCGACATAAGTGGCTTTTTGAAGGACCTCGTCTATCCGGAGGCGGCGTGGAGGCCTGACGACGAGAGGATTGAGATCGTGAAGGGGTTCGACAGGTCCAGCGTTCCCTACATCGGCTGAGGTCGGGACCCTCGTCGGAAGGCCTTCATCTGATCCTTTTGATATTCCTGGATCTGCAGTTTGGGCGCGCCAGCACGACGCCTGCGGCCTTGAAGACGTTCCCGCAAGTCAAGACACCTGTTATCTTTTTTTGAATAGGGACCCATCGGCAGGGTCTATCGAGCAGCCGCAGATAAAGCCCATGGCGGGTTCACAATTTCATTATCTTATTTAAGCAGGTTCTCAAGATACCCGATGGCGATCTTGCTCACGATCTCCAGGGATTTCAGGGGGTTGTTCCACCCCCGAACTCCGCCGCTGGCTGTGGGGTGGCCCTCCTCGTAAGCGGTGCCCGACTCCTCCCAGACCTCATCGGCCACGTCTCCGGCGAAGGTCCCGAGGAGGAAGAGGCCCCCCAATAAGACCACCTTGCCAACCCTTCCGAGGACTGCCATATCCTGGGTGCCGTCATCATCGGGTACGGAGATGGCGATGAGAGGATAAACGTCTTAACAAGAGTTTCGAATATGCGTATTAATGATAGAATTGCGCAGCGCATCTCATTGTGCCTATAAAAATAGGTATCATATGGTCCTGTGTATTAAATATAGGTAGAAATTACTTTTAGAAGAAGGAATGATAGAATTTAGAAAGCATATCTGTTTCGAAATAGGAAAACGATACTGGTTTGAATTCGATGCTATCGGAACGGATGGCGACCACGTTCATATTTTCGTCGGAGCAGCTCCTAAGTATTCACCATCTAAGGTCATGCAAATTATAAAAAATATTTCTGCTAAACAGATGTCTAAGGCTTATCCAGAAATTAAAAAAGAACTTTTGGGTGGTGAATTTTGGAGCGATGGTGGATATAATGACACAGTTGGCGACGGCGTTACTGCAGAAATAATTCGGAACTACATAGAGGGGCAGGGAACCCCAGAAGAAAAGGAAGGATATAAGCAAATGAATTTGCTAGAATTCGATTGACATGGCAGTAGTTTACCCTTTGGAGAATTCTCCTGTCACTTGATTGTTTTCTGGATTGATGTCATTGATGCTGGTACCTGGTATATCGCCTGGACACCAGAGCGTGACTCCAGCGTAGCCATTGCTCCAATTAACCTCTCCCCTTGGCGTTTGGGGCTCATCATCGAAAAAGAACACGCTTCCTGAATGCGGCCCATCCTCTCTGATATTCCACGATAGTGCGTTGCTGTACTTGCTTTTTCCTGCCTTCACTTTAACCGCGAGCTCGATGGCACCAGGCCACTCACCGGTCACATTGATCATCGCGCTCATGGTGTACTTGGTCTCACCGCTTTCGTTTACGGGCGATATCCTTATCTGCTTGATGGAGACGTCAGGAACATCGTATTCGAAGGTCTCATCTATACGAAAAACCTCTGAAACGCCGCTCTTTCCAGAAACCCAAAGCTGTCCGCCTTCAATCTCGGCATCAATGATCTTGAAGCCCAGAACGGGCTTATCGTGAAGGAATCCCACGAGGCCATTGACAGCTATCTGCTCACCTCTTTTGATGGATGCGACATTCCGTTCAACCTTACGCCAATTGTGGAAATGAGGATAGTCGGTCTCGATATCATCTCCAAAATATGGGTGGAAGGCCACCCGTAAAGCGTAGTGCTTCGACGGATCAAGGGGCAGCTGATCGGCAGCTGGGAAGTCGCCTCCGTGATTGACGATGATGAAGGTTACATTGAGAGCAGGCGGATGGCACCGGTTGCTCTCATTTCTGCAGGGAAGAAACTCCACCCTGACATCATCGATCCTCAGGTCGGGCAGTTCTAAATCGGGTTCGGTTGGCGTTGAGTTATCTGTTGCCGAAGTCGCCTGCTTCTTCGTCGCAGCAGCTTGGATCGCCGCATCTGCATCTGCTGAGACATCATCGACGGCTTTGACCGACCCGGCCTCCTCAAAGGGGCTATTGGGCAGGTCAGCTTCCAGTTCTGAACCGGTGGCCACCGGAAGCAGTAACGGGAATATTACAAATGATAATACAAATAATACCCGCATTTTAAATACACGTTTGGGATCGATATTTTAAAAATTTGTCGGAAAGGTCCGCATTTCTTTGTCCGGCCATGGTCATTGCCGATCAAGGTGAATCCCTGCAGTATGGAGAGATCCGTCAGCTTTTTTGCGTGGCGACTGGATCGGAAGAACGCCTCCAGCGTGGCCTGGTTCTTGATCTTCGGGCTCGACTTGGCCAGGTGCCCCGAAAAATATCGCTGTGGCAGGTAGGTATATGAGGAGGGTCCCGAGATATTTTGGGCGGAGACAAATCCGATGTGCAAATGGTGCGTGAGATACCAGAAGATCGAGCGGCTCGCAAAGATGATCGAAGACGTTTATGGTCCTCAACGTTGCGGCTTCGAAGAAGAGAAAGGTGAGGGTAAAATAGGGCCTGAATTGCAGGTCAGGTCGTGACCTCTTAACAGGTTGATTTACGTACTTGTACGCATATAATCGAACTAGCTGTTGCTGTGTGCACCTATTTTGGGATAATTTAATGCGGTTTAATTAATGCAACTTGTTTGGTGGCCGTCCTAACTACCAAAACACTAAGGAGGAAGCGCTGGGGGGTGCGTCGTCGCAATTCGACTTGAAGCCGACAGGTAGAACTCTTAATCCTGGTCTCTGCAATCTCGGCTGGGGGGGAATCTCGGGGCTCAGTTCCACCAAAACATTTTCTTAGAACGAAGTAGAAAGAACCTCCAGGCGGGAGGCTCGATGAGCTCAAAGACTATCTTCTTCAACTTCCTGGCGGTCCTGGCCCTCTTCCTCGCAGGAGCGGATGCAGCCACGATAACGGTAGGCCCTGAGGGTTGCGATCACGTCAGCATCCAGGCCGCCATCGACGCCGCGTGCCCCGGAGACGTGGTGGAGGTTGCTGGCGGCACCTATCGCGAGAACCTGGTAGTGGACATGCCCCTCGTCCTTCGCGGTTCGGGGAACGGCACCGAGAAGCCGATCGTCGACGCCTGCGGGCGGGGGAGCGCCGTAACCCTCGTCGCCGACGGCGTTCAGCTCGAGGGCTTCGTCCTCGAAAACGGAGGCTTCGGCTGGGCCGGGATCGAGATTAGGTCGAAAGACAACCTGGTCAGGGGCAACCTCGTCACCGACAACAGATGGTACGGCGTATTCCTCGACGGATCGAGCGGGAGCGTCATCGAGGAGAACGTCGTCTGGAAGAACAAGTACGGGATATGGATCAACGCCGGGTCCGACGACAACATGATCCTCAAAAACGTCCTCCAAGAGAACGAGAACTACAACGCCTTCGACCTCGGGTCGAACCTCTGGGTGGGAAACTTCTACGACGATTTCGATGGGTCCGCGCCGGTCTACGAGGTTCCAGGAATATCGAGCACCGACCCGTCTCCTTCAGGCCCTGAAAAGGAGCCGATCGTCGAGCCCGAGAAGGTCATCGAAGCGGATAATATTCAGGAGGGCGAGACCGGTGAGGACCTAGCCGCTGAGGATGCCTTGAAAAGAGAATCCGACACCCCCGATTCTGGGGACATCTCTGATGAGGAACAGTCTGAGGCTCTGGCCCCAGAGGCCTCGCCCTTCGAGGAGTCCGCGAAAAAGGCCGCCCTCAGCCTGATGGACCTGGGCTTGGCTCAAGATTACTCTGCTGTAGAAGAGAAGCAGGTGGAGGCAGAGGTAGAAGTGGAAGCGGAGGTTTCCACGGGTCCCGCCGCAGGAGACGCCATCGTGGACTCCGAGCTGGGAGAAGCAGAGGCGATCGAATTCACAGAAGTGCCGAAAGAGCCGATCGCTGCTGATGAGACCCCAGCGAAGGCCGTCGAGGCGTACACAGCTGAGGACTGGGTCGGAAGGGGCAACTCCCTCAGCAGGTCGGGCCGTTACGACGATGCCGCTAGCTGCTACGACCAGGCCATCGAGATGGAGCCGGAGCTCGCCGACGCCTGGGACGGGAAGGGGGGCGCCCTCATGATGACCGGAAGCTACGATAAGGCCGTGAGGTGCTATGAGAGGGCCCTGGAGATCGACCCCAATTCCGCGGAAAGCTGGTACAACAAGGGCAACGCCCTCCAGATGCTCCTCCGGTTCGACGAGGCGCTGAGCTGTTACAACGAGGCCCTCAGGATCGATCCCCGGTTCGCTGAGGCCTGGAACAAAAAGGGGATGACCCTGAACCGGCTGAGACGGTATCAGGAGGCTTTGGACTCTTTCGACGAAGCCCTCAAGATCGCCCCAGGATATGCAACGGCCTGGAACAACAAAAGCTGGGCTCACCAGATGCTGGGCGATGACGCAGCCGCAAAGGATGCCTTTGAGAAGGCGAGGACCCTGGGATACAGCTGAACCTTCAGTAAGTCCTCTCCACCCCTCACCTCATCTCGACGACGCTCTCGCAGAAGGGGTCGCCTGCACACATCCTCTTTTCAAACCTTTGAGAATATTTCGGGTTGAGGTTCTCGACAGCCGATTTGACGTAAACCTCGCAGGCGTGCAAAACATTTTCGGGTTTCATCGCTAACTCCATCGCCCGGTTGAGCACAGGACACTCAGTTATCTTCGAAACCGCCCTATCTTCGGCCGCCTCCAACATCTCCCCTCTGAACTCGGGGCCGAAGAGGATCTTCGATGTTATCGTCATCGTCTCACAGATCCCCCCAGCGTCGTCGGCCGGCAGCCACAGGGCTGTGGCGAGCCGTCCCACCTCCCGTCCAGCCTCGGTCCAGATCGGCATCTCAATCTCGTCGTACCTCTCGCCCAGGACCTTCCTGAAGAAGAGATCGTAGGCTACGGGGATCGCGGACGCCGACTTGGCGGCGATCTCCCACCTCAGCTTTGGAGGTATATCCTCAATATCGACCATCTCACCCACCTCCTTTATCGAGATTATCAAAAGAAATTCATTAGTTCTTAGTGATCTATCCTTCAAGTATTTTGTCCCTACGAAATTCGATTTATCCAAAATAATTGGATATAAATTGCATCAAGGTCTTTATATCAATTATTTGAAAATTCACTGTCAAAATGTTAGTCTGATATCATACCCAAATCTTCTGATCATATTTTCGAGATCTTCTGCATCACAAATAGGAGAAGAATATCTCGACATTTTTGGGGGCAGGATTATACTCTAAGCCCCCAAGATAAGGATCGATGAGCGTCCCGGCGCGAGGATCATCCAGGAGGAGATAACATCGGCCCGAAGGTCCCGGTGGATCGTGATAGTAGGAACGATATGAAGCGATGGGAAGCCCTAGAGAAAGAGGTCGAGAACCTACGCCGCCTCCACGGCGACGCCATTTGCGACGCCGATAAGTGCAGGGATTTCAACCGGAAGATGTCGGACCTTCTGATGAGGCTGGAGGAGATGGAGGAGTTTCGTCTCGCCGATCGGGTGATGGACGCCATCTCCGTCTGCAACCCCAAGACCGGCTCCCACTGCGACAACTCCGAGAGGATGAAGGGTATGCTGGAGAGGCTAAACGAAAGGTTGAAAGAGAAAGTGAAAGAAAAGTGAAAGTGAAGCTGAAAGAGAAGTGAAAGTGAAGCTGAAAGAGAAGAAGGACGGACCTGGACCGTAATGGTGGGGCAGGCGATGGGGGACAGGGCGGCAGAGGGCTTTTTGACGGCTGGCCCCAGCCCCCTTTGACCCAGCCTAGATATCCCTCAGATCCACGATCTTCTTCGACTTCCCCTCGGTCCGGGGGAGGCTCCCCTTCTCCACCAGCTCGATCC
>DAOSXX010000065.1:0-10368 GCA_035380685.1 Methanothrix sp. | reverse complement strand
TGGTGGAGGAACGAGCCGTCAACGAACTCCTCCTTGGTGGGAGAAGGCCCTCCGATCAGGATCCCCTCCAGGTCGTTTCGATCGATCTGAAGGAACGCCTCGGTGGCGCTATCTCCTATCCTCTTGTAGAAGTCGTGGATCGCGATCAGCCTCAGTTGCTGGAACCTGTGGCTGCTCTGCCCCCCCTTTCTCTGTTTTCCTGGGACCGAGGATGTGAGGTGCTTTATGGCATCCACCTGCTTTCCCTTCAGGGTTCCGATGGTGGCCTCCCTCCTGTCGAGGACGATCAGGCCGAAGGTCTTCTTATCGGCCAGCATATCCTCGAGAGGGGTCAGAAGGAAGGACGAATCGCAGTGGTAGCGGTATGTGACTATCGGCTCTGGAGGTTCCAGGACCTTGGAGTACATGTCGGTCTTGTTGCTTCCGACATCGACGGCCCCGACGAATATGACGACGCCGTTGGCCGGGGGCCGGGGGATGAGGCGGAGCCTGGCCATCACCGACTCTAGAGCGCTCTGGACGTTGGTCCGGGTTAGCTTGGACTTGATGTTGGACGCCTGACCGTGCTCGTCCCGCAGCTGGGCGGTCACGTCCGAGATCTGCTTGTCGGGGGGTATGTAGAGCGAGATCAGCTCGGTACCCCTGCCGCTCTTGCTCCTCAGATCTTCGAGCAGACGTTTGAATTCGTACTTCTCTTGGGCGGTAAATTCCATCCGATATCTCCTCAAAAGGGCCCATGAACGGGAGCTGTGATCGATATGCCGCCGTTCGCCGTTCTGGCCCGACGGCCGTTTCAGAGGCAAGAGGGGGACGGCCCTTATGTAGGTTTCGCCATAAAGGACGCCAAATAGACGACGACGGCCTCAAACCGCCAGATCTCCGAGCCCGTTCTATCTCCCCATGAGAAGCCCTTTAACTTCGGAGGATCTCCTGTCGAACATGGAAAGGAAGATCGCGGTGATCGGCGGAACCGGAATCGAGATAGAAGGAGAAGCCGTTCCCATCGATACCCCCTATGGCAGAGTGATGACGAGGGCTACGAAACTGGGAGGTGAAACGGTCCTATTCATACCTCGCCACGGCGAGGGCCATCTCCCCCCTCACCGGGTGAACTACAGGGCTCTCCTCTGGGCGGCGAAGAAGTGGGGTGCGGTCTGCATCATTTCCACCAACACCGTGGGATCGATGTCGTGGCACCCGGTGGGAAGTTTCGTCTTGCCGATCGACTTCGTGGAGTTCACAAAGTCCCGCCCCTCGACCTTCTTCGAGGAGGAGGCGGTTCACGTCGATCTGACGAAACCCTACTGCTCTGAGGTTAGGCTGGCCTTGGCCGCGGGCGCAAAGGCCGCGGGCGCACTGGTCGCCGAAGGCGTATACGTCTGCACCGAGGGGCCGCACCTGGAGTCACCTGCCACCATCAGGATGCTGAGACGCTTTGGAGACGTCGTCGGGATGACGGGCTATCCCGAGGTCGCCCTGGCCCGGGAGCTGGAGCTCTGTTACGCCTCGATATGCATCGTCACAAACCCCGCCGCCGGGATGAGAAGAGATGCCATGGCCGCGGCGGAGATCGCGGCCGAGATGGCGAAGTCCGCCCACCTCTTGAAAGAGATCGTAGCGGCCGCCATCTCGATGATGCCGGAGGAGAGGGGCTGCCGGTGCGGCTCCGCCCTCGCCAAAGCAAAGCTCTGAGCAAGGGCTTAGAGAATCTGGCGGAGAGCGGTTTTTCTCCGCCCACTCCGCTGAAAAGTTCCCGTCTATAGAACCGTCACGGTGATGCTCGCCTGACCGCTGGTCCCGGCGTCGTCAGTTACCGTCAGGATTATGGTGTAACGCCCTTTGCTCATCTCTGACGGCGGCTTCGCGAAAGATTCCTCCGTCGATAGGGTCCCGTCCAGAGACGACGACCATCGATAAGAGTAGGGCTTCTTCCCGCCCGTGACGTCGCCATCGAACTTCACGGCCTTGTCACCGGATAAGATCGAGCCCGTCGCGGGGGAGGTTATCGATACCTTCAGCTCGGAGATTTCCTCGTCCGATGGGCTGGCTTTCTCATCCTCGCTTTTATCCGAGCAGCCCGCGGAAAGACAGGCGGCAATGCAGATCAATAGCGAGATAGCTTTCAAAAAGTTGGAGTTCATGATCCCTCAATGATTCTCAGTTCAGGAGCCGAGGATCTGGTCTGCGATCTTCTTTGCGGCCAAGACCGCGGGAGAGTCGTCGGGCAGGTCGAAGACGGTCTTGCCCTCGTAGGCGACCTCTGTGAAGTTGGGGTCTTCGGGGATCGCACCCAGGTACTTGAACCCCAGGCTCTCTGCCTTCTTTTCGACCTTCTCCAGCATCTCGGGCCTCGTCTTGTTGGCTACAACGTAGTAGTTGCCGATCTCGGCTCCCACCTCGGAGGCCACGTCTTTTATCCGCGTGAGGGTGTCGAGGCTCACTTTGCTCGCGTCGGTCACGATTACGGCGTCGTGGATCTTCCCCGAGGTCTTCCTCGCGATGTGCTCCACCCCGGCCTCGCAGTCCATGAGGAGGTATTTGTAGGTCTCTCCATCGACGGTCTTCTCGAAGACCGCCTGGAGGAGGTCGTTTACGGCGCAGAAGCAGCCAGCTCCCTCGCCCCGGCCCATGATCAACATGTCATAGCCGTCCTGCTCCCCCTCCATCAGAAGGGCGTCGAAGAGGCTCTGGAATATGTCGATCCCCGTCAGCTCGGGGCTATTTTCCCGCTGACGCTTGTACTTCTGGAGCATATCGGAGAGGGTAGGCGTCCCCTCCGCCCCCAGGAGAGATGCAAGACACTCGTTGGCGTCGGCGTCGACGGCCAAAACCTCTCCTTCATCCCGCCTGACCAGCTCTCGCAGGATCAGGGCGGTGAGGGTGGTCTTCCCGGTGCCGCCCTTGCCGAAGAATCCCAGGATCTTCATGAGGCAACGGGCCCCGCCAGGATTTCCGTCTTTCTGATCTCAACCCTTCTCAGCGGATAGATCTCTTTTGCGTCCCTGTAAATGTCGAGCGAGAGCTTGCCGAGGACGACCTCCTGGATGAACTGGTTTAAGTCGAGGGTTCCCGCCTTCTCCTGAATTATGCTCGAGGCGATGTTTCTGATCGTCTTGACCTGAGTGGTCCTCGCTCTCTTGACGGTGAAACAGCTCGGCTTGACCCTGACCTTGTAGCCGTCGCTGGTGGTGACGTCGATGATGGAGTCGATCCGGGACGTTCTCCTCTTGACCAGGGACCTCACGTAATCGCTCGTCAGCTCGTGGCCCACGAACTTGGTGTAGGCGGAGTCGCCGGCCACCTGGTCCACCTTGAACTTGAGCTTGGTGTTCTGTTTGGAGAAGTTGTTCGTCAGCTCCCCCAGGGTCGTCTCTATGACCCTTCCCATCAGCTTGCTCGGGTCGCTGGCTAGGGTCTCCCCGACGGGAGACTTACCGAACATATCGGGCCCCACGACCTTGTACCATTGCTTAGCCTTGACCTTCCTGCTGTCAGACTTTCTCTGTGACCTTCTCGCCAATAAACATCCTCCAGTAAGGGTAATTGCGTCAGATTGCTTCAGAGTAGACCAAAGCTCGCTGTATATAAAGAGATCGCCCCTCCCCCCAAAATTGGGGGGAGGCGGGTCGGGTCAGCAGTCGAAGGGCCAGACGTAGACGTAGACGTAGTTGCTCCAGTCGTTGCACTGGTAGCAGAGCAGATGCCAGCCCGGGGTGCTGCTCTTAAACCAGGTGGTATACCAGCCCTCTTTCTTGTAGCCTAGGCTCTTCACCTCGGGCTTGCAGTACTGGCCTGACTTGCAGGGTGGCCATTCGAAGGACCAGTACATGCCGGGCCGCTTGATCTTCGACCAGAGCTGAAGCCACTCGCCCTTCTGGATGCTGGCCACCGTCGTCAGTCTGTTCGGGTAGGTCTGTACGTAGTACTCGTTGTACCTGGACGCGGCCATGGGGGTGTATACCAGCCCAAAGTCGGATATTGTGTCGGTGCCTTCGCTGTAGCCGGGAGGCGAGAAGGCACCAGAGCAGTCATGTCCTGAGGTGCCGGTGGCGTAAACGCCGCAGGCAGAGGTTCCAGCGGTTGGGGCATAGGAACTCGCCGAGCCGGTCGCATAGCAGTCGTACCCCGTACACTCCGGGGCCGGAAGCTTCAGATCCGTGGGAGTCAGCCCCTCGGATGCCGGGTCCGGCGGCGTAGGCGTGGCCGAGCCGAGGTTCGTCGAGAGGCTGCTACTGCTCAAAGAAGAGGACGATGGCACGGTTTGCGGAGCCTCTATCTTCGAATAGCTCTTCGATTCGCCTGCTCCATACGATTCGTGTGCACCTCCCCCGTACGATCCAGACTCTGGCCAGACGTAGATGTAGACGTAGTTGCTCGACTTGTCACAGTGGAAACAGATCACGTGCCAACCGGGATCGTCACCTTTGAACCAGCCCTTCAGATAGTCAGGCCAGGTCCAGAAATACCAGTTGACGGACGGCGTAAGCTTGTTTGGATACCACTCGTAGACGAAGAAGTTTCCGGTGTATGTGACCTTCGCCCAGAGAGGAAGATATCCACCGTTGCTGCAGCCCGCCACCGTCGTCACGCCATCGCGAGTCTGAACGTACAGTTTGTTCTGAGATTCCACCGAGCTGGGCCAGTACCAGGAGCCTGAACCGGTTCCAACAGCACCCTTCATCCCCACCAGGACGGACTCTTGAGGCGTGGCCGATACGAAGCTCAGCCCACCGTCGGGCGAGAAGCTGTACATTTCGGGCGTTCCAAATTTCAGCTCCGTCGGCGAATAGCCCTCTTCATAAGGCCCTTTGAGGCTCGGCGCCTCGAGGTGGTACGACTTCATGAGATCTGTGGAAGCCGATCCCCCCGACTGTTCAACTGTCCCTACCGCGCCGAGGGCTGTCGGCGCCAACGCCAGAAGCGCTACCATGAGATAAAGTAAGCATTTCATGCTACCCCCTCCAACTCCCTTCAATCCAAATCAATACATTTAAGGTACTTATCTATTTAATATTTTTCGACCCAACCGAGAGAAGACCGCGTCCACCGTCGCGAAGTCGAAGTTGCCAAAGGCGTTTCGATATAAAATTAGTTTTATTTTAGCAGAGAACGACGTGATGTTCTGAGGTTAAATCTCTGTAGGAGTATGAATTGGAGTCTCTTCATAAGCTGCAACGGAACTTCAGTGAAAACGGCCCGGTTGGCCTCCGCCACGCTCCGGGATTCGAGAGGATCAACATATCCAGAGACTCACGTTTTATTCCAAGATAGCCGAAAGTGAAATGCCAGTAAGTTTAATTTACAAGTCGCATCAAAATAAGACGGAAGGGTGAACGCCAGCTCGGACCGTTTCATCGGACTCGCTTTAAGCAGGTTCTGCCTATGACACCAAGATTCGAAGAGGAGATCAGCCTCATCAAAAAGGTCATAATCGACTTCGGAGAGGGGCATAGATCGAACCTCGCCGTCATCTCCGACCCCTTTTACGGCGAATCTGAGCTGGTGGATCGGGTCGAGGGCATGACTGGAGAGGAAGGTATCAGGATCAACGCCCGCACTCTGATCCGCGATTTAGAGGCCTTGGAGGACGCTCGGGGAAGGATCGTTATCATCGAGGAGGTCCACCGTCTTTATCGCCGGAAGATCGGCGGCTTTGATACGATGAACAGCTTTTTGAAGATGCTGGTCTGCTCGGACCGACTCTTCATCACCACATGGAACAGCTACTCCTGGAAGTACCTCGACGAGGTTCTGGACCTTGGCCGATACTTCTCCCGCCAGATCAAGCTTCCCAAAATGGGGGCGGACCAGATCCGAGATATGCTCCTCTCAGGCTATGAAGAGGGCGAGCTGACCTTCGTCGAGGAAGAGCCCCCGAAAGCGGAAGAGTTGAAGGTCTTGAGCCGCGGAAGCTACAAAAAGACCCTTATGGGCCATTGCGTTCAGATTCCTCGCCCGGTGGTCGACACGCGATCAGTCCGGTCCCGCCTGACCAAGACCGAAAAGAAGCCGCCAGAGGACGTCTTCTTCGACAGGCTCACCCGGATCTCCGACGGAAATCCCGGCGTTGCAGAGTATCTATGGAAAGAGGCCTTGGACTATCCCCAAGTCAGAAACGCCCTGAAAGATCCGCCATCCATCGGTCTCGACTATGATGATTCCTTCGCCCTCAGCATCGTCCTCTCCATGGGGTCGGTCGAGGTGGAAGAGCTCTCGGATGTTCTGGAGCCCTTGGACCTCTCCGCTGAGAGGGTCGTGGGCCTTTTGGAGGAGATGGAGCTCGTCTTCTTGGAGGGTGATGTCGTCGCGATAAGGTCCGAAGCCCTGAAAAGCGTTGTGGAGCACCTGAGAAGGCTGAGGCTCGTGTGGTAGCATGGCGGAAAATCTGACAGAAGCGTACTCCAACTTATCGCCCTCGACGCCCTCGGGTGGGGCTTCCGGGGTTTCGGCCAACGTCTCCTCAAGCATCAGCTCCGACATCCCGTCCCTGGGGATAGATTCGTCCATCGTTATGAACGCCCTTTTGGTGCTGGCCTTGGCTTACGCTGCCACCAGAATCGTCGTCGTTCTCCTCACGTGGCTTTCAGAAAAGGTCTATGAGCACCGGATCACCGTCAAGATGGCGATCCCTCTCGCGAAGTTTGCCATCTACGGATTTGCCATGTACCACGTCCTCGGCTCCGTCCTTCAGCTATCCACCGCCCAGCTCGTCGCCTTCTCGGGCCTGGCGGGCGCTGCCATAGGCTTCGGCCTGAAGGACCTCGTGGCCGAGTTGGTGGGGGGTATCGTCATCGTCCTGGACAAGCCCTACCAGGTGGGCGACAAGGTGAGGATCGACGGCCATTACGGTGAGGTGAGGGACATCGGCCTTCGGGCGACAAGGCTCGTCTCTCCCGATGACAGCCTGATCACCGTCTCAAACCAGAAGGTTCTCAGCCAGATCCTGGCCAACGCCAACGCCGGAAGCCGGGAGATGATGGTGGTGATCGACCTCTTCATCGACTCGGCATCCGACGCCGCGAGGGCGATGGAGATCCTGAGGGAGGCGACGGTAACCTCCCGGTACGTCTACATATCCGAGAAGAGGCCGGTGACGGTCCTTCTGAAGGACCGTCCCTTCTACCGGAGGGTGAGGGCCAAGGCCTACGTCTACGACCTGAGGGACGAGTTCCAGTTCGAGTCTGACGTGACGAAGAGGGCCTGGGAGGCCTTCGAGGCGGAGGGGATCGAGCCGCCGAAGGCGGGGGTCGTGGATATTGGAGCAGGGTCCGCTGCTGGTGGTATTGTTTAAGCTGAATGGGGTGGCAAAATATGGGACTATCAAGAGAGATTAGGCCTGGAGTGTTCTCCGTCGGCGTCATCGACTGGGACCGGCGGCTCTTCGACGAGCTGATACCGCTTCCGGACGGGACGAGCTACAACGCTTACGTCGTCAGGGGCGGCGAGAAGAACGCCCTCATCGACGCCGCAGACCCGCCCTTTGCGGAGGCGCTGCTGGCTAACCTGGAGACCCTCGGCCTCGACCGGCTCGACTACGTGGTGGCAAGCCACGCCGAACAGGACCATTCGGGAGCGATTCTCGCGGTTCTCGATCGCTTCCCGATGGCAAAAGTCGTCTGCACGCCCCGGTGCCAGGAGCTTTTGATAGAGCACCTCAAAATCCCGACAGAGAAGTTTGCGACCGCCGAGGACAGAGCGACCCTATCCCTCGGCGAAAAGACCCTGGAGTTCTTCTACACCCCCTGGGTCCACTGGCCAGAGACGATGTCCACGTACCTCCGAGAGGACGAGATCCTCTTCTCCTGCGACTTCTTCGGGTCCCACTTCGCCACAAGCGACCTATTCGCCGATCGAAGGATCGTCTACGAGCCCGCCAAGAGGTACTACGCCGAGATCATGATGCCCTTCCGGGCGATCATAAGAAAGAACCTGGAGATCGTCGATTCGCTGTCCATCAAGATGATAGCTCCGAGCCACGGCCCCATCCACTCTGATCCCTCCTTCATCGTCGATGCCTATCGGGACTGGTCTTCTGAGGACGTCAAAAACGAGGTGGTGATCCCCTTCGTCTCGATGCACGGGAGCACAAAGCTCATGGTCGACTATCTCGTCGACGGCCTCATGGCGCGGGGGATCGGGGTGAAGAGGTTTGACATCTCCGCCTCGGACGTGGGGAAGATGGCCGAGGCCCTCGTCGATGCTGCGACCTTGGTCCTTGGGACCTGCACCGTCCTCGCGGGGCCTCACCCCAACGCCGCCACCGTCGCTTTCCTCGCCAATGCGCTGCGGCCGAAGACGAGGTTCGCCTCGGTCATCGGCTCCTACGGCTGGGGCGGAAAGACGGTGAAGGTGATCCAGGATATGATGCCCCTTCTGAAGGTCGAGATGATCGAGCCTGTCCTGGCAAAGGGTCTACCGACGGAGGAGGACTATCAGGCCCTCGACCGCCTCGCCGACGAGATTCTGAAGAAGCATCAGCAATTGGGGATAGCATAAGTTGCAGTGGCAGTAGTAATTACCCGGCTTTGCCCATGGCACCTTAACGAGTTTGACTCCACAGACATCACATTTCGTTCTGGGAACGCGACAGTGAAGGTAGGTCTTAAACTGGAAGAAATTCAGATGTCTCCAAGTCCTATCGATTGTATCATGAACACCGCGTTCAGAGTCGCCACATTTAGGACATGGAAATTTACATGTTCGAAATGTATGTAAATGTCGAGTCGCTTCCCTTCCAAGTCGAAGTCGATTGAGGCGATATACCAGGGCGGCTGCAGGTTCAGTGCCAGCTTGAAAAGATCCTCTTGTGAGATTGACACACTTTTTATTCGATAGCATGATATGATAAACGGCTATCTATTACCCACACGGAATAGCGAAGAGCCGAATTCTTTTACTGCCTGGGGCCTTCGAGAAGCTTACAAGAATGTAGAGAAGCTGGGAGATAGGCTTTCACAGATCACGAACTTAATCGAGTGGGAACCATTTCGACCTATTCTTGAAGAGATGTATCATAATAAAACCGAGAGAGGCGGAAGGCCTAACTTTGATGTTATCCTGATGCTCAAAGTTCTTTTGCTCCAGCAGTGGTATGGGTTGAGCGACCTCGATACTTAAAAGCAAATTTCGGATCGGATCTCCTTTATGAAGTTCTTGGGATTTCCTGATTCCATACCTGATTCCAGGACGATATGGCTTTTTCGCGAGCGCATGTCCCAGGCAAGAAAGGACGAGTTGGTTTGGGAAGAGTTCCAGAGACAGCTCGATTCTAAAGGGCTTCAGGTAAAAAGAGGAACCATTCAGGATGCGACGTTTATAGAGGCCGAGCCAGGACGTTCAAAGAAACCTCGCGGAGAGAATGCCAGAACTCGTCGGAGCAGGGATGGTACTTGGGCTAAGAAGGGTGACAAACTCCATTTTGGTTATAAGCTTCATTCCAAAGTCGATATCGATTACGGTCTGATAAGGAGCATCGAATCCACAACTGCATCGGTTCACGATAGTCGGGTTGATCTATCGGTTGAAGGAGAGGTGGTCCTCAGGGACAAAGGATATTTCGGCGTTCCGGCAAAGGGAAACGACTTCACGATGAAGCGCGCAACAGCTGGTCATCCTCTAAACGATCTCGATCAGCTGCGGAACCATTTGATCAGCAAACTGAGATTTCCGGGCGAACGTCAGTTTGCTGTTATTAAGAGAGTGTTTCGATGTGCACATGTCATGGTGACGACGATCCCGAGAGTTCACGTCAAAATGGTATTTGCTGCCTTCGCTTTCGATTTATACCAGCTATGTACACTTAAAAATGCTGGAATCGTCTCAAAATAGCGGTAGCTATCGACGAAAAAGGCTCCTCGCTGTTTTATGTGGGTAAATTTGAGGGATCGCAGATCCAGTAGTCCGGTCGTAACGACTTCATGATCGCCTAAATCAGAACGCTCATGAGATATATCGCTACCAACCGCCCCGGATGCAGGATTCATGGCAGGTATTTGCTTGATTGAGTCCGCCTATCGCTATCCTGAAGTTACCCACGCTAAATAGCGAAGAGCCACGAAAAATGAGGAAACTGATCGAAAATCGATTAAGAGCGGGGATCGAGCTAAAATAAGGGATGAATCGGAGATAATTAAAGAATGGGTAACGGTAAATAGGAATCCTCATAAGAATTCGATCAATTTAAATCTCGTCTAGAATTTTCGGTGGTAAGCCCTGGATTTGGTTGATATATCCAAAGAGAAATCATACCGATTCTGATTTGTTGGAATCCCTGGTCGTGTATGCACTTCATTGAATAGGTAGCTTAAATGTCTTCAGCTCTCTAAGATTCCAAACATGGTCGGTAATCCCTTCTGCCATGGCAGGTGT
>DAOSXX010000064.1:0-10827 GCA_035380685.1 Methanothrix sp. | reverse complement strand
AAACTAAATAATATATAATTACTCGAAATTCGGTTTTGGCACATACATCCCGCCGCCCCCGCAGATTTCCGACTTCGGTCGTGGAGGCCTTGACCCCAGCCCCGGCAAGGGCGCTGCCCGAACCATCCACCTCCCTAGATTCTCGCCCGCCACGACTACGTCGGACTTGTGGGAGTGGGGGGGAGAACCCGGCGACCTTCAGCCACCTACCTTTAAACAATAGGCCCGGCCAGACACAAACCTATAAACCCCCACCCTCAATCATTCCATCTCATGGAAGGGGCAGCCATCGCCACCAGCGGTCTTACCATGAGGTTCAACGGCTTTACGGCCGTGGATGGGGTCGACCTTAGAATCGAGAAGGGAGAGCTCTTCGGCCTCCTCGGCCCCAACGGCGCGGGAAAGAGCACCATCATCAAGATGCTGACGACGATGCTCCGGCCCTCGGCGGGGGGAGCCACCGTCTGGGGCTTCGACATCGGACGGGAGAGGGACGCCGTCCGAAACTCCATCGGCGTCGTCTTCCAGGACCCGTCCGTCGACAGCCAGCTCTCGGGCCGGGAGAACTTGGACTTTCACGGCAGGATGTACGGGATGGACAAAAAGACCCGCGCCGAGAGGGTCGCCGAGGTCCTGGAGCTGGTGGACCTGACCGAGAAGGCCGATGTGCTGATGGAGGACTACTCCGGCGGGATGCAGAGGAGGCTCGAGATCGCCCGGGGGCTGATGCACCACCCCCACGTCCTTTTTTTGGATGAGCCGACCCTGGGCCTGGACGCCCAGACCCGGAGGTACATCTGGCGCTACATCCTGAAGATGAACCAGGAGGAGGGCGTCACCGTAGTCCTCACAACCCACTACATGGAGGAGGCAGACCACCTCTGCGAGAGGGTCGCCATCATCGACCAGGGGAAGATCGTCGCCCTGGACACCCCCGAGAACCTCAAGGACCTGATCGGAGCCGACATCGTCACCCTGGAGATGGATGACGGCGTCACCGACGAGCAGATCGAAGCCTTCTCGAAGTTCGAGGGGGTCGAGGCCGTCGACCGGTCCGGCTCGACCCTGAACCTCAGCGTCGACCGCGGCGAGTCCCGGATCCCCGAGATCGTCCTTGGCGCCTGCCGCGTTGGGGTGAAGATAAGGTCCGTCAGCATGCACGAGCCGACCCTCGAAGACGTCTTCCTCAAGTTTACGGGCAAGAAGATCCGGGAGGCCGAGTCGAGCGGTGCTGGGAGGATGGCGGCGGTCCAGAGCAGGATGAGAACCAGGAGGCACTGATATGCCGAGGATCAACGTCTACGCCATCTACAGCCTCTGGCTGCGGGAGATGATCCGCTTCTTCAGGCTCAAGAGCCGGGTCTTCGGCTCCCTCGCCCCGCCCTTCTTCTTCCTGGCCTTCCTCGGCTTCGGCTTCCGATCGGCGGCGATGCCCGCGATCCCTGAGGACATAGACTACATCAGCTTCCTCGCGCCGGGGATCATCGGCATGACCCTCCTATTCTCCTCCACCTTCGGGGGTCTCTCGATGCTCTGGGACAGGGAGTTCGGCTTTCTCCGGGAGATCATGGTGGCTCCGGTATCGAGGCTCTCGATCGTCATCGGCCGGACCGCGGGCGGCGTCACCACCGCCGTGATGCAGGGGCTGATCATCCTCGTTCCGGGGATCGTCATGGGCCTGAAGATATCGGGGCTTGCGGGCTTTCTCCTCTCCCTCGTCTTCATGGTCCTGATCGCCACCACCTTCAACAGCCTGGGCCTCGCCTTCGCCTCCCGGATGAAGGACATGTCCGGCTTCTCGCTGATCATGAACTTCATGGTATTCCCGTTGTTCTTATTATCGGGGGCCCTCTTCCCGATATCGAACCTGCCGACGTGGCTCCGAAGCCTCTCCTACCTCGACCCCCTCACCTACGGCGTCGACGGCCTTCGGGGGTCTCTCGTCGGCGTCAACGCCTTCCCCCTCGCCCTCGACCTCGCGATCCTGGCGGCCTGCTGCGCTGGGGCCCTGGGCCTGGGAGCCTATCTCTTTGAGATCAGTGATGTGGAGTGATAGTGATGGCGGCTCTGGTCTCAGCTGAGATCAGAGCCTAGTCCTCCAACCCACCTTCAAGCTCAGTTCAACGGCTTTGCCAGAGGATGGCGATCCACGCTCTCGCCTCCTGGGATGGCGCGCTCCGTGTCGCAGATCTCGTCGCCGTCGGCGTCGGTGCAGTCGAAGTCGGTGTAGTAGTTTCCGATGGTCCCGTTGTCCCACTGGTTTTTGGCGTCATCGTAGGCGTTTCTCACACGTTTGTCTTGAGCCATTCCGAGGAGCGACTGGATCAACGGTGACGTAGCTTTGACGCCAGTCCCATCCAGGGCGTTCTCGACGAGTTCGTTCTGGCAGAGTAGATTGTCCCGGGACTCCTGGAGCTTGATCCCGCCCAGCACGTTTCGGGTGACGTTGTTTCTGATTATCACGTTATCATTGCATTCTGTCAGGCTTATGCCCGCCCAGTTGTTGTACCCGACGTCGTTATCCTCGACGACGTTCTTCTCGCAGCCAAGGTAAAGGCCGATGCCCGCCCATTCGTTGTAATCGGCTCTGTTTCTCCTCACCACGTTGTCGCGGCAGTCGTCGAGATCGATGCCGTTGCCCACGTTGTAGCTGGCGTTATTTCCTTCGATGACGTTCTCGTCGCTGGATGCGTAAAGGCCGATCCCGGCGACGTTGAAGCAGATGCGATTCTCGGCGATGGTGTTGTTATTCGAACCTTTGAGGTACATGCCATAATTCCCGCTCCATAAGACGTCGTTCTTCAAAATCAGGTTATAGCTGCTACCGTTCCAGAGGTCGATCCCCTCGGGATTGCGGCTTACGTTGTTGGCGATCAGGGTGTTGTTGCTGCTTGACAATTCTAGCCCGATGCCCCTCCCGTTGTCTATCGCATCGTTACCCGAGATCATGTTGTTGGAGGATCTCTTAAGGTAGATGCCGTATTTTGCATTGCCGGAGAGATAGTTATCAGAGATGGCGTTATCGTCGCTGGAATCCCAGATTGCTATTCCGCTCTCACTATTGTTGCTGAAGTCGTTATCCGTGACGTTGTTTTTGGAGGAAAGTAAGAGCCAGAGGCCGCTGTATCTGTTATTTCGAGCCTTGTTGTTCGATATGGTGTTGTCGGGAGATCCCCAGAGCATGATCCCGTAGAAACCGTTCTCGCTGGCATTATTATCCACAAAAGTGTTGTTTGAGCCTGATACTCGGATGCCGTCTCCAATGGGTCCAGATTTGACGGCCTCATTACCTATGATGGTGTTGTTGCTGCTGTACCCCCAGAGAACGATCCCTGCATCAACGTTTTGGCTTGCGATGTTGTTAGAGATTGTATTGGCATGAGACCTCCAGAGGTGGATCCCCACTCCGTTGCCGTTGACGGCATTCATCTCAACAGAATTATTGCTGGAGTTGACCAGCCCTATGCCGTACACGTTGACGCCGGCGGTGTTATTAACAACGATACAGCTCTCAGAGCCGTTTACGAGGATGCCGACGAACTTCAGGTTGGGGTTGGGGTCTATGCCTTCATCATCGGATTCGGCTTCGGTCTCCAACTCAGAAGTTCTGACAGATTTTATTACCACAAACCCCTCAAGCCTGATCCGATCCTCGTTGAGGGCGATGGCAGGGCCCTTCGCCGAGGCGTCGACGACGGGCTTTCCGCCGCCGGTGTCAACGCCCAATAACGTCACCATCTTGTCCACGTTCAGGTTCTCATAGTATGTTCCGCTCTGGACCTCGATCAAGTCGCCAGGACTCGCCCCATCGATCGCCGCTTGGATACCCTCCCCAGGCCTAACCACGATCTCTTCCGCTTGGGCCACCAGTGGCAAAAAAGTCACCAACAACAAAAGCAGTTTATACCTCATAACCACCACTTCTATCCATTCTGGAGTTTGTACATCAAAAATGTTTCGGAAAATTCAAATTGTATAGAATCCTGAGACCCATTTCGCATCCCATCTAAGCCCAGAATCATACTCTGGGATATGAAACTGATCGAGACGAAGATTCGTTGGATCATTCGTCAGAATCGCAATGGTTGGCGACAAAAGATACCGTCCGCGATATAAAGTATCCACGAGACGTGTGCAACAGATCCTGAAGGAATATTGCGAGATTGGCGGGGCGCCGTCACCTGATGAAAACCCTGATCTGCCTGCTAAACTCTACGATGAACGGGAAGCTCTCATTGTCAAAGTCAAAGAGGCCCACGAACGTTATCGATTTTGGGCACGGATGATGGAGCCCGCGATCAGGAAATGTTTCTCAGGAGAAAATTGCCACATGAAGCCTATTTTGCCATCGGTCACAGGTTGTTTGGAGTGTGATCACCATACGAATTCATTCAAACTGCTTGAGTTCGCGAAGGGCGCGAAATAATTTCAGGACTCCACGACCCGTGGAAAAGGTGATATATCTTCTCAGAAGACTTTGGTCCAGATGTCAACGGTCATCGGCCATCGCGGCGCTCGGTCTCTAGCCCCCGAAAACACCTTGGAGTCGATCCGCGCAGCCAAAAAGTGCGGCGTCGATTTCGTGGAGATGGACGTCCGTCTCTCGAAAGATGGCCGTCTAGTGGTCATCCACGACGAGACCGTCGACCGGACCACCGACGGCACCGGCAGAGTGGAGGAGATGACCCTAGAGGAGATCAGGCGCCTGGACGCGGGTCGCGGAGAGAGGGTTCCCACCCTCGCCGAGGCGGCCGCCCTGTCATTGGAGCTGGACCTCGGGATCGTGGTCGAGATGAAGGAGGAAGGGCTCGAAGAGCTCGTGGTCCAAGAGCTTGAGGGAAGAAGGGCGATCGTCACATCCTTTCATCACGCCTCGGTTCGCGAGATCAAGGAGCTGGCAGACATCAAGACGGGTATCATCATCTCGTCGCTTCCCATAAACCCGGTGGATTTGGCCCTCTGGGCGCGGGCGGACACCATATTCCCGAGGATCACAAACCCCAACCTGTTCAAGAAAGCCCATCGAGAGAGGATTGAGGTTTATCCCTGGACGATAAACGATCCCGATCAGGTCCGTTGGCTGAGGCGGCTTGGGGCCGACGGCATCGTCACCGACGACCCCTGCAAGATTCGAAAGGTCGCCGACGAACCCGTCACCAACGTAAAAGCTGGCGAGTGCCAGTACTACCCCTGTCATTTCGAGGGGCAGGACTGCACTCACTGCTTCTGCCCCCTCTACCCCTGCAAAGACCCGGAACTGGGCAAGTTCATCAAGACGAAACGGGGCAAGAGGCTCTGGAGCTGTGTCGACTGCACTCTGGTTCACAGGCCAACCGTGGCCCGATACTTAAGCGGGCATCCCGACGCATCGACCGCCGACCTGAAGAGGGTGTATCGAGACGGTGACGGCTCCGGATGAAAAACGTGTATGGCGTCCCTTATTGAGGAACGGGCCCCTCTCGGGCGTCTGCCGCGAGATCGGCCTGATAGACGGAAAGATTTATGCACATCCGGTGTATAAGGGCTCGATTATGAGAAGGATTCTAGCATTGATGGTTGCAACTCTAGCTCTCATGCAGGCTTGGTCTGTAATCGGGCAGATGCAAGACTCTCTAACCCTAGATTCGGAGCTCGATGCTCCCAACGCCATCAAAGACTTTCTGAACGACTCCGTGAACGACACTGTGAACGAGACCCTGGTCGACACCAACCTATCGACGACCAGCAGCCAGAACGCATTCCTCGACCTGCCGGTCAACGATAGCCTGATCGACACCAACCTATCGACGACCGCCAGTCAGGGCGCTTTCCTCGACCTGCCGGTCAACAACAGCCTGATCGACACCGGTTACCCGGCGACCGCCACTCAGACGGCTTTCCTCCTGGACCAGCCGATTCAGACGCCGACCTCGTCTTACAAGAAGGGGGAGCCGATGGACAGCGGATCAGAGGATTCGTCCAGCCAGCCCCCGTCCACCTACAAGAAGGGTCAGATGATGGGTTGATCAGAGACGATGGTGTTCGCGATAAACAGTGGACGATACAATAGCATGGGTCAGCCCCATACCGACTCCAGATGACGGCGTTCTTTTATCAAAACCCTGACCTTGTCCTCCTTTGACAAGGTCTCGGAAAATTTCTTATCGTCCAGCTCCAGGGTCAGAGGCCCCTCGTAGCCGACGTCTTTTAAGGCCCTCAGGATCTGGTCCACCGATCCGTCGCTGGGGGGAAGGTGTCGGACCCCATTCATGGTGGTGCTGACGTGGACGTTCAGGATACGATCTTTCAGGGTCTCGACGAAGGCCATAGCCCTGGATATGGGGGGCGCCGCGTGGGAGATGTCCAGGGTCATGCCGAGGGGCAGCTCGCCCAAAAATTTGCCCATCTCCTCGGGATCCGCGCAGATGTTCCAGGGGGCTGGCTCCAGGTTTTCTAAAGCTAGGCTAATCCCCATCTCCTCTGCCTGGCTCAGGCAGACGTTCAGGTAGTGTCGGAGCTTCTGTCGTTCCGCTTCCCTCGCAGGGCGCTTCGCCGTCCTCTTGCCGGGGTGGATCGTCACCACCTCCGCGCCCAGAAAATCGGCCAGGTCGATGGCCCGGAGTGACTCTTTGATCGTCGCCTGGCAGACGAGGTCGTTGTAGGATGAGGGGTTGAGGTCCATGACGGGGGCGTGAAGGGTCATCCTCAGCCCGCCAAGGGCTCTTTTGATCTCTTCAGCCTGCTCCTCTCGTCTCCCCCCCTCCCAGTACCAGGGGGTCTCGGTCCAGAACTCGATCTCTTTGATGCCGGCCTCGTCGACGACTTCGGCCATGCACCCGGGGTCCATATCCCAGAGGAACATGGAAGATATCGAGACCCTTGCCACCTTTCACCGCCCCAGGTCTTCTATGAGCCTCTCGATCCTCCGAAGCCGTTCCATCTGGACCTGCATCCTCCGGAGCAGGACTGGGGTCGCCTCTGAGGTGGCGGTGCACTGGTCGGTCCAGCCATCGACGTCTCTTACGACGTTTTTGGCCATCTTCTCAAACTCCATAGTGAGCTTCCCCTCCTCTCGCAGCCGCTCGAGGCCGTCTTCTATCGCCTCCCGGATCCCGACGATGCTCAAAAGCACCAGGTTAAGCTCCGCCTCTATTCTGGCCTGATCCAACTTTCGTCCTCCTGCTTTTCCGTCCGATCGAAAGCGTTTTGGTCGCAGGAACGCCGCCAGGTTCTCCTTTAATTCTCTGCGGTCGATGTCCGACCTCATCACCTGGCGGCGAGGGAAGAGGGCGATTTTGGATTATGCTTTCAGCTCGAACTCAGCTTCACTATAGCCTCTGCCAGGTCCCCATGGGCCTCTTTGAGGGCAGCCTTCGCCTCCCCTTGGCTGCACCCGGTCTGAGCGACGACGAGGTCGACGTCGGAATCGGGTATCGAGACCTCACGAGGCCTTTCCTGGGCGGTGCCCACCACCTGGTAAGACCTGCTGCCCTGGGCGTCCATCACCGTGACAGACGCGTCCAAAAAGAAGATCTCCCGGTCCCCTGTCCTGATGATAACCTCTTCGACGCCCTCGATCTCCTCGATGCTGATGCCCATCTGTTTCATCATCTGCTTCATCTTCTTGGGGCTTACCCCCTTGCCACCGATGCCTGGGAACATGCTCTCAGATAGATGGCCATCTTTAGTAAATCTATCTGTAGCCCTTCAATCGCGTCGGCAGCCTCATCTTCCTGCCACGGCCTGTTCGAGATCGGATATTCGGGCTTTCTAGATGAGATAAGGCTGGAATATCAGCGTAGTTGCGGGGAAAAAAACAGTAACATAAATTTATCGTCGGAAAAAATGTCAGTTTTATATGTAATCATCACGTTTAATCATAAATATCATTATTTTTAATGGAAACAAATATATGCCATCGGTTTCAAGAGGATCCGTCGAATCTTTCGGCCTGTAAGGTAAATTGGAGGGAACTAATATGGCAGCAGAAACGGGTGGAGGAAGGGTGAAGGACATAATGCACCTTGGCCCTGTGGACATAAGAGACAAGACGTCAAACCCGGCGCCCCTCGGTCTGATGGGCTTCGGCATGACGACGGTCCTCTTGAACATGCACAACGCCGGCTGGTTTGAGCTCGGCGCCATGATCCTGGCCATGGGAGTGTTTTACGGCGGTATAGCTCAGATCATCGCCGGGATAATGGAGTGGAAGAAGGGCAACACCTTCGGTACCACGGCCTTTACATCTTATGGGTTATTCTGGCTCACACTTGTTGCTCTGATCTTGGTGCCGAATACAGCCTGGGCGGCGGGCACGAAGACCTCTACTCCTGCGTTAATTGCCTACTTCTTCATGTGGGGGCTCTTCACCTTCTACATGTTCATAGGCACCCTGAGGCTGAACAGGATTTTGCAGATCGTCTTCCTCACGCTGACGATCCTCTTCTTCCTCCTGGCCATCAGAGACTACACCGGCAGCGCCACCATCGCCATGATCACCGGCTATGAGGGCATCTTCTGCGGCTTTACGGCCATATATGCCGCATGCGCCCAGGTGCTGAACGAGGTCTACGGCAAGACTGTTCTGCCGATAGGACCGGTCAAGTAGCTGGATCGGGTCTGAGATGAATCGAACAGCTCTGAACCTGCTGGTCGATGTCATCTCCTTTTTCGCTTTTCTGGCGTCGACGGCTTCGGGCCTGGTTCTCTGGCAGGTGCTGCCGACCAGGGGATACGGATTTCGTGGCGGTCGGACTGTCGTGGCAGAGCAGCTGTTTTTGGGGCTGTCCCGCCAGGATTGGCTGAACCTTCACAACCATACGAGCCTTCTCTTGGCGGCTCTGATCGTCCTGCACACGGCCCTTCACTGGCGCTGGATCAGGAGTCGGGCCAGTAAGTTCGGAAGGGCCCCTTGACGATTCCGGTTCGGACCGCGGTCTGACCTCAATTACCTTCTCCGGAATGGCAAAAAGCTACCAAAGAACTTTATACACTGCCGACCTTTATGATCCGTGGTGTATGGATCATGATGCAGTCGGGTGACAGAATCAAGGGCGGGGATATGCCGACCGACCTGATCGAGAAGGTGGACGGCATGTTGGATCAGTTCATGGGGATCGTGAACAACCTGGTGGAGGAGCGGAAGATCCAGAGGGGGATCGTGAGGAGCCAGAACCCCAGCAGCATTGTGGCGGTTTTGGACAGGGCCACCCTCTACATACTGGCCCAGCACCATGCTGGAGCCCTATCCACCATGTACACCTACCATCCCGATAAGCAGATTTCCGAACAGAAGGCCCTCAGCAGCGCGCGGTGGGAGTTCGGGTACGAGGACCCGTACATGGTCGTATTTCCCGCCGTGGTCCTCGACGAAAGCGAGAGGGATCGGCGCGATATTCTGAGGGTGATCGCCCTCACTCACGTCGAGTCCGAGGTCCAGAGGGCCATCAACCTCATGAGCCTGATGCAGATCAGGCCTCTCTTCGGCCACGCCTCTTACATCGTGGACGACCGGACGGCTTCGGTCTTGGTCCCCCTCAACGACGAGGGCGACGACCTCTACGACGAGGCGATAAAGCCCGCTCTGGAGAGGGCAGGCCTCATACCCCGGAGGGCTCTCGAGTTCGGAGACGACGAGGATAAGCTGAAGGCGATCTGGAGGGATATATGCAGGTCCAGGATGGTGGTGGCGGACCTCACGGACGCTGACCCCCTGGTGATGTACGAGCTTGGGATCGCCCACACCGTCGGCAAGGAAGCACTAATCCTCTGCAAGCGAGGTCGCTGCCCGAAGTTCCCCTCGAAGCTGATCGGGGCCAACTTCCTGGATTATGACGAGGGGGAGGATGGCTTGGTCAAATTGAGGGCTGATATGGCCGAAGCTCTTCACTCGATGATGAACCCTGTGATGGGCTCTGACTGAGGATCTGAAAAATTGAGTATCTAGAAAATTGGGCGCGGCAGTTATTGCCATCGCGCCCGCCCATTTTCGTCTGAGTTGATCCCCCCCCGGAAGAGGTCTAGCAGGATTTCTCCTTAAGAAGGTAAACCTTTGCGAACTCGGTGTTGACGCCCACCACCTCGTCGTTGAAGCCCCTCAGGTTCTCGGGCGTCGGTCCGAGGACGTCGGCCTTCTCCTGGGAGTCGACGACCGCTCCCGGCGGGACGAAGCTTCCGTCCTTCAGTTTCACGCCCACCACCAGGGCCAGATGGCCCACGAAGCATTTTTTGCCCAGGGTCGAGGCGTGGACGACGGCGTTGAAGCCGACGAAGCTCTCGTCACCGATCTTCAGGGGACCGTGGACCACCGCGCCGTGGGCGACGCTCACCTTCCGTCCCAGCTCTATGCTCGTTCCCTCGAGGCCGTGGAAGACCGCACCGTCCTGGACGTTGCACTCGTCCCCTATGGTTATCGGCGTCGCCTCGTCGGCCCTCAGGGAGGCGCCAGGGGCTACGTAAACCCTCTCTCCTATCCTCACGTCACCTATGATCGTGGCAGCCTCGTCAACATAAGCGGTGCTGGCGATGGTGGGAGTCGATTCGGCATCGTTCCAGGAAGTTTTTGGGTTGGCTCTGATCATCCAAACTCACCAACCCCTAACTTACCTTCTAAGATAAAAGGCATTATCATCAAAAACCGTGGTCATTATCATAACGCGATTTGATATAAAAGGCCCCGGGCGGACTAAATAATATAAATTTTTAATTATTTGACTTTAGCTGCGCACGTTTTGAGGAGAAAACGGCGTCCGAGATCGATATAACGGAGCTTTTGGTTACCGGATAAAAAGTCCATATTCGATGTGCGTAATGTATAATCGAGATAATTGGCGCTAATTTTAAATAGAT
>DAOSXX010000063.1:0-11498 GCA_035380685.1 Methanothrix sp. | reverse complement strand
CTCCCGCCGGCCGGCATTTGCTTTCAATTCAACAAATGTGATTTAAACTGGAAATAAATGGCCGAATTCTTTTCAAGTTCCCTCAAAATCGCAATATGGGGCAATGTTAAAATAACCTGAAGACCATGACGATTAAGGTTTTCATGCAGATTAGGCAAGTTGTCGTCCTGGCTGATGAGTCTTCAGAGGTTAACGATTTTCTTCGCGACCTGGAGCAGAGGGGGCTTGAGATCCAGAGATCCAACGCCTCTGAGATCCTTAGGGAGGTTGCCTCTTCTGAGGGCGGCAGGTGGGGTGGACCTGACCGCCTCATCCTGTGCGATCAAAACTTCGATTTCGAACCGTTCGGATCAGTGATCGTCAGAGAAGCTGCAAAGAACGGGTGCACAGTCCTGATCGGCTCTGATCGACTCGGGAGCGTCGCCGAGGAGCTGACGGCGGGGGGCACCCTTTCCGAGGAGACGAGAAGGGAGCTCGCCTCTGAGGCGATTTATCGGTGCATATCGGGGGAGGCGGAGAAGCTTTCGGCGCTCCAGGGGGAGAGCCCCCACTACCTCGTCAAGACCTACGAGAAGGTGCAAGACCTCAGGTACGGAGAGAACTGGCACCAGAAGGCATCATTATATCAGAGGCCCGGAGGGCTCGGCCTCCACCGGGCCCCAAAGCTCTGTGGAAAGGAGATGTCCTACAACAACGTCGTCGACGCCGAGGCGACCCTCGAGATGCTGATCGACCTGATGGAGTACGACGGCGCGAGGGAAGATAGGACCCTGGCCGTGATCGTGAAGCACGCCAACCCCTGCGGCGTCGCCTACGGCCAGAACAAGGTGGAGGCCTACAGAAGGGCCCTGGCCACCGACCCCAAGAGCGCTTTCGGCGGAGTCATCGGCTTTTCGGAGCCGGTGGACGCGGATCTGGCAGAGGTGATGCGCGACCACTTCATCGAGGTCTTGCTGGCGCCGGGCTACGACCCCGAAGCCCTCGAGATCCTCCGGGAGAAGCAAAACCGGCGCATCCTGGACGTCAGCGAGCTTCTCTTGGGACATGACCGGCTTTACCAGGGCCGCCAATCGAAAAGCGTCTTCGGCGGCCTCCTGGTCCAGGACTACGATACCGGAGACATATTGGAGTGGAAGGTGGTGACGGAGCGGGGTCCCACTCCTGCCGAGACGATGGCCCTGAGGTTCGCCTGGAAGGTGACCAAGTACGTCAAGTCCAACGCCCTTGTCTACGCCACCCCAAACCAGATCGTCGGGATCGGCTCGGGCCAGGTCAGCAGGGTGGACTCGGCCCGGTTCGGGGCTGAGAAGGCCGAGGAGCACGGCCTGGAGACGAAAGGCACGGTAGCGGCCACCGACTCCTTCTTCCCCTTTCGAGACGGCCTTGACCGGACCTTCGAGGCTGGAGCCACCGCCGTGGTCCATCCGGGCGGCTCCATAAGGGACGCTGAGGTGATCGAAGCTGCAAACGAACACGAGATGGCCATGGTCTTCACAGCCATGCGCCACTTCAGACACTGAAAAAGAACCGTCGTTCAAAGCCCAGGCGAAAATAATCGGGTCGACCCCAGCCCAGGCTTTGATATCCCTTTTGATATTGGTCCTCTCCCTGGGAGGGCCAGCATCCTGCGATGCGATCGTCGCCTCCGGCGACGTCCAAGAAGCCATCGGCAGTGCAATGCCAGGGGACACTGTGATCGTCTCTGCCGGAGAGTACGAGCCGTTTACAGTCGACAAGACCCTCACCATCCAGGGGGTCGGCTCACCTTCGGCCAGCGCCCGTACCCAGACCCCCGCGATCTCCATCAGGGCCGACGGTGTCAGGCTCATCGGCTTCGAGGTGGCGGGGGTTCCGAGGAACCAGGATGACAAGTTCAATTACTACATGGACCAGTCAAGCCGAAAGCCCTACTACACCCTCAACCAGCCCAACTCGGGAATCCTGTTGGACGGCGACGACGTAGTCATCGAGGAAGTGACGGTGGTAGGATCAGAGGCCGGCATCCTGGTCGAAGATGCCAGAAACTTCACCATAAGAAATTCGTCCTTTGAGAGATGCGATAAAGGCCTTTTGCTTCAAGATTGTGACGGCGGCAAAATCGAGGATTGCTCGTTCTTGGAATGCAAGAAATACGGAGCCTACCTAGAGGGCTGCGAGGGTATTTCGATCGAGAAGAACAAAGCCGCCGAAAACTCCGGCGTGGGGATTATGCTGAAGGAGTCAAAACGATGCTCGGTCATGGATAACGAGTTCGTCGAAAACTGGCAGGGTCTATTCCTCTGGAACTCATCCTTCTGCGACCTGGTGGAGAACAGCGCGGATCGGAACGTATACTACGGGATGGTCATATCCCTGGGGTCCAACAACTCGATCGTGAATAATAATGCAAGAAAAAGCGGCGGAGGGGAGTTCAACCTCCCGGGGATCGGAATCAGCCTCCAGGAGAACAGCTCCCACAACCTGGTGGCGGGAAACGTCCTGGAAGAGAACCTCAACGGCCTGGACCTGACGAGAGGCTGCCGGTTCAACCTGATAACCTGCAATGAGATCTCCGAGAACAGCAACGGGATCCGACTGGACAAGAACGAGAACAACCTCGTCTACAGAAACAACTTCAAGCGCAACCTCATAACAGGCTACGACAACGCCAGCCACAACTTCTGGAACGCCTCGGTGGGGAACTACTACGACGACTATCCCGGCCGGGACCGGGACGGCGACGGGACTGGGGACGACCCCTACTGGATACCAAAAGGGAGCAGCTGCGCCGTAGACTGGCGGCCCCTGATGCAGCCCGCCGAGAAAGAGGTCGATCCCGAGACGGCATGGGAAGACCTCGCCCGTTACGCCACCTACAATCCCGCCGACGACCTCCCTTACAAGGTAGAAAACCAGATGATAGTGATCGGGACGAAACCGCCATCCAAGTGGTGGGGCTAAGTCCCGATCTTGATCGGCTCCGCCATCGACCGCAACGTGGCGATGGCCGAGAGGGCGGCCAGATAGCTGGTCTTGGGATTTCGAGGGGATGGGACGTTCTCGACCCTGGTGGTGATCCGCCCGAAGTTCCCCTCGGCCGTAATCTGGTGGACGTTGACATCAATGTCGGGGTCGGCCACTATTTTGACCATCACTGTGACCCCTCGGGCCGTGAGGCTCAAGGTCGCCGCAACGTTGACGTTGGCAGGAAAGGCCTTCACAGCCTCTTCGGCGGGCCCCTCGAATATAACAGTGGGCTCAGTGATGGCGTCAAGATCGATCTGCATTTCTTCGATATAAGGAGCGCCCAAAAACCCCTTCGGGTTCTTGGTGGTGGTGAGGGTGACGAGGTCGATCCTTCCGACCCCCGCGGACTTCAGGCCGTCGAGCCCCGATATCGCTCCCGAGGGGAGGTAGATCCTGCACCCGTGCTCTCTGGCGAGATCCTCCACCATCTGACGTAGGCGTCCGTCGAGGAGGGCGCCGACGCTCATGATCATTAGGTCTCTCCCCCTCGTGAGAGCTGCCTTCGCCACCGCGGGGACGGCCCGTTGAGAAGCCGCCTCCACCACGATCTCAGACCTCTCCACCAGATCCTCCAGGCTCAAAAGCTGAGGCTTGGCCAACAGATCCTTCATCAGCTCCCGCGCCCTATCCTCGTTACGATCGAAGACCGCCACCAGCTCAGCCGCGATATCGCCGCTGTCTATGGCTTTTGCGATCTCCGTCCCGATCGCGCCGCAACCAACCAGCCCTATTTTCAGAACCATCGCAGCCTATAAATCGATGAGACAACAAAACTTTTGCGGTATGCTATCGTCAGAGCTGGAGCGGTTCGCGAGGGAAGACCTGGGGGAGTGGGACGACTCCAGCGCGATCGTTCCAGAAATAAGTGCAGAAGCCGTCATCCTTGCCAAGGAGGAGTGCATCGTTTCAGGCCTCAAAGAGGCCGTTCAGATCTTGAAGTACTTCGGGCTTGAAGGAGAAGGCATCGTCCCGGAGGGGGCTTGCGCCGACGCGGGCTCGATAGTGATGACCATCAGGGGCCGGGCGAGGGCCATCCTCCAGGCCGAGAGGCTGGTCTTGAACTTCATGAGCCGAATGAGCGGGATCTCGACTTTGACCCGCGACTGCGTCGGAAGGGCGGGGAACGTCAGAGTGGCTTGCACCCGGAAGACGACTCCAGGCTTTCGATCCTTCGAGAAGAGGGCCGTGGTGGTGGGGGGAGGAGACCCTCACCGGTTCGACCTATCAAGCTCCGTCATCATCAAGGACAACCACCTGAAGCTGATGAGCCTCGAAGAGGCCCTTCGCGCCGCCAGGCTCCGGGCCAGCTTCACCAAGAAGATCGAGGTGGAGGTGGAGCGCCTGGAGGACGCACTGAAGGCGGCATCTCTCGGGGCTGACATAATAATGTTCGACAACATGCAGCCCGAGACGATCCGGGAGGGGGTGGAGCTTCTAAAAAGGGAGGGGCTCCGAGACCGGGTACTTCTGGAGGCCTCGGGGGGCATAACCCCCGAGAACATCTCCGACTACGCCGCGGCGGGGGTGGACGTCGTCTCCATGGGAGCCCTCACCAGATCTGCCAAGTGGATCGACTTCAGCCTCGAGATCGAGAGGTGATCTCGGCCGGAGAGATCGTAAAAGGTGCATCGATCCTTCGATCTCGCATAGACCATAAACGTTATATCGATCGTTTAATGTCGTAGCGATCATAAACGTTATATCGATCGTTTATGATTACTCATATCCAACTTCGGTGAGTGGGAATGCGTTTGGTCTATCTTGTGGTGCTCGCGCTCTTGGTGTCGTCCATGCTGATGGCACCGATGGTGGCTGCAGCTTCAGATGAGGACGACGAAGATGACGACGAGATCACCTCTAGGGAGTTCTCCTTCAGAGTGGGCGACGGCGTCAAGATCGGAGACTACCGAGTGGAGCTGATAAGCATCGTATCGGTGATGGACGGGCTGATCGAGGTCAAGGTTTGGAAGAGGGTCAGCGACTTCGAAGACTGGCGGGTGATGGAAGACCACAGAGATGCCAACTTCGACGATGGGGCAGAACGCGGCGGCCTCACCCTCACGGTGATCGATATCTTCGACGAGGATACGGTCAGGATGAGGGCAGAATACAGGTCGGATTACGGGTACCCCCAGAAGTACGTGACCGAGAGGGCGAAGGCGCCCAAGAACCTGCCGAAGCTTGAAGTTGCGACGACCGTGGACAAAACCGATATCAGCGCCGGTGACGAGGTGAAGGTGACCATCACCGTGACCAACATCGGGAACGACACCGCCCGAGATATAGCCATTCAGGATTCCCCGCCTCTGCCCCAGTTCAGGTACCTGGCAGGCTATCCCCCCAAGATCAAAAACCAGCTCGCCCCCGGCGAGTCAGACCTCGCCGTCTACTCGATGGTGGCGGTAACGGAGGGCGAGGTGAAGATCCCAGCGACGGTGGCGAGGTACTCCGACTCCAAGTCGACGATCACATCCGCCAGCTCGCCTTCAATCAGCATCGAGATCAAGCCCAAGAGGAAGCCAGATCTGGTGCTGAAGGTCACCCCTCCAGGGCCGATCAAGCATGGAGGCGAGGGTGCGGTAAACGTCACAATCCAAAACAACGGCGATGCCAGCGCTTACAGGGTTGAGGTCAAGTCCGAGGTCAAATCTGGAGACGGCCTCGAGCTTGTAAAAGGAAGCCTTGATAAAAGCTTCTTTGAAATTTCGCCGGGGGAGTCGGAGAGCTACTCTGCAATCATCAAGGGGTCTCGGAGCGGAAGCTACGCCTTCGGCCTCAAAGCCAGCTACCAGGGCGACGGGGAGATGATGCAGAAGGAGACGTCCTTCGAGGTCTCCGTCCTGGAGAGGGAGTACAAGTACCTCTATTACCTGCCGATAGTCCCCATCCTGATAATGGGGGTCTGGCTCTTCAGACGGTACAAAGAATATAAATATTAAGTCGGAGTTTGAGGTTACGTCGGAGATGTTGGGTCCCGAAGAAGGGCAGATAAAAACCTCGAACGGGCTTAAAGCGGGTGGGTCTCGCATTTATAGAAGTCTGGACGGAGATCTATGTTGAACGTACTGATGCTGGGAATCGGCCAATGTGGGAACAGGATACTCGACGCCGTCAACAGGGAGTCCTTCGGCGGATCCTCAAAACTATCGAAATATTATTCTAGACAGAAGTTTCCCAGCAGGGTCGAGACTCTGGCGATAAACACCGCCGTCAACGACCTGAAGGAGCTGAAGTTCACCGCCGCCAAGGACAGGCTCCACGTCCCAAACCTCCATGGGGTCGGAGCAAATCGGAGCATAGGCAAGCAGGGCTTCTGGGACAACCGGGAGATGATCATGGAGGAGATCGAGAGGAGGGGAGACTTCGACATCGCCTTCGTGATGACCTCGGCCTCCGGGGGGACCGGGTCCTCCTTCGCCCCACTTATTATCCACGAGCTCAAGGAGCGGTACAAGAACATAACCGTCGTCGCTGTCATGGTCCTCCCCTTCAGGGAGGAGGGATCGATATACCTCCAGAATGCGGCCTTCAGCATGAGGGACATAATGGAGGTCGAGTGTGACGGCATAATCCTGGTGGACAACCAGTACCTCAAGAGGCTGAGCGGCGACATCAAGACCGCCTACGACAAGATCAACGACATGGTGGCGGAACGGATTCTCTTCCTCATCGAGTCTCTGGACAGCGAGATGCTCTCGGTCACCGACCTCGGCGACTTCAAGACGGTGATGCGGGGCGGCCTCGGGATGGGAACCCTCGGCTTCTACGAGTCGGACAAGAAGACGACCACCCTCACCTCGGCGATCGAAGGAAGCCTCAAGCCCGGCGGTCTCCTCTACCCCGCCGACGTTTACGAGGACGCCGCAAGGGCGATGATAATCATCCAGGGGGCGAGAGAGTCCCTGGACGTCGATGAGATCACAAAGTCTGTCGAGAAGCTCTCGACGAAGATAGGTCAGGTATTCAAGGGTATCGTGATAAAGAAGGGCAAGCCCAAGGTCCTCTCGGTCTTCACCCTGGGTCAGGTCCCGGACCTGGAGATGCTCTACGCCCAGGCTGCCCAAGCGATCCAGGACGAGAAGGGCAGAAAGACCAGAGCAAAAAAGCAGCTCGACGACGCCTTCGCCTACATCGAGGACCTCGAGGAGATCTACTGACCTCCTCAGGGCGAATCGGTGCAGAAGGCGATCTTCAAACCTCTCCGATTTTTGGGCGGGATATACGATACATCCTATATCCAATAATTTTTGCGTCAAATTCAAGAAGAATAGTCAAATATTGTATCATTATTTCTGCGAAATTTTATGCGTTTTACCCGTTGTGAAACATCAATTAATCTCTTGTGTTTCTGCGTGCGATTATCATATTTTTGTCCCATTTATCCTTTCGGATTCTTGGCCCTTAGTTGTTTATGTAGATCCTTTTCATCCGATCTTCTGGATCACACGAGCTATCATCGTATCGAATGTCTTTCTGGATTTAAATAAAGAACTTCAACGTTGAGTGTCGCAAGACTTATATTTTTGGTTGCACTTGGACAGCTTCAGTTATGGAGGAGGGAGCACTTGTATAATTATACAGACCGAACGGGTTTGCTGTGGCCGTTCTTCGCTGCAGTACTTCTCGTGTTATCCATAGGGACAACGCAGGTCGACGTAGCCACTGCCGGAAGAGTTCAAGATAGAGAGTTTGGCTCTTTGCATCTTTCGGGAGGATATGTCCTGATGGACATGGATGCAACTATAATCGCAAATTCGATGCTGACCGATGGAAGCAAAGCAACTCTTGTGAGCGCTAACTTCCTTGGTGTGGATCCGCAGGTGGGAGCTTTCAACACTCCTAAGCAGAAATATCCGATAGATGGCGATTCCTATGCGATATTAAGCTGCGGCGTGGCCAGCAATGTTCTTAACGGGCCAGCCAGGACCTTTATCAACACAGCTTTAGGGGGCAGATCCATCCCTGGAGGCCACCCTTACGTGCCAGGCATGGACGTCAACGATGTTGGGACGCTGACCATAGATCTGCAAGTACCAGCAGATGCGAACACTGTAAGCTTCAGATGGCAGTGGGGAACAGAGGAGATTCCAGAATACATAGGATCAAATTTTATGGATTACTTCATCGCCAAGATCAAGCTGCCAGACGGAAGCGAACATGATATAACAAACATGCCAAACGGCTTGGGTCCCACGGTGGATAACGTCATCGATTACGTGAACTTGCCGGGCGGAAGTTCAAATATCCCACTACCACCGTTCCCGATTCCTGACGACGTCGCATTGAACGCCATGACCACGCCGGGCCAGAAAGATACCAACTTCGTGCCGTTCACAAGCGTTTATGACGTGTCGCCTTACAGGGGCCAGCAGATAAGCCTCATCTTCGAGGTTGGAGACGCTAGTGACAGTAACTACGATACGGCGGTCCTCCTCGACGAGCTGGGATTTGACGTCGTGACCAACATGCTACAGCTTGTCCCAGGAACGCTCGAGGTCTGTCCGGCTGAGGTGAAGGTTGACATCTTCAACCCTAACGGTAATAGCGCAGTTACGACGGACTTCAATGCTTACACGCAAATCGTATACCGGAACGGATCAAGCAAGTATACTATTCATCAGACCAAAGCCGTCACACGAAATCCATTAGCTACGGCCAGAGAGACCTTCACAGTTAACTTGCCAGATTTGACAAGTCCCGACATTGAAAGCTACTGTGTTGGTGTAAAGCGATTTGACGTTCCACCTCAGTCACCCCAGGGGATAACCAATCTGTACGTATGTTTTGGTGGGGGCGCCCTAATCAAGGTGAACAAGACCGCCGATCGAAAGTCGGCCAAGCCCGAGGAGATTATCACCTACACGATTGATATCTGCAACGTTGGCAACTCCCCTGCGACAAACGTCGTGGTGGAGGACGTCTTCAACAGAGACGTCGAGATCGTTTCGGTCTCGCCACCTCCAGACGGCGATGGTCGGTGGCATCTTGGAACGCTCAACCCGGGAGGATCTGTGACCATCACCCTGGTGATCAAGACCTTGAAGCAGGACTTCGATTTCGCCATGGATCTGGGTGTGAAAGGAGAAGGTTTTGTCAACGTCGCCAACGACTATAACACAGTACCGCCCAACTACGTCCTCACCAACTGCGTCTACGTCACATACGTCGCGAACAAGACCGCGAAGAAGGTCTCCGACTGCGAGAGCGTGACGGTGGGCGAAGCCGGAACCGAGCTCTCCACGCGGGAGCACGGGTCCGGCACCTACGAGAGCGATGAGCAGGTACAGCTTCTGACGGAGAACAAGTCGATCACGATGAACAAGGACATGGCCGCCACCTACGCCCCGACGACCCTTAGCCTCTACAGAAACAGGACCGCGACCTACAGCTCGAAGTGGACCGAGGAGGCGAAGGCGAAGAACCGGGTGACAGGAACCACCATGACCGAGTCCTATCGGTACGCGACATCCATAGACCGCGAGTCCAGCATGTTTTTGGACGAGAACGAGTCGGTGATAGAGGTCAATTCCGAGTTCGAAGGCATGGGCCACATAGGTTTCCTCAAGATGCCCACAAACTCAACACCTGGGGCAACGCCGATCTTCGAGGCTCGTGAAGATTACACAGGCAGCTTCAAGATTCTGGAGAAAGTCGACGAGTACGGCTCAGCCGTCACCTCGGAGAAGTCGACCTCGGGCGTTGGGCTCGCCGCCGTTGACAAACGGGTCGGCAAGAGCCAGAGAAGCTACGAGTCGGGCTCGGGGACCTACGACTCCGAGGAGCTGATCGAGACCTACACCAACTACATCGCAAAGGACATCAGCCTCGTCTACTCGCCGGTGATCCAGAGCCTCACCGACGACGTCTCGATCGACGCATCTCAGAAGTGGAAGGAGGGGATGTACTCGAAGGTCGAGAACACAAGCTACATCGGCGAAGAGTACACTGGACTGACCGAGCTCGACAAGGAGACGGTGGCCATGGGCCTAAATGAGATGGACACCGAGGCCGAGTTCTCGGGCCGCGCTCGGTACAGGGCCGTTCTCAAAGACGAGGTCGACATTGACGAGCAGTACGAGGGCGACTATTCGATAGAGAGAAAGATCCTCTTCACAGGGATTCCCAAGTACGACCGGCCCCACCTGACCGTCGTCAAGAGCGGATCGTTCGCCAAGGAGACGATATTCAATGCCAAGGACGAGACCCTGGTGGGCGAAAGCCGTGACAAGGAGATCACCGTTGCCACCTACACCATAACCGTGACGAACGACGGCAACAGGGCGCTTGGACCCGTCTACGTCAGAGACCTATTCCCGCCGAAGGCGGTGTACATCAACGCCTCGGCCAGACCCAGTGAGCTCGCCGAAACGTACGCCAACTGGACCCTGACACACCTGGCCATAGGCGACGTCGTCACCATCATTCTCAACCTGGACGTGACGAAGCACGTTCCCTCAGAGCTGGTGAACAGGGTCGAGGTATGCGGCGGATACAACGACGAAGAGTGGATCTGCGCATCCAACTTCACAGCCCTGGAGAAGGAGTGGCTGACCTGCTGCCCGAACGAGACCGTCTCTGTGACTAAGACGGCAGAGGTTGACGAGACGAATTCCAGCGTCGTATGGTACAGGGTCGACGTTCACAACACCGACGACGTCACCAGGGTCGCCACGGTGACCGATTTGTTGCCTGAGGGCATGGTCCTCATCGACTCGATGGTGCCCTTTGCATCGTACGAGAAGAACACAGTCACCTGGAATTTGGTCAAGATCGGCCCCTACGAGACGGTGACGATCGCCTACAGGGTAGAGGCCCAGCATCCCGGAAGGTTCGTCAACTCCGTTGAGGTGGACGCAAGGTCCGTCGACGGCCCCGTGGTCCAGCCGGTCCTCGCCAGCTCAGTAGTCGATGTCGGCGAGGCCGATGAATGCGGGACCTCGTCGTGCGCCAGCTGGAGCCCTCCGAACTGGGACTTCGAGTACGTCGGGTACCCGGCAGAGCTGACATGCGAAGATAACTGCGGCCTTGCGCTCTGAAAGGTGCGCTCGGCCCACCCTCCTCTTTTTTCTCATCCCGTCTTATTAGGACTCTTCAGAGGAAAGCCATATACCGTTGCAGATCGAACCCTCGCTCATGATCAGGGGAAAGGCATGGGTATTCGGGGACGACGTGGACACCGACGTCATCATCCCCGGCCCCTACCTCAGGACCAAGAACATCAAGGAGCTGGCCTGCCACGCCATGGAGGGTCTGGACCCGGACTTCGCGAAGAATGTAAAGCCCGGTGACGTGATCGTCGCCGGGAAGAACTTCGGCTGCGGGTCCTCTCGGGAGCAGGCTCCTCTGGCCCTCCGGGAGGCGGGGGTGGCCTGCGTCGTGGCAAAATCTTTTGCCCGGATATTCTATCGAAACGCCATCAACGTCGGCCTGCCGGTGGTGGAGGCCGATGTTGAATGCCGGGAGGGCGACGAGGTGGAGGTGGACCTGTCAAA
>DAOSXX010000062.1:0-11833 GCA_035380685.1 Methanothrix sp. | reverse complement strand
ACGCATATCAGCCCCCGGCCGTGCTTTGCCATGAAGTTGATCGCCTCGGGGGTCACCATCTCCGCCGCGATCACGAGGTCGCCCTCGTTCTCCCGCCCCTCATCGTCGAGGATGATGATGAAGCGGCCGGCTTTCACCTCTTCGATCGCCTCTTCCACGCTGCAAAATGGCATACAAAACGGGGGTTTGGGTGGGGGTGGTAATAAGGGTTGGGTCGGGCGAGAGGTAAGACCTGGAGAAGGATTATAGAACCAAGCACCATACTGAAAGCCCTCTGGCATTTTGGAAAACTCGAATTTGTCCAATTCCTTGAAAGAAGGCTTGAGGGGTCTTACAATAGTTCTACTACTAGATTCAAATTTAATGCTTAAGTATAAAACTATAATGCATTACACATACTTGCTGAGTAAAGTTTTAAACCCACATTCCGCGCCTTACTTCTTATATCTAACATTTTGCTAGCTAGCGACTCCATCCAATATATATATATATATATACATTTACATTAATATTATAACTGCTTACTGCAGTCTACCTCATGAGCGAGTTTCTCATAACTTCACGTTGCAAGAGTGAATCAACTGAATGTCAACTAAATTAAATTAAATTAAATTTTTATATTAATTTAAATAATTGCAGTAGTCATTTGGTGCGGAATGTGGGTTCAAACGTCTAATGCAGACAAAAAATGGTATTCGGGATTCTGTCAATTTTGAAAACACGAACTTTAAGGATAACTGATAGCAATATCCAGCTCAGAAATTACCTTTGCCGTTTAAGCGACTCGAGGTTGGTGCGCACCAGCCTAGTTTTGGGATGTTCCTCACCGAGACGATCCTGAAATATATTGAGGGCTCGCTCGAAATGAACTTTTGCACCCTCGAAGTCGCCCATGGCCTGCATGACAGATCCGAGGTTGTTGATTCGGATGGCCACCTGGGGATGGTCGGGACCGTAAACCTTCTCGTCGATCCTGAGGGCTCGCTCGAAATGAACTTTTGCACCCTCGAAGTCGCCCATGGCTTTCAGGACCCCACCAAGGTTATTGACGTCTCTGGCCACAGTGGGATGGTCGGGACCGTAAACCTTCTCGTCGATCCTGAGGGCTCGCTCGAAATGAACTTTTGCACCCTCGAAGTCGCCCATGGCTTTCAGGACCCCGCCAAGGTTATTGACGTCTCTGGCCACAGTGGGATGGTCGGGACCATCGACCTTCTCGTCGATCTTGAGGGCCCCCTCGAAATGAACTTTGGCACCTTCGAGATCACCCATGACCTGCATGACCCCGCCGAGGTTGTTGACATCTCTTGCCACAGTGGGATGGTCGGGACCATAGACCTTCTCGTCGATCTTGAGGGCTCGCTCGAAATGAACTTTTGCACCCTCGAAGTCGCCTATGTCGTTCAGGACCCCGCCGAGGTTGTTGACATCGGTGGCCACTTCGGGATGGTTGGGGCCGTAGACCTTCTCGTCGGTCTTGAGGGCTCGCTCGTAAAGCTCTTTGGCTCCCTCGAAGTCGCCCATGGCCTGCATGACAGATCCGAGGTTGTTGGCTCGGGTGGCCACCTGGGGATGGTCGGGACCGTAGACCTTCTCAGCGATTTTCAGCCCTCTGCTGAAAAGTTCCCTGGCCGCATTAAATTCAGCACGCCCACGTAAGTAAAGGCCAATCTGATTTAATAGGCGGATAGTTGCTTCGGGAGCGACCAGAAGTCTTTCTGCGTGCTCTAGTGCGGCTAAGGCGTGCGGCAACAGTATCGCACATTCTGGCCATGTACGGACATCGTCACTATCGTATGGGAAGCTCCCACTCACCAATCGCACTGCAATTTCAGCCCATAAACTTCGTTCTTTATCGGATAGTTGGTCCCGGGTGACGGTCTGGACAAGCCTATGGACCGAGAGGGTATTGTCGGCAACGTTAAGGAGAGAGTAGCGCTTAAGGGCAGCAATGGCGTTATTCATCGCCATCTCGTCTGTCACGGCGGATGCCAATGGTTCTGGCAAGTAGTCGGAGCCATAGACCAAGATCGACCTGGGTATGTCGTCAGGGGCCAGAAAAGCGCACAGCTTCAACAAATCCGCGCTTATGGGCACTTCTTCGCTTGCCTCTCGGAACGAGAGGTCCCAGGTGGTGGCCACTGTATCGGGGTAGGCGGCAGGCTTGCCATGGCTGAGAAGCTCTTTTTGGCGTTTCTGAAACAGGTTCAGGTAAGACGCCAGCGAGATTCCGGTCATCTCGATGTAGGCTACTGCCTGCTCTAAAGCTAATGGATAGTCACCGAGCATGGCTGCAAGAGTTTCTGCATCGTCCTCCAGTGTGATTCGGTTTCGGAAAAATTGAGTGGACTCGTCTCGATGGAAGACATCTACAAGTAATATTTTGTCGGCCCGACCCTCCCAATTCTGGTTACGGGAGGTTACTATAACGTGACCCGTATCAGTCCAAGGCATATAATCCACAAGGTCTTCAGGTCGCTGGACGTTATCGAAGACCAATAGCCAGTCCCCATTTTGCGCAAGCCAGTTCCTCACGGCTTTGATGATAACCTCCTGTTCTGGATCATCCTTTTCAGGGAGGTTAAGACTCGATGATAAGCTGGCGTAATTGGCCGCCAAAATGGTGCGATCTCCTGATTGTACCCACCAAATGACCTTGTAATCTTCCATGTGTCTATAGGAATACTCCAAGGCCAACTGAGTCTTACCAACGCCGCCCAAGCCGATTACCGCAACAATGACAAAATGTTTACCAGAGGTCAACGAATTGTGTAGATCTTCTAATAGGCGTTCGCGACCAATAAAATTAGGGTTGCGAAGATATGGAACGTTGGTAATTCTTCCAACAGGTGGAGAGGAATAAAGGGTCTTTAATTCAGAATGCCAAGTCGATGTGTAGTAGTTAATATATATCAAACTAGTAATTAATACTATCAATAAAATAGCTATAGATATAATTATATATATATTGGCATGTGCTAATATCAACAAGATTGCAGCGGTAATTCCAATCGTAGTAATAATAAGTTTATTATCCATCATGTGCAAGTGATATCTCATCTTTTTTTACCTCCTGCCCTTTTTGCCCGTTATTTTTAAACCGTCTAATAATCCACGTATTAGATAGATCTTCCAAAAACGCATCAAGCATCATTAGGACATTCCACACGACTTTAAGTAGAAATCCGATCTCTAATAGGTAAGAAATAACAAGCGGAATTATAGGCATACTCGAACTCCCAAACATGGGCCGCAGAGTTACTTCTATGAGTATGGCAGAAATTAAATACGTTATATTTATTGCTGCATCACGAATAACATCCATAAGAGTAATATTTTGCACATCGAAAATACGTCTACTAGGCCTGATAGTTTGGTCTTTATCATTCTCGCCGGCTACAAGTACCAATAAATGCACTCGCAACGCCAAGGCAGAAAACGATTTCAGGTTCGTCGGTAGCTCCTCCTACTAGATAAATTACCATTAATATACAAAAAGTTACTGGCAGCCATCAATGAACAATATCCACCGATTAAGTCCAGAGGCGAATGACGGTGGTTCTGCAACAGTAGATCTTTTGGCGGTAAAGATCTGCTAACCATGGGTGTACGCGACGAAAAGTGCTATTCTCATAGCAACTATAGTAATTCGGATGTTACCAAATCCCAAGTTCGGACGCTTCTCCTCAACTACATTGCTCCAAGCCGCCGCAGACGTGCCTCAGCCCCGCATCTCTCCCGATCCCCGCCGCCCTCGCATCGGCGGCCGGAGCGCGTCGGCTCGGATAGCCCGCTTACGGGGCTCTCCCCACCGGTAAGAACCGAAGCGAAATCCCAGAAGCCCCCTTACCTGAGTGCCGAAAAATGTGGGCATCCATCGAAGGCATTTTTTATATATCATGAAAGCTTTTCTCAAAATACGAAGTCAACCAAATCGAAATCGCTTACATCTCACATTAGACTGTGAAGCCTCGATGGACAGCTGGAGAAGGGAACATTTAATGTCGTACACAGTTATCGTATTGCCGAAAGCCGAAAAACATCTCATCAAGCTGGATCAGAGGACGTTCGATAAGATCTCAAAGCACATCGAAGAGCTGAAGGAAAGCCCTTACAATCCACGACCCCGCGCCGATATCAAGAAGCTGAAAGGCTTCAGATCTCCACCTATGTACAGGCTGAGGGTCGGAAAGCAGAGATTAGAGTACTTCGTCGACGAATCGGACAAAACGATATACATTACCGGCGCCTTCATGAGATCAGGCGACTCAGATTATAGATAAGAGTATATATCAATATGACTAAAAATGGATTTGCTGGGTGCAAAATGGAAGCAGTAAGAGTCGTGAAACGTGATAAGCAGACCGAAGCCGAATACGTTGATTCCCAATACGAATATCTGATGGAGAACAAAGACAAGGGAATCACCTTCGAGGAACTGCGCCGCAGGCGATCCGCCGAGCGATGATATTTTGACAAGCTCCGGTTAATCAAGCCATAAGGCCTCACCGCCATAGAAAGGATCGGTGATCGCCCTCTTTATCTCCTACCCCGCCCTTCGTCGCTCTGATCTGGTGGCGAAGCTCCGCGGGCACCTCGCCGCCGCAAGATGCCGCTCGCGTTCTCGTACTCGCCGGGAATGTCCCGCCGCAGATGCGCTTAAGCCCCCTATCCCTCCTGATCCCCGCCGCCCTCACATCGACAGTCGGAGCGCGTCGGCTCGGGATCGCCCCGCTCAGGGACCTTTCCCCTCCGGGAAGAACCGAACCGAGATCCCACAAGCCCCCTTTTCCTCTCGCTCCTCGACCATGGTCCCGCCACAGAGCGAGACCGACCGCTGCAGAAACTTCAGCTCGGCCTCTCGGAAGGGGCTGACGAGATTCGGGCCGGTGCCCGAGATGCTGGCCGAGACTGAGTCTCCGCTTTTGAAAGGCCTGAAGGCGATCCTCTCCGCCCCGGCGGCAGCTCGCCTCGATATTCGAATAAAATAAACGGAATTTGGATTTGGTGTGTGTCTCAGCTACAAACGAAATTTAAATATCCTGTATCCATTCAATTTACAGGATAAGCCTTTCAGGAGAGAAGATCATTGAGATTGTGGCAAATATTTGCTATCGGTTTCGTTATACTGGCCACGCCAGTCTTGGCAGACGATGTTGACGAGTATATTCAGGACCTAAACGACTCTAATAGGGATGTCCGACGTAATGCTGCACATGCGCTCGGCACTATAGGTGACCCACGAGCCGTCGACCCCCTGATCTTCGCATTAAACGACTCAGATGGATTCGTCCGAGATGCAGCTTCGAAGGCGCTTGTCAAGATCAACGAACCGGCCGTTGAGCCCCTGATCTTCGCGTTAAACAACTCGAATAGCAATATCAGAAAAAATGCTGCACTGTGCCTCGGAGGTATCGGAGATCAGCGAGCCTTCTATCCTTTGATCCTGGCATTAAATGACTCGGATAGCGATCTTCGATATTCGGCTGCATATGCGCTCGGTAAGATAAACGACTCCAGGGCGGTCGATCCGCTCATCGAGTCACTCAATGATGAAAGTTCGGATGTTAGATTGAAGGCTGCAAAGTCTCTAGGCGAGATCGGCGATCCCAGAGCCGTCGAGCCCCTCATCGAGGCTCTGGACGATGAGGACTCAGACGTCCGATCGATTGCTGCAGAGTCGCTCGGCAAGATCGGGGATGCGATCGATTTCCTGATCGAGGCTATGGAGGATCAGGACCCAAAGATCCGATATTATGCAACCACAGGTCTTGCAGTCTCAGGCGACGTCAAAGCCGTCGATCCCCTCATCAAGGCCCTGAAGGACGATAATGTGAATATCCGATATCATGCAGCCTTTGGTCTTGGAAATATTGGTGATGCCAGAGCCGTCGATCCTCTCATCGGGGCCCTGAAGGATGAGAACATGATGGTCAGAACGTTTGCTTCTACGGCTCTTGGATATTGCGGCAAACCTGCCGTCGATCCCTTGATCGAGGCTCTAAAAGATGATAATGGGGAGGTCCGAGCGAGGGTTATTTGGGCTCTCGGCCTGATCGGTGATGCCAGAGCAGTCGACCCCCTTATTCTGGCATTGAACGACTCGGATATCGATGTCCGAGATGCCGCTGCGGGGGCGCTTGTCAAGATCGGTGATACCGCCGTCGATCCCTTGATCTTGGCATTGAACGACCCAGATAACATTGTGCGAAGGGGGGCTGCTGAAGCACTTGGCCGATCCACCGCACCGTGGAGCAACGAGACTCTAGGAGACTCACGAGCCGTATATCCCCTGATTCTGGCATTAAACGACTCAGATAGACATGTGAGAACAGCGGCTGCAAAGGCGCTAGGCAATATAGGCGACCCACGAGCCGTCGATCCCTTGATCCTCGCATTGAACGACCCGGATCGGTTGGTCCAAGTTAATGCTGCATGCGCGCTTGGCGAAATTGGCGATCCTGAGGCTGTCGATCCTCTCATCGATGCTTTGGAGGATGAGCGTTCGGGGATCCGAGGATATACTGCTGAGTCGCTCGGCAAGATCGGCGATGTCAGAGCAGTGGATCCTCTCATCGAATTAGTACAAGATAAGAATGTGACTGAGACTGATCGATATAATGCTGTTGTGGCTCTCGAAAAAATCGGCGATGCTAGTGCCGTTGAGGCGCTTACTTACGTGGCTTTGACAGACGTGTCCTCAAAGGTCCAGAAGGCGGCTGGAGAAGCGTTGGATCGGATCGGAATGGAGAATTAGCTCCCCTCTACTTTTGCGGGGTTGCGACCCTGAACGGTCTATTCTCGTCCAGAAAGCGCTATGACATCGTATTCCATGTGTCCAATCCTCTCGCAAGAAGGATGGTGGAGCATAGGAGGATTTCGCTATCGTTAGGCTACAAGGCTGCGAACTGGTATGGGGTGGAAAGTGAATTAAATATAATTAAATAAATCCAAGACGGCTGGAGCGGTATATAATGTCAAAACATTCGGGACTATACAACCGCACCGCCTCATCGACACCCTATTATATCACCCCAACGGAATTGTTCCTCCGATTCGTCCGCCGGTTTGGCGCAAAAATTCTACTGAAAAATGAGGTCTTCCATGGATTTGATCGATCAGCTTCGAGATGTCGTCGGCGATAGAGTTTCGGCCGCGCCCTCGGAGAGGGTTTGCTACTCCTCCGACGCCTCCCAGATCAAAGGCATGCCAGACTACGTAGTCCGCCCAATCTCGACCGAAGAGGTCTCGAAGGTCGTCACCCTGGCGGCGGAGCTTGGGGTACCGGTGACCGCCCGGGGCGCGGGGACGGGCCTTGCGGGCGGTGCAGTGCCGGTCAAAGGCGGAATCGTCCTGGACATGTCGGGGATGAACCGAATCCTGGAGCTGGATCTTGAAAACCTCCAGGTGATCGTCGAGCCGGGGGTCGTCCAGGCCCGGCTGAACGAGGTCCTCAAGCCTCACGGCTTCTTTTTCCCGCCGGATCCCGGAAGCTCCAATATTTGCACCATCGGCGGTCTGATCGCAAACAACGGCAGCGGGATGCGGTGTGTCAAGTACGGGACGACCAAGAGCTACGTCCTGGACCTGGAGGTGGTTCTCGCCGACGGCCGGGTCGTCAGAACCGGCTCCCGGATGTTGAAGTCGGCGGCGGGCTACGACCTGACCAGGCTTTTTATCGGCTCGGAGGGAACCCTGGGTATCATCACCAAGGCCGGGCTGAGGGTCGCACCCCTGCCGAAGGCCCGGAGGCTCGTCATCGCCTCCTTCGACGACGCTGAGACCGCTGGCCGGGCGGTGGCAAAGACCTTCGCCTCGGGGATCGTCCCCTCCGCCTGCGAGATCCTGGACAGAACGACGATCGCGGTCCTCCTGCGATGCGACTCGAACCTGGTGCTGCCCGAAGGGGACGTCATTCTCTTCGAGGTCGACGGGACCGAAAGCTCGACGAAAGAGTCGGCAGAGGAGATCGTCCAGGTCTGCTCGCCTTTTGCGACCAATGTGGTGTCTGTCAGCGGGGAAAAGGAGATGGAGGAGATCTGGGAGGCCCGAAGGCTCGTCGGCGCCGCCGTATCCCGGATCGACCCCAAGAAGAGCAGAATCTACGTTGGGGAGGACGTGGGCGTCCCGATAAAAAAGATCCCGGTGTTGATCAGAGAGATCGGCGAGATCTCCGAGAGGTTCGATCTTCCGGCCATGAAGTACGGCCACATCGGAGACGGAAACCTCCACGTCGCCCTCTTCATCGACGTTCTGAATGAGGACGAGTGGGCTAGGCTCGAGGCCGCCGCCGACGCCATCCACCGGGCTGCGATCCGGCTCGGCGGGACCGTTAGCTCCGAGCACGGCGTGGGGGCGGCCCGGGCGGGGTACATGAAAATGCAGTGGGGCGAGGGGACGCTATCGGTGATGAGGGCGATAAAGAGGGTCCTCGATCCCCAGGGCATCATCAACCCAGGAAAGCTGGGGCTTGACGACGGCCCCTCCTCTGGAGGCGAGGGATGACCGAGGCGAAGATCGAGGCGAAGGCCGAAGCGAGGATCGACCCTCGGGCGATCGAGCTCTGCGTCCGGTGCGGGACCTGCCGTTCGGTCTGCCCCGCCTTCGAGGTCCTGGGCTGGGAGTCGCGAAACACGAGAGGCCGGATCATGGTCGTCAAGGCCCTTCAGGAAGGTCTCGCTCCCGACTCCGACGTTCTCGACAGCCTCAACACCTGCACCACCTGCGGGATCTGCGCCGCGAAGTGCCCGGCGGGGGCAAACCCGCCGGTGATCGTCCAGGAGGCGAGACGGTCCCTCGTCTCAAAGGGCGTCATGACCGAGGCCCAGTCCGGGTTCAGAGCGAAGGTGAACGAGAGCGGCAACACCTTCGGCGAGAAGGCCGACCGGCTCGGCTGGCTCCCGGATAGAAGCTCACTGAAGGATAAATCTGACTATGTATATTTCGTGGGCTGTCTCGACAGCTACCGCTACCCGGAGGTTGCGAAGAAGACCTTCGCCCTACTGAAACGGTTCGGCGTGACCCTTCTTCCCGATGAGGTCTGCTGCGGATCGCCCCTCGTCAGGACCGGCTCGGAGGCCTCCGGGCTCGTCGACAAAAACCTCGGCCAGATAAAGAAGATCGGGGCAAAGACCGTCATCACGGGATGCGCGGGCTGCTATTCCGCCCTCAAAAAAGACTACCCCCCGGAGTTTGAGGTTTTGAGCGTCCCCGAATTTCTCGCCGAGCACCTATCCGAGCTGGATTTGAACCGGCTCGACATTACCGTCACCTACCACGACCCCTGCCACCTGGGAAGGCATAACGGGATCTTCGATCCACCAAGAGAGGTCATAAAGGCGATCTGCCGCCTCGAAGAGATGAGGACGAGCAGGGAGAACGCTCGATGCTGCGGCGGAGGCGGCGGGGTCCGGGCGGGGTACCCGGACCTATCCCTCGAGATCGCTAGACGGAGGCTTCTGGAAGTTCCCCCGGGGGTCGATGCCATCGTATCATGTTGCCCCCTCTGCATCAGAAACCTGAGGGATGCCGGCAGCAAAATCGAGGTGATCGACTTGGTCGATCTGGTCGCAAGGGCGATCAGGTCGAGGTGATTTTTGTTTTATCCGAAGGCGCATTCAGCAGGTTCCAACGTTCGGCTGCATCAGACCGAAACTTTTTCGTAGGAACTGGAAGATCAAGCTGGCCAGATGAGATCGAAACTTCTTCTGGCTCTGGCGATTCTTGGAACCTCTTTGATATTGAGCTCGACGTCGATGGCGGTCAATGTCCCCGTTGGCCTTGACTCCCCTTACGTCGTCACCCTCGACTTTTCCGGACAAAACCTGGTCATCGACCCCAAGACGACGACGGAGAACGATGGGTATCTCGCCCACAGCACCTACCTTCTGGATCCCGACTCGGGAGTCGATGGCTGTTACATTAGCGTATACAACTTCTCAGCCCCCATCTCCACGAGGGGCCTTGCTCCCGCCCTCAAGGCGTCGATGGAGGTTAACTGCGTCGGTGTGAAGGTCGAGCCCCAAAATGGAGGCACCGTCGGAACCGGGGTCTTCGCAAAAGGTGCCTGGATATCCTGGGGCCTCATCGTTCCCATCGAGGCTGAGGGTGAGGGGGTCGAATCCTTCGGGATGATGGTGGCCTACTTCAGAGACGAGACCCTGAACGAGAGGCTCGTGAAGTTGGCGAAGTTCGGCCTCAAATCCGAGGAGCTTCCCGAGCTTCCGAGGGCCCCCATCATCATGACGGAGGAGTCGATAGGCTCTGAGATCGCCAGGTACCCGATCGTAATCGTCGACTTCTGGTCGACCAGGTGCAGCCACTGCTCGCAGCTCGCCCCCATCTTTGACGAGCTGGCGGAGGAGTTTCAGGGGAAGGCCGTCTTCGGGAATGTGAACATGAACGAGAACCCCAGCATGTGGGACGAGTACGAAATAGGGGCAGTGCCGACGATGATAGTGTTCAAGAACGGGACGGCAGCCGGCCGGATCGTCGGGGCTTTCCCAAAACCCACCCTGAAAAGCAAGATCCAGGGGTATCTCTGAAGATCGGATATCTCCCGGGCCAGAGGGGCGACGAAATTTGAGATCATGATCCGAAGTGGGCTGGACCGAAAACCCAAGACAAATCAAGAAGGCCCCGCCAACCCGGCATAGATGTTCCAGGCGCCGACGGCGACGAAGTTGACGGCGATGGCCCCAAGCATCAGGCCCATGATTCTCGTCATCACCAAAATCCCGGTCACCCCCAATATCCGAGAGACGTACTCCGAGGACCTGAGGATCAGGTAGGTGGCCGCGAAGGTCGCCGTCAGGGCCAGGAGGACGACCCCCTTCTCGGCAAGCTCTGAAGCCGTCCCCATCAAAACGATTACGGTGGTGATGGCTCCCGGACCTGTCAGGAGGGGCGTCGCCAGGGGGAAGACCGATACATCCTCGCGATCAGTGGCGTCCGCCATCTCAGCATCCGTCACCTTCCTCCGGGGCTTCGCCTTCAGCATATCGATCGCCATGATGAACAGGAGGATGCCACCGGCCACCCGGAGAGAGTCGACTGTGGTCCCGAAGAAGCGGAGGACCATGTCGCCGGTGAGGGCGAAGAGGAGGGCGACGAGGTAGGCGACCGTCGCCGCCCGGAAAGAGAGCCTCGCCCTCTCTCTGGCGGTGGCTCCGGGGGTGAGGGAGATGAAGACCATCGTCGCCTCGACGGGGTTCACTATGATGAAGACCGAGGCGAAGGCGTAGAAGAAGTAAGCGAGATAACTTGCGACCTCCACCATCGAATATTCCTCCAATAGACTGAGCTTCCCATCTCGGGCCTAGACCAGCCCCGGACGGTTCTGGTCGAGATCACCTATGAACTATCATGCGTCGCCGTTCTGGAGAAGCGGGGCGCATTGCCCTCGTTCTCCCTCTCGTCCTCGCCGATCGTCTTTCCCATCTTGCCCATAAGGAGCAGGAAGGCGGTCATCGACCACCCTGCCAGGAGGGCGTTTTTGCTGTCCCTCTGCTTTCTTGCGAAAAGGGCCGTCGCGAGCCCCGCCAGGGCCGATACGAGGTACTCGGGGGCGTCGCTGAGGAGGTGGCCCAGGGGGTTGGATTCGGCGTCTACGATGTCCCGATGGAGGACCCACCGGTCCGGGAACTCGTGGACATGGGAGCCCGCTGGCCCCCGGAGCTGCCGGATCGATCCCGGGACAGACTCGCCGAGGACGGTCTCTTTGAAGCAGCTTGGAAGCGTTGGATGCCCCTCCTTTTTGAGGACGTACTTTTTGTGATGGGGCAGCGTCTCTATCCACCGACAGAACTCCCGGCAAGGCTCGCTGCATTTCATG
>DAOSXX010000061.1:0-12363 GCA_035380685.1 Methanothrix sp. | reverse complement strand
GATATCGTCTCGGTCCCGAAGGCCATCGCCGCCACCGCCTGGACGCCACCGACCCGATAGATCTCGTCGGCTCCCGACATCTCCGCCGCCACCAGGGTCAGAGGATTGACCTTCCCGTCCTTTCCCGGCGGGGTGCAGACCACGACCCTCTCGACCCCCGCCACCTTCGCTGGCACGATGGTCATGATGGCGGAGCTGGGGTAGGTGGCCCTGCCGCCTGGGACGTAGGCTCCCACCGAGTCGAGGGGCACTATCTTCTGGCCTGCCATCACCCCCGGCGAGGTCTCGGTCATCCAGAGGTCCCGGTCAAGCTCCTGGTGGTGGAAACAGGCTACGTTCTCGACGGCGATCTCAAGAGCCTTCGTCAGGTTCTCGGGGACCTGGCCCTTGGCCTTCTCGATCTCGTCATCGCTGACCCTGAGCTTTCCGATCCGGACGCCGTCGAACCGCTCGGTCTGCTCTCGGAGGGCCTCGTCCCCTTTCTCCTGGACCTCGTTAACGATCTCCACCACCGTGGGCATGACGCTCTGGACGTCCAGCCCCCTCGATAGAAGGGCCGAGCCTTCCTCCTCTTCCAGCTCGCAAAGCTTCTTGAATATCAACCCGAACAACTCCAAAAACTTCGTTTCACATCTGGCCCGTCGAGGCCCCGTTCCTCCCCCTCTGGGTGGCATAGAGGGACGCCACCCGTTCGAGGTCGTCCGCCTCTTCGAGGGCTTTGTCGTCCCTCACCCGGACGAGCCTTGGGAACCGGAGGGCGTAGCCCGATGAGTAGTTGGTACTTTTCTGGATCTCTTCGAAGGCCACCTCAAAGATCACCTCGGGCTTCACCTCCACCTCCATCCCCTCCCCCGAGACGAGGATCAGGTCTCGAAAGAGGTCTGTCAGCTCGCCGAGCATCTCGTCGGTGATGCCCGTCGCCACCCACCCCACGTCTTCAAGCCGTCCCGTATCCGGGTCCGGGGAGGCGAGCCGGTAGGAGCCAAGGAAGCTCGCCCTCCTCCCCTCGCCCCACCTAGCCCCGATGACGACGAGGTCGAGGGTCTCCATCACCGGCTTTATCTTGAGCCAGTTCTTCCCCCTCTTTCCCGGAGCGTACGGGGAGTCGGGGCTTTTGAGCATCACCCCCTCGTGGCCCGCCGCCGTGGCCTCCTCGTATATTCTTGTCACCTCCTCGGGGTCGGAGGTGACGGTCTGCGCCGCCAGGATCTTCGGGTCTGCGACCTCTTCGAGAAGCCTCCTCCTCTCCCGGAGGGGCTCGTCGATGAGGACCCGGCCGTTCAGATACACCAGATCGAAGAGCCACAGCTCCAGAGGTATCTTCTTCGCCGTCCCCTCGACCTTGTACTTCCTCCGGAATCGCTTCAAGATCTCCTGGAAGGGGAGAGGCCTTCCGTCCTCGCCCCTCGCCACCGCCTCCCCGTCCAGGATGGCCGACTCGGCCCGAACGTGCTCCCTCACAAACCCCACGATCTCAGGGAGGGATCTCGTCACCCTCTCCAGTCGCCGGGAGAATATCTCGATCTTGTCGCCATTCTTGTGGATCTGGACCCGAGACCCGTCGAACTTCCACTCGACGGCGGCCGTCCCCATCTCCGCCATCGACCCCGGTATCCCGGTCCCAAGCTGGGCGAGCATCATCTTGATGGGGCGGCATATCTCTATCGTCAGGTCTGAGAGCTTCCATTCCTTTGCCTTCTGAGCCACCAGGCCCAGATCGTTTGTGAAGTTGTAGCCCCGCTCCACCTCCTTGGAAGATCGGTTGAAGGCTCTTGCGATTGCGTCCCGGACGATCCCCTCGCCGACCCCGATCCTCATGTCGTCGAGGGCGAGTCTCGCGATGTACCTCGCCTCCAGGGGCCCGGCCTCGCCGAATAGGTACCGCAGGTGTTTCATCTTGACGGACTGGCTCCTTTTTCCAGAGGCCCGTGCGATCTCCCTAAACCGAGAATAAACGTCGAGGATCGAGAGGCTATCGGCCTCGATGAAATTAGAAAAGGTGGAGGGCTTCCTCTGGCCCACCACCTCGGCGGCGACGGCCCCTACGTCCCCGGTCCGTCGGAGGATCTCTTTAATCTCCGCAGGCGAAGAACCCGTGGCCTTGGAGAGGGCATTATATAAGGTGCTCGGCCCCACCCCCAGGAGCAGCTCAGAGCTGGCTGGAAAGGCGGAGCCCATTACAAAAGAGGGGACGACGGCCAGCTCTGCCTCGTCGAGCTCCGAGAGGAAAGATGCGAGGAGGGCGGTCTTCTCCAGGGAGCTTGCGATCTCCTCGATCTTCCTGCAGAGCTCTGCGAAGCTTTCGAAGCTGGTCATGGTCTGGGACTTCAGGGATCTATCTGGCTTGATGTATAGATGCTGACGACGTCGGAGACGATGGCGCTCGCCGTCTCGATGGAGCCTGCGCCAAGGCCCGTCACCGTGATCGTCCCTGACAAATCGGTCTCGATGGATGCGACGTTCAGGGTCCCGCCGACGGCTAGAGGGCTTCTCCGCGGAACGAGCATCGGCTTCACCGTCAGGGCCGGAACCTCGCCTATCAGCTTGATGAGGTAGCCCCTCTCCCAGGCGAGGTTGAGGGCCTCGGGGGTGATGTCTCTTATGCCGGTGACATTGACGTCGCTGTACTTTGCGTCCATGCCGAAGATGGAGTTTGCCAGGATGACGACCTTGCCGGCGGTGTCGATTCCGTCGACGTCGTAGGCTGGGTCGGCCTCGGCGATCCCCAGCTCCTGGGCCTCGGTGAGGGCGTAGCTGTAGGTGTACTTCTCCTCCATCATCCTCGTCAGGATGTAGTTACAGGTGCCGTTGAAGATCCCCCTGATGCTGAGGACCTCGTTTCCCACCAGGTTCTTCTCGATGAGGCTGATGAGGGGCATCGTCCCGCCGACGGTCGCCTCGTACTTGAGCATCACGCCGTTATCCTGAGCCAGCTCCTGTAGATGGTTGAAGGCCACCACCAGCGGCCCCTTGTTGGAGGTGACGACGTGCTTTCCGGAAGAGAGGGCCTCCTCGATGTGGCCGAGGCCGGGCTGGCCGTGGACGATGTTGGTGGGCGTTACCTCCACCACCAGGTCGGAGTCCACCTCCTGGATCGCCTCCTTACCGATGATGTCGAGGTTTGCGATCCCCTGTAGGGTCTTCGCCCCGGAGAGCCTCGCGGGTTCTATCCCGTCAGCGTCGAGGAGGGTTCCGGTGATGTCGGTGACCGAGACGACCTTCAGGTCGAGGCCCATATTCCTCAACAGCTCCCTCTTTCTTCTCACGACCTCCAAAACGCCGTGGCCGACTATCCCGAACCCCACCAGAGATATCCTGACCTCTCTCATATCTTCTCAGCCTCGATAGGTTCTATCACCAGCAGATCTTTCTCGGCTCCCACCTTGCGGAGTATGGAGAGAGACTTTCCGATCTCCTCTTTTCCCGTCGCCCTGATCCTCATGTAGGCGGAGGAGGGCTCGTCGATCCCCGGCATCCTGAGGGATAGGTCCTCCACCTCCGCAAATCCGGTGGAGTCGATCCGGTTGATAGTGTCCCCGAGATCGGTGTGGACCACGTGGCCGATCAAAAGGACAGATATCTCCTCGATGAACCGATCTTCGCCCGCCCTCACCACCACGATGCCGTTCTCCTGGAGGTGTTTTTTGACGTTCTCGATGTTTGACGGATCGATCTCGAAGACGATCTGGACTGGGACCGTGCCCCGCGGCGTTTTGCGATCTCGGTGATGGACCACGCTGATGATGTTCCCCTTGTATTTCTTGAATGGTTCAAGGGACTGCATCAGCTGTCCCGGTACGTCCTGCAGTTCCAAGTCCATCGAAAGTCGCATAAAACGCATTCCTCGTCTAATTGCTGCTCTCACCCATCAGCTTATCGAACATAAAGGTTGTGCAGAAAAAGTACTTTATTTGAGAGTTCCGATCCCGTTCTCGATGTTAAAAAGGAGATGCGGAAACCCTCATTCAGAGGTTCATGAACGATCTGGTGGAGGCTGTCGGAGCTGGTGGCGCCGTCCTGGGGCTTTCCGGCGGCCTCGGCTCGGCGACCGTCGCCTTCCTGGCGGTTCGGGCCCTGGGGCCGGATCAGGCCTTCGCCCACCAATGCCGGAGGCGGAAGGGAAACCCCGACAGGGATCGGGAGGATGTTGGGGATTGAGCGGACTCAAGACGTTTGAGGTACGATTCTCCTTTCTGACGGTTCCGACGTCGTTCGTTCGCCGAAAACCCTTTTCACCTTCGAGGCTTTCCGGATAATATGGTGCCGAAGGAGGATTTCAGAAGGGTCGAGGAGATGGCCCTGACCCCCGTGACGGAGATCGATATTCGAGGGCTGGCCGAGATATTTGAAGAAAAAGACGTCTACCTCTCGGTCTACCTCCCCACCGCCTCAAGGGATGACGAGGCCAAAAACCGCGCCTTCGTGGACGGCCGAAGGAGGGCGATCGAGGCGGCCCTTCCTCAGGACCAGAAGGAGAGCTTCAGGGAGACGATGGCCATCGTCGACGACCTCCTCTTCGCAAGGCCGATCTCAGGCGAGTGGGGGAGGATCGTCTTCGCCTCTGCCCCCGCCTCCCTCCTAGCCGTCTATCGGATCGGGATCGAGCCCGCGAGGGCGATGGTCCTTGACACCTCCCCCTTCCTCCTCCCCCTGGCAAAGCTTCGGGACGACTATTCGGACTACGGCGTCCTCCTCCTCGACTCCAAAGAGGCGCGGCTCTTCTGCGTCCGGTCCGATGTGCCGGAGGAGATGAGCCACCTCTCGACCGACCTGATGAACAAGCACAAGAAGGGGGGCTGGAGCCAGATGAGGTTCAACAGGCTCCGGAAGGGGGCGATAAAGTCCTTCCTCTCGGAGGTGGTCGAGGACGTCCAGGATTCGTGCAGCAGGTACAAAACGAGGGGGATCGTCGTCGCCGGGCCCGGCGACGCCAAGCATCAGCTCGTTGAGATGCTCCCCGCCGAGATGGGAAAGAGGGTTCTCGCCATCGTCGACCTTCCCATAGACGCGCCGGGAAAAGAGATCGTCGAGATGGGGGACGAGATCGCCCTGGCGGACGAGAGGGCGAGGTCGACGGAACGGGCCGAGGAGCTGCGGGCCGAGATCCTCAAGGGCGGCCTCGCGGTCCAGGGGGTCGAGGCGACGAAAGACGCCCTCAGCGCCGGGCGGGTGAGCGTCCTCGTCCTCCTGAAGGACGCCTCGGTTCCTGGGTGGATCTGCGAGAGATGCCAGATCATCGAGGCGCGAAGAAGGGCGCCGCAGGCCTGCCCGACCTGCGGAGGGCCGACGTCGCCCGTGGACGTCGTCGAGGAACTCTACGAGCTGGCGGAGAGGACGGGGGCGGAGGTGGAGTTCGTCGAGGAGGACGCCTGCCTCGCCTCGTCAGAGGGGGTGGGGGCGCTATTGAGGTATTAGGTTAGGATAATAATTTCTATATTTTTTGCGCTTTTTCGACACGGGGCGATTAGCTTGAGCGGTCCTCTCGCAAAAGAGTCGCCGGTCCTTCTTCCGAGCTGCTGATTCGCCGTAACGATCAAGTACGATTTTCGCGAAAAGAGGACGGATGAGGCGAGAAATATGGGGATGAGGAAGAGACGGCCCATCGCATGGTTGATCGCCGTTCTCGGCATCGGCGCCCTCTTCGCAGGCGTTTTCCTCTCATCGGAGATCAAAGATGAATGGCGCGTTGCAGAGGACGGATTTTTGGAGTACCCGCCACCCGCACCGGAATACCGTTTCATCTCGTCCGAGGACCCAAGCGATTCGAACCTCTTCGAAGTTCGATTCTCGAGCCGAGGGGCAGAGGTGGCGGGCCTCCTCAGAACTCCCGAGGCTCAGCCTCAGCAACCAGGTGGCGTTCCAGGCGTGGTGCTCCTTCCCGGTGCGACCGTCACCAAAGAGCGGGAACAGGGACTGGCAAAGTTCCTTTCCGGCCTGGGATACGCAAGCGTCGCCCTCGATCAGCGGAACATGGGCGGCGTCGATATCCAGGGCGATCTGGAGACGTTTCTGGAAGGCCAGGAGCCAACCGAATACAAGATGGTCCACGATGCTCTGGCAGCAGCCGAGGTCTTGAGGATGCAGCCCGAGATCGACCCAGGTCGCATCGTATACGTCGGGGAGAGCAACGGCGGGCGCTTTGCCATCATCGCCTCCGCCCTAGACCCGAAGTCTCGGGGCGTGATCGCCATCAGCACCAGCGGTTACGGCGTGGAGGAGGAGATCGATTCGCTGAGGATGACAAACCCTGATGCGGTCAAGTTCTTGCGATCAATCGATCCCGATACGTATCTCAAAAAAATCCCGCCTCGAAAGTTCGTGATGATCCATTCGAAGAGCGATCCCGTCATTCCTATCGCTTACGCGCGCCGCACCTACGAGAAGGCGCCGGAGCCAAAAGCGATGCACATTGTGGAGTGCGCCACTCACGGCCGCTGCGAGGAGATGGACCCGTATATCGAAGAGGAGCTGGCACACATGGTATCGTGACCCTCGATCCTTTTTGGGCAGCCCTCTCCGGCCTTGGCAAACGAGAGAGGGGGCTGAGGTTACGTCGCTTCGCTCGGGGTTTCGCCGGTAAACACCGTACAAAGTACGATCTTCGTTGGGACACGCATCATCTACGAACTTTTAGCAAGATACAAGTATGTAAATCAACTTGTTTGGAGGTCATGACCAGTACCAGACACGATGATTAAATTTTAAGGTCAGGGCCAAAAGTGCGCCCCCATAGCCGTTAGCTATAATACTGGGATGTAACGAAATAAAAAATGGATACAGAAATGCCAGGCGCTGGTTGCAGTCTGCATTTGGGCTATGGTCGCCCTCACGGAAGAGTGGGCATGCGCCTGATGGTGGACGGTCTCGCCGATAAGATGCTTGAGAAAGCGACTCTGAGAGAGATCGAGGAGAAGATGTCAGTCCGTACGGCTTGATGAAGTAACGAAAACGCAGTTCAAACGTAGTTCAACACAGTCAAAAATTGTCATGAGGTGAATTGGATGAAGATCGCGATTATGCCTTGCAGATCGGCCCCGAGAGGGTTGAAGATGTTCTTTGGTTTCCTCCTGTTATGTCTTTTGACTTGCATGCCGGCGGCAGCACAGGAAGAAAACATCACCGGAGTTGGCGGAGAATTTTATGGCTATGCAGAGTTCAGCTTCGCCGTCCCGAAAGAGCTAGAGGATATGGTTGAAGCCGAATACCTGTACGAGGAAAATTACACTGAAGGAAAATACGTGGCGGCGTCTCTGCTTTTTAACGATAGCAGAGTCTGGATCTTACTTATATATCCATGTGATGCCCCACAAGGAGATCTGGACGCTGCCGGTCTGAAATCCGCCGTCGATAACTTCAACACAGGTTATAATCAGACCGTCTACAGCCCCATCCCACTGAACATCAGCGACCGAGCCGGCATCGCCGGCCAGATTGGCAACCAGATCTTGGTCGCGTACCAGCCATCGAATCAAACCGTATCGGTGATATTAATGGACGTGAACGTGACCGAGAACTTCCTGGAGTATTTCCCCCAGTCCCTGCAGATAAACGTAAATGAAGACAGCTCACCCCTCTGGCCCGGCTACTGCGCCGGCGATGAGGTGGTCGATGTGAGCGCCGCCCAGGTCGCAAGCGATACCGTGCAGGCTGGACAGAAGGAGCAGACAGTGCAGCAGGAGCAGACCGTCCAGGCCGGATCTGAATCCAGCGAAGAACAAGTTGGCTCCGAATTGGCGGCCATTGGGGAACAATTCGAGCAAACGTTCGGGAGAAAGCTCTCGTTTTGAAGACTGCAGTATGCAGCTCTTCAAAAATCTCCTATTTTTTTGAATGTTGCACCTCTGACGAGCGTCGTCTTTGAGATGGGCGTTTTCCAGATTCCCAAATGGACGGGTCCAAGATGGATCAAAATTTAAATGCGATGGTACGAATCTCAGAATTTGGATGATGGAGATCGACCCCAGTTCGGCCGTATTTAGAGGCATGAAGGGCGCCGGCATCGACTTCGTCGCCAGCGTGCCCTGCATCAACCTCCAGGATCTTCTGTGTATGGTGGATGCCGACCCCGATATCATCCACGTTCCCGTCACTCGGGAGGAGGAGGGGGTCGGAATATGTGCCGGGGCTTACCTCGGCGGCAAGAGGCCCGCCCTTTTGATGCAGAACTCGGGTCTCGGCAACAGCATCAACGCCCTCGCCTCGTTGAACGGTCTGTACAAAATTCCGCTTCTGATGATAGTATCTCACCGGGGCGGCGAGGGCGAGACGATCGTGGGCCAGGTCCCCATGGGGAGGCTGACGCCAGAGCTCCTCGACGCCATGAAGATCCCCAGATTTTCGCCCACCCTATTCGAGGCTGAAGAGCTCGTGGCAAGGGCCTGGCAGGTGGCCCTTGCCGACGGCACGCCGACGGCGGTGCTGCTGGACATCGAGTTTTGGAGGTCTCGCTAATGATGAAGAGAATCGAAGCGATATCCACCATCGCCGAGGAGGCCGAAATTCAGGACGCTTTCATCGTCGGAAATATCGGCTTTCCATCAAGGGAGCTTTGCGCCGTCGGCGACCGCACCTCGAACTTCTACATGCTGGGGTCCATGGGCCTCGCCTCCTCCATCGGCCTGGGCCTCGCCCTCGCCCGCCCGGACAAAAGGGTGATCGCCATCGACGGCGACGGCGCCGTCCTGATGAACCTGGGAAGCCTCGCCACCATCGCCGACCAGGACCCGAAAAACTACCTCCTCGTCATCCTAGACAACGGTTGCTACGGCTCCACGGGATCTCAGCCGACCTGCACCTCCAGGAGGGCGGACCTCGCTCGAATGGCGGAGGGGGCCGGAGTCTCGGAGGTCAGGCTCGCCGCCACATCCGAGGAGCTTCGAAATGGCGTGGCTGGGAGGGGCGTCCTGGTGGTCAAAGTGGAGATCGGCAACGCCGAGGTCCCAGTGATCGATCTTTCTCCTGAAAAGATCATCAAAAGGTTCATGGCGAGATCCGCTCCACCATCTCCGTCATCTTGAAGCTCCCGTCAAGGACCCTCCTTTTCAGCTCACCTGCGAGCCTCTCAGCCCTCAGCCGGTCGGACTGCCTGACCACGATCGGAACCTCTCTTCCTGCGAATCGGAGGGAGCCGAGATGGGCCCTGAAGACCTCCCCGACGCAAGTGGTGGTGCACAGGCCGCAGTTGAAGCACCTCTTCCGATCGAGGGTGGGCCTCCAGTCCCGAAAGCCTATCGCCCCCGTCGGGCAGATAGACTCGGGCACGCACTGGGTGCACCTCTTGCAGGCCTCGGGGTCGAACTCTACTTCGAGGTCGGCGTCCTCCCAGACGTCGCCATAAGTGGCCTTTCCGATCTCCTTCCTATCGACGACGTCCATCACCGGGAGGGGGATCGACCGATCGGGGGCGGCGACGCTCTCAAAGATCCGCTCGCTGGTGACCGGGATCGGGACCGCCCACGAGGAGACGCATTCAGGGCCGCAGGATGTGACGAAACCTCCCATGTACTCCGGGTCCATTTTGTGCATGTCGGCGAATCCCGATAGGTTCGGCTTCTCGGGGGAGCTGCGAGTCCCCTTCCCCAGAACGAAACCCTCGGCCCCATTTATCAGGACCCTCGTCCCTACGCCGATCGTCTCCAAAAAGGGGTCGTTCTGGATCGGGTTCAGGTGACCGCACCCAGAGACCGATGCCCCGTTCCAGCATGGGTCAAAGGTGGCGGCGTGGAATATGGTGGCGACCCTCTCGTCGCTCGGGTTCACAAAGGCCGAGTAGTTCTTGAAGGAGTGGCGGGTCCCAAAGAGCCTTGCGTGGGGCATCTCGGAAAGACCCACATCGACCTCGAAGGCGTCACCGGCATCGGTCTCCAAATCTACACGGACGTCCTTACCCTCGACGAGGTCCCGGAAGACGTGGCCACCGCCGTACTTTAGATCGTCTCTGCTGGAGGCCGTCCCAAAGACCATCAGGTCGACGACCCCCAGACGCTCGTTGGGGCAGGGTCCCACCTCAGCGAGGACTCCGTTCAGCATCGCCCTCCTCGCGCGGAGGAAAGAGCCTGGCTTTGCCACCGGGAAGGAGAGGACGGCGTAGGTCCCGCTCATGACCGCCCGCGTGGCACAGGTCACCACGTCCACGTCTTCGAGGCTCAGCCTCTCGCCCTCGTCCAGAATCTTCCGCACCTCCTGGGCCGAAAGGACGACGGCCTCGCCACGGTCCACCTTTGCTCTTATCTCGGAGAAGGATCGCGCCATCATGATGTTGCCTCTTTAACTTTCGACCTTAATGAACTCCGCCCCGACCTCCGACCGGACGTGATCCCACCCTCTGATCCTAGCCAGTCGCCTATCGATCCTGATCGAAATTGGCCGTAGCATATCGAACATCTCCAGGACCTCGCCTTCGGAGAAGTAGTGGGTCAAAACGCCCCCGCCGCGCCTGAAGGTCTCCGGCTCCACCTGTTCGCCCTTTCCGGCCCTCATGTCCTCAACTCCGAACTCCAGAAAGAACAGGCGGCCATCGGACTTCAGGACCCGGGCCGCCTCCAGCGCCGCATGACGGCGTTCGCTTTCGCGGAGGTGGCCGATGACGTGAAAGGCGAAGACAGCATCGAATGTCGAGTCTCGAAAGGGAAGGAAGACCGCGTCTGCCGCGAGAAAGTCGACTTCATGGGGAGCGGCCCGAGACCGGGACAGATCCCCAAGGAATGGGGACGATGCTCGCCGAATCTGCGCTGTCACGTCTCTTCCGAGCCTCACCGCCAGAGGCGAGAGGTCCAGGGCCGCGACCCGCCAGGGCCGCTTCAGCATCGCGGCGAGGCTCTTGCCGTTTCCGCACCCCAGCTCCAAAACCCTCGATCCCGGAGGAAGGTCGGGGATCTCGGCCGGCGCGCCCCGCCAGATCCTTCCCTTCTGCTGGTATTCCCGGTTCCAGGCGCGAAGATCCTCCCTCCGACCTTCTTTGGTCGAGGGGGTGGGGGGTGAAGACATGAGATCCAAATGGATCTCGCCCACCAAAATCTTTACTATCGGTCAGGTCTTCAGGGCCCCGGGTGTTTAATACGAAAACAAGGAGTGGGGCAGTAAAGTTACTTGCCATATTTTTCTGCCTGAGCTTTGCTCAGGCCGTCGGAAGTCCCGACGAAGACGCTGACATTGGAGAATCCTGGAGAGAGGACTACCTGAACTATGGCCTAGAGAGCTTCTACGGCGGCACTGGCTCTTCCGCCACTTACAGCTTCAGGACGAGCTCGGGCTTTGCTTACACACGGTACATGCAGTACTACTTCACTGAAGGAGACGTTATACCTCCGGAGCGAGGTCCTGTGAGCTTTCAGATAAAGGGAAACGAGCCCACAGTCCTCAGCTTAGGTTGGCAGACGATGCCGTATTCCGAGTACACATCCTCGGGGATGTACGCCGGATCTAACGCCCTCTGGATCGAAGGCGAGACTGCTTGGGCGAGGTATGCGGCCTGCCCAGTGGGAACGTGGATGCAGCTGGTCACCACGACCCCCGCTGGGGGGATGGCCGACTTCTACGAGGTATCGCCATCGGGCAGCGCCAAGATATCGCAGTACAGCCTCGGAACCTACAACAGGCTGAGCTTCTACGCTGCGGAGCAGGGGAGGTACGCCCTCTTCTTCGTTGCGAACAACCAGCCGAGCAACCTCGTCATCGTCGACGTGGGCGCGGAATGGACCCCGGATATGATCACAGGGCCCGAGGTTCCACCGCCGGAGGTCTCTCCGTCGACGTTCGTGCCAACCCCAACGCCGACCTACGGTGACGTCAGCGTCACCCTCGAGTCTCAGAACATGAGAGGCTACGACGTCTACGTCGACGATAATTACGTCGGGACTGAGGGACAGGGAGGCGACTCCTTCGACGGGGTATACAATATCAAGGTCGTGGGCAACCAGTGGCATACCGTCAAGGTCTGGGACGGCGAGTGGTTCTACGGAAAGCCCAAGTACTACGAGCGGCGACAGACCTACGTCCTGAAGTTCGAGCCCGCCACTACCGTCTACGTCTACGGAGGGATGTGGTAGGCTTATAGCCGAATCAACGTATCTTATCATGAAAGTATACGGGAAAAACGGGAAAGGAGGTCGCTTCATGCTGTCCTCCTCCCCATCTCTCTTCTTTGAACTCTTCTTTGAACCACATTCTCTTGGGTCTCTTGGTCGACTCATCTTCGAAAATATTCGAATTGAAGATGATTATGAAGGCATGAGCCTTCGTTCTCTCGAGATCATCGGGAGCTTAGCAGACATCCGCCAGCTCTACTTTCAGGATCTCGGCGTTCTCAACCAGAAGCTCTTGGCTGAGAACCTCCAGAACGAGCCCGATCGCCTCCTTGATGTT
>DAOSXX010000060.1:0-12379 GCA_035380685.1 Methanothrix sp. | reverse complement strand
TCGTCCTGGACGGCCAGGGCGAGATCTCCGGCTTCTGGGACATTTACAAGCTCTCCGACGTCGAGGCCGGCCTCTACACCGCCGACGTCTACCACTGTGAGGGGTCCTGGACTCACTTCATAACCAACCCTCCAGCCGAGGGATACTGGGAGCACCAGAGCGCCGAAGATATCGACTTTGAGTCCCTGAACAAGACCGGCTGGGCCGACGACTGGTACGTGGAGCGCTCCTATCTAAAGAACTGCTACGCCAAGGCCTTCGTGGCCGTGGGCGGAGATGTGGACTTCGCCCCAGCCAGCGAGCCCATCGGCCAGGAGCTGGAGATCGTGCCTCTGGACGACATCACCACCGTCGGCGATGGTGAGTTCAGCTTCCAGGTCCTCTTTAAAGGAGAGCCGATCTCGGGCCTCGACGTCTGGGCGACGAGGGTGGGCGACGACACGCCGGTGGAGGGGGTCACCGACGATGAGGGAAAGGTCTCCCTGAACCTGACCGACTCCTCAGAGCTCTCCGAGTGGATCGTGAGGACCGACACCAAGATGGACCCGAGAGTGGTGGAGGCCGTGGACCTGCCGAGGGGGCCCCTCTCTGCTGAGAAGAGCTACGTCGGGCCCGTCTACCGCGCGGCTCTGACCCTGAGATCCGACTATCTCGCAGAGTACTGAAGAAAATATGGTGGGAGGTACGAGCCCTCCCACCAACAAAACCCAAGAACTTTCGAAGATCTTTTCATATTTTTTCGTTTAATTTCGAAATTTATTAGCAACATTTAAGTATTCTCTGACATTGGCTCAAACTGGAGGTTTCGAATGAATAAGATTACGGCAATCTTCATCCTCCTGGCTTTTTGCATCGCCGGCGCGGAGGCTCACGATACGTGGCTTTCGTCCACCAGCGGATGGACGAGTCAGGGGGACCTGGCCCTGGTACAGATGACCGAAGGACACTCTTTCGTGCCCATGGCTCCACCACCAGGGGACATATCCCTCAAGGTGATCAGCCCTGATGGATCTGAGGAGACGTTCGTCGCGGACGAGTCGACCAATACAAACGGTCCCTACTATCGTTTCGACTTTGGGGTGGATGATCTTGGGCTCTACGTAGCAGCAGCAGAACAGCATGAGGGAGCCCTGACCTTCGTCCACACCAACTTCGGAGCATCAGACGAGGAGATGGAAGGGTACGACGAGATCGACTGGGACGGCATCGACTCCAGCGAGTGGGACTCTGACTGGTACATCGCTGAGGCCTACCAGGACATGGTGAAGTTCTCCAAGGTCTTTTTGGTGGCTGAAAATTCGGACTTCGCCTCCGCTTCGGTTCCCGTAGGCCAGAAGCTGGAGATAATCCCCCTCGACAACATCACCACCTTGGGAACCGGCGACTTCAAGTTCCAGGTGCTCTTCGACGGCAAGCCTGCAAGCGGCCTTGATGTGAGCCTCGCGACTACAGGGGAGCACTCCGTCGCGGAAGGCGAAACCGACGAGAAGGGCGAGGTCACATTAGAGATACCAGAGCCCGGATTCTGGACTGTCAAGACCGAGTACAAAGACGGTGAGATGGAGGTTCTGCCCCAGCACGGACCCGACGCCGTGGACGAGAGCTTCGTAGGAACCGGCTACTTCTCCATTCTGACTCTGAGGTCAGACTACATCAAACCCGAGGCGGACTAAATTCCAGAGTCTGCCTCAATTTTTATTTTTCGATCAGCCTGGCGAGGGCGGCCAAAGCCTCATCCGAGGTGAAGGGTATATCCCCTATCTCGTAGCCGTCATCCTTCAGGGTGCAGAATAGGTCTGCGATGGTGGGAAGATCAAGCCCCAACCCCTTCAATAGGCCCCTTTTCACCAGCACTTCTCTTGTGGGGCCGAGTTCGACGACTTTTCTGTCCAGAAGCAGAACCTGATCTGCAATCCTGGGAACTATGTTGACGTCGTGAATGGCGGTGAGTATGGTGGTGCCTTTCCTCTTCAGATCACAGATCAGGGAGATCACCTCCTCCTTCGACCGAGGGTCCAGGTTGGATGTGGGCTCGTCCAACACCAGGACCTCGGGTTTCATGGAAAGGACCGATGCCAAAGCAGCTCGTTTCTTCTGGCCGAAGCTGAGGTTGTGAGGACACTTCTCCGCCATCTCCGCGAGCCCCACCACCTTCAGAGCCCAGGACGTGTTCTCCTCCACCTCTCGTTTTGAGAGCCCCAGGTTTCGGGGCCCGAAGGCGACGTCCTCCCAGAGGCTCGGCATGAAGAGCTGGTCTTCGGGGTCCTGGAAGACGAGGCCCACCCTCTTTCTCACCCACGGGAGGTTCGCCTCTTCCACCTTCTTTCCAAGGATCTGGACCGAGCCCTCCGCCCCGAGAAGGCCGTTGAGATGGAGGAGGAGGGTCGATTTGCCAGCCCCGTTTGGCCCCAGAAGAGCAACGGACGAGCCGCGCTCGATGCTGAACTCGACTCCATCTAGAGCCAATGTTCCATCTGGATAACGATACGATAAATTTGTAACTTCAATCGCCGGATTCATGCCTCAAAACCTCACACCGCCGCCAGATGATCCAGCCCCTGGAGGCCGAAGGCCAACGCCAAGACCATCAAAGACTTGACGAGATCAGAACCGTTGATCTTGAACCTTTCAGATTCCGGCAGGTGGCCGTCGTAGCCCCTGGATACCATCGCCTTGTAGATCCGGTCCGACCTCTCGTAGCTCCTTATAAAAAGCATGCCCAGGGCTGAGCCCAAGACCCTGGCAGTGGGCAGGTCGGTCTTCTTGGAGAAGCCCTTGGACGATAGAGACCGGGTCATCGAGGTGAACTGCTCTCGAAGAAGGAAAAGGTACCGATAAGCGAAGAGGAATATCTGGGTGACGGTCTCGGGAAGGCCCAGGCCTCTCATGGCATGGATGGTGGTGTTGAAGGGCGACGATCCAAAGATCGGGTAGATCAAGACCACAGCCGCGAGACCTCTCGTCATCATCAGCATCCCCTGCTCCAACCCCACGATGCTGAAGCTGAGGCCGTAGAGGTTCAGAGCACTCTCGCCATCCATGGTCAGGGGCAGTATCAGAGGGAATGGAAGAAGAAACAGCGCTGGCCACTTTATCCCTTGGGAGACGTAGGCGAGAGGCAACCTCGATATCAAAAGAAGGCCGATCGAGACCGCAAGGCCCAGAAAGGCGACGGCCAGGCTCTTCAAAAGGACGAGGGAGAAGATCAAAACGAGCATGGAGACTATCTTGACCCTGGGGTCCCACCGGTGCATCGGCGAATCGAGGTGGCTATAGCCGTCGATCTCCAGATGGCTCATCAGATCTCTCTCGTCATCGTCTTCCCATTTCTATGCATCGTTTTATCTCTTCTATCTGCCCTTCCTGGAGACATATATCATGGAGATGCCAGCTATGCCCAAGAGGTAGCCGAGGCCCGCTGCCGCCTTCATGGGCAGGGGCAGCTCCTCTGAAGTCGCATCCTCGCCATCCTGACTCAGAGAAAGCTCGGCCCTGTGGCCGACGGAATAGGAGACGAAGGTCATATCCTCGATCTTGTCGCCACTCTTCGGCTCGAAGGTGAAGGAGCCTGTCGAGTCGGTGACGCCCTCGGCGTAAAGTTCCCCGTCCTTGTATACTTCTATCTCTGCTTCCTGAGCGGGGGTTCCATCGTCGTAGATCGTGTTCAGCTGAACCTCTTTGATCTGGTAGCCGATGAGCATCCTGTGGGCGGAGGAGGTTCCGGCTGAAAAGAGCAGCGCCAAGACCAGAACGACCAAAAGTCTCTCGTATCCACTCATCTTTTGCGTCGCCCCCTCCAGACAAGGAAGGTCACCGGCAGCATCGCCAACGCCGCCGCCTTCGCCGTCGACGTGTTGTAACGGTCATCTGATATCGCTATGGAGAGCTCCTCTTTGTGCCCCCCGGCCGAGAACTCGAATAGCCAGTTTCCGGTCCCCTTTCCCGGGAGGCTCAGGGCGTACTTCCCGCTGGAGTCGGCTTTGTCCTCGCAGTAGAGGTCATAAAGGCCTGTGGTGGCGCTCTCTCGGTAGACCTTCACTGAAGCGTCGTTGGCGGGGGTCCCGTCGTCGAAGATGGCGTAAGTCTCCACGTTGATCTTCTGGCCTACGAACATGCGATGGGCGCTGGCAATTCCTGATCCCAGGACCAGGGCCAGCAAAATCAGAACGATCCATCTCTTCATCTCATGCACCTCGAATTTGGCCGGCCTTTGCCGGCACCAGCATCTCTGGCTTCACCTTGACAAGATATCCTGCGGTCGTCCCCAGAACCGCCGCCTCGATTATGACGATGGGGATATGGGCCATCAGGACCAGGGTTGCGATCTCGCTGAATCCCTCACCCAGCAGCAGAAGCTCTGCGGATAGAAGTAGAACCGACCCCAAAACAGCCACGGCTCCTGCTACAGCTCCGAAGACGATCTCCCTTCGGGGATATCCGAAGCCCAGGCGGCGCTCGAAGATCTGCCAGGCCAGAAGGGCCGGGATTCCCATGTTGAGGCTGTTGACCCCGATGACGCTGATGCCGCCGTGCTGGAAGAATATGGCCTGGAGGGTGAGGGCGACAAGGACGCTGACAAAAGCCCTCTTTCCGAGGATTATGCCTGCAAGCCCGTTCATTATCAGGTGGACCGAGGTGGGCCCGACGGGAAAGTGGACGAGGCTGGCGACGAAGAGGGCTGCGGTGATCAGGGAGATCCGGGGGATCTCCTCGGCCTTCACGTCTCGAAGGGTCAGAAGGAGGAGGGCACCGCTGAGTATGAAGCCCGCGGCCAGCGCCTCAAATGGTAAGACGCCGTCGGATATGTGAACCAAATATTTTCACCTGCCATCGGGGGAGGTCAGCGAGACCAGAACGTGAGGTAGGCTGTAGGCGTTATCTGGTCGTATTCCAGCTCGTCGCCCTCGGCGTAGTTGCCATTCTGATCATCGCTTTCGGCGATCCAGGTACCGCTCTCGTCGACGGTGGCCTCAAAGGTCACAACCCACAGACCGGGCAGGGTGAGTTCGAACTCCACCTCTCCCTCGGAGGAGGTGGCCGAGACCTCCACCTCCTGAGCGTGCTTTATCGTCAGGAGATCTTCTGGGGTCCTCACCACCATGGCGCTGTAGTCTCCGCCGATAGGTTCGCCCTGCCAGGTGACCTTGGCTCTGAAAGCATCGCCCCTCTCAAGGTCGCTTGGGTCCACTGCGGGAACGATCTCAAACCCCTCTCCTGAAGACCAGTCGAAGTTTCTGCCTGAACTCGCCGGCATCAGGGCTCTGCCATATTCCTGGATGAGGGAGGCGGGGCCGCTGATCCCAAACCACTCCATGTCGGTTAGACGGGCCTCCTTCTCCAGGTCCAGGATGTAGCAGCCCTCCTCCTCGACCTCTACCGCGCCAACAAGGCCGCCATCTCGCTCATCGAGGTCCAGGTCCTCAGAGGAGCCGTCGGGGGATATCGTCCTTGCCATCGATAGGCTCGGGGCCGTCTGTTCTTCCTCGTCGTGACCGTAGGTGATCCAGACATTCACTTCGGAGGGGGCAGAGATATCCTCCGGAAACTCGGCGTAGAGCATGTGGCCGCATGCGATGGAGACAAATCCTGCCACGGCCAGCACCAGGAGAGAAGTCAACCTCATAACAATCGTCCCTGCATATGATTTTGTTATTAATAAAGGTATCTTAGTAATATCAGATAATACTAACAGATGGCATAATAATCATGCGGTTGTGCCAAAAATGATAAAGAAAACGGTGTGGGGCTATCGGACCCACACCGATAGGGTCGACGTGTACCTGGAGGAGTCGTAAGCCACCACGTCGCCCACCTCGTAGTGGTCGGCGCTGTCGTAGGTGGCGGTCCACTCGCCCGCACCGGGTACGGTGTAGGATGCGCTCACCAGCCACGGGCCACCCTGGCTGAAGTTGACGGTGAAGTCGCCATCGTCGCCGGCAGCTCCCGTCTGGACGTTCGCTCCGGAGTGGGCGTCCCAGGTCCAGTAATAGGCAGAGTAGGTGGCGTTGACCGGTTGATTCTCGTACATCGCAACGAAGGTTACGTTATCTGCGGCCTTTATCTCGTAGGGGGCCTTTTCGGTGGTGATCTCCAGGGGGAAGCCAGCGTCCCAGCTGCCCTTCTCTCCATCGCCGACGTGGATTATCGCCTTGGCGAAGCTTGCGGAGAGCATGGGGTTGCTGGGCGAGCCGTGCCAGGCCGGATCGTAGACGCCGGGGGATCGGACGGCAGCGAAGACGTAGTCGCCGGCGACGCCCGGCGTCGCCTCGGCGTAGGAGTAGCCGATCCATCCAAACCCTGGCAGCCAGTCCCCGGTCTCCATCGTCAGATCCTGCCTATTGCCGTCGGGGGCCATCAGGTAGTGGGCATCCATCAGCGGGACGTAGATCCCGGTGGCGGAGGTCGCATGGCCGAAGAAGGAGTAGATGGTCAGGGGTTCGCCCACGTCTGCCAAGTCTCTCGTCTCGACCCAAAGGCTGTGGGCGCTGGCGGATGCCACCAGCAGGCCCAGCAGAGCTATAGCAGTGACAAGATTTCGTCTCATAATATCACCGAGCTTTAGAGAATCTTTGATTATATGAATGTTTCCATTTGTAATATTTAGTGTTATCTTTCATCTATAAATGTCTGAGGAGAATGGGGGCAAAGATCTTAGTGATATCTGATGATCACCTGAAAATGTGAAAAGTAAGGCAAATTGGGCATGAAATTAAAATATAAAAATTTGGTGCGGTTTACTTTACCCACACCGAGAGAGCGTTCCTGTAGTGGATGGAGTTGTAGGAAAGAACGTCTCCCGCCACCCTTCGACGATGGCCTCGCCGAGGATATGCTCGCTTGCGACAGACGGCTGGCGTAGGCGAGGGATCGGCGCTAGATGGCCATCCTCAGCGCCAGAATCGATGGCGACCGACCGGCAGATCGACTCCCTCGTCCGCGAGCTTCGCGGGTTGCGGTACTGACAAAAGCTTTAAAACATAAAACAATCACGAATAACTTTCGGAGGACAACAAAATGAAGCTAGGTGCAATTCTGATTTTGCTGATAATGTCTGTTGTTACAGCGGATGGCCAGGTTGGGGCGTTTTATCAAAGTTATGGAACAAATGTACCAATCTCACTTCAGTCATATAACTATCCAAACTTTTACATTCGTCACCAATACTTCTTTGGGGAACTAACGGTAATTAGCTCTACTCTCGATAAACAAGATGCTACGTTTAAGATAGTCCCAGGTTTAGCTGATCCTAGTTATGTATCATTTGAGTCTTTGAACTATCCTAATTATTATCTTAGACACCAGAATTTTCGAATAAAATTGCATAGGGAAACGCCTGACCAGTTGTTTAAGGAGGATGCCAGTTTCAAAATCGTTCCCGGATTAGCAGATAGCTATACAGTATCTTTTGAGTCTTATAATTACCCTGGATTTTACATTCGACACCGAAATTTCCACTTGTATCTTGAACGAGGCAACACCGATTTATTTAGGAAAGATGCCACTTTCAGTATAGTAGGTCCAAAGTACCGTTAAATCGAAGCTGGTGTGGGGCGAGGATTATCTCTCGCAACTTCACCATTTTATCTCAACTAACTGGCAATGACAACGGCCCAGGTTACGTAAAACTTTTTACTGCTCCGAAGCCGTTTAAGGAAGCAAGCAATCTTTTGAGTCGAAGCATAGATAGCCCCGAAATCGGGCCGTTATCTAATTATCGCCCATCACCCCTTCACAAATCGTCCCAAGCCTCATCCTCTTCGGGGGTGAGCCACTACTCGGCGAGGACAGGCACGCTCAATATGGCCTCCTCAGTCTCCCGCCACCCTTCGATGGTGGGCCTCGCCGAGGATATGCTAGATTGTGACAGGCGTCTTTCTGAGTCGAAGACCGGCCACTAGAAGACCCTCCTCCAACGGCAGATCGAGGCGACAGATCGGCAGATCGACGGCCACGTCCGCGAGCTTCGCAGATTGACTGAGGAGGAGATCGCCATCGTCGAGGACGCCGCTGGGGTGATCTCGCCATCGGGAGGCACGGTCGGGCGGGACGGTCTCCGCCGCAGGGCGAGTCTTGAATCTCAGACGGCCCCCGCCAGCAAGAACAAAATCGCCACCGTTCTCATCTCCTCAATTCCTTCACCACCTCATCACAGAAAGCCCTGATCTGATCGTCGTCGAGCTTCCCCTCGGGGATTACAAAGACCTTATACCCCGCCGCCGTCAGCTTCCTGACTGCGAAGGGCTCAGCATTCCGGGTGTCGAGGACGATTATCCTCTCTTTTTTAAATAAAATGTCCGCTACATACCCGACCCGGAGAGAGGTCTGGAGCCGGAATTTCAGTCCTCGAGCCTCCAGCTCCAGGATGACGTTATCGAGTTTACGCAATCTTTACCACATCCTGGGCCGTTACATGGGCATTGCGTGCTATTATTTTTTATCTCCGACATCACCCGCTCCTCCACCTAGTCTTCTCGCTCCTCCAAGCCCCGCCCAAGACGAGATGGTGGCCCTCGCCGAGGATATGCTCGCTCCGGCCAGGCGGCTGGCGGAATCGAAGACCGGCCACGAGAGGCCCCTCCTCCGGCGGCAGATCGACGCCTTCGACCGCGAGCTTTACGGATTGACCGAGGAGGATATCGCCATCGTCGAGGACGCCACGCGGTGATCCCCCACCGGCGGGCGTGGCCTGCGGGGCGGTCTTTCGCCGCTGGGAATATCTTTTAGAATGTATACTAATAATTCGAATATAACTATTGCACTCGACGAAGTCGAACCATCCCGCAAACCGCCCTGAGATGATGCTACCTTCCCCCGGCCCTCGCCCCAAAATAGACCCAGGTCACCAACAGCAGGACCAGAACGGTGGCCAGCCCCCAGTTGAGTATGGACGAATCGCCCGATGGGCCGGCACGGTCACGATCTTGATTTGAGTCGTCGGGAAGCTCCCGGGCTGACCTCTCGATGACCTCGCCGGACACCAGGTCCAGGTCCACCAGGTCCCTCTCGCCTCCGGCGTAGATCCTGGCGACGGTCAGGTTCAGCCCCTCGCCCCTCTCGTCGTAGGAGAAGCTCTCCCCGGCCCTGAGGACCGAGGACTTGAGGGGTCCACGCTCGTCCCGAAGCTCCAGCCATACGACCCCCTCACTTGCGCCAGCTCCCGGCTCCACGTCCATCACCACCAAGGTCAGGTTGTCGGCGAAGGTGAGGCTCTCTCGCGTCGACATGAAGACCTCGGCTCCGCCAGCTGTCTGCATAACTAAGAGAACTGACGCCAGGAGATACGCTATGCGGCTCATATCGACTTACCCCATTTGTTCTGCACCCTTCCCGAAGCTGAGACCCTCGGCAATCGACGAAGGTCCGGTAGGTGGAGGCCGGACCATTTTACATCGGGAAAGGATTTATTAGTTATTAATCCCATCTGGTTAATACAAATGTGAGAAAACGTAATATCGGTGAGACTTATGGCAGACGATGTAGGGATTCTTGTTCTCGGACACGGCAGCACCAAGCCGTACAACAAAGAGATGGTGGAAAAGTGCGCGGAGCTGATAGGCAAAAACCACGACGGGCCCGTCAGGATCGCCTTTTTGAACATGGACGAGCCGAACATCGCCACAGGCCTTGAGAGCTTCTCGGGTACGAAGGTCAAGACGATCGTCGCCCTCCCCATCTTCCTCGCCCACGGCGTCCACACCCTGGAGGATATACCAAACGAGCTCTGTGTGGACCCAAATTTGCGGAGGGGCAAGTGCAAGCTGAACGGAAACGAGGTGGAGATCAGGTGTGCAGAGCCTCTGGGCGTGGACGAATGCATCGCATCTCTAGCCTACCGGAGAGCGAAGGAAGCTCTGAAGTAGCCTCATCGGTAGCGGTCCTCGACACCATCCACGGCGCCGGATCGATCGCAGAACGGATGAGGGATCGAGGGATCGAGGCCGCGGCCTTCGAGGTCTACCACAGTGTCCCGGACCTCTCGGGCTTCGACCTCGTCATCGCCCCGGTCCACCTCTCGCCAAGAAATCCGGCCCATGAAGAGGCGATCCGTCTCGGAAAAAAGGTGATTACCCACCATCGGGCCGTCGGCGAACTTCTCCGAGGCGAGAGGGACTTTCGGGCCTTCGAGGTGACGGGGACGAGAGGCAAGACGACCACCGCCCTCATCCTGGCCCGGATCCTCTCGGCCAGGGGAACGGTCGCGTCCCACACCACCCGGGGGATCGAGGTCTGGAGAGACGGGAAGAGCGAGGTTGTGACGTCTGGGCTCAGCATCACCCCCGCCAACGTGATCCGGGCCTTCGACGCTGCCAAGGAGTCTGGCGCCGCCGATCTGGTCTGTGAGGTCTCCCTGGGAGGGACGGGCCTCGCCGACTTCGGCGTTCTGACCAGCTTTGCCGGCGACTACAAGGTGGCGGGAGGAACCCTCTGGGCCAGCACCGCCAAGCTCCAGATGGTGTCTCTGTCAAAACGGGGCTCCAAGCTGATCGCAGGCGAGGACGCGGGGATCTCGGCCGACGTGATCTTCGGCCCGGGGTCGAGGGGCTCGGTCTGGTGCGATGGAAGGGAGATCCTGGCGGGGGGCGAGAGGGCGGACCTCAGTCTTGGCAAGGGCTTCGATCCCGATAGTTACATTGCAGCCATCTCGGGAGCCGCGGCAACGGCCCTGGCGGCGGGCTTGAGCCTTGAGGAGGTCGCCTCCGCCCTGGAGGGGTTTGAGGGGCTCGGCGGCAGGATGAAGGAGACATGGCAGGACGGAATTTCGGTCCTCGACAACTCAAACTCCGGCCTTCGGGCGCAGGGGGTCGAGGCGGCCCTAGACCGCATCGGTGGCGGCGGGAAGCTCGCCCTCGTCGCTGGCGAGGAGGCCGAGACGGTCTGTGAGGGGATGGATCTGCCCGCCCTGTTAGATCTTCTCGATCGCCGCCGCCGGGAGATCGACCTGTTGATCCTGGTGGGGGAGAGGCTCGCGCCCTATGCCCCAGGCCTGTTGGCACTATCGGCCCAGGATCTCGATTCAGGCCTCGCGCTGGCGAAGGCCGAGCTGAATAAAGGCGATCGTATAATTTCATGCGTTAAATGTTTTCGGTGATTATCATGATGGCAAGCGAAGTTCAGATACTGCATCCGAGGCCGAGCTCGATCGTGGCGGCCCTTTACACTTTGAGAGACCTGGGAGTCGACGTCGTCGTTATGCACGGCCCCAGCGGCTGCTGCTTCAAGCACGCCCGCCTCCTTGAAGAGGACGGGGTCCACACCCTCACCACCGCCCTCGACGAGGCGGGCTTCGTCTTCGGCGGCCAGGAGCAGCTCACAAGGCTCCTCCGGAGGGCGAGGGATCTCTTCGACCCGAAGCTGATCGGCGTTGTGGGGACCTGCAGCAGCATGATCATCGGCGAAGACCTCCACCAGTCGGTCGTCGATGCCGATCTCGACGTCCCTGTAATCGAGGTGGAGGTTCACGCTGGATATCGGGACAACACCAAAGGGGTCATCATCACCCTGGAGGCGGCTCTGGAGAAGGGGATCATCGACCAGGAGGAGTTCGACCGGCAGAAGTTCCTCTTGGAGAAGGCGACACAGGTCGAAAGGCTCCACGGCGCCGCAAGCCAGGAGTACCTGGCGCCCGAGAGGGGCGAGATCAAGTACAGGGCCGCCGAAAGGCTCCTCGGGCTGATGAAAGAGGGGAAGAGGGGGATAAATGTCCTCAACGCCAAAAAGGAGACGGCCTACATGTTCGCGGACATCAACGCCGCCGTGGCCGAGGTGGCGAAGGCCCGGGGCGCTGAGGTCAAAACCCTCGCAAACCTCGACGAGAATAAGGGTCTTGCGAAGGTGAGAAAAGATGCTAAGAACATACTCTCAGGCCTCGAAGAGAGGGGGGTTTTAATCGACAGGATCATCGGCGGCCTCGACGAGTACCCCATCGCCGGAGACGAGGTGGCAGAGTGGCTGGCCGGCGAAGAGAGCTATGACTTCGCCGTCATCTCGGGGGTTCCCCACGCGATACCGATGGACGCCCTCGAAGGCATGGAGATCTTCTCCATCACCAACGGGCCCCGACAGGTCCGGCCTTTGCGAGAGCTCGGTCACCAGCACGTCATGGTGGAGATCGACCTTCACCCCAAGACGATGGGCGTATCGAGCATCGTTGAGTCGGAGTTCGGCGCCACCCTGCGCGGGCTGAACGAGGTGGGATAAAACAGATAACTCAAAGGATGGGGGCACGGCACCGGTCCCCATCTAGAAAATTGTTTATTCCTGCGACGTCTTCATAGAAGCCGTTCTTTCAGAGTCTTTTCTCAGACCGCCTTAGGCAGCTCTGTGAGGAAGACGTAGATGACGAAGCCCATCATCCCGATCAGGGCTATCCCCAGGATGG
>DAOSXX010000059.1:0-12651 GCA_035380685.1 Methanothrix sp. | reverse complement strand
CCTGGAGCTTCCCTGAAAAAATCTCACTCCACCAGGACGGCGGTCCCGCTGGCGGAGACCATCAGCATCCCGCCGTTCTGGCCGAGGGTCTCGTAGTCGAGGTCGACGCTGAGGACGGCGTTGGCGCCGAGCCTCTTCGCCTCCTCCTCCATATCCTGGAGGGCGATCTCCTTCGCCCGCCGGAGCTCTGCCTCGTAAGCGCCGGACCTTCCGCCGACGATGTCCCTGATCCCGGCGAAGAGGTCTTTGAAGATGTTCGCCCCCAGAATCGCCTCGCCGCTCACGATCCCGAAGTACTTCACAATGCGTCTTCCCTCAACGGTTGGGGTCGTCGATATCAACATAAGATCTCACTTCCGTTGTGACATCTTGCTTTTGGCTTAATTATCCTGGCGATGGATGCCGCGGAAAAATTATTGAAAAATATCCGAGAAGGAGGAGAGAGGGCGAGATGGCGCCCCTTCGCCTAGTTCTGCCTCAGCCCCTCTTGCCAGCGGAGGAGCTTCTCCTGGACGACGTAGCGGAAGGACCGATCGATGAGCAGGCCCAGGAGGCCCAGGACGATCATGTATAGAAAGACCAGGTCCATCATGTGGAGGGAGTAGTAGTCCCAGAGCCGGTACCCGAGGCCGCTTCGCGTGCTCGCCCCGAACATCTCGGCGGCGACGATGCACATCCAGGCGATCCCCATGGCGATCCTGATCCCTGCGGCGATGGAGGGGAGGGCCGAGGGGAAGGCTACGTACCTGATCAGGTCCCGGTTCTTTGTGCATCCGAGGACCATCGCAGACTCGACGTAGACCCGAGGAACGGACCTAAAGCCGACGTAGGAGTTGATCAGTATCGGAAATACCGCCCCCACGAAGACTATGAACCCCGCGGCCTGGGGGGTCAGGCCGAACCAGATTATGGCGAAGGGGATCCAGGCGAGGGGCGGGATCGGCCTGATCAGCTCCACGATTGGGTCGAAGATCCTGTCGGCGACCCTCGACCAGCCCATGGCCATCCCTATGGGAAGGGCCACCAATAGGCCCGCCACCATGCCGATCAGGAAGTGGATCAGGCTCACCGGCAGGTCCACCCGGAGGATCGTCGGCCACTGGCGGACCAGAGCTTCGGCCACCTGGAGGAAGCTCGGAAGCTTCAGGGGGTTGTCGATGGCCATCGCCAGAAGCTGCCAGACTATGACGAGCCCCAACACCGATAGGGTCTCAACTCCATGCTCAGCCAGCTCATCCCTCGCTCTCTCAGTGAACTTCAACTCCGATCCGCCCCCTTTTCGTCCGTTGCTCCTCGTTACATCCTCGTTCTCAGCTTGTCACCCTGTCGTAGAAGCTCGTCTCGAAGAGGTCTTCTTCGGTCAGGAGCTTCTCGCCGGTGTAGCCGAGCTCGTAATCGACCCTGGCGTACTCGACGACCGAGGGGATGGCCACATGGGGATCGCTGATCCAGGCGCCGTCCCAGTTCTCGATGGAGTGCTGGACCATCGTCAGGTTCTGGCCGGTCTTGGCAGAGTAGATCTCAGCCGCCCTCTCGGGGTTCTCGTTGATGTACTCTGTGGCCCTGATGTGGGTCTTTACTATCTGCTCCACAAGCTCTGGCTCCTCTCTCATCAGCTCGTCGCTGACGATTAGGCAGCAGCAGGCGTGGTTCGGCCACATCTCGCCGGAGGCGACGACCGCCTTGCCGTTCCCCTCAAGCTCGATGATGGAGGGGGACGGGTGGGGGAGGAATACGGCGTCGACACGCTTTGCGGATATGGCGGTGACGGCGTCACCGGGCCCCATCGACTTTATGTCGATCTCAGCAGGATCGATGCCGTTGTCCTTCAGCCACTTCTTGAAGACCGTGTCCTGGATCGATCCCGGCGGGAAGGTGGCTACCATCAGCCCAACGAGAGACTCGGGCCCTTCGTAGTCGACCTCGGGGCTGACGACGAGGTCCGACCCGTTCCTCTGGACCGCAGCCACGATCTTGGCTTCTAGACCCTGGGCGATGGCGCTGATCGGCGGGGCTGCGCCGACGTAGGCTATGTCCAGGTTTCCGCCGAGCATCGCCTGCATCTCAGGGGGTCCCGAGGGGAACTCGAAGTCTTCAACCTTCTCGATCCCGAAGGGCTTGAGGTCCTCAAGCCACCACCCCTCCTCCATCGCCACCATCTCGGCGACCTGATGAGTGCTGGGCTGGTAGCCGATCCTGAGGGTGGTGATCTTCTTCTCCTCTTCGGTGCCGATGCAGCCGAGGGCGATCACCGCCACCAGTCCGACCGCCAAAGCTGCGATAAGAAAATCTCTCCTCAAATGTCATCACCACCGGAGGAAAAGAAAGGGTCCATATAAAGCATTTTCCGGCCAGGACGATATATAATCCCAAAAGTACTAATAATCGAAAGATATTCTACAATAAGATGACATATGCGGAGAGATTGATGAGAGCCGCCTTCGTATCCGACGAGAAGCTCCGCGATTCCTTGAAGGAGGTTCTTTCGGAGCTGGGCCTGAGCGCGAGAGAGTTCAGCAAGATCTCCGCCATACCCCAGTCCACCCTTTACAAGATCATGTCCGGCCACCGGGAGCCGAACATAACGACCCTCCGGGAGATCGTGAAGACTATTCGGGAGATCGAAGGGGCTGACACCGGCTTCATCGCCGTCATCGCGGCCCGTCCGGTCCTCGACGAGATCAAAGAGAAGAGGATGAAGATCGGCGACCGTCTCCTGGTCCTCCGGGAGTACTCGGCCACCAACATCGAGGAGGCGATCGTCGCCGCCGTCCGGGCGGAGAGGGACGGGGCTGCGGCCCTCGTCTGCGCTCCCATAGTCAGCCCCACGGTGGAGAAGCTCCTCTCGATCCCCGTGGCCACCATAATCCCCAAGGACAGCCTCGTCCGGGCGATCGAGGTGGCGGCAAGGAAGATCGAATGAAGCGAAGCCGTCAGATCTCGAAAGGCTTTTATCATGGGGGAGGTCAATACATCCCGACTAAGAGTGGGGTTTATTCATGAGAAATGTCATAATACTATCTTTTCTGGCCATTCTGGCGGCCAGCATCTCCGCCTTCGGTGCGGAGCCGGTGAGCATCGGCGGAGATTTCGGGATGTCGTGGCTGAAGAACCTGCCTTATCAGCCCTCAGCCAGCTCTGAGGACGAGGGAAGCGGCCTTTGGAGCTGGGGAAGCGTTCCAAAAGGCTCGACGGTGGTCAATGACACCTTGCAGCCCGTGGTCAACACCACCAACGAAATCGACTACGCCGGCATCGCTTGGCTCGGGGCGGAGCCCCTAGGTCCTCCGGCACAGATTAACTATACCGGGGCTCCTGCAGATTACATGTACCCCTTTTACTCTGACGATCCTTGGATTCTGGCCCAGCACTATGGCCGGCCGGTGAGGACGAACCTGGCTGATCTGCCAGAGAACATCCAAAATCAAATACTTGGAAACCAATGACCATCAAGATTGCTCTGGAAGAGCTCCTCTTGAAGCTGAGGGAGGTCCACCCGGACCTTTCGCTCATCTCCGCAGGGGAGGTGGTGGTGGCAAACTGGGTGAGGCTCAAGTGCAGGTACGGGTGCAAGGCGTACGGAAAGCACCTGGGATGCCCCCCCCACTCGCCGACGCTGGAGGAGACGAAAATGGTGCTGGAGGAGTACAGGGTCGGAGTCATCGCGCGGTTCGAGGCGGAGCCCGACCCCGAGGTTTCGCCCCAGCATCTTCACCACCACCTCTGGGACTCGATCAACCTCGTCCACGAGACGGTGTTCGAGCTGGAGAGGTGCGCTTTCCTTTCTGGATACTACAAAGCTTTCGGGTTCAACGCCCTCCCCTGCACCTTCTGCCCCACCTGCATCCCGGAGGAGAAGGACGCCATCGACCCCTTCGAGGCCAGGAACTGCAGGCACAAGGAGAAGGTGAGGCCCTCCATGGAGGCCTGCGGTATCGACGTCTTCGGGACCCTGGAGCGGGCAGGATACGATCTTGAGGTCCTCGACTCTTACTCGAAAGGGGTTGCCCTCTTTGGGCTCGTGCTGCTGGAGTGAGCGGCGACCGCCGATAGGCGCCCTCCTTTCAAAAGTTAACGGATCGATCTTTCCGAGATGGCGACGAGTCGGTCGGTGGGGTCGAGAAGGCCCCGGGGCTTTCCGGGCCCAAACCAGTTTCCGCCACGGTATCTCTCTGAAGCTTCGGGCCTGGAGCTATAAACCTCGAGGTGGAGCATGCTCGAGTTCCCCTCGCCCTTCAGCCGTTTGATGTAGGCGGGCGCGTCGTCGCCGATCTTTTCTGGGTTCAGGACAGATCCGACTCGTCCTACAATCTGGCCGGAGCCGAGATGTTCGCCGATTCTCACCTTCACCTCCGCCAGCTCCGCGAACTTCGCGAAGGAGCCTCCCTCATTCGCGGCGACTACATAGAATGTCTCGTTCCAGTAGGGGATGGTCTGGGGGGACGTGAAGGTCCCCACCTCCAGGACGACGGCATCATCGATGGAGACGACCTTTGAGCCTGGGGAAGCGTAAAGGTCGACGCCGCAGTGGCGCCGATCCCCCCGGTCCTCCCAGAAGGAGCCCGGAGAACCTGTTGATGGAAAACGTCGGCTGCAGCCCTCGGGGAGGGGCCATACCCCCTGTTTTCGTGTCGTCGACTTTCGACAGCTTCTTCAAAGATGCTCCCTCAGCTCCGATATCGATTCGAGGATCAGGTCGGGGATGATGTTCGAGTACTCCACCACATCATCCCTGTACTTTCCTGTCTTGACGAGGATCCCCATCATATCCACGTTCTGGGCCCCGCCGACGTCCGAATTTATGTCGTCGCCGATCATGGCCGTCTCATCTGGCGGGGTCTTAAGCTCTGCGAGAGCCATCTCGAAGAAGTCCGGTGACGGCTTTCCCACCACCTCGGCCAGGGTCCCTGTGGCGTACTCCAGGGCGTAAACGAATGGTCCCGCCGAGAGGTAAAGGCCGTCGGACCCCATCCAGTACCGATCCTTTTCGAGGGCTATGATCTCAGCCCCGTCCATCACCAGCCGAAAGGCCCTGTTCAGCCGATCGAAGGTGAAGTCGGTCTCGGCATCCCCCACCACCACGAAGTCAACTCCCTCCTCGGCCAGGGGAACGCCCGCCTCCTCGAAGTCCCTTCGGACGTCAGGTCTTGTGAGAAGGAAGCATTTGTTATCCTTCTCGGACCGGATCCGCTCGGCGGCGGCGATCGCCGGGGTGAATATGTGATCCTCGGGTATCTCAAACCCCATATCGCCGAGGAACTTTGCGAGAGTGTTCCTGCACTTCGAGGTAGTGTTAGAGACGAACCGATATCGGTATCCCTTCTCCTCCAGCATGGCTACGGTCTCCTTCGCCCCCTCTATCGGGGTCTTGTCTACGTAGAGGACCCCGTCGAGGTCGATAAGAAAGGCCTTCACGTCGATCGTTCCTATACCTCCTTGGCAATGTTGGAGATGCTCTATTCAGTTTTATATTTACCCGATCGGCCTTTCATCGACGATTTTTTATATTCCTCCGGTCAAGACCTGTCAGGTTTCAAAAGATCGATCCGTTTCGGGCGTTTTTGGAGGGTTTGGCGTGCCGACGAAGAAAGAGGGGCTGCTTCAAGTACTCGATAAGGGGATTGCGGTCAAGAGGTCGGACGATGGCGATGAGCCCTCCTGTGAGGTCTGGATCTTCGACGATCGGATCATGACCGAGAAGATGAAAAAGATGCTGTCTGATGTGTGGACAATAGATCAAAGCCGCCTTTGCCGATGGCTCGCCCCGGCCTTCGAGCGGATAGCCTACGAGGTGAAGAACGGAGGCTATCCCGACGATTTAGAGGGACTGGACCTCCTGGAGAAGCATCTCGATTCGGAGGTGGAGGCGGACGTTCTCATGTTGCGAGAGGTGGAGAAGGCGTACCGCATCGCCTTCCGTTGTGTCAGATGGTTTCTGGACGAGACGACGACGGACTGATCCGGCCTCGTATCATCGTCTTCCGGTGGATCTGGATTCGGAACTGGGTCGATATACGGCACCAGTATGTGGATTGTGAGCCCCGGCCCTATCTTACGACAGGAACCGATCCGATGGTCTGGCTGTTGATATGAAATTATTGCAGGACATTCACGAAGGGGATCGACGAAAAGATACTTGATAAACTGGCCGAATGGTCAGAGCCACGCTAACAGACTATCGACGAAACCGATCGGGCAGATGTCAGGTCATGGACATCAGCTCAAGCCGCATCCTGTCAGCTTCCTCAGATCCAGGCTCCACCTCCTTTCTCTCGCCCTGATCCTGATCTTCCGGGGTATAGGACAGGTAGAGCTTCCGCCTCTTTCCCTGAGTTAGCTTGACGTGAGACGGATCCATCTCGACGGCCCGCTTCATCACGCTTATCACCGTGGTCTTGTTCAGGCCTAGCATATCCACCAGCTCGCTGGTGGTGTACCTTCCGGGCCTCTCCTTCATGAGATCGATCAGGTTCTCGGTGTGGGCGTCGAGGGCGTTTCCCTCGCCGATCTTCTGATTCCGGATGGCGGAGGGTCTAGTATGTCTAGTTTTCATCTGGCTCTTGAGATCCGACACCTCTTTTGACAGGTGGTCCACCTGGTCGATCAGCCTGCCCAAAAGATCGACGTCCTGCTGCTTCATGCTGAGCATGTTGGACATGTTTTCCACGGCCATGATGAGACCTATCATCGCCTGAGTCTCTTCGAGCTCCCGCTCACTTTCAGCAACTTTCTTTTTATAAACTTCTAAAAGCTCTTCAAACATTACTTCAGTGCTCCTTATCTCAATCACTTCAAATTATCCGGCATCTCATCCCCCTCTTATGAGGCACCGAAAAGACCGTCACGTATAGTGATATCAACTCAAGTATAAATACTTTTCTTAATAATTAAGCTCGGAATAGCGCGGAATCTGAACGCGTTGATCGTAAATGACAATTTTGTTAATGTTTGAGATTATTGCCGATCCGCCGCTGCAAAACAAATTTTTTCGATGAGGTTTCTATCCGAAATTAAAACGGTGAATCATCGAGTTTCAGGATGTGGCGATCCTGGTGAGCCGGTCCCTCACCAGGCCCGGAAGCTTCCTTATATCGTCGATCACCTCATCGGCCGCTTCTATCAGCTCCGCCCTCGGGCGGCTATCCTGCTGGACCGTCAGCACCCCGAGATCTGCGGCCTCAAGAGCGTATCGATCGTTAAGGCCGTCACCCACCATGACCACCAGTCTGTAGTCGTTTTTGAGGCTCTTTACGATCTCCTCTTTTTGTCGCGGCTTGGAGGCCGGATATATCCGTTCCTCTTTTATCCCCCTGCACTTGGTGAGGCTTGAGAGGCTGCGCATGCTGTCTCCGGAGGCGACGTAGATGTCGGCGCCCATCCCCTCGAGCTCTTTCAAAACGGCCTCCAGAGCTGGAAAAGGCATCCCACCAGTGCTGATGGAGTGAGTTACCTCCCCTGTCTCCACGTCCGTTATAAGACCCGTGGTGTAGTAGAACCTTGGACAGCGGGCACAGACCGCAGTCAGCGTCTCCTGGAGGTTGCGAACCTCGACCTCAGAGCGGAGAAGGACCGAGATCGCCTCCTCTTCGATCACTGGCGTGCTCGAGCAGCTTATCTTGACGTCTCTATCTCTGCCCCGAAAGAATTTACATAGGGGCATCTCGGGGGGGGTCTCCATAACCTCCTTCGGATCGAGTTGTGGGATCACCAGGGCCCTCCCGCCCTTTTCCATCACCAGCTCCGTGGTGACTATCCCCTCCATGAAGACGTCCCTCGATATGTCTTTGGCCACTCGGTACATCTTCAGCATGGTGCCGGCAACGTCGAATATCACCGCCAGATCGCACGACATCAGCTGAAGTTGTTTATCGACGCGAAGATCAAACTATCGGTCGGGGTAACCGAAATGCGGGATTGTCCAGTTGAAATTGAAACGTTCCGATTCGAGTTCGTCTCAAGTCTGCGGAAGGCGACGGCAGCGCGCAGAAATTCCTAATACCAATACCAAAAACCTTATATAAGACAAATGTCGTATTAGAGCACGGCAGTTGTCGGCTGCCAATCCCTCCCTCCTATACCCCCCTTTTTTACATTTTTCGCAAGACCATTTTGCACGACAATTCAAAGCATATATTTATATTAACTATTATATTTCATATGTTTAAAACTTTTGGACTTAGAGCAGGTTAGAAAAAGGATCAGGTTCATAGAGTTCCTCCCCGAAGTTGGTGGGGAATTCGTCATGAAAAAATATCGAGCCGTCTTCCATTTGACCGAGGTCGAGAAGGCAAATCTAGCCCTGAACAACATGAGAAATCTTTTGGCCGACCTGGGTGAAGACCAGGTGGAGGCGGAGCTTGTCTGCAACTCGGAAGGCGTGAAGGCCCTTCTCAAGACCGGCCCCTACGGCGAGAGGGTTGATGAGCTGGCAGAAAGGGGGGTCCGCTTCGTCCTCTGTTCTAAAAGCCTCCGGACCATGAAGATGGAGAAGGAGGAGTTCTTCGATCAGGCAGAGGTAGTCGGTTCCGGGGCCGGAGAGCTGGTGAAAAAGCAGACCGAAGGCTGGGTCTACGTCAGGCCTTAGCTCGCTCTCAAACCCTTTCTCGTCGCTGTGACCCCAACAGAAGGCCTTCGGAGATCAGATCAGTGATCGTCTTCTGGCTCTCCTCGGGCGTCTTTACAGTGTTCACCATGAATACGGGGACCCTGGAAAAGAGGGCGCGGAAAAAGCCGCTTCTAAGGCTCCGCTTGAACTCGCTTTTCACCAGGAGGTGGGGGTTGTAGTAGCCGTTATCCTCCAGGATCGTCAGGGCCTCTGCCGGCTCAAGCCTTCTTCCGACCACCTCGTCCTCAGGGTCCCTCTTCAGGATGATGACCATCCCGAGGGTGGTGAGGGGGAGGATCCGCCCCTTGCCGATCGCCCAGCGGAGGTCGACGACGCCTCTCCCTTCCTCGTCGAAGAGGGCGTGATCGGCGAGGCTTGCAAACTCCTTCCAGATATCGGCTAGCTCCGCCCGGATGTAGAAGTTCTTCTCAGAGCCGTAGGCCAAGACGTCTTCGCCGTAGATCCGGGCGAAAAACCAGTCGTCGGAGACGACCCGGGTCTCGGGCCTTCGAAGGAGGCCGTAGGTGTGGGTCGTCTTTCCGGCCCCCGACCCTCCGAGGATGCAGAGGCCCCGCCCGGCAAGGTCGAGGCATGCGCCGTGGACCGAGTAGATCCCGTGCTCATCCTCCAGGACGTCCCCCGCTGTGCTGAGGGCGAGGGACTTGATCCAGCCGTAGTAGCCGACGTTCAAGAGGAAGGCGGTCTTGGACTGGGGGTCGTACATGACCTGGTCGTCTCCCAGATCGGGGTCTGAGACGACGTAGAGCCTGGCGTGGGACCTTATGTTCGAGGAGATGAAGTAGAAGTTATCCTCCCACCGATCTCTAACCTCTGCCGACTCCGTGAGGAGCTTGATGCAACAGCCGTAGATCTCCGACTTCACCTCGTACCTGACCAGCCGGGCATACCGCTCCGCTAGATTCGCCTTCTCCTCGATCGATATCAGCTTCACCGAGTAGGCCATATCCTCACCTCTCTCCTGCCTTTCTCGATCCCTCTTTATCCCCTCAAAACTTTATAACCATTCGGCGGAGAATTTCGTCAGATCCGGGTTTCGTCCTTCTCCCTGATCTCGATCCTCCTGATCTTGCCGCTGATCGTCTTCGGTAGGGCCTCCACAAACTCGATGATCCTCGGGTACTTGTAGGGGGCCGTCACCTTCTTCACGTGGTCTTGAAGCTCGAGCTTAAGGTCGTCGGAGGGCTTGTAGTCATTTGTCAGGACCACCGTCGCCTTCACAACCTGTCCCCTCATGGGGTCGGCTACACCCGTGACGGCGCATTCCATCACCGCAGGGTGGCTCATGAGGGCGTTCTCCACCTCGAAGGGGCCGACCCGATAGCCGGAGCTCTTAATCATGTCGTCGGTCCTCCCGATGAACCAGAAGTAGCCGTCCTCGTCCATCCAGGCGGTGTCGCCGGTGTGGTAGTAGTCGTCGTGCCAGGTGTTTCTCATCCTCTCGGAGTCGAGGTGGTAGTCGATGAAGAGGCCCGGGGGCTTCCCCTCGTCGGTTCTGATGACGATCTCCCCCTCCTCGCCCACGTTGCAGATCTGGTCGTCTCTGTCCACCAGGACGATGTCGTATCCCGGCGACGGTTTTCCCATGGAGCCGGGCTTCGGGTTCATCATGGGGAAGTTGGCTATGGCCACCACCGTCTCGGTCTGGCCATACCCCTCCATCAGCCGCAGACCCGTTTCCTCGAGGAGCTTGTTGTAGACGGTGGGGTTGAGGGGCTCTCCAGCGGTGACGGCGTACTTGAGGTGAGAGAAGTCGTACTTCGACATATCCCCCTTGATCATGAACCGGTAGATGGTTGGGGGAGCGCAGAAGGTGGTGACGCCGAACTTCGTCGCCATCTCCATCATCCGGCTGGCGTCAAACCTCTCGTAGTCGTAGGCGAAGACCCCCGAACCAGCGATCCACTGGCCAAAGATTTGGCCCCAGACGCACTTCGCCCAGCCGGTGTCGGCGACGGTGTAGTGGAGGCCGTCATCGATGACGTTCTGCCAGAACTTCGCCGTCAGGATGTGGCCGAGTGGGTAGGTCTGGTCGTGCTTCACCATCTTGGGGTAGCCGGTGGTGCCGGAGGTGAAGTAGGCGAGAAGGACGTCACCGTTCTTCGTCGCCTCGTCGCCCTCGGGCCTTTTGAAATCCGAAGGGGATTTTTCGAGCTCTTCTCTGAAGTTCAACCAGCCGGGCCTGCCGGTCCCCTTGCCGACCAGGGCCCTGACGGGCTTTTCTGCATCGATCTCGCCGCAGGCGCCGTCGACCTCGTCGGGTACGCCGTCCTCCTCGATGCAGACGATCATCTTCAAGTTCGCTTTATTTATTCGGTATGCGATATCCTTCGCCCTCAGCATGTGGGTTGCCGGGATCGCTACAGCGCCGATCTTGTGAAGCCCCACCATGGCGATCCAGAAGTCGTATCTGCCCTTTAGGGTCAGCATGACAGAGTCGCCCTTTCTGACCCCACATTTTTTAAATAAGTTTGCGGCCTTGTCGCTTAAAAGCTTCAGCTCCCCGAAGGACAGGATCTTCTCGTCGCCCTGGTCGTTGCACCAGACGAGAGAGAGCTTCTCGGGGTTCTCTTTCGCGTAGACGTCCACCACGTCGAAGGCGAAGTTGAAGCTCTCAGGCACGATTATCTTCAAATTCTCATTAAATTCTTCATAAGACTCAAATTCCGTTCCCGAAACAAACCTGGACAATAAAGACGACATCTCAATCCATCCTGGCGCTATGGCGACCGCACGTCGGCGTTGGGGCGAACTCTTCGTCGAGCTTGGTTTTTAGGCGAGATCTCAGGCGTCGGAGCCTGCTGGAAGATCGTCATCAAAGCCTCCCTCCGTCAGCGAAGGTGCAGCCTTCTCTTTCGCCGTTCAAAGCCTCCCTTCTGCCAGTTCGCGCTGGGTTCGTCCCACATCTGTGATATATAATTATTCACAAATATACATAATGCGGAGTGCGGCCCCGCATCGCCTCTCGCCTAGAAGGTCCTTTGATATAAATGATTAATCCTGAGCGTAGGCGATTTTCCGTGATAATTGGATGAAAGAGTATGCAACGTTATGCGACCGAAACGACCACCCAACACCTTTTTAGACGCTGGGGCCGACTATTTTTTCGTGAAACTCGGCGTTCTCTTCTCCGGCGGCAAGGATTCGGTCTTCGCCTGCAGAAGGGCTATGGAGACCGACTCGGTCGTCTGCCTGATAACGATAGTATCTGAGAATCCGGAGAGCTACATGTTCCACACGCCGAACGTCCGCTGGGCACACCTGATCGCCGAGGCGATCGGCGTCCCTCAGCTCTCTTGGCATACGTTGGGGGAGGAGGAGGCGGAGCTCTCCGACCTCCGGGACGCGATCGCCGCCGCGAAGAAGAGATACGGGATCGAGGGGGTCGTAACGGGGGCGATCGAGTCGGTCTACCAGGCCGCCCGGGTCCAGCGGATCTGCCGAGAGCTGGACCTCTGGTGCTTCAATCCGATCTGGCAGATCGAACAGGTCGAGTATCTGAGGCTCCTTGTCTCGGAGGGGTTTCTTGTGATCATCACCGGGGTCTTCGCCTACCCCCTCGACGAGTCGTGGGTGGGGGCCAGGATAGATGAGGAGCGGATCAGAAAGCTCGAAGCTCTCCAGAAAAAGTACAGGATAAACCCCTCCGGCGAGGGGGGAGAGCTGGAGACCTTCGTCTTGGACGGGCCGATCTTCAAAAAGAGGATCGAGATCCTGAAGGCAAAAAAGACCTACGAGAACTATCGGGGCCGGCTCATCATCGAGGAGGCGAGGCTGGTGGATAAATGATCCTCATCGTTGACTTATGCTATAAGCCCCGGTCCCTATCCAGGTATGAGTTCGTCGATCCGATCGCAGGCATTGTGAGGCGTACCGGCTCCATGTACGAAATCGTCCACTTCACCGAGCTGACCGGCGACCTGATCGAGAAGGCCGGCGGGATCATCCTCTGCGGCACGGCCCTCAAGGACGACTTCTTTGCCGAACGAATCAACCTCTTCTCCTGGATCGAAGATCTCAATAAGCCG
>DAOSXX010000058.1:0-12949 GCA_035380685.1 Methanothrix sp. | reverse complement strand
ACATCACCAGGCGATGAAGGTCGTAGTTCTCTTCAGCGGCGGCAAGGACAGCGCCTTAGCCTCGATTCTTCTGGAACCGTTCTTTGATGTGGAGCTGGCAACCTTCGCCTTCGGCCCCTACGATACGGGCGGGGCGGCGAAGGAGGCCGCCGAGGTTCTGAACCTTCCCCACAGGACGATCGTCTTCGATGACGAGGTTCTCGAGGAGGCTCTCGTGGCGATCCGCAAAGCGGGATATCCGAGGGACGGCCTCAACCTCCTCCATCGGCGTGCCCTGGAGGTCCTATCCGGGAGAGAGGAGTTTCTGGCCGACGGGACGAAGAGAGAAGACCGGGTTCCAATGATGACCCCGGACGGTGTCCGGAGCCTCGAGGACAGAACTAAGGCCCATTACATAAGGCCCCTCGCCGGCTACGGAAGCAAGACCATCAACGCCCTGGCATCAAGCTACATGGATTTCGAGACGCTCGATAGCAGTCTTCGACCCGCTTCCGACTTCGAGGTGGGGCTGAGGATGGCGCTGGAGGAGCGGTATGGGCAGGACGCGGTAGCCAGGATATTTCCTGCCCACCACATGCATACAAGAGTGATCAGGAGGAAGCGGATTTGAGCAAGAGAACCAAAGGCAAGAAGATCAGACACGCCAAGGCCTTCGGCCAGAACAGGCGCGTCCCCGGCTGGGTTATCATAAAGACGATGCGAAAAGTGGTGAGCCATCCCAAGAGGCGCCACTGGAGACGGAGCACCATAGAGTGAGGGATGATTAATGGCAGAGACAGAACGAGTTTATACCATTCCTTTGAGAGAAGTTAAGAAGGCTCCGAGATGGAAGAGGAGCAAGAGGGCCGTGGACGAGGTGCGAAGGTACCTCGCAAGACACATGAAGACCTCCGTCGAGGACGTAAAGATCTCAAGCGGCCTCAACGAGGCGATCTGGGCGCGGGGCGGCCAGAAGCCGCCGGCGAAGGTCAGGGTCAAAGCGGCGAAGTTCGACGACGGCGGGGTTGAGGCTGAGTTTGCAGGCGAACGGGTCAGATAAACGGCTGAAGATAGCGGGAAGCGCCCTCCTCGGGGTCTTCGCCTGTTGCACCGAAAGGGCGGTCCTGGTGCCTCCGGAGACGGCGCCCGGGGCGATGAGGACGCTGGAGAGGTACCTGGGGGTCACACCCCAGAAGACGCTGGTGGCGGGAAGCTCGGTGGTGGGGTCCCTCGTCTGCGGCAACAGCCGCGGCTTTGTTCTTTCGCCTCACGCCAGCGACGAGGATCTCGCGAGGTTCTCTTCCCTCGGCAATGTGGCGAGGCTCCCGGGAAAGATAAGCGCCGCCGGCAACGTCATCCTCGCCAACGACACCGCTGCCATGGTCCATCCCGGCCTCTCAGACCGGGCCTGCGATAGCATCGCCAGGACCCTGGGGGTCGAGGTGCGGCGGGGGACGATAGGGGGGCTGAAGACCGTCGGAATGACGTCGATCGTCACCAACCGGGGCGTTCTCGCCCATCCGAGGCTGACGGAGACGGAGCTGGCGGAGCTCGAAGATCTCTTCGGCCTTTCCGTGGACGTGGGGACCGTTAACTTCGGCTCGCCCCTGGTGGGGTCGGGGATCCTCGCCAACGGCCGTGGGTACGTCGCCGGAGACGAGACGACGGGGCCGGAGCTGGGCCGCATCGAAGACGCGTTGGGTTTTATGGGGTAGTCTTATGGTCGATTTTGAGGTCAAGGGAAAGTTCAGGGTTAGAAACGAGTGGCAGTCCTTTTCCAAGGTGATCGAGAGTAACAGCGAGAAGAACGCCAAAGAGAAGGCCTACTCCCTCTTGGGAAGCAAGCAGGGCGTTAAGAGAAACCTGGTCAGGATAGAAGAGGTGAAGGCTCTTGGCTGAGTCTCCGGCTGCTCCCAGCGAGGAGGAGGTCAGGAGACTCTTGATGGTTTATCAGCAGTACCAGGCCGAGGCCGAGGCGATCGTTCGGCAGCTCGGCCTCTTCCAGCTCTCGGTGGAGGGGTGCGAGAAGGCCCTCAAGGCCGTCGAGGCTATGGAGACCGCCGAAGATGGGCAGGAGATGCTGGTGCCCATCGGCCAGGACTCTTTCATCCACGCGAAGCTCGCCACCAAAGATAAGGTGATCGTTGGCGTCGGTGCCGGGGTGAGCATCGAGAAGAGCAATGCTGAGGCGAAGGAGTCCCTCAATAAGAGGAAGGAGCAGCTCTCGGAGGCCTCGGCCAAGCTGAACCAGACCCTCTCCAAGATCGAGCAGGAGATGGGCAAGATCCAGTCGATCGCTGCCCAGTACGAGCAGCAGTTTTCTGAGTAGGAGCGGGAAGGTTGTTCAACAGGTTCAAGGAGAGGCTGAAGGGGTTCAAAGAGGCCGTCTCCACCAAGATCCAGGAAAAGGGCGAGGCTGAGGCGAAGAAGGCCGAGGCGAAAGCCGCCGAGACGGCCGGAGCCGAAGAGAAGATGCCCGCCCCGGAGAAGGGCACAGCCGTCCTATCAAAAGAGGCGGAGGCGGGACCTCTCCCAGAGAAGAACGCCACCGGAGCTGCGAAGAAGAAGGAGTCCTTCAGGTCCAGAGCGAAGTCCCTGATCTTCGAGCAGGAGGTCGTCCTGGACGAGAAGGATCTGCAAGATCCGCTCTGGGAGCTGGAGATGGCCCTTCTCGAAAGCGACGTCGCCCTCCCCGTCGCCGAGACGATCGTCGCCTCAGTCAAAGACGAATTGGTGGGGCGAAAGAAGAAGATCCGGACCGACACCGGCGAGATCGTCGAGGAGGCGCTGAGGTCCGCCCTCTACGAGGTCCTCTCGGAGAACTATTTCGACGTCGATGAGTTCATCGCCAAGGCCGAAAAGCCCGTGAAGATCGTCTTCGTCGGGGTTAACGGGACCGGCAAGACCACCTCCATCGCGAAGGTCGCCAAATATCTCAAAGACCGGGGCTATTCCATCGTCCTCGCCGCCGGGGACACCTTTCGGGCCGGGGCGGTGGAGCAGATCGAGGTCCACGCGAATAACCTCGAGGTGAAGCTCGTCAAGCACAAGGATGGCAAAGATCCCGCCGCCGTGATCTTCGATGCCGTGGAGTACGCGAAGGCGCACCACAGGGACGTGGTCCTCGCTGATACCGCGGGAAGGCTCCACACCAACGTCAACCTCATGGACCAGATGAAGAAGATCGTGAGGGTGGTGGATCCGGACCTTCTCATATTCGTCGACGAGGCGATCGCAGGAAACGACGCCGTCGAGAGGGCGAGGCTCTTCAACGAGGCGGTGCCGATCGACGGGACGATCCTCACCAAGACCGACGCCGACGCCAAGGGCGGGGCCGCCATATCCATATCTCACATCACAGGAAAGCCGGTCCTCTTTCTGGGAGTGGGCCAGGATTATCCGGACCTAGTGAAGTTCGAGCCAGACTGGCTCCTCGACAGGCTCCTCGGATCCTGAGGCAGGGGCTTTCAGCCCCAAAATTTCTTTCTTATTCGTTCTTATATATTCAAAGTTACAAAGTTAGAATGTATCGTCCTCTCCGGTGGGCGGGACGTAAAGAGGCAGGCCGTCGCTTTTTTTGATCGCCCTCGCCCGGCTGAGGTACTCCTTGATCATGACCGGAAATGTCCTCGCCTCCAGGTACCGGAGGCCGAGCTGCTCCGCCCACCTCTGGACCCCCAGGTCCTGGGAGATGACCGCGGCGTTCAGCTCTTTTGCCAGGAGCAGGATGTCGATGTCGGGAGCGCTGTCGAGGATGCCATAGCGGAGGGCGTTTCTGTACTTCTCCCGGAACTTTCTAACGATCCCTCCAACCGCCTCCCGTTCGATCTCGTCTTTCATGGCCGTCAGGTCGCCGTCGTTCGCGCTCAGGGCGATGCACCTTGTCACCGCCTCCCATATCGCCTCCTCGGCGACGTTCATACCCTTGTTTATCCTGCTTCGCATGTAGAAGACGTACTCGTAGAATACCTTGGACGGGATCTTCACCTCGTAGCGGTCGGGGGTCATCTTCACAAGCCAGGTGTCGACCTTGATCAAAACCGCCTCGTCGCACTCGTTGTGCCTGACGAAGTCCCTGATCTCGTTGTAGACGGAGGGGTAGGGGATGTAGCAGCTTATGCCGAGGTGGAGCCTCGCCTCGGCTACGCAGTCGAGGATGAAGTTCATCCCCTCGCAAATGTTGGTGCAACCCTCTCCCTCCCAGGCGAGGGAGTCGGTAAGGGCTGTGGTATCGAGCACGAACCTCTGGCGCAACATCTTGGCCAATTATGTAAGAAGTGATATAAGACGGCTTTCCCGCCCCATCTTCACCGTATTTAAAGGATGAGCTACTTTAGATCTCGATGCGCTGTCGCTCCCCGGATGACGGGCGCGTATCGGCAGCAAGAAGGGTTCGGTGGTAGGTTTTGAAACCCCTGGTCTTTTCCCTGAGCAGAATTGAGAACCTGATGCAGAAGGTGAGCTTCGACCCCCGACGGATGGTGGGCGAGATCATCACCAACACCTCTCTGGTGGACCTGGAGATGCTCGACCCCACCCTCCGAATATTCCGGGACGTCATGGCGAGCGGCCTCGCCGTCAGCCCCTACCTGAAGCTGGAGACTTTGGGCACCAAAGCCAAGATCATGTCCGCCTGTAGCATCACAATAAGCGGGGTCCTTCTGAAGGCCGGGATTCCCGTAAGGCCCAAGGGCGGGGGCGTCATCGAGGTTATCGACCGCGAGCCGGTCCGGTTCACGGACATGCTGATGTACTGGGCCACCACCATCGATCCGATAGACGTCCTCATCAGCCAGGAGCTGACGAGCGTGGTGGAGATGATGGAGACCGGAAGCGGCAGGGTCCTCGGAAACCTCCAGGAGGCTCCGATGCTGGCTTTAGAGAGGATTGAGGAGAGGCTCGAACTCCTCGCCGAGGTCGGGTTTTCGGGAGTTTTGGACCTGGGGGACCCGAACATGAACGTCCTGGGGGTCTCGGTGGAGCGGGATCACGTCGGCATATCCCTCGTCGGCGGAACGAACATCATCGCCGCCGCCATGAGCCGCGGGATCAGTATAAAGACCGAGTCCATAAGCGGCCTCACCGAGATCAGGGAGATGACCCACATCGAGGATCTCGTCTGATGGGTGAAGCAAACGCAAAGCCCAAGTCGGGCGGAGCGCTCCGGCCAAGCTCTTTATAAGATCCCCGTTCAACTCTTTTCTGTGAAGAACGAAGAGGTTGCGCGCCTGCTCCGGGAGATGGGGGAGCTGCTCGAGCTTCAGGGCGAAAGCGGGTTCAAGGTCATAGCATACCAGAGGGCGGCGCGGTCCGTGGAGTCTTTGAAAGAGGACCTGGAGGAGGTCTATCGCCGGGGCAAGCTCGAGTCGATACCTGGCGTTGGCAAAGCCATCGCCAGCAAGATTTCGGAGTTTCTGGAGACGGGGAAGATCGAGGCCCACGACCGCCTCTTCCGGGAGACGCCGCCGGGGATGGCCGAGCTTCTCTCGATCTCGGGGCTCGGCCCGAAAACCGTTTCGATGCTTCACCAGAAGCTGGGGGTATCCAGCGTCGAGGAGCTGGAGCAGGCGGCTAGGGCGCATCAGGTCCGGCGACTTCCAAGGATGGGCCCCACCTCCGAGAAGAACATCCTCAGGGCGATCGAGAGATGGAAGAAGCGGAGCGACCGAATTCCCCTGGGGGTGGCGCAACCATTGGCCGAAGAGATCCTCGGCCACCTCAAAAAGGTCGAGGGGATCGGAAACCTCACTCTCGCGGGGAGCCTCCGGAGGGGGAGGGAGACGGTGGGGGATATCGACATCCTCGCGACATCGACCGAGCCCGCTGCGGCGATCCGGGCCTTCGTCGAGATCCCGGCGGTGGAGGAGGTTCTGATGAAGGGGCCGACGAAGGCCTCCGTCATCGTCGACGAGACGGTCCAGGTGGACCTCCGGATAGTCGAGCCCCGGTCCTTCGGGACGGTGGTACAGTACTTCACAGGCTCCAAGGAGCATAACGTCAAGCTGAGGCAGGTCGCCCTATCGAAGGGATACTCCCTCTCCGAGTACTCCCTGACGAGGGTCGCAAATGGCGAGGAACTATTCTTCGACCGGGAGGAGGATCTGTACCGCCATCTCGGGATGGACTGGATCCCCCCCGAGATCCGGGAGGACGAGGGGGAGGTGGAGGCGGCCCTCGCAGGCAGTCTTCCCAAACTCGTGGAGGTCACAGACATCAAGGGCGACCTTCACGTCCACAGCGACTGGTCGGACGGTCGCCACTCCATCGAGGATATGGTCGCGACCGCCAAAAAGCTCGGCTACGAGTACATGGCTATGTGCGACCACTCGCCGGGCCTGGGGATCGCTAACGGCCTTGCCGAAGATAGGCTCAAAAAGAAGATGGAGCTGATCAGAAGCCTCAACGACTCGATCGAGGGGTTTTCGATCATGGTGGGGACGGAGGTTGACATCAGGGCCGACGGGAAGCTCGACTACCCAGACGAGATCCTTGAGCAGTGCGACGTCGTCGTCGCCTCGGTCCATTCCGCTTACAACCAGAGGGAGAGGGAGATGACAAACAGGATCATCTCGGCGATGGAGAGCGAGGAGGTCGACGTCATCGGCCATCCCACCGGGAGGAAGATCGGCGAGAGGGAAGCCTACGAAGTCGATATGGAGCGGGTCCTGGAGGCGGCGGCAAGAACAAACACCGCCATGGAGATCAACGCCCATCCCAGCAGGCTCGACCTGAACGGCCGGTGGGCGAGGCGAGCAAAGGAGCTGGGGGTGAAGCTCGCCATAAATACCGACGCTCACAGCACCTGCGGCCTTATGGCGATCGAGTACGGGGTCAAGACCGCCCGGCGCGGCTGGCTGGAGAAAAAAGACGTCCTGAACGCCCTCGGCTTTGCGGATCTGATGAAGCACCTTAAGAGGGGCTGAAGAAAAAGAGGCTGAAAAGAGCTGAAAAAATGAGGCGCGTGCGATGAAGAAGAACGAGGGCCGGGACGGAGGGGCAGTCGGCGGATATTTGGCGAGGTTTCTTCTCGGAATATTCATCATGGCCGCCATCTTCGGCGGCCTCCTCCTCGCCATCGACCACCTGGGGCTCGTGAGCCCGGCGGGGTACGATCGAGAGACAAGCCCGCCGAAGATCGAGCTGTTCGAGGCAGATCCTGCCACGATCCGGCCTGGAGAGAGCTCCATCTTGAGCTGGAAGGTATCCGGCGTGGGCCTTGCCGACGACATATCCATCGAACCTGGGATAGGCCCCGTGGCGCCTGAGGGGGATTTTGCCCTCCTGCCAGAGGAGACGACGACTTATAAAATCTCGGCCTCAAACGCTGCGGGAAGGGCCGAGGCGAGGGCAGCGGTCACGGTGCTGGCGGTGGGAGATGGGGAATCTCAGCCAGCCGCCTTCTCAGAATCTGAGACGAGAAAAATGTGATTTTGCACCGCTCGCCTTCAGTAATAGTACCATATGCTGCTGTACTTCTCCGGGTCCTCGCCCCGCCGCCTCAGCTTCTCGAGGTAGCTACCTATGCTGACGTCGTCGTAGATGTAGGGCTTCACCTGGACGATGTTCTTCTCCCAGGGGAGGAAGCGGTAGGTCCTCCGGCCGTCGGGCTGGATCGCTATGATCTCGTGGTTCTGCCAGGCCCGGAGGTGGTCTTTTCCGAGGAAGGGGACGTTGAAGACCGGCTCGTCGGTCCTGAAGATGCCGGGAAGGAGCCGGGCCTCCTCCTTTCGCTCCTGGAGGATCCGGGCGATGGGGACGGCGTACTCCTCCATCTCGGTCTTCCCCTTCATGTTGAAGGTGTAGTAGGGGTCGACCCCAATCTTCTTCATGACGATCCTGAGGGCTGCGGTCTCAAACCTCCTGCTGTTGGCGAAGGTGAAGACCTGCTGGTTGTAGACGTCCATCCCCAGCATCCTGATCCTCTTCACCGCCTCCAGGGTCTCGGGGGTCACCTCGTAGGGGTGGGAGAAGTGGGTGACGACTGAGAGGCTCCTTCTGCCCAGGTCGTGGTAGCTGGCGAAGATCTCGCATAGCTCTTCGGTGATCCTCTGGGGGACGGTGACGGGGGTCCGGGTGGCGATCCTGATGCTCAAAAGGTGGGGGATCTCAGCCAGGCGGCCCAGGATCTTGTCGATGAGGTCGTCGTTCATGACGAGAGGGTCGCCCCCAGTGAGGAGGACGTCCATCATCGCTTCGTGGTCTGCGTACCAGTCGAGGGCGGAGTCGATCGACTCCATCGAGGCCATCGCCGAGGGCATGAAGGGAGAGGTGATCTCCCAGTTCCTCTGACAGTAGACGCAGATCTGGGGGCAGGAGTCGTAGGGCTTGATGATGGCGACCCGCGGGTAGCGGCGGGTGACGAGGTCTGTGGGGGAGGTGTCGTGCTCCCGCATGAAGTCGAAGGCCCACTTTCGGTCTTTTCTGTGGGCGATCATCTTATCTACGTATCTCAGGGGCGGGAAGACCTGGAGCCGGACGGCAAAATCGAGGTCTGAGGGCATCCTGTCCATCAGGTGGAGGTAGTGGGGGGTGACGCCGAAGGGGATGCCGTTTTCCAGGGCAAGGCTGATCGCCCGATCGTGCTCGGGGCTGATCGTTATCACCTTTTTTATTGTCTCAAGCCCCTTTTCGTCCTTGAAGACGTGGCGGTACTGCCACTTCCAGTCGTTCCAGTCGTCGGGGTCTCCACCGAGGACCGCGAGGATCCTGTCCCTATTCTCGATCCTCTTTTCGACGACCTCGGGGTCGAGGCCGCTTATGTACCTTGAAATGTGTTCGTCCATCCGGCGGCTCATCTCGTCGAGGTAGTCGGACCTTCTTTGTCCCGCCTCCCTCCCCTCGTACTTGTCGAAGTCCGGGACTTTGTGCCCCACCATCAGCATCGAGGGGTAAACCTCCGCCTGGACCTTCAGGGCCTTGAAGAGGTGGAAGAACTCTTCGACGAAGTCGTCGGCCACCTCGGCGTCGCCGGTGACGGCGGCCTTCCAGAGCAGCTCCAGGGAAGAGGTCTTTGCCGCCCGTTCGTTTCGAGGGGAGAAGATGTTCTTGAGGCACTCGAGCGCCTCGTTGAAGAGGACGTAATCCCAGGGGTCCATCTCGGCCGCCTCTCGTCGGTGGGCCCAGTCCAGGGACTGGAGGTAGCCCATGACCAGGTCCCGGGCGGCTTCCAGGCTGTCGCTGCCCTTCAAGAGGAGGTGAATCTCAGGGGCCACATCCCAGCATTTCTGCCATCTGCTCGCCATGTCCACCCTCTAAATCTGATCTGATGATATTTAAAAATCACTTTTGATGCCGGGGCGGCTTTTCCCGGAACTCCTGGGGGCTTTTGACCCATTCTCCAATATTGGTCGAGTTTGATTTCACAGCCAGATCAAGACGTATTTTTGTGAATCAATTGATTTTATGTATATCTTTAAGCGTCTAATATCAGATATTTATCACATGAATATATAAGATTCCTAAATTAGATTATATTTTCTATATCGTTAGAACAAAAAATTCATAAATAAGGAGAATAATTGTTGATTTCGTAGTACATAATCTCGCAGACGGAATGGAGGTATTTAGATTGAGAAATTCGTTATTATGGGGGCTGGCGGCGGGGCTTTTGCTCCTCTTAGCAGGATGCTCCGCAGCCGTCGCCTCCGATGAAGGAGGATCGGTTCCCGTCTACACCGTGGCAGACACCACCGGCGACTGGGGCTTTCCGAGCCCCTTCGCCCACTACGCCCGGGGGCCGGGGTACACCCGAATGAGCTATCTATTCGACACTCTGATCTGGAAGGATGACGAGGGATACGTTCCCGCCCTCGCCGAGGAGTGGGAGATGGAGGGCGACGAAGTCTACCTCTTCCACCTGAGGGACGGCGTCACCTGGCATGACGGCGAGCCTTTCACTGCCGAGGACGTAGTCTTCACCGTCGAGTACATCAAAGAGCACCCCTACCAGTGGGTCGACTCCGGGATCATCGAGAGCGCTGAGGCCCTCGATGACAAAACGGTGAAGATCACACTCTCAGAGCCCTACGCTCCCTTCCTGGACCAGGTCGGAGGGACCCTCCCGATCCTGCCCGAGCACATCTGGGCGGATGTTGACGACCCCATCAACTATCGCGACCAGGAGGCTCTCGTCGGGACCGGGCCCTACACGCTGGACGTCGACGATTACGATCAGGTCCAGGGGACCTATCGGTACCTCGCCTACCAGGACTACTACGTGGGATCTCCAAAGGTCACCGAGCTGAGGTTCGTCAAGATCTCGGCGCCGAACGCCGCAGCCGAGCTTCAGCAGGGTAATGTGGACAACGCCCCCATCGAGCCGGAGATGATCGATCAGCTGGAGGACGATTTTGAGATCCTGGAGGTTCCGGCCCACTGGTGGAACTACAAGCTGATGATCAACCACCAGAAGGCTCCCATGTCGGACAAGAGGTTCAGGCAGGCTCTCGCTTATGCCATCGATCGGGACGAGCTGGTGGAGATCGCGGGTCGCGGGTATGGCCTTGCAGGAAGCCCCGGCTTCGTGCCCCCAGACAACGACTGGTATAACCCCGCGATGGACGACCTCTACCCCCACGACCCTGCCAAGGCCGAGGAGCTTCTCGATGATATGGGCTACGACGGCCAGCAGATCCAGCTTCTCGTCAAGGGCGGCGATGCCGAGGCCGAGAGGATCGGCGAGCTGATCGAGGCGGATCTGGAGGCCGTCGGGATCGACGTGGACCTCCGGACCATGGACTCGAAGACCGTCGACTCCAAGGTCGGTGATTGGGACTTCGACCTCGCGGTCAGCGGTCACGGCGGGGTCATCGGCGATCCGAACTTCCTTGCCAAAAACACCATCGATATGGATAGCTTCAACAGCGCTCGGTACGATGACGACTCAGACCTCGTCGCCCTCCTGGAGGAGCAGGTGACTGAGACCGACGAGGACGACCGGCATGATCAGATCGACCAGGCTCAGGTTCTCTACGCCGAGGACGTTCCGGCCATCAGCCTCTACTACACCGAGTCGTTTGTGGCTCACGACGGCCAGGTGGACCTCTACTACACTTACAACGGGATGGCTCTGGGCATTCCGATCGCCCTGAACAAGCTGTCCTTCGTGGGAGTCTAAAAACGTCCTTAAACGCAGGCGGGCGGCGACCAATTGGGGCGTCAGCCCGTCCAAATATTTTCTGGATATTTTATTAATCTCTTTTAATACGCTCGGTGGCGACGCAGGCCCGACTGGCCGCTTGGGGTCCTCCAGGGCCAGGAGGCGAGCGAGGGGCTGGCTGTCGATCCCGCGCCCCTGAAACACCGTCCGGATGCGAGCGTGCATGATCGGGGTCGCGTTGCAGACGTCCCCGCATCCACATCAACGATATAATGAAGGCCACCTCCTTGAGATTGGAGGAGGTTTTAGCGCTCTTGGGCGGCTTGGGCGCGAGAACAAGATAGCTGTAGAGTTACGCGGCAGGGCGAGGGAACACGGCCGTTACAAATCGTAGCCCTTAGCCCGATCCGTCCTCCACTACACGAAACCGGCTTTTTGGGAACTGGGGTGGAGGAGAGAATTGCAGGCGCAGTTGGCGGCTCGGATGGCGGCGTTCATGGAGCCGCATGTCTCCGAGGAGATGCATCCAAAGCTAGCGCGATGGACGGATTTCTGACTGAGTTACTATCCCTCGCCCCGGCCGAGAAATTTGGCGGGGATGATATCTGCTGAATCGGCCCAGTGATACGTCTTAAAGTTTCGCAACAATAATTGCTACTGTCGCAGCGGCATTTGTGATGAAGGTTTATTTGGCGCTCAGGATTGCGATTTCGCTTTCATGAATTTGGTTATTTATGCCCATATGACGAACAACTGCGGCATATTGGAGACGGCGGTCCTAGTGATGCGCGAGGACTCATCGGAAAAAATACGGTTCGGAATCGATGATTATCTTTAAGATCGCTCCCGTTCCGATCCCGTGGCAGGCTCTGCGGCTTGCGGCGGCCGAACCCATTTCTTTTAATTTGTCACAAAAGTCAGCCTACTTTAATACTAATTATCCGACTTGATCAAAATTGGAGAAATAATTATGCGCTTCAAGATCAGGATAGCTACGATTAATGTCCTTTTCACCTCATAAGATTGACCATTTTCCTCGATATCGATCGCAAAAAGGATTTTATAGTCAAATTCGGAAGGATATATTGTGCAAGATCGGAAGAAGGAGGTGATAGTAAATGTGTTGTCATACAGGAGATAAACACGTCCATCCCCACGAGCACGAAGGGAAGGTCCACACGCATGAGCACGTCCACGATGCCGAGCATCACAAACACACCCACAAGTGCTGCCACAGCCATTAACCGAAGTCTCATCGGTCCGTGCTGTGAAAAGAAACAGAAACGAAGATGAGGAAGAAGATGAAGAAGGCCCTGGTCCCTCCTTTTCAGCTGGAGGTCAACTGACTCGACCTGCCAGGGCTGCCATCCTTTAATAGATTGTAGTTATCCCCAATCTCTAATCTCACGTCCGCTCTTTCATCTGATCGTCCTCTCCCTCTCACCTTCCCCTCTCCCTTCTCTCCACAGCCTCATCTTCACCCATCCCCTCCGGCGGCGCCGAAGGCTCTGCAGGCCGAGAATCCGCCGCCCATCGACCGGGACCACGAGGTATCCGCCCGCCCGGTCGGCGCTGGCCCCGGTGCTGGCCGGGACCGGCCGCCTGGGGTCCGCCGGGGCGACGAGCCGAGCGAAGGGCTGCCCGCCGATCTCGCGCCCACAAAACGCCATCCGAAAGAGGGCGTGCAGGATCGGAGTCGCGTTGCAGACGTTCATGGTCTACGCCACGCCGATGAGGTTCCTGGAATCGTCTTCGATGACATCAGAACCGGGCGCCGCCTGCCAGTTCTCCGTCAATCATTTATTTTAATAACTGTGCGAGGATTTCGAAAAACCTAATTATGGCAATGTTTAAATAGTATTAATTACAATT
>DAOSXX010000057.1:0-13580 GCA_035380685.1 Methanothrix sp. | reverse complement strand
CGCGCGTTGATATATCGGCTAATACAGATCACCGATCCGTGTTCATGCCTTTTCTTATAAGATACTTTTCGGTTGAGCACCCCGGCGAAGGGGAGGCGGGACACGCGATGAAGTAGGTTGCCTATAAATGTAATGGTATTCAGAGTGAACACCGTGCGATATTACTTAGGTGATTTTATATATAATGTCCAATACAGTAAACTTAAAATTACATAGCTGTATTAAATAGTGATTAAGACTTAATATATGGGGGGAGACCAATAACCACTGAAACAGTACGTCTTGGTAGAATCATAATTAAATCTTACGAAGAAATTGATTTTAACACGCTATTAAGTGATGTTTTTTCTGAAAAATGTACTATACATCTCGAAGTTATTTGTATCACTTTATGAACTATCGCCTCATTAATGAAGATGTCGTATATGCTGAAATTTATAAAACTAAACTTGAGGGATTGCATAAGGAACTGAAATCTGCGAATGAATTGGAATATCGAGACATTCGAATTAACGAATTTTATGAATATAATAGATTTGTAATTTTTCCAGATCATACGATTGCTATGTGTAGTAAAGCGAGGTTCAGCTCTGACGAGTTTATCAGGATATTTAAAGTATTATTTAATTTGAATTGCCCAAATTATGCAGTAAATGTCGATATAAATTATAGACGAGACGATTATGATATATTTGATATAATTAACAGTTTTGATAAAATGGTTGCTGTTACGATAAAAAAATTGAGAAAATCTAATCCGAACCCCAGACCCACATTTGAAAAAATTGAGAAGTTCTTAGAAAAGGAACAAACCGATGAATATTCTGCGCAATTTATATCTGATCAAAACTCTAAATATGGACTGACTAGGGATCATGATTCTCACATAATGAGCGCAATTTCTTTATCGGACGAAGGTTATGGGCAAAGCATAATAAAAGGCATTAGAGGTGTTGAACAAGTTGTAATAAACACCAAAGATAAAATAATTCAGGCAAATGTCAATAAAGCGGACAAAGATAAAATCCAAGATTTCGTCGGCACTATTACAAAGAAATTCTCTAAATATATAAGATTCGACCACTAACTGGAGAGCTATGCCACTGAAAAATGATAGAATTACGCATAAAATCAAACGGGCCGGAGGCATCAATTTAATACTTGGAAGGACAGGAAAGGATATTTATATATCACTTTTTCTAACGATTTTATATATCTTCATTATTCACAATCAGTCATCAGACTCTAATTTGATAGATATCATTCCTTCTGCGCCGCCGTTTTATATAATGATTTCACCACTAACTTTTGAATTGGCTATCATGGGGCTTATTTGGAATAGTAGGCAAAAGGTTATGTCTAATAAGGCATTTAATAAGAGATTGAGCAAACCTGATATGCTCGCGGGAATTCAATTCTTTTACGACTATCCCATGATTATATCGATTATCGCAATAGTAGCGTGGATTATTTTCGTCGTCATATGGCTTGTATTCACCGATGAAATTATTATATTATTTAACTCGTTAAAGATCCTTAATCTTGATGCGAGGTTGATAATACTATATGCATTCTCAATTCCACTATTCTTATTCTTATACTCCTTTTTAAATTTTTATTACTCGTGGGTGGCAACAAATTGCTATGAAGTTTTGCTAACTGATCACGACAGAGAATAACTTTAAGGCTCAAAAAATAGATTTTACTGATATTCCGCCCTAGACCGCCAGCATCCTCTCGATGGCGCCCCTTGCCCGGTCCGCGATCTCCTTCGGAACCACCACGCGAGGCTCCAGAGCCTCCAGGGCTGATAGGACCTTCTCAAGGCTCGTCTTCTTCATGTCGGCGCAGATCGCCCGTTCGCTCAAGGGGTAAAACTCCTTATCGGGGTTCTCCTGCTTCAGCCGGTAGTTCATCCCCACCTCGGTCCCTATTATGAACTCCCGGACGGGGCTCTTTTTGGCGTGCCTTGCTATCCCCGAGGTGCTGTAGACATGATCCGCCAGGTCGATCACCTCGGGCCTGCACTCAGGATGGACGAGGAGCTCGGCCTCGGGGTGGAGGGCTCGCGCTCGCCGGACGTCTTCGGTGGTGTACCGGTCGTGGACGTAGCAGTAGCCGTCCCAGGTTATGATCTTCTTATCGGTGAACCGGGCGACGTACCGTCCCAGGTTCCTGTCGGGGACGAAGAGGACCGTCTCCTCCTCCAGGGACTCCACCACCTCGATCCCATTGGCTGAGGTGCAACAGATGTCGCTTTCAGCCTTGACCTCGGCGGAGGAGTTGACGTAGCAGACGATGGCGGCGCCAGGATGTTCCGCCTTGAACTCCCGGAGCTCCTGGCCCGTGATCATGTGAGCCATGGGACAGCCGGCCCCCGCCTCGGGCATGATCACCCTTTTTTCTGGGGAGAGGATCGCCGCGGTCTCGGCCATGAAATCGACGCCGCAGAAGACTATCACCTCAGCCTCCTCCCCGGCGGCGGCTCGGGAGAGCTCCAGGGAGTCGCCCCGCAGGTCTGCGACGTCCTGGACCTCGCCGGGCTGGTAGTTGTGAGCGAGGATGACGGCGTTCCTCTCCTTCTTCAACCTCAAGATATCGTCGGTGAGCATGATTGGAAGGCAGAGATGACGGGTTCTCTTTAAAAACGCTGCCCTCGCCTCGGAGCGGGGTGGCAAAGGGAGCAGAAGAGACGGACCTTTTTCGGCGTTGACCATATCTCGATCTTTCAGCCTTCTGCCTTCTTTCTCCTCTGCCGCTCGTTCTTCCGCCGCTCGGCCCGATACTCCTGGATCATCCCCTCGAGCCACTCGGTCTTCTGTTTTGCCACCCTCACCTGCTTTCGCTCGGCCCACCGAGCGAGCGCCACCTCAAGCTCCTCGGGATCGATGAGGGCGACGCCCGCTACCCTTCTCACCGGCACCTCCCGGCTTGAGATGACGGGGACATCGCCGTCCATCAGGTATCCTTCCACCGAGGCCTCCATCTCCGTCTCGATGATCACCGCCTCCACCTCCCAGTCGATGAAGAGGTCTGCGGTGTTGGGGCCGCCGCCGCTGGCATCATTGAGAACGACGACGTCCCCCTTCTCGATATCGAGCCTCGACGCCGCCTCTAAGAGCGCCTCTCGCGAGAAGGAGGCCACCTCCTTGACGGGTCTTCCGACCGCCTCCACCTCCAGCTCTTCAGCCTTTCTGATCCTCTTCAGCCTGGCTTTCAATTTTCGGTTGGTCTTTCTCTCCTGCCGGAGGAGGGCCCGGAGCCGCTCGATCTCCTTCTCCCTGATCCTGATCTCCTGGTCCCTTTTGATCTCCCGGCGGGACTTGTCCTTCAGCCTCTCTATCGTCGCCTCCAGGCGGCGGCGAACCTCCTCGTCCTTCGCCAGCTCTCCTTTCAGCTCCTCTGTGTACCCCTTAAGCCGCCGGATCTGGTCGGCCTGGCGTCTGTTCTCCGCCATAAGGGCTGCGAGATCCGAGTCGACCTCCGCCTCGGCCTCCTTTGGGGCCGTCGGCTCCTCGGGCGGCAGCTCTGTCATCCCCGATATCGCCTGGTCTATCGATAGGCCCCTCACCACCAGGGCCTTCACCTCTTCGGGGTCGAGGCCCGGAGGGCACTTCTTCTCGACCTGCTGAAACTTGTTCTTGTACCTCTTGTAGGCGCTTACGGCAGCGGCGAGGGCATCGCGCTCGTGATCGTTTTTGTAGCCGTACTCCCGAGCGAGGGCGATCTTCTCCTCGGACGGTATGTCGCTTCCCGGCGAATAGAGGACGGCGGAAAAGGAACGCTTCACCTTCTCGACAGCTCCGGGAGGGGGAAATACATCTGTGGCGACGACCAGGGGTTTGCCCCTCTCCGCCAGCCACTCTATGACGTCCGGGGGCGACATGGCCCTCGCGCTGAGAAGGTCCACCAGCTCTCCTTTCAGGTTGAGGGCGGCGATCCCGGTGGTGGTGCCGGGGTCGATCCCGGCGATGATGTAGCCTCGCCTTGCTCGGAGCGGCTCGAACTTGAGCCGAGGCCGCTCCACCCCTTCGACCCGGATCTGGGCGTCGCCCCGATAGCCCGAATGGAGATGGACCTCGTTTCGGGGTGCCTCCACCACAAATTCGCTTCTGATGTAGCCTCCGATCCCCTCCACGGACCGGGCGCTGAACTGGTGCCCCTCCTCCCGGAGCTTATCCTCCACCTCCCGGGATAGGGCCTTCACCGACCCGTGGATCTTCCGGGTGTACCGCTTCTGGCTCCAGCCGCCCCGGCCCGGAGACCTCCGGCGGCTCACCTTGATCCAGGTCCGGTCCTCGAAAGCCGAGACTACGCTTCCGACGCCTCTAGCGGCGAGACGGGCGCAGGTCTCGGCCTCGTCCATGGAGTTTAGCCGATCAAACGAGATCCCGTGCCATCGGGCGATCTTCGTCAGGGCCTCGGGCCTCTCCCCTCCCGTCACCTGGACCAGTTTAGTAGAGGGGGGCATCCCCCTCAGGAGCCTGACGAGGTCGGCCTTGCTCGCGGCCAGCTCGTGGACGTTGTCGATCGCCACCATATCCGGTGCCATCTGCCGGATCAACCTGATCAGCTTCTGCCTGCTGATCATGGGGTGGCGCTCTTCTCTATCCCCCTCGAAGATGAAGAGAGCGTAGCTTGGGGGCTGCTTGCTCTTGGGAGAGCCGCTGGCGATATCCACTCCGAAGATTAATCCCGGGATGGCATCACCTCACGACGGGTCTCTTTCCCGTTCCCCTTTCATCCGCCATCGATCATCTTTTTTCGCGCCCACGTTCTCGCCTTCCTTCTCTTCGCCGAGAACGAAGGCGAGGGCATCTTCTGCCTCAAAATCGAGACGGTACTTCCGCTGGAAGTGGCTGACCACGTTCTTTGTGTCCCTTTCGAGAAGCTCTTGGGCCTGGGGATGGGTTCGAGAGACCGCCTGGGGCCAGTCGATGATGACTATCTCTCCCTTCACCCCGGCCAGGACGTTGTAGGCGCTGAGATCGGCGTGGACGATCCCCTTCCCCCAGGCAGCGGCCACCTCCTCCAGGATTATATCCAGGCATTCCGCCGGGTTTTCGAGGTCGAGCTTGTAGAGCTCAGTTCCCCCCGAATGCTCCATCACCACGGCGTGGTGGCTGAGGGCGACGGGCCTCGGCACCGAGACCTCGGGATAGAGGCGCTTGAGGGTTTTGAACTCCTTTGCAGCTCCGAGCCTGGCGGCGTGGATCCAGGCGCACCGGGGCAGATCTCGCAGGTGTTCTCTGACCCTGCGGACGTGCTTGAAGCTCGTCTCCCCCTGGCGGTGGAACTTGACCGCCAGGGGAAGCCCACCGGTCGCTTCGGTCGCCTCTTCCGCCTTCCTCTCGGCACCCGTCTCCGCCGCAGGAGCGGAGGAGATGCGTCCCAGGGCCTCGTAGACGACCGACTCCTTGCCGACGCCGAGGAGGTCGCCGAGGGAGACGACCACGTCTCTATCGACGAGGTCGGATAGGGCGACGAGGTCGTAGGCGGCAAAGCCGATGGCGTAGCCATCGTAGGGCTCTTTTGTCCTGAAGACCAGCTTTTTTTCGACCAGCTTCGAGAGGCCGCTGCTCACGCCCTTTGGGGATAGGCGGCTTCTCGCCATCAGCTCCTCCGTAGGGACCCACTCGCAGTGGCGCATCCCCCTCTCGATGGTCTTCAAAAGGATGATCTCCTTTCGGTCCAGTTTCAGGAAAGTCTCTGCCAGGTTCTCCACGGACAGTTATTTGTCGGTAATAATTAAAATTGATTGCCCTTGCTGGGGTAATGCCGTGTTAATTTATACGAATTTCACGTCATTGAAATCTAGAAACAAAAAGTGTAATACCAGTCAACTTTAAAAACGGCGCCAATGTTCGAGGATTTCGATTCGTTCGTTGCGAGGGGTTTTTGAACCCTATAGGCAGGCGTCCCATCGGAGAGAATCCCTGAGAAATAGGCCTCCGACGAGGGCCGCGAGGAGCCCGAAGACGATCACAGCGGCCCCGAAGTCCACGCCGCCGTCATAGATCAGCCATCCCTGATAGACCTTCACCAATCCCCAGAAGACGAGGAAGAGGCCGGTGATCGGCTTTATCAAGCTATGACCTCTCCTGACGACGGGCCTTTCCTTCGCCGATCACGCCCATCACTATTTCTTGTCTCTACCTCTCCGCCCTCTTCTCATCGACGACGATGTAGTCTTTGAGGGCGCAGACAGAGGAGAAGTGGACGAGGATCAGCTTTCCCTCTTTTCGGTACCTGGCGGGGTCAAGCTCCGAGTCGGGCTTGACCAGAAGGTCGATCAACTTGCCGGTCTCGGGGTCGAGGATGATGTTCTCCAATTCTCCCAGAACAGTTCCCGCCATCGTCACGATCTCCTTTCCGGCGAGGCTCCGGGCGTAAATTTTTGGCATATCTCACCTCACCGGTACCCCAGGTAGGAGCCGGGGTCGACCTTAACTCCGCCCCTGAACCTCTCGTTGATCCGCTCGTAGTACCGCACCATGTTCTCCTCGAAGCTCGGCCTAACCCTCTTCAGCGCCTCCCGGTAATGTCTCATCTCCACCTCTTCGGCCTCCGGGTCCTCTCTCAGGGCCAGCATCACCGCCTCTCTGCAGAGGGACTCTAGGTCCGACCCCACGTAGCTTTCGGTCAGCTCCGCCAGCTCCTCCAGGCTGACGTCGTCGCCGTTCGGCGTCTTTCTTGTGTGGATCTTGAGGATCTCAAGCCTTCCCGCCCTGTCGGGTGGGCCGACGAATAAGAGCCTATCGAACCTGCCGGACCGAAGGAGGGCGGGGTCGATGATGTCGGGCCTGTTCGTCGCCGCGATCACCACCACGTCTTTGAGGGTCTCAAGGCCGTCGAGCTCTGCGAGGAGCTGGTTTACCACCCGCTCGCTCGTCCTGTGCCCCTCCTCCATCCCCCTCATGGGGGCTATGGCGTCGAGCTCGTCGAAGAATACGATGGCGGGAGAGACCTGTCTCGCCTTCTTGAAGACCTCCCTCACCGCCTTCTCCGACTCGCCGACCCACTTCGAGAGGAGCTGGGGGCCCTTGACGGAGATGAAGTTCGCCTTCGTCTCTTTTGCAACTGCCCTGGCGATGAGGGTCTTACCCGTCCCTGGCGGGCCGTACAGCAAAACGCCCCTCGGGGGCCTGATCCCCATCTCCTCGAACTTGGCGGGCCGCTTCAAGGGCCACTCCACCGACTCGACGATCTCCTGGCGGAGGGTGCCGATACCGCCTACGTCCTTCCAGCTGACGTCGGAGATCTCGACTAGGACCTCTCTCATGGCGGAGGGCTCGATCTCTTTCAGGGCGTTCTCGAAGTCCTGGCCTGTCACCGACATCTGGTCGAGGACATCTTGGGGTATGTCGTCGTCGAAGGAGATGTCGGGAAGGTGTCTTCGGAGGACCTTCATCGCCGCCTCCTTGCAGAGGGCGGATATGTCGGCTCCGACGAAGCCGTTGGTCCTGTCGGCTAGGTCGTCGAGGTTCACCGACTCGTCTATCGGCATGTTTCTGACGTGGATCTGGAGGATCTCCATCCGATCTATCCTGTCAGGGACCCCGATCTCGATCTCCCGGTCGAACCTCCCCGGCCGCCTCAATGCCGGATCGATGGCGTCGATCCTGTTGGTGGCCCCGATCACCACCACCTGACCCCTCTCCTTGAGGCCATCCATCATGGCGAGGAGCTGGGCTACGACCCGCCGCTCGACCTCGCCCGTCACATCGCCCCTCTTAGGGGCGATGGAGTCGAGTTCGTCGATGAATATGATCGAGGGGGTGTTCCTGTTGGCCTCCTCGAAGATCTCCCGGAGCCTCTGCTCGGACTCGCCGTAGTACTTGGACATAATCTCGGGACCGGCGATGGAGAAGAAGTTGGCGTTCGTCTCGTTAGCGACGGCCTTCGCGATCAGGGTCTTTCCCGTCCCCGGCGAGCCGTGGAGGAGGACGCCCTTGGGGGGCTCTATCCCGAGCCTTGTGAAGACCTCGGGGTGCTTCATGGGAAGCTCGATCATCTCCCGGACCCGCTGGACCTCGTTACGAAGGCCGCCCACGTCCTCGTAGGTGATCCCCGTCCCCTTCACCGAGCCGAAGCCCTTGGCCGGTCGGTCCAGCAGCGAGACCTCCGTCCTCTCAGTAATCACCACCACGCCTTCGGGATCGGTGTCAGCCACCACCAGGGGCACCGCCTCCATCCGGCCAATGAAGGGGTGGCCCGAGGAGCTCATGATGGGGAGGATGTCGCCCCGGACGATCGGCCGCTTCAGGGTCTGCCTCTTGATCTGCTCGGCTGCGTCCTCGCCGTAGTAGGTGTGAGTGCCCGAGGGCGGGGAGAGGACGACCCGGAGCGCCTCGCCCTCTTTCGCCTTCCTGATCTTGACCCGGTCACCTATGCTCGCCCCGACGTTGTGCCTAATGAAGCCGTCTATCCTGATGTAGTCCTGGCTCCAGTCCTGCCGGTCGGCGCGCCAGACCTTGGCGGCGGAGATCCTCCTCCCCTCGATCTCGATGATGTCACCGGGCGAGAGCCGCAGGGTAAGGAGGGCGTTGGGGTCGAGTCGGGCGATACCCCGGGCCGAGTCGTTGGGGTAGGCCTTGGCCACCTTGAGCTGAATCTCTTTCACGTCTCACACCTTAGCAGATGTTGGGCTTTGATCGATTTAAGGCTATCCTGATCGCGAACACAGATGTAAATTGAGACAGTATTATATTTGACGTTTTTGGCCATCTCAGAGCCGAGGGTTGAAGTTCAAGTGTGGGCACAAAATTTCAACTCCTGCTAGGCATCGAATAGAACCTGTAAATTCTAGCAAATCCCTCACCAACTTTGATCTCTTCCGTCTTTTTTAAAAACAAAACTACAACTACGTTTAAGTTTTAGAGATGCTATCGTATCTGGTAGAGAAGTTGTTTGGAGCCTTTCATGAATCACGCAGGTGGTGTGAACCGAGTTGGAAGATCTGGAATTGCTGGCTGATTATCGCCAGAGGGTGATTCAAGATACCAGATTTGTTAAGCTTGCTGGAATTCCGCTGCCTAGGGATCGCTCCGGTCGGCCGATACACATTCAGGTGCCGCTGGATCGGGTTTACATCCGAATTCAAGCCGTTCTCGAAGAGACAGGTCGTGCCCGAAGAGAAGCCGAACGCACTCGCGTTGAAGAAGAAGCTCGTGATGAGAGCCTTTTAGCCTGCGATCTAACTGATGACAAGGAAGCAGTGCGCGCCCTGGGTGAATACCTTTATCGTCAAAACCAGCAGCATAAAGAGGCCGAACGCCCAAAACCAATAGATCCTCAGGACGCTCTGTCTGAACACAAAAGAATCGCGATATTGGGCGCCCCCGGCGCGGGCAAATCAACCATGTTGAGATACCTGGCCCGCAAAGTTGCTGAAGATGCCAACGCTCCTCTCCCCATCCTTGTCTCTCTGCGCGATTATGCCACATATTGCGGGATCGGTGGAACTGAGTCTTTGTACGACTTCGCTCTTGACGAAGTTGCGAAGATGTTCAACTACGACAAAACCAACTTGTTAAGGGCTATAGGTCAGGCAGATCGCATTCTTTGGCTGGTGGACGGCCTCGACGAGGCTCGCGGCTGGCGGGAAAAGGTTGTGGGCCAGATAGGACAGCTTCCTGGGGACCTGGTGATCACGTCAAGGCCCGTAGGTTATCAAAAGGCTGGCCTGGAATCGCTTCCACACTTTGAGATTCTGCCCCTAGAAACCGAAGACGTAGATAAATTTCTGAAAAATTGGTTCGGGGTGCTAGCTGATCAGGGCGGTCTAGGACCTGAATGGGTGGCAGAAAGAGTCTCGTGGCTAAAAGATCAGCTAAGAGATAGACCGCGAATTGGAACTCTTACCAATAATCCCCTTCTTCTAACCTTTTTAGTGATTCTGGCTGGAGAAGACCCTCTGCAGGATTTGCCGACTAGCAGGGGGGAGCTGTATCAGAGCTATGTTGAAAAGTTGCTCAATTCCTGGGAAGTGAATCGAAGACCTCGATGCGGTGGAGAGGGCGCCCCAGAGTTCAGCTTGGGGGCTCTGACCGGCGATCGAGCCCGCGAGGCTGCTCTTGACGGCTTTTATTATATCGGCTGGCGACTACACTTCATCTATTACGGCGGTAAGGGTGATGGCCAGCCGACGCGAGAATCTCTTGCAGATTCTCTTCAAGGACGCCTCAAAGAAAGGTGGAACCTAGCGCCTGGAGACGCTAAGATCACTGCGGAGGATGTCGTCGATTTTTGGCAAGAAGCCGGAGTACTCGATATATGGCGATTGGAAAAAAGGGAGTACCTCGCCTTCCGCCACCTGACTTTTGAGGAGTACGCTGCAGCGAGAGGTCTAGCCGAAGTGTGGGGGATAAACTCCAAAAATGCCTGGAATTTCCTCCGTCTCCGGCTAAACCATTACGCCTGGAGAGAGCCGATTCTCCTGCTGGCTGGAATGATGGACCAAGATGACCTCAATGAGCTGTTAAGACATATACTTGGATTGAACCATTGGATGGACCGAGTTCCGGGCATCACCTGGTTATTGCGACCTACTTGTCTTCCCCACGGCCCCAGCGCATTCGAGCGTTTTCTGCATCGAGATCTCTTTTTGGCCGGAGAATTTCTAGTCGAACGACTCCAAATAGACGCGAATATAAAAGATGAAATTATAAGTGAACTGCGCTGGCTGATTCGTACGCACAAGATATGGCTCGTTCTGACCTTGATAGCAGCTTACCTTTTAGGATTGACATTACTTGGTCTATTTGCGGCAAGCTTTTCAGTACAAGTTCTAGCTATCTGGGATTTGCAAATTTTCTGGGTTATTGCCATCCTTTGGACTTTTGCTTGGGTCGGAGCATTTATATTCGGAAGATTTCCGCGAATTCTCAGCGCTTTGGGCATCTTTCTAAGCATTTGGAGCTATTTTCCCGATCGGAAGACTGTGATGAGCCTATTAATTGAGATCGGAGGGCCAGCTAAGCCAGTTTTGACTGAAGCTTTGAAAGACGAGGATTGGTATGTACGTTACGATGCTAGAGAAGCTCTAGTTCAAAGCGGAAGCTTAACCTTTGCCGACCTTGTTCAAACTCTGGAGGATGACAATAAGGATGTACGCCGTGAAGCTGCAAATTCTCTGGGCAAAAATAAAGATATTCGGGCCATACCTTATCTGGCCACAGCTCTGAAGGATAGCGATTTTCATGTACGCTGTGCAGCCGCGGAAGCGCTGGCCCAGATTGGAAGTCCAGCTGTGACTGACCTTGTTCAAGCTCTGAATAATTGTAACAAGTTTGAACACTGGCCTATTATAAACGCTCTAGTTGAGATCGGAAGCCCTTCCGCGAACGCCCTTCTTCTAGCTCTTAAGAATGACGACAAAGAGGTACGCAGTGACGCTGCTGAAGCCTTAGGCAGGATTGGAGTCGTTCAGGCCGTGCCCGATTTGGCTATGGCTATAAAAGATGGCGATTGGTATGTACGCAGAGCCGTTGCCAAAGCCTTGTTTCACATCGGAAGCCCAGCTATCCCCAATCTACTTCTACTGCTGAGAGACGACAACAGAGATGTACGCCGCGAAGCTGCGATGGTATTGGGCTGGATCGGAGACGCTAAGGCCGTGCCGGATCTGGTTCTAGCTTTGAAGGACGGAGATTGGCTTGTAAGCACAGCCGCTGCCGAAGCCTTAGTCCGGATCGGAAGCCCAGCTGTCCCCAATCTACTTCTAGGGCTAAAGGACGACAACAGAGATATACGCCGCGAAGCTGCGAAGGCATTGGGATGGATCGGAGACGCTAAGGCCGTGCCGGATCTGGTTCTAGCTTTGAAGGATGGCGATTGGCTTGTAAGCACAGCCGCTGCCGAAGCCTTGGGACTGATAGGAAGCCCAGCTGTCCCCAATCTACTTCTAGGGCTAAAGGACGACAAGAGCGATGTACGCCGCGAAGCTGCGAAGGCATTGGGATGGATCGGAGACGTTAAGGCCGTGCCGGATCTGGTTCTAGCTTTGAAGGATGGCAATTTGTATGTACGCAGTGATGCTGCGGAATCCCTGGGTAAAATTGGAGATGTTCAGGCCACACCCTATCTACTTTTTGCTCTATTAGATAGTGATTTTCATGTACGCCAGGCTGCTGAAGAAGCCATTAGCCAAATCGAAAACTTGGCCTTACCAGATCTGATTTTGGCTATAAAGGATATCTATAGGGCTATACACTTCAAAACTGCAAAAATGCTGGACTGGATTATAAGCATTCAGCTTATCCGTGATCTGATTCCGGCTGTTGAGTTTAAATATAACCATACAAGACGAAGGTCTGTAAGAAAGCTAAGCCAAATTAATGATGTTCGGGTAATTCCCGATCTGCTTATAGCACTAAAGGATAGCGATAGGTATGTACGCGATCACGCTACAGAAGCCTTGGGACTGATAGGAAGCCCAGCTGTCCCCGATTTACTTATAGCTCTGAAAGATGATGATTTACATATACGCCGGGGTGCTGTAAAAGCTTTGGACATGATCCGAGACGTTCAGGCCATCCCCGATCTGCTTTTAGCGCTTAAAGATAGTGATTGGTATGTACGTTATTTAGCCTCAGAAGTCTTGGGCAACATTGGAGCATCTGACTATCCTGATCTACTCTTAGAACTTGAGGATATCGATGGCGTCAGCCCCAGGGAGATTGCAGATTCGGTGAGCGAAGTCAAAAGCCCAACCGTCCAAGATCTGCTTTCAGTGCTAAAAGATGATGATTTCCATGCACATCTTGCCGCTTCAAAAGCGATGCGCCAGATCGGAATATCTGCCGTCCCCGATCTACTATTAGCGATAAAAGATGTTGATAGGGACTTGCGTATGGCCGCCGTAAATGCCCTTGGCGAGTTGGCCGGCAAACTGAAATACCTTGATGAAGCCAAATCCGTTTCTCATGCCATCCGATGGAGACTGACAGACAAAATATTTGACTCATCAGGGTCATTAAATGCGTACTACTCCCTGAATCAGGCTGCCAGCCGTCTGGCCGTCTTAGAAGTGGATGCACTGCCAGCCAATGATCCCCTTTCATGTCCACAATCGACGGATGATTCAACGTTGGCAAAATACGCTAAGGAGACGCTCAAACCGAAACCGATAGCTTATAGCGTTTTAACTTTTGTTTTAGCCTTAAGTATCGGGATAATTGTTAATAAAATTCCAACAGATGCCAAGGAACTTTTCGCAGTCTGGGCCGTACGCGGGTGGATGCTTTTAATAATCATAATATTTATATTAATTCTGGGGGCGCTAGTTTTCGTTCTTCTGGACCATAAGTCTGAAGAGTTCAAAAAGAGAGCTTGAAGAGAGCCCTCACAAAATCATGGTAAACGTCGGATTCATCGGACCCCGGAATCGACCCACCATCTAAACCCTTTTAATCCACCTCGACATATTCTCTGCTGGTGAACTCGTTTGGAGAGAGAATGGGAGATAGATGTAAAGGTCTCGGATATCGGCTCGATCTTCACCCTCCTCGGCATAGCCGTCACCTCGGCGGTGATCGGGGCGGCGGAGATCGCCTACACCATGCTCTGGGTCACCTCCG
>DAOSXX010000056.1:0-13699 GCA_035380685.1 Methanothrix sp. | reverse complement strand
CGGCATAGTATGGCGGACCCTGCAGCTTAGTGATGGCGATTGTGGAGAGAGGCTCACCCACTGGGGTCAAAGCTGCTCCAAGACCGATGGAGAAACACGCCACTACCGTGAGGTTGATCCTCGTCTTCCGGTCAAGGGGCAGGAGACTTACAACCTCCACCAGCACCAGAGCTGCAATTATGGCCGTGATCAGGCTTGCACAGAGCCCTAAGATCACCACTATCAAAAAGACCAGTATCTTGAGAGGGATCTTGCTCGCCAGGACGTCCATTATCCGCTGAGCGTAAGATCTTCCATAATAGAATATCAGACCGGCAACCAACACCGCCGGAACTATGCCCTTAATGATGGGCTCTTCGATGGCCTCCATCACGAGTTCCATGTGCCAGGCGTTGGCTATGGTAACTGCAGACACGCCCATAACAAAGAGAAAAGCTTCCAGCTGCTCCTCAACTTTCTTTATGAAAAATGGACATAGCAGTACCAGCAAGAATATGCCGAACAAACCCATGTCGACTGTACTCACCATAAAACCTATTCCTCCATGCCTAATTGTGCTTGTTATCCTCCATCCGCATTACAGCAACACTCAAAACGAGCTGATTTATGTGAGAATTCACAGCTCCTATCAACTTCACACCTTTTGTAACTCTCTAATTTCTTTAGAAGCAGAAGATCTCTTTATCTCCGAGGTCGACTTCCCCGGAATAACATCCAAAAGCATTCTCGTCCACGAAGTATAACCTTCCAACCACTTTGTGCGAAACACAATCGCAACGCATAGCAGGTACAGAAGGCATTTTCCTTTGGATCGTGATCTTTTCGTGTTGGACATATATATCCTCCAACTAACCGGGCCCCTGTTAATCTCCTGATATTAAGTCCTTTTGGGTCAATAAACGATTATAATGATTAATAATGATAAAGAAACCTTTAAAATTGTTTTTTAGCATTCAAAAACTAATATAACGATTTTTAATGACAAAAACGGCAATATAATGATTAATAATGACATATAAGACATTATTAAAGTTTTTGTGAGCAAGAACGGTTTACGAGAACCTTCGACGACGTAAACGATATGATGATGATTTATAGTGATGTATACCTAAGAATCTGAGAGTTGAACAATATTACGGTGTGAAAAGAGGATTTGAAAAAGCAAGCTGTCAGAGGATGCAAAAATTGTTAAAAATAAAGGTCAAGACTCTGCTCCGGTTTAGGCCAAAAATTGAGGCTCGCCGAATTATGTTATTAAAATAGAACTTGAAAGTAACAAGCGTGCCGGCGCGGACGAGCCGAAATTCCGGAGAGCTCGGCTTCGAAGAATGGATCGCTCAGAAGAGCGGCGCTCCAAAGCTGTAGTCCTCCAGCTCCACCACCTTCTCCCAGGCGGCCCTGCATCCGCAGTCAAGATCCTCGAAGACGCCGGCATCCTGAGTGAGGGCGTGCTCCATTATCGCCCTCGCGACCGCCTCGTCGCACCTCCCGCAGTTGGAGGGACCGCGCCTGGTGCCCGCGGCCACGGGATCGCAGATGATGGGGATAAAAGTGACCTTCTTCAATACATCGATGGCGCTCCAGAGCCAGGGGGGACGGTAGTCGCCCGCCATCCACATCCTCTCCATGAGGGTTCCCCTCTGGATGTTGGCGAGGTTCAGGGAGAGGACGTCGGAGTGGGGGGCTGCATCCCGGGCGGATCGGAGGGCGTCAGATATCGCCACTCCCTCCGAGAGGAAGGGGGGCTTGAGGAGGAGATACGTCTTGACAGATCCGCCAACGCCGTGGACCGTCTTCGCCGCCGCCCTGAAATCCTCGAAGGAGAAGCCCTTCCGGATGGAATGATCCCTGACGAGATCGCTAGAGGTCTCAAGGCCCATCGCCACCTCCGTCCTGATCCTCGCGACCGAGTCCTCGACCCGTTCGGACGTTACGTACTCGGGCCTCGACTCGACGACGAGCTTCTCAACATCAGCGGCCGAAAGGTCGTCGAGGATCTGAGTCCTGACCGATTCGGGGACCTCTGCAGGGTCGAGGAAGCTGCCGCTGGTGTAGATCTTGACCACCCGGTCCTCGGAGGAGAGGTCTTTTGTGGCGGCCCGAAACTGGACCATCAGGTCCTCCTCGGTGGCGGGAGCGCCCTCGGCGGCGTAACCGCACATGGTGCACCGACGCCACCTGCACCCCCTCGTCCTCAGGATGATGGTCAGACAGCCGGCCGCCTCCCCGTCCAAAAGGTCCATCGACCGCCAGACCGCCACGGGCCTGGAGAGGTCGGGCTTTGATCGTTTCTTCTTCGTGAAAGTTTCACCACCGAATTACTATTACTGGATGTACCTCATGGCGCTGATGGCTGCCGATGTCCCGGCGCCGACGGCCGTCGTCACCTGCATCCTGCCGCCGGTGACGTCCCCCGCCGCAAAGACCCCGGGGACGTTCGTCTCCTGGGTGAGCCGATTCACCCTGACGAAACCGCCCTTCGTCAGCTCGACCCCGAGGTCGACGGCGAGATCGACGTTCGGCGCCACACCCATCTCGACGAAGACCCCGTCGACGTTCAGGGTGCGGTCCCTCCCTCTCGCCTTGAACTCGACCGCCGTCACGAAACCGTCTCCCAGGATTCGGACCGGCTCGACCCCCTCGACGATGTTGAGACTGGTGAGGGTCTTGATCCTATCGAGATAGACCGCCTCTGCCGCCAGCTCCTCCCGGACATTCAGGAGGTGGACCTTCTCGCAGAGCCCCGCAAGATAGAGGACGGCTCTCGCCGCGCCGTTCCCGTATCCGATGACGGCGACGGTCTTGTTTCGAAATAGGGCGCCGTCGCAGTAGGCGCAGTATGAGACGCCCCTCGTCGCGTACTCCTCCTCGCCGGGAACCGAGAGCTTCCGATGGCTGGCGCCGGTCGCGAGGATCAGGGCCCTCGCCTCGTACTCCCAGCTCTCGGTCTTGACCCTGAAGACGCCGTTCAGGGATACCACCTTTGTAACCATCTCTTCGTGAACCTCTGCGCCGTACTTCTCGGCCTGGGCCAGCATACGCTCAGAGAGCTCGATCCCCTGGATGCCGTCAGGAAAGCCCGGATAGTTCTCGTAAAGGCCGCCCATCGACTGCTGGGACCCGTAGACGCTTCCGAGGATGAGGGTCTTCTTCCCGCCCCTGGCACAGTACATCCCGGCGGTAAGGCCTGCCGGGCCCGCCCCGATGATTATGACGTCGTACACGAGAGGACACCACCAACGCAATCTCGAGTTTGAAGTTGATGATAGATAAAATATGTGCAACCGGCGAGGATGGAAGGTCATGAAAAGGGGCCGATAAAAAAACTGGTTATGGCTTCAAGGAAGCCGTCTGCCCGCAATGTTTTTACGCTGGAACGTTATGGGGTGTGTGGCGGCACGTCACAGAGCGCCGATAGTGTAGTGGTTATCACTAGGCGTTGCCAACGCCTAAACCCGGGTTCGAATCCCGGTCGGCGCACTTCTCGCTTCTTTCCTGTTTTAATCAGTTATGGGGCGTCTCTAATCGATTTTGAGGCACTCTAATCAGCTTCTCAGATCAGCTCTGAGACAAAAAGGATGGCCGCCTCGCCTTCAGCCCCATCTGCTCTGAAGAGAGGTGGTGCCGCCGATGAGGTCCTTGAGCCGGTAGTCGTCGAGGATCATCGCCTTCAGCTTGGCGAGAGGGATGGAGAGAGAAATCTCCTTGGTCCTGCCGTACCTGCCCTTGCTCACCACCACGGTGTGGATTATCCCCAGCATGTCGAGCTCCGCGATCAGATCGGCAATCCGCCGGTGAGTCAGGTAATCGAGGTCCACCAGGGGACAGAGCTGCTTGTACATCCCGTAAACGGCCCCGGTGGTGACGTTCTTTATCCCCTGCTCCTCCAGGAGGAGGACGCTGTAGAGGACGAGCTTGGACTGGGTCGGAAGGGTCATCACCACCTCTCTCACCCGGTCGCGTTCTATCTTGGCCCGAGCGGATCGGACGTGGTCCTCTGTCACTCGATCGGAGCCCACCCTCTCCGCCAGCTCCCCCGAAACCCTCAGAAGGTCCAGAGCCCTTCGGGCGTCGCCATGCTCCTGGGCCGCGAGAGCCGAGCAGAGGGGGATCACGTCTTCAGCCAGAACTCCGGGCTTGAAGGCCATCGACGCTCTCTGTTCCAGAATGTCTTTGATCTGCTCCGCATTGTAGGGCGGAAAGATTATCTCGTCCTCCCCAAGAGAGCTTTTTACTCTCGGATCCAGGAAGTCCGTGAACTTCAAATCGTTGGAGATCCCTATCAAGCTGACTCCGGCTTGGTCCAAGTCCGAGTTGATCCTCGTCAGATTGTAGAGGATATCGTCCCCCTTTCTCGTCAGCTTGTCCACCTCGTCCAGGACCATGACCACCATTCGGTGGTCTTCGTCCAGGGACTTTCTGACCTCCTCGTAGACCTGGTCTGTGGGCCAGCCGGTCATGGGGACCTCTCTTCCGAAACAGCGGGCGAGATGGGCCAGGACTCTATATTGGGTATCGATGACCTCGCAGTTGATGTAGATAAAAGAGCATTTGGAGCTGTTATTGCCTCCTGCAGCTTCCAGCTCCGAGCCGACATATTTGGCCACGGCGGTCTTCCCGGTTCCGGTCTTTCCATATATCAGAACGTTGGAGGGGGTCTCGCCCCGGAGGGCGGGGACCAAGATGGAGGCCATGCCGTTGATCTGATCCTCCCGATGGGGAAGCTCCGAAGGCGTATAGCTGGAGCGGAGCACGTCTCTGCACTCAAATATTTCCCCTTTTTTCAAGAGGTCAGCGAATAATCCACCCGACATGAAAGACAAATCCCCCAGACAAAAAACAAAATACATTCTATCTGTTATTAAGAGTTGCGGTACGACCCCTTTACTTCTACTGCAACCCCCCCACCCCATTGTTTCCACTGGAATCGAGATATATCAGGCGTGGGTTCTGTTAAAATAATGTAAATATAGCCATTTATAGCTAATTCACTAATCCTACTTAAAGATTCTGATCCCTTCAGTTGAGAGGACAGATTTCAATCAAGAATTCAGCTAAAAATCAGGAACGGAAGGCATCTTGAACCTGTGATATCTTCTGAAATGCCCGATTTCGGGCTGCGTTGTTGGTGAAATTTCAGCCAAGTTGATGCAATTCTTAACGATTCAACAACTACATTTGAGGCATGATCTCGGTGAAGAAGATCGCGATCATATGTCCTCTTAATCTCCAGTGGAAACCGAGGGGGCCCGCGTTCCAGTAGAAATATCAGGGTTGCTACTATTGTAAAGTTTTATTTCAAAAGAAAAAATATTGATATTTTTTTAACCACTTTCCAGATCATCTGCTGTTTCAACAGCTCTCCAGCTCCAGTGGAAACAGAGGGGTCAGGGGGTCCAGTGGAAACAGAGGGGTCGTCAAATCGCGCGGCTCTATCCTCGGGTGATTTGGCCTCGATGCCTGGGGGCTTTATGCCTGGTGGCTCAAAGCCTGGGGTGCTCTTATATGAATGATCTGGGTGATGCGGCCAAGTCTAAATAAAACCATATAAAAGAAGAGCCGGGTTGTTGGTGCTACACATATCTATTTCAGCTTTATTCAGCTCGAACCTAAAAGATTGCGCCCGATATTTTCTGATAAGGAAGGACCTAATCTGCCTTCTTATCGAGTTCCAATGCTGATTCGCGATTATCAGAAAATGAAAACTGGATACGAGAACCAACTCTGTAAAGTGGCTATTTTTTCCTCTTCTCCTTTTCAGCTCGGCCGATAGGCTCCCATGGAGGATCAATCGACGGGGATCGTCTCGAGCTGGCTGGCGACATTCCAAATCAGGGTTCTGGTATGAAGGGGTATGTTTGGGTCGTTGCTGATCTCGTCGAGGACCGATATGGCAGATGCGGCCCTGATCGCTTCTGAGTCTTGGTCGTTGAGAAGGGTCGACTTTACGCTCTCAGCAGAACGCCTTATATTTCTAGGAACGGTATCGTCGCTCATAATGCGCTCTAAAACTTCGACACACTGCTTAATCACATTTTCAGCTGCCATGGAATCACCACATTTTCAAGACGGCAAAAAGGTTAAGGATAACATCCGTCCCAACAAGTTATGACATGGTTGTCATATTTAAACATATGGTGGCGTTAAATCATTTTTATCGGCCGTCGACTTGGTGGCGAGTGATGACGCGACGCCTGGGCGATGATGGGGATGCCTCATGATGTCTGATGCTGCATAATGTTGCTTGAAAAACATGGTGATCCCGGATGGAAGAAGAAGAGGCTATTAAGAGGATAACAAGGCTGCTGGAGATGGGGGGGACGATGTTGGCCACCCATCACGAATGCGGGGCGCCGCTCTTCCGTTACAAAGGGGAGGTGGTATGCCCAGTCTGCTCCTTCGAAGAGGCAGGACCCCAGGTTCCCTCCCGAGCGGAGAAGATCGCGGTTGAATCTGAGCGGAAACCTTCGAGCATATCGCGTTCGGTCTCGATCGCCGGGGAAGAAGGGGTCTCGGCCGAGGAGTTCGGGGGAGGGAGGGGCATTCAGCAGGCTATGGCTCCGGAGGCCCGAGATAACGGTGAAGTTGTCCATCGCGAAGCGTTATCCAGAAAAACAGGTCCGAAAGACGAAAGGGAACCGGCGTTGGAGGAGCTTCAGAGGGCTATCCTCCTGAAGATCAGGGAGATCTCCGAGAAGATGAGAGATGAGCAGGATCTGGGAAGGCTCAAGAGCCAGCTCGAGTGCGTCGAGGAGGCGCTGAAGGTACTGGGGCGGTTGAGGGGTTGACGGGCGCTCTTTTGGCCCGAAAGGCCCGAAGATCGGCTCTCATGCCTTCGACCTGATGCTCGAAACAATTACAGCTCTTGATATCGGTCTCCAGTGGAAATAATGGGGTTATGTCTTTGTCGCTGAAGCTTCTATCGTTCAGGGTTTTTGTCCTGCTATCATCCCTCTTCGTGGTATTTCTCGCGTCTGCGGTTTACCTTGGTGAGGTCGATGTCCCCTCAGAACTCGGCTCTGCCCTCTCCTCGATCCGGGAGGATTTTGGTTCGAGGACTGGGATCTTTTCGTCTTCCATTGAAGGCATGGGCGAGGCGTCGGATGGCTTGGACAATCCCGAGCGTTCTCAATCGCTGGTCTTGGACTTCGATTCCTCCGTCAGCACGAGCCTATTTCGGACCTGGGGGGCTCTGACCCTCCGGGGCGGGTCGGCCTTGCCCTACCTGATCCTCAACTCCACCCTCTGGGACGGGGATCGGCTCGTCGAGACGACCAGGTACATGATGATCGAGGTGGAGCCGGGCAAGAGCCGCGATTTCGATATATGCGAGAGCTGCCATCTCAGCCCGGAACGGAGCTATTCCTGCCTTCTGGAGATAGAGGAGCCTGCGGAGCTTTTTGTATCCGAGCGGCGAGTTTGCCACGTGGTGAAGGATGATCCCCTGGTCGCTATCTGGGAGGATAGCGGCGCAGCTTATGGCCGAGGTGAGGTTTCTGAAAATTCTGAAAAAGGTCCAGTTGATCCCATCTTTCCTGGATCAGTGAAGTCGTCCGCATCTCCTTCATCAAAACCGACCGCCGAGTCACAAGGGGTGGAGGGTCCCTCCGAGGAGTTCGAATTTGGGGGAGAGGCCCGAAGTCGCGATGCTGGCATCGGTGAGCAGAAGACTGAAGACGAGTCCTTCCCGGAGAAAGAGATCCCGGACTCCAGTTCAATTTCGGGCTTTGATGACGGGGTCCTGGATACAGCTTCGCATCGTCCGAGCGCTGAGGATCTCGCTTCGTCCCCTGAGCTGGAAGAGCCCGAATTCGAAGGCGGAACCGATTACGAGGGTTACTATGTTGGTAGCACCACCTCCAACAAGTATCATCGGCCCGATTGCAGCTACGCCAAGAAGATCAAGCCGGAGAACAGGATTATCTTCTCCGACGTATGGGAGGCTCGCGGAGCGGGTTACTCACCGTGTAAGGTGTGCAACTCGGAATAAGCATTCCCATTTATCTGAACATTTGCGTTGTTCCAGTGGAAATCATGGGGTCGACTCGAACCCGAGATCCCCTATCATCACTGAGGCGAGCCCCTTCGAGGGCGGGGGCCTGGCGGTTGTGCCCTTCTGGATCTCCTCCTCCGGATAGCCGAGGTCGGTGAGGACCGCGACGTCGCTCGATAGGCCCCTCTCCTCCAGGAGTCGACAGAGGCCCAGAAGGTCGGTGGAGTCGTCGACGAGGAGGAAGACGCACTTTCCTCTCGAGACCTCTTCGAGAATCGGCTCCGTGTCCATGCTTCTCCCGTGGACTGTGATGGGGACCACCTTCAGCTGGCTTATCTTCAGCCTCGCGCAGGCGACCTGCATGCTCGATATCCCCGGCACCACCTCCCCGTCCAGGTAGCCGAGGCCGCTGAGCATCGGGTCTCCGGTGGATAGGACCACCGCCTCCGGCGGAAGATCTCGGAGGGCCCTGTAGTTTTCGATGGCCCTCACGTCGCATCCGGGGCTGATCTCGGGTTGGACGAGATCGATGGCCCTCGCGGACCCGCGGATGAGCTTTGCCTCCCTTATGGCCCTCGCCGCTTCATAGGTCAGCATCCCGGGGCCTGCTCCCACTCCGACGATCTTCATCTTTTTGCCTCACCTCAAACCTAAATCCTCTTTTCCAGAAATCTCATCCATGAGGATCGAGCCGTCCCTCCGAAGAAGGACGATCCTCGTCTCCGGCAGCCGTCTCCTCACCTCGCGGATCGCCTCTTTGATCCTGGGGTGGTCGGGCTCTTTTTCCACCATCTCGGCGACGGTCCCGTATCCGGTCCCCTCCAGGATGTCGGGCATCCCCCACTTCAGGATCAGGGCCGGAAGGCCGCAGAGGACGCTATCCTGATCCTCTCGGAAATGGAGCCGGTCGAGCTGGTTTCCGAGGAGGACGACCGTGTGTTTTGGAAATAGGAATCTGCTGTACTTTAGGCCGACCCTACCGGTGGTGACCACCACCCGGTCGGGCTTTTGGATCTCAGCCTCCCTGCTCTCGCCGAGGTGCTCGTTCCAGGGCTCGACAAAGCCCGTCGACCCCAGGATCGATATCCCGCCGAGGACCCCCACTTTCGGGTTCATCGTCTTTTCCGCGATCCTCTCGCCGTCTCTCACCGCGAGCCTCACCCTGACCGCCGCCAAGCCCGCTTCCGCCATCCCCTCCTCGATCGCTCCCATGATCTCTCTCCTCGCCGAGGGGCTGATGGCTGGCTTTCCCAATGGGGCGCAGAGGCCCGCGGCCCCGATCCTGCCGATGCCGGGGCCTGCGATGAGCTCTATCTCATCTCCCGTATCGATCTCCCCCCTCATCTCGATCTCAGCGAGTTCGGCCCTCGCCTCCATCACAGCGCCAGCGGTTACGTCGGACTCGTGGTCTCCGCCGATCTTGACGGCGGTACATATTCCATCCCGGCCCTCGACGGGGACAGAGACCCTGATCCCCGCCGGGGTGAGGACTTCGACCTGGCCCTGGCGGACGGGCCTCTTTATGGAGATGACCGCCCCCTTGCAGGCGGCGGCGGCCGTCGTCCCTGTGGTGATGCCCCTTCTCAGGAGGGTGCCGTCGGAGAGAAGCGCCCAGAGGCCGCTATTGACCTTATCCAGGACCTTGGGGTCACGGGCCTTCTCGATCCAATCGGGAGGGATCGCGAGGCCCGAGACGGGGTCGATGACCCCTTCCTTTTCAGAGCTCTTTTTTTCCATGGCGCAAATTTATGATCTCGTTTATCGCGGCGACGGCGATCGGCGTTCCGCCCCGGTTTCCCTCTGTGGATATCGAGGGCACATCGATCTCCCGGATCCTCTCCTTGCTCTCGGCGGCGTTGACAAACCCCACGGGAACCCCGATGACGAGGGCGGGCTTTGCCTCGCCTTTCTCGATGAGGTCGCAGAGGGTCAAAAGGGCCGAGGGGGCGTTTCCTATGACGACGATGCTCCCGGAGAGTTCCCTCTTCAACTCCAGAAATCCTGCCGAGGTCCTGGTGATCCCCTCCCTCTCGGCGAGGTCGTCCCCCCTGCCGATGGCGGTGATGACGGGGCTATTGTGCCCCTTTTTCACCACTCCCGCCTCCACCATTTTGATGTCGACGTAGATTGGAGCCCCCTCCTCCAGGGCGGCGAGGCCCGCGTTCACGGGGTCGTTTTTGAACCTGAGGATCTCGGCGACGCCCAGGTCGCCGGTGGCGATGACGCAGCGCTGCTTTATCTTGTCCTCGGGCGTTTTATCCCCCACGATCCCGGCGATGAAACTCCTGCTCTTGTTGTAGATCTCCTTCGCTTCGGGCGTGACCGCCCCCAGATCTGAATACTTCTTCTCGGTCATCTTCAACGCCACCGGTTTCAGCAATTCGAATTTCGGTAATTGTAATTTCGGTAACGGTACTTGGGACCTGTTTTCAGTAATCGTACTTCGTCTGATACCCTCTCCGGGTGATGATCCTGCCATCTTTTATCCGGGCCTCGGGACCCGCGATAATCAGGGTGCACCTTCGGCCGTCGAACTTCGGGCGGGCCAGGTCCGCCCCTCTCCCGACGGCGATCCTCTCGTCGTGGCGGGTGGCGTCCTGGACGAGGCCGAAGGGCCTCTCCGGGTCGAGGTCGCCGATCCTCCCCGCAAGGCCCGACAGCTTTTCGGAACTCTGGTTGTAGATGACGACGGCAAAGCCGCCCTCCATCAACTTCCGGGCCCTCTCGGGCGCGTCGTCATCCAGCCCCGAGAGGAGGACAAAGTCGTTCACCAGGGGCGCGCCGATCCTCGCCGCCGCCGCCGAGAAGGCCCCTACCCCCGGAGATACGTGAACCTTTGAAGGTCCGAACTCTGATGGTTCGAGAATTCGCCAGGCTGAGCTGAAGGTGCTGGGGTCGCCGCCGAAGAGGATTGACGCGGTCTCGCCTCGGCCCTCTGCCTCCTTCGCCGCCAGAAGCCTCGCCCGTATCCTCTCTTCGAAGCCTCCTTCGTTAGAGACCGTCTCGCCCTTGATCGATTCTCTCACGGCCTGAAGGTGCCTTTCGGGGCCGAGGATCAAGTTCGATCTTTCGATGAACTCCTCGGCCTCAAGGGTCAGGTGGCTGGGGTCGCCCGGGCCGACCCCCACCAGGTTGATCCTGGACTTTGGAATGGATTCGCCTTTGACTACGCCTTCCTCCCCTCTTCCTCCTCCCGTCATTCCATCGCCGCCGATGATCAGGAGGGTGAACATGTCGACCTTCTGGCGTAGCTCCTCCTTCTCTAGCATCTCTTCCGCCTTCGTCCACCAGAGGTCCTCGCCCTCTCGGGCGACGTTTCTTGCAACGAGAAGGTCTCGATCGATCCTGCCGCCCTCGGTGCAGATATCGAGAACGCGGTCGAGCTGCCAGGTCCTCTTCTTGCTCCGGGGGTTGTAGAGGGCTATGGGCATATTCAGCTCGGATGCGATCCTGGCCCTTTTTTCGATCTCGGGCCAGGGGGTGAGAAGGTCGCTCAAGCTGATGACGGCCACCGACTTCCTGAAGGTGATTCCGGCTCTGCAGGCTGCCGCCGAAAAGGAGGTGATGCCGGGGACGACCTCGACCCGACCGAGGTCGACCTTGCCCGAGGCGACCTCAAGGCCGAGCCCCGCCATCCCGTAGACGTTGGGGTCGCCGCTGCTGACGAGGGCCACGGACCCCTCGTCGAGGAGGCCGACCGCCTCTTTCGCCCGGTCCACCTCCCGCCCCATGCCGGTGGAGCTGACGGCCTTCCCCTCCAAGAGGTCTGAGACGAGGTCGAGGTAGGGCCGATAGCCTACGACGCTTTTGGAATCAGCTATCGCAGCTTTTGCCCTCCTCGTCAAAAGATCCCTGCTGCCGGGGCCGATCCCGACGATGTATAGCTTACTCTCCGAGGGCAACGGTCACCCTCCCGTAGACCTTCTTAGGCATGATCAGCCTCTCGGATAAAGCGAGGGCTGCGGGCTCCGCCACCCCCACGAGGCCGAGGTCTTTGGCCCTCGACTCCGTCGTCGGCGACTGGGCGTTTATGACCTCCTCGTCCAGGTAGACGACGTGGCAGCCCATCTCCTCTGCTGCCCTCTCGATCCCGATCTCGTCTCTCTTGATCCAGGCGGTAGCGATGACCCTGATATCCTCGATTCCCCTTCCTGCAGATTCCAGGGCCGAGGCGACGGCTTCGAGCACCTCGGAGGAGTCGACGCCCCTTCTAGCCCCGAGGCCGACGACGACGCCTCCTCTGCTCTTCAAAACTGCCACGTCCTCGTCCACCAGGGCGACCTTGGGGCCCGAGAGCCTGACCAGGGGGACGTTCTCTCTGAGGAATGCGAGGTTGACCTCTTTTGACGAAGACCTGTTCACCACGCGAGCGCCGAGGTTCTCTGCCGTCCCTTCGAGAGATGGCCGGTCGGCGGCGTCGGTGGCGGTGGTGATGGCGGGGTAAGCGCCCAACGTTTCTGACAAATGAAGCGCCATATCGTTGGCGCCGTGGTGGCCTCCCACTACGGGGACGGCAGATCGCAAGGAAGAGTCGACGGCCACCACCGGCCGGTCGGTCCACTTGTCTCTCAGGGCCGGGCAGATCAGCCTCACCACGATCCCGACGGCCATCACCGCCACCACCAGGTCGAACCGTTCAAGAGATTCGAGCGTCTCCTCGGGATCGCCCTTCCTGTAGACGATGACCTCGGGCTCGTACCGATTCGAGAGGGCGGAGCATATCTTTTCGCCCTCGATCCGGTTCCGGTCGAAGACCAGGACCGCTACCGACTTCGGTATAGGTGAGACCTCCCAAAGCCGCTTCTCGATATGACCTTTCCCACGAGGATCAGGGCGCTCTTCGTGATCCCGGCCTCCTCCACCTTGTCGGCGATGTTCTCGACGGTGCCGATGATCACCATTTCATCTGGCCAGGAGGCGTGGTAGACGACGGCTGCCGGCGTATCTGTCGGAACTTCCAGGGACCTCATAGTCTCTCTGATTTTGTCCGTCCCGAGAAATATCGCCATCGTCGTGCCGAGCCTGGACATCTCCCGGATCTGGTCTTCTTCAAGGGTGGTTCCCGCGGGCCTGGTGACGATCAGGGATTCGGAGACCCCCTTCAACGTGAGCTGGGTCTTGAGGGCTGCGGCCGTTGCAAAGAGGGAGGAGACTCCGGGAACCACCTCCACCTCAACCCCGGCCTCCTCCAGGGGCCTCATCTGTTCGAGGATCGCACCGTAGAGGGCGGGGTCGCCGCTGTGTAGCCTCACCACCCTCTCGCCCTTTTCGAAGGCTGCGAGCATGATCCCGTTGATCTCCTCCAGGTTGATTTTGTTGCTGTCGACAAGCCTTGCCGAAAGCCCCTCCAGGAGGGCGGGGTTGACGAGAGACCCGGCGTATACGACAAGGTCAGCCTCCGCCAGGAGGCGCGCGCCTTTGACGGTGATGAGCTCCGGGTCGCCGGGGCCAGCCCCGACGAAGTAGATCTTTTTCATCTCTTCCTCCTGGCGCAGAGGACGCTGAAGTAGTCGCTCTTCTCCGGCATCTCTCCCCGGATTATCTCTTCATCGGGGGAGTAGAGCCGGACTCCAAGGGTGAACTCGTCGAAACCCTCCCGTCTCAGCTCTGCCGCCATCTCGGCGGGCCGGACCGCCTTCATCCTGACCACCGTCTGAACCTCTGAGCCGTCGGATACGAGAAAGGACTCCGAGAGGTCGACGCCGA
>DAOSXX010000055.1:0-14053 GCA_035380685.1 Methanothrix sp. | reverse complement strand
GGGCTGCCCCTTCATCATCGTCCTCGGCTATCCCGAGTACTACCCCCGCTTCGGCTTTGAGAGGGCGTCCCGCTACGGCATCCACAGCCAGTGGTCGGAGGTCCCCGACGAGGCCTTCATGATCCTGATCCTGAACAAGACGGCGATGGTCGGAGCCTCGGGGATCGCACGGTACCGGAGAGAGTTCGACGAAGCGGTCTGAAAGTACGAACGAATGTGAAAGTATGAAGTGGCGCTGAAGCGCGCAGGCTGTTGCCTCTTGCTTGTTGCCCCTTGCCGGCAAGCCTCAGCGCCGAGTTTGGGTAGAGGATGACGAGGATCGAGCAGATAAAAGTAAAAAGAGACCCTTTTCATCTCACGTTCTCATCTCATGTTCTTCTTCCTGAGATAGAGCGCCCCCCAAATCAGGCCTACGATGACCGTGGCGGTAAAGGCCAACGCGCTCAATAATATTCTATCATACACATATAAACTGTAGCTTATTATTAAGCCCGCTATGCCGAACAAAATCAAATTTTCATCGCGCTTCATTTTTTATCCGACCTTACAAGCAATTATCCCTTTTTCAGTGCTGGAACGGATTTGCTCGATATCATCGCTTCTGGACGTCCTCCCTGGTCCTCCGCCGCGACTTGAGGGAGAGATCGCTTCCTGCCGCCGTTGAGAGCCTCCTCCATTCCACCAGGTGATGGACCTGTTCGATGATCCTGTCAAGGCCCTGCCCTTCCATCTCGGGCGTAAGCTTTCCGGAGTCGATCTCTTCCAGAAACCCTGCGAGCTTGTTTCTGACAAGAGACGCCTCGGCATCGTCCTTATACCTCGAACAGATCTCGTCCAGCTTCTGCATGGAGCTGTTCAGAGAGTCCCGGTAGCTTTCGCCCACCCCAGGCCCCGGCGTCTGCCTCGACGTCTTGATCTTCGCCTCCTCCCTCACACCCTCCCTTGCTCCTCCCTGCTCGGGCTCAGCCGCCTCTTTCGCACCCTCCATCGAATCTTTTGCCCTCTTCAAAAGCGTCTCCACGTCCTCGAAGAGATAACCGCTAGCCTCAACCATCGTATCCGCCTCCATTAAAACAATCCAAGGTAGCGCATCGCAAGGTAGACCATGTAGACGCCACCGATGAAGAGCGAGATCGAGGCGCAGATGGAGGCGATCCATATGATGAAGTATACCTTGACCCGAACGTCCTTCTTATTCAACATCCGATCCAGATAATAATCATCATGCAACGATCTCACCTCCTCTACCCTTCGCAACTTTGCCCTTGCCCTTACCCTTGCCACTACCCTTACCCTTCATGAAGTGGAGATCAGGAACGCGTACTGAGTTGCCGAGGGAAGCTCTCGTCTCAGCCTGCGTATGTCGGGCCTGAATATCACCATCTCGTCGGCGGTCTTCCTCTCCTCCCCGAGGATCGCCTGCACGATGTCGCAGTACACCCGACCCCTGATCCTGGCGGCAGAACGGCCGTAGTCGGGAGCCATTTCGATCAGTATCGGAAGCTTCAGCCTTTCGGCCTCTTTGCCCCATCTCGACCCCGCGATCCTCTCAATCGCCTCGAGCTCCTCCCTCCTGATCCTGTGGCTGGACCCATCCCTACAGGCGATCCTCGGCTTCTCCTCCCTCAGCAGCTCTCCGAGGGTCTTCCGCTCCACCGGCAGGTGATCGTTCAGCGATCGCACCAGCTTTGCAAAGACCCTCGATTCAGAATCCATCTCGCCCTCTATCTCGCCCTCTTTTCCTCGTTCCTCTTACTCTCTTGCCCTCAACCTCTCTTGTGCGGAACGATGGGGATTAACATCATGACGCCGATGAGCTCCTCTTTTTTGACCGATCCGTCCACCCCTGCCACGAATAGAGCATGATCTGCCGAACGGTCGAGCTCGACGGGCATCGCTATCTCCTCGCCGATGCTTATCACCTGGCCGATCCCATGCCGACCGTAGGGACTTATCAAAAGGATGGTGTTTTTTGGAATCTCCACTCTTTTTATCCTCACAGGCTTCGCATCGCCCGACCTGAAGTCCTTGTCCTCTTCGGCGATCAGATAGTCTACCCTACAAGTCTCTTTGAGAGCGAAGTCGAAAGGCACCCTCTTCTTATCGTCGATCTCCTCGATGATCTTCTTCACCCTGTGGGTAATGACAGGCATCTCTTCACCTCAGGCGGTCCCTGCCTCCGCTCCTTCCTCGCCCGCCTCGATGGCAGCTTTTATCTTCTTGAGCCGGGTGAAGTTCTCCCTCTCCATCTCGGCAAGCCGCATCCTGATGTGGATCGCGGTCGCTTTGAGGCGTGGTATGACGATGTACTCGAGGGCGTTCACCCTCCGTTTCGTCTTGATCACCTCACTTGCGAGGCTCTCGACGCTCTGCTGAACCTCGGCGAGTTTTATCACTTCACCGATCGCCTCCTCGAAGTTCCTCGCGGCATCGTCCACCTTGGAGGAGGTATCTGCAAAGCCGTACCCCCTGTCGATCATGCTTCTCTTCACGTCCTCGGTGGCGATCATCGGAACTTTTACGCCCATTATGTTCATGGTGTCAACGTCGATCTTGATCTCTTGACCTGTGACCTGGGAGATCTGCCATACTGCATCTGAACCCATCACCGCCTGGGCCATGAGCAGATCCCTGAAAGCCTCTGCAAGCTTCTCGTTCGTCCTGTCCCGCGACTCGTGGACCCTCTGAACCACATCCAGAAACTCGGAGACGAGAGCATCCCGCTTCTCTTTCAGGAGTTTGTGCCCCTTCTCGGCGAGCTTTATTCTTCGCCCCAGCTTCAATAGCTCCATTCTGGTGGGGCTTATCCCCTCGATGATCTCTGCCATCTGTTTGAGACCCCCTTTCGGAAAGCTAGGCGGTTCTGTACTTCGGGTGATACTTCTTGATGTACTTCTCGTCGATCCTCTTCAGCTCACCCTCGGGCAGGTCCGTCAACAGCTCCCAGCCAAGATCCAGGGTCTGCTCGATGGTCCGGTCCTCGTCCCTTCCCTGGGTCACGTACTCCTTCTCGAAACGATCTGCGAACTTGAGGTAGAGCTGGTCTCGCGTTGAGAGAGCCTCCTCTCCTACCACCGCCACAAGATCTCGCATATCGCGCCCCTCTGCATACCCGGCATAGAGCTGGTTAGATACGCCGGAGTGGTCCTCCCTTGTTCTCTCGGGACCGATCCCCTCGTTCATCAGCCTTGAGAGGCTGGGCAGGATGTCCACAGGAGGGTAGATCCCCCTTCTGTGCATCTCTCGGCTCAGAACGAACTGGCCCTCGGTGATGTAGCCGGTAAGATCGGGTATCGGATGGGTGATGTCGTCGTCGGGCATGCTGAGTATCGGAACCTGGGTGATCGAGCCTTTGGAGCCTCGAACCCTGCCAGCACGCTCGTAGTGGGTCGCAAGATCTGTGTACATGTAGCCAGGGTATCCTCTCCTCCCGGGAACCTCTTCTCTTGCAGCGGATATCTCTCGGAGCGCCTCACAGTAGTTCGTCATATCCGTCAGCACCACCAGGATGTGCATGTCGCAGGTGTAGGCGAGGTACTCGGCCGCGGTGAGAGCCATCCTCGGGGTGATGATCCTCTCGATGGCGGGATCGTCTGCGAGGTTGATGAAGGCAACTATCCTTTCAAGAGCCCCCGTCCTCTCGAAGTCCCTCATGAAGAAGCTCGCCTCTTCGTGGGTGATCCCCATGGCGGCGAATACCACCGAGAAGGGCTCTTCAGTTCCTCGAACCTTGGCCTGTCGCGCGATCTGTGCCGCCAGATCGTTGTGGGGCAACCCTGCACCTGACATTATGGGAAGCTTCTGGCCGCGCACTAAAGTGTTGTTCCCATCGATCGTCGAGATCCCCGTCTGAATGAACTCGTTCGGAAACGCCCTGGCGGTCGGGTTGATCGAAGCGCCTGCTATGTCGAGGTACTCCTCGGCGATGATCTCAGGACCGCCGTCTATGGGCCTTCCCAGGCCGTCGAAGATCCTGCCCATCATGTCCATCGATACCGGCATCCTCATGATGTCGCCTGTGAACCGGACCTTCGTCGAGCGGGTATCGATCCCGCTCGTCCCCTCGAAGACCTGGACCACAGCGACGCCCTTTCGAGATTCCAGCACCTGACCCCGCTTGGAACCGCCACCGGGTAACACCACGTCCACTATCTCACCATAGGCCACGCCCTCAACGCCTTCTACCACCATGAGGGGACCTGCCACCTCTCTTACCGTCGTATATTCACGAGTTGTGGTTTTTGCCATCTGATCTACCCCTCCAGTGCAGAAAATTGGCTCTCTATCGTATTGAGCATCGCTTCATACCGGTCTGGAAACTCCGCATTGGGCACGTACTTCATACGAGCTATCTCATCCTTCACCTGGATCGTCTCGATCTTCGCTATCGACGCTCCAGCATCCATCGCCTTCAAAGCCCTGTCATAGAAGGCGAGGATCGTCCTTGCCATCATCAGCTGCTTCTCCTTGGAGCAGTAGGAGTCGATCTCATGGTAGGCGTTCTGCTGGAGGTAATCCTCCCTCACCATCCTGGAGACTTCGAGGACCAGCCGCTCCCTCTCCGGCAAAGCGTCTGCACCTACGAGCTGGACTATCTCCTGGAGCTCCGCCTCCTTCTGGAGGAGCACCATCATCCGAGTCCGAACATCGTAGAAGTCCTCTGAAACATTCTTTTTGTACCAATCTCCAAGCACATCTAAGTAGAGAGAGTAGCTTCGAAGCCAGTTGATGGCCGGGAAGTGTCGTCTGTCTGCTAGCGTCGAGTCGAGAGCCCAGAAGACGCTGACGACCCGAAGTGTGTTCTGGGAGACGGGCTCAGAAAGATCGCCGCCCGGCGGCGAGACCGCTCCCACCAGGGAGACCGAACCCTTCCTCTCCTCGCCGGACCCTAGGGTTATGACTCGTCCGCCCCGCTCGTAGTAATCAGCCACTCTGGACGCGAGGTATGCAGGGTACCCCTCTTCTCCGGGCATCTCCTCGAGCCTTCCCGATACCTCTCTCATCGCCTCTGCCCAGCGAGACGTCGAGTCTGCCATCACCGCCACGTCGTAGCCCATGTCCCGATAGAACTCGGCGAGGGTCACGCCGGTGTAGACCGACGCCTCTCTGGCCGCCACCGGCATGTTGGAGGTGTTGGCGATGAGGGTAGATCGCTCCATCAATTTTTCACCGGTGGTGGGATCGTCGAGGAGCGGGAAGGTGTCCAGCACCTCTGTCATCTCGTTTCCGCGCTCACCGCATCCTACGTAAACGACCACCTGAGAGTCGGCCCACTTGGCGAGCTGATGCTGAGAGACGGTCTTTCCGGTGCCAAACCCGCCGGGAATGGCCGCAGACCCGCCCTTAGCCAGCGGGAAGAAGGTGTCGTAAATCCGCTGACCTGTGAGCAGGGGCACGAAGGGATCGAGCTTCTTTTTGTAGGGCCTCGGCACCCTGACCGGCCACCGGTGCGACATGGTGAGATCGACCTCTTTTCCGTCCTCCTTGGTCAGGGTTGCGACGGCGTCGGTTACGTGAAGGTTTCCTTCCCGGACCGTCGTCAGCCTTCCGCTGACCCCCGGCGGAACGAGAACCCTGTGGGTGATGACCTTCGTCTCAGGAACCGTGCCGAGAACGTCTCCCGCCTCGACGGCTGAGCCTTCAGCTGCAACGGCGGTGTAGTCCCAGACCGTTTTGGGATTTAGAGGCGGCACCGTCAGACCACGGGTGATGTAGTCTCCTGCCGCTTCTCTCAGCCCCTCAAGGGGCCTTTGGATCCCGTCGTAGAAGTTTTTCAGGATTCCCGGCCCGAGGTCTGCCGTCAGTGGCGACCCCGTAGTCTCTACCGGCTCGCCCGGCTTCAGCCCCTCGGTCGCCTCGTATACCTGGATGTAAGCACGATCGCCATCCAGCCGGATGGTCTCACCCATCAGGCCGATATCACCAACCTTGACCACTTCGTACATGACGCAGCCTTTGACGTCTTCGGCGACGACGAGAGGTCCAGAAATTTTGTAAATGCGTCCTGTAATGCTCAAACGATATCCCTCCTTTTAAATCTCTACACCTATGGCGCTCTTGATCAGAGCCTTCAGTGGATCGACCTCACGCACGATAGGCCCACTTTTGTCCGGAATCTCCACCAGAATCGGAGTTACAGCTTTCTTGCCTTTGTTCGCCTCGTCTATGGCCCAGCGGTTTGCATCTGCCACTCGCTCAGTAATCGCTATCACGCCAACCGTTTCATCGGCGACGAGCTCCTTGAGGATGGCATCGATCGGCTCTTGGGCCCCGACCACGTAAGCGCTGGTCACTCCCCCCAGCCTGAAACCGCTCACAGTATCCGAGTCGCCGATAACGGCTATCTTCATCGCGCTCAAGACCCCACCTTCATGATGAGACTGCGTATTTCGTCAGGGGATAGGCCCGACTCTATGCCTCTTGCAAGAGTTCTGACGTTTCTGATCTCCATCTCCTTCAGTGAGAGGTAGCCGATGGCAGGACCGATCCCGAAGGGCTGCGTGATGGAGATGTCTTTACCGACCCTGACCAGGTGACCGTCCAGAGCAAGCTCGATCGGCAGAACGGATCCCGTCGATTCGTATTCTGGAACCGCCCCCAGCACTGGCTGGTAGTACCTCGTCCCCTCGAGCGCTGCCACGACGTTGTCGACGCTGTCCACCTCGAGAAGTCCCTTGATCAAGCTCTCAGGGAGACCTCCCCCCCTCACAAGATAGCTCTCAATGCTTCCAGCCGGCAACCCGTCCTTCTTCGCCCTGAAGACGAACTTCAGGTTCACCACGTCGATGTTGGTCGCCAGGTAGTTTTTCAGAGAGAGAAGGTTCTCGTCGACCGGCTTGCTCGTCACGTCCCCCCAGGCATCTTCGTAAAGTATCTTATCAAGCTGCGCTTCGAAAACCGTGAGGTTTTTGGTCTGATCGAAGAGCTGGAGAGACTCGGTCAGACGAGAGTAGGGGGTGCCGTCGAGGTTCGAAATCACCTCTTCCAAGCTTCTGGCCTCGGCCAGCTCGCCGGTCTTTGATGGATTTAGCTCACCCACCGGCACGAGATCCGCTCGAATGTCGTCGGGAGATCTTTCGGCATAGACTCCTCGCAAGATCAGCTTGATATTGTAGACGTCCCACTTCCTGAGGAGCACCGTCAGGATCTTCTTCAAGTTCAGCGGCACCATCGTGGCCACATCTCTGTACGCATCTGCGGTGTGTCTGTTCAGCGCCCTCTCGATCGCCTCTGATCGTTCCTCCATCATCTCACGCAGGTACGGAGAGTACCCCGTCGTCTCCAAAGCCGCCACCACCTCCGCCAGGGAGGACGCCTCGATCATCTCCTTGATCTTCTCTTCCGGGATGATTCTGCTCGACATCACCTGGATCCGAGAATTGGAGTAGGCGTAGTTTGCGATCTCGATCACCCGGAGGAGGATCGGCACCAGGATGATGAGCCCGACGACGAGGGCCACTGCCAGCGCTACGGCGAATAGGGGCGGAAATGAAGAAAAGCCGAGGCTCGCGGCCAACTCTTCCAGCGTCACGATGCTCCCCCGAAGAGTATCTCTGCAACCTTGAACCTCAGCTCGCTTCTGAGCCTTCTGATCCTGGACTCGATGGTGTTATCGGCCTCGATTGAGCCGCTCTTGCTGCGGACGATGGCTCCACCGATGGTGTTTATGGTCTCCTCTGAGAGTTCGAGCGTGGTGTCCTTCTCAGTCGCCTTGGAGATCTCCTTGGCGAGATCTGCCAGAGCCTTCCCGGGGAGGAGGGATCTGTCCTTTTCCCTCACCAGCACCTCGAGAGGGCCGCCCCCCACCACAGCTCCCGACTCGGCGATCAGCTTTTTGAGAACTCCGTCGTATTCTGGGGCGTCTGACAATCTTTTCAGCCGCGCCTCGGCGTCCGCAAAGGCCTTCTTTATGAGATCCTCCTTCACGTCGAACGTCTCTCGCTTGACCTGCATCTTAGCGTCTGCCAGGACCCTCTGCCGCTCCCTCTCAGCCTGCTGTTGCCCCTTTGATAGTATTACAGATTTTTTTGCTAGTGCTTTCTTCTCGGCCTCTCCTCGGATCTCATCGGCATCTTTCCGGGCTTCCTGAAGGATCAATTCAACCTGGGCGTCTGTGATCCTGACAATCTCATGGACGATCTTATCGGCCCCTTCAGAACCCATGACAATCACCCGAGAATTACGCACCCAGGAGTTTCAGGCCAACCAAGATCAGGATCGTTATCAGCAGGCCGAAGACCGCGAAGGTCTCGGACATGACGGTGAGGACCATGCACTTGCCGAAGGCTCCGGGCTCCTTTGAGACGGCTCCTATGCTGCCGGCTGCAGTGATACCTTGACCGATGGCCGAAAGCCCTGCAAGACCGACTGACAAACCACCGCCAACGGCAGCCAGTCCCATGATCAGCGCAGCGTTCTCCGGAGTGGTTCCAGCAAGGCCAGCCATCGTATTGGCAGCCGCTTCAAACCCTGCGAACCCACCGAGAATGCCCGTTCCAATCATTATCAGCACCGCCCCAAGAAAACCGTAAATGCCCTGGGTCTGGGGAAGCGCCTGAAAAACGAGGGCCGTTCCGAACTTGTTCGGATCTTCTGCTATCGCTCCGGCGCCCGCAGCGCCGGCGATACCGACGCCGATACCTGCACCAATGGCTGCCGCTCCCATCGAGATCCCTGCTCCCACTGCAGCAAGAGCCACACCTGTGCTCACATCCAACATACTTTTCTCCTCCCTAACTATCAACGCGTTCGATAATCAATCCGCTATGATATCTTTCTACCAAAGTTAAGATCGCTACTCACGGGTCAGCTCCCGTCTGATCCTGTAAGGCCTGTACTCTGATCCACCGCCCTCGTAGAACTTATTGAAGAACTCCACGTAGTGCAACCTTATTCCGTGCACAAAACCGCCCAGACCGTTCATCCCCCAGTTGAAGATGTGCCCGACGACAAATACCAGTGCGGCCAGCACAATTCCGATGATCGGAACGCCCTCCACCATCGACGAGAGGATGTTCACCGTCATCGCTATCCCGCCCGTCGCAAGGCCCAAAGCCAGAAGTCTGGCGTATGATAGCACGTCTCCGAGGTACCCGGTGATGTCGAAGAAGAAGAGCGGGCCGTGAACCATTGCGACGAGTAAGACGCCTACCAAGATCAGAACCGCACCTATTGACTTCATATTCACCGCAAGTAGCGCAACGCCACCCTGAAGACAGAAAAGCCAGAACTGATCTCCAAAGGCATCTTTGTACTCCTTCCGCTGGAGGTTCTCCTTAAATCCGAGGAGAAGTCCGAGGTTCAGGTGGATAAGTCCGATCACGAGAACAAGAATCAAGAAGAGCTGAACGTCGACCATCGGATCGAAGATTATGGGGCTCAAAGCCGTTATTCCCAGATACCTCAACGCAAAGTCGCCGAAATACCCTCCCGTCAGGATCCCGAAAACGATGGTTGCACACCCGATCGCCGTGAAGATCACGCCGAAGTCCTTGAGGGAGTTGCTGTACTTCCCACCGCCTCGAAGCACCATCAATCCTAACGCCGCCATCATCACGCCGTACACGGCATCGGTCAGCATGATCCCGAAGAAGAGCATGAAAGCCGGCGCCAGCATGAAGGTCGGGTCGATCTCGTTGTACTTGGGACGGCCGAAGAGCTCCGTAAGCACCTGGAAGTGTCTGATGAACGGCGGATTCTGAAGGTAGACTGGGATGTCCTCTGGACCAGGATTCGGGTTCGTCTCCCTGACCACCGCGTATCCCTTGGTTACCTTCAAGACTTCATCCTTCACGGAATTGATGGACTTTGCCGGAATCCACCCCTCCAGGATGAAGGTCTCATCGGTCCTCATGAAGTTGGTCTCAACGTCGAGCCTATCTCGCTCGATCAGGAGAAGCTCCCGATGCGCCAGCAGCTTGTCTCTCCAAATCTCGGCGAGTTTTGCGATCTCGGACCTGAGCGACTCCTGCTCAGAATTGAGAGATGCGATCCTTTCGCCAAGCGTCGATAGGGCTTCAGCTGGCGTTCCGGATAGCCCGCTCACATCGATCCTCTCAAACCCGAGCCTTCTCAGAGAATCTGATACGTCCTTTGACGCCTCGGAGAGAGCTGCCACCAAAATCGCCGATTCAGTCTGTGAAATATCCTGGGACCCGATGTAGCTGACCCCATCGGTTATCTCTGAGAGCTTGCTCGATATCTCGCCAACCCGCTCCCTTGGAGAAACGCCGATGAGAACGTTGAGATGATCCGTTTTAACGACATCAGCCAGATCTACTCTGAAATCCCGTATCTTCTCAAGAGATTCCACCTTGGCGGAGAGCTCGCCAAGCTCCGAAGTCACCTGGTTCAACCGCTCTGTAGGCTCACGTACGACCGCGTCGACATTCCCGAGAAGAGCATCTGCCCCCTCCAGCAGCTTTGTCCCGTAGACCTTCTCAGATTCGATCACCTTCGGCGGGGATGGGCTGAAGAGCATCTTGAAGAAGTTGTCCTCGGGTAAGGGAGAGACGGAATCGAAGAAGTCGAGAATCTTGTTAAAAGACATTACCTGTGCTGTAATCTGCCTTATCGCAGGATCCGAAGGATGATTTTCCAGAAGCTGCGCCCATTCAGGCGATTCCATCGTCCGACCGACGTCGGTCATGTGAACGACGCCAATTTCATGCAGTCTTTTCATCAGGGGGTACTTGTACTTGCTTAACGCGACGATGTGCAACCGTCTCATCTGGACTGGTCGAAACATCCGATCACCCGACGACCTGTGACGCTACAAACTCTCCCGCGTCTGATATCTTCGACTGGGCTCGCTCTGCAAGTTGTCGTGACTCGTGCTCGCCTTCCGATACGATCTCGCTGGCGGACCTCTTAGCCTGGGAAATTTTATCGTCTATGAGCGCCTCGACCTCCGCATTGGCCTCTTCAATTGCCTTGTTGACCAGCTCCTCTGCTGCCTTATTGGCTTTGATTACCAGCTCTTCGGCGTCCTTGTTGGCGCGTTCGAGCTTGGATAGAGATTCCCTCTCCGCCCCTTTCACCATTTTCAGCGTCTCAAAGACCATCGCAGTCCTCCCGAAGATGGACCACAGCAAATCTTGCATCAAATTTATGGTCCATCATGATTATACGTGTATAAACCACATATTAAACCTTTTTGGTCGAGAAATGCGCACGCGAATATAAAATACACCTCACGATTAACAATTATAATTATTAATCGTGATAATTGCAGACATTTTGCCCTGTAAAACCGTTTGAGATAGTCAAATCCTTGAATAGAGTTTCTGTAACAATAATTTCCCGTATATTTCCAATAAGTTTCTAATATTGCAATGTTATAGGTGAAATACAGTTTTATTCTTGTGGATATTGTATTATTTGGTGAGATTTGGAGAAAATGTCTAAAATGAGATCATATCTGTATAGAATTTTTGATTTATTTGGGATTCAATTCAATCAATTAAACGCTATAGGCTTTTATGATATCGATTTTTCGCCATCCTTCTGGATAGATTTGATAAAGGTCATAGAATGTTCCCTTGGGAAGGTCCGGTCCTACGACCAGAACGAAAAAATTCACATATTTCATGTAATAAAAATAATTTTTCATGATTTATCATAAACCAGTTGCTTGATGCACGTTGAACTAACAAAAGACACTTATACCATCACTATTAATAATGATCATTATTGATAATGAAAGATTCCTGTGCAGGTGGTGGTGGCTGTGGCTGTCATTAAGAGAGGGCTTGTTGTGGGGATAGTCTATTTGCTAATAATTTCCTCAATATTAGCAAAAAATGAAACTACAACATCAGAAGATGGCTGGATAAAAACCTTCGGTGGTGCCGGTGAAGATGTGGGAACATCGGTTCAAGAGACGAGGGATGGAGGCTATATAATCACAGGTAGCACGACATCTCACAGAGAGAGCATAGCTTATTCCTGGCTGATTAAAGCCTCTCGGATAGGCGAAATCTGGCTCATCAAAACGGATTCGGAGGGAAATTCCCTGTGGGAGAGGACGTTTGGCGGCCTTGGCAAGGACATAGGTTTCTCGGTCCAGCAAACCGAAGATGGAGGCTTTATCGTCGCAGGTGCTACAAAACCGCACGCGATCGGCGATTACGATATCTGGCTGATCAAGACCGATCCTGCCGGAAACCCCGAATGGGATAGAACCTTCGGCGGGAGGGGAAATGACTGGCCCAACGCAGTCCAGGAGACCGCCGACGGCGGCTACATCATCACAGGCGGGACTGAATCGTACGGCGCTGGATTTAGCAACGCGTTTTTGGTAAAGACCCCCCGCAACACGAACCTCTGGCTGATCAAAACGGATTCGAAAGGAAATTCAGTCTGGGACAGAACCTTTGGAGGATCCGACTTTGATGAGGGCGCGTCCATCCAGGAGACGAAAGACAGCGGCTACATCGTCACAGGCTATACAACCTCCCGCGGAGCGGGCGGGAGCGACATCTGGCTGGTCAAAACAGACCAGAATGGGCACCAGCTTTGGGAGAAGACCTTCGGAGGGCCAGGCGAAGACGTAGGCTTTTCTGTCCGGGAGGCGAACGATCTCGGTTACATCATCGCCGGAGGCACAGAATCTTACGGTAACGGCAGCAAAGACCTCTGGCTGATCAAGACCGACTCAAACGGGACCGAGGAATGGGAGAAAACTTTTGGCGGGCCCAGTTTTGATGAGGGATTGGCCGTCCAGGCGACAAAGGATGACGGCTACGTCGTCGCAGGCTATACAACTCATCACAACGAGGGTGCGGTGCGCTCCTGGCTTTTAAACACCGCTGACAAAAGTCGAGTCTGGCTGGTCAAGACCGACTCGAAAGGAGATATGGAGTGGAACAGGACCTTCGGCGGGGAAGGCAACGACTGGGCCAACGCAGTCGACATAACTGCCGATGGAGGTTACATCATCACTGGAGGTACTGATTCCACTGGAGACGGCAGCAGAGACGTCTTGCTGATAAAAGCAAGCAGCGGCTAGAGAGTCTTCTGGCGAGAGGACGCAATCCCAGGGCCGGTCCCGCAGAAGGTTTGCAACCGAAGCGGCATAAACCGACGAGCCTGATATACAAACAAGGGACCGGCCCGGGTGACCCATCCTTGAAATCCTGGTGAAAAACCAAAATATGGGGATAGCCCCAAAAAAGTAGGGGGCAATACCGCTTGATAGAGCGGTAATCGCTTTTACTCGATATCAACTCCTAAAGCGATATCATCTCCTGAAGTCACCCTGCTGCTTGGGCATACGTTCTGATCGCTCTGATCTCCTGGGCACCCAAAGCTATCATGAGGAGGCCGAATATCGATTCGATCCCAAGCCCGCCACCGCTTACATTTATAAGGCCGGCGAAGAGAAGAGCCATCCCCAGGGGGATGAACATGCTCCGCTCCTGTATGCCCAATGCTGCTGCGCCGAAGATCACCAGGATTATGCCCCAGACGGGATCGAGAAATCCGGAGAGCATGATCCCAAAAATCCCGATGCCGACAAGCGCAGTGCCCCATAACCGCACGTCTCTTTTCATTTCAGCCACCGTTTTATTCGGCACACCGGACGGGAGCCACCTCGGACGGGTTGAGTAGCCTTCAAGCCAACTTGTGCGAAATACGATCGCTCCTAACAGCACAAACAGGAAGGATTGGGAAATATTATTCCGCAGAAACGTCTTGTTGGATTGTGATCTCTCTATTTTGGGCATATCTTACCACCTACCAATTGTAGCCGAATTTATCATTCTTAATAGTTAAGATTTGCGCCTTATTCAGCCGAAATCGAATCTGATGAGGAATATATAGAATAGGGGATATATAGAGGGGTGGGGAAAAGAGGGGCTTGATGCCGAATGGGCAGCGACGGCTTCGGTCTTGAAATATGGAAGGAACGTTCTCCAGTGGAGCGCTCCTTCCGCACAATGCCCAAAAAAGGTTGAGATCCGAGCTGTCTACCTGGATCTCACGATCAGGACCGGCCTCTCAGCAGTCCTCACGACATCGAAGGTGGTGCTTCCCACCATCAGCTGTTTCA
>DAOSXX010000054.1:0-14258 GCA_035380685.1 Methanothrix sp. | reverse complement strand
CCGGAAGGGCCGAGTACGAGCTCTACACCTACGGCGAGGAGATCGTGATCATGCCGATCTCCCCAGAGGGGAAGAAGCCCGCATCCTGGGATCTCGCCGTCCGCCAGGTCGAAGAGGAGATGAGGGGCCACCTGAAGGGCCCCTTCGAGGTGGAGATGATCAGCGACTCCTCGGCGGTGGTGAAGGTCCAAGAGAACGAGGCGGCGAAGGTTATAGGCAAGTCTGGAAAGAGGATCGAGCAGATCGAGAAGACCCTCGGGATCCACATCGATATCCAGACCTTCGACGAACGGGAAGAGTCCCTCAGTCCTCACATCGAGGACACGGGCCGCCACCTGGCGATCTGGGTCGGAGGAAAGCCCGGCGAGAGGGTCGAGATCTTCGTCGGAAAGGAGCCTGTATTCACCGCCACCGTCGGCCGGAGGGGCGACATCAGGATGGTGAAGTCCTCAGACCTCGCCAAACAGATCATGCTGAGGCTGAAGCACGGGGAGAAGCTCGAGGCCCGGAAGATCCGGGAGTGAAGGGGCCTCTCATCCACCCCTTAAACACTCACCCACCCCTATACTCGCATCCATCCTTATATTCTCTATCTTTTTTCTTTAGATCCCGAGGGTCAGCCTGATGGTGTTTCTCAGCGCTGGGGCAAGGCCCAAAGTGAGGAGGGCGAGCTTCGTCAGGTTTTTTAAGGAAGGATCGTCCCGAAGGGCGTCGTCGATGAGGGCCAGGACTGGGATCAAGATCAGAAGCTTCAGTGGGTACATCACCAGGGCCGTTCCCGTTAAGTCGATCAGAAAGTTGGGGAGGACGTGCTTCTCGGTGTAGCCAAACCAGTCCACTCCTACGTAGGTGGAGCTGGCGTCCAGCATGTGAGCGTATAAGATCAGCAGGTTCAGCCGATCTGAGAGGAAACGGAGATTGAGCCTGGAGGCGAGGGCCCAGGCCGCCAGAGCCGCCGCCGACCCCAGGGAGATTATCGCCAGAGGCGCCAGGAGGCTCTCGGTCCCCTTCGAGAAGAGGAGGAGAAGGTTGATCCCAGTCCACAACAGGCCAACGATGGCGTAGCCTGATAGGTACCGCTCCTTCAGAGCACACCTGCAGAAGACGAGGGTCGCCAGGGTCACCGAGGCCACCAGGAAGTAGATTATGGGGGTTATCAGCAGATACTTCGCTGGGGCTGCCACCAAACTTGCGTCCTCGACGACGCGGAGGCTCGCCCCCGCCAGGATGTAGGGGACAGTGCAGAAGACGAACTTCTCGTCGAGGCTTATCTCCAGCCGTCGAAAGAGCCTGATGATCACGAGAAGCATGCCGCCCAAGATCAGGGCCCAGGTGATGGTGTTCACCGGGTTGTAGCCGGTGTCGTAGACGATGGGGTCTATGTAGTATTCGTATATCCAGGGATGCAAAGGGCCAGCTCCACCAGACCTTATCGACGCTGAATGGGAGCAGCATGATATATTAATGATCGTTCTTTCCTGGTGGAGGAAGAGATGAGGAGGAGAGGGGTGTGGAGGGAGAATCTGTTAGAAAGAAGGGGAAATACCGCGTCTCCCGCCAGCACTTCTCCCTCCTCGGTCGGGCGAAAGGCACGGAAGATTTATATAGTGATGGTGGTGAAGGGAACTTGTCCGTCTTCTGATTTTAATTCGAGGTATTTAGATGGTCGAGGTGTTCAAAGGCACAACTACGGTGGGAATCGTCTGCAAAAATGGTGTCGTGCTCGCGTCAGAGAGCCGGGCCACCATGGGCAACTTCATCGCCAGCACCACAGCACAGAAGATATACCAGATCGCCGACCGCGTCGGCCTGACCACCGCAGGAGTGGTCGGCGACGCTCAGTCCATCGTCAGGATGATCCAGGTGGAGTCGAGGCTCTACAACATGCAGAGAGGCGAGCCGATGACGGTAAAAGGGACGACCTCTCTATTATCCAACGTCCTCGCCTCTCGTCGATACTTCCCCTTCATGGTTCAGCTCTTACTGGGCGGCTTCGACAAGAAGGGGCCCCAGCTCTTCTCCCTGGACGCCCTGGGAGGGCAGATAGAGGAGCAGAAGGTCGTGGCCACGGGATCCGGCTCCCCCACCGCATATGGAGTCCTGGAGGCGCTATATGATCCCCAAATGGATATCGAAGAGGGCTCGAAGCTCGGCGTGAGGGCCATCCACAACGCCATGAAGAGGGATTCAGCTTCTGGCGACGTCATACAGTTGGTCAAGATCACCAGCGACGGGTATGAGGTGGTAGATGAGTCAGTCGTGGAGAAGATTCGACAAAACCTCTAAATAAACTTTTTTTGGATGTGTTTCATTGTCTGTTGAGGAAGTGCTCCTTGAGCTTAAGCGGAGGGTGCAGAGCAAACTGCCTCCGAACATAAACGTCACCGGCATCGAATTCGAGGGCCCTGAGCTGGTAATATACACCGACGACCCAAGAAGGCTGGCAGACGATGGAGAGATCATCCGCTCCCTGGCAAAAGATCTGAGAAAGAGGGTGGTGGTCAGGCCGGACCTGAAGGTCCTGGCCGACCCCGAGGGCGCGGTGAAAAAAATTCAAAGTGTAGTTCCCTCCGAGGCGGGACTGACAAACTACTACTTCGACGGCGAGACCGGAGAGGTGGTGATAGAGGCCGAAAAGCCCGGGCTTGTTATCGGAAGGCACGGGGCCACCCTGCGGGAGATCACAAAGCTGATCGGCTGGACCCCAAAGGTGGTGAGGACGCCGCCCGTCCGATCCAGCACCATCGCCAACACCAAAGATTACCTCCGGTCCGTTCAGTCCGAACGAAAGGAGATCCTGAAGACGATCGGCAGAAGGATCCATCGGGACGTCGCCTCGAAGGACCAGTGGGTGAGGATATCGACCCTCGGCGGGTGCCGAGAGGTGGGACGAAGCTGCATGCTCCTCTCAACCCCCGAGTCGAAGATCATCGTCGACTGTGGCGTGAACGTCGGGTCTGACGACAGCGCTACACCGTACCTGTACGTCCCCGAGGTCTATCCCCTAAACCAGATCGACGCTGTGGTCCTAACTCATGCTCACCTGGACCATGCGGGCCTCGTTCCGATGCTCTACAAGTACGGGTACGAGGGGCCGATATACTGCACCCAGCCGACGAGAGACCTATTCGTCCTCCTCCAGCTCGACTACATCGACATCGCCGGCCGGGAGGGCAAAAGGATGCCCTACGACTCGGCGATGATCAGGGAGGCTCTGAAGCACACCATCACCCTGAACTACGGCGACGTGACCGACATCGCCCCCGACACGAAGCTGACGATGCACAACGCGGGCCACATTTTGGGGTCTGCCATCTGCCACTTCCACGTCGGAGACGGCCTCTACAACGTCGCCTTCACGGGAGACTTCAAGTTCGAGAAGACGAGGCTCTTCGATCCCGCCGTCCACACCTTCCCCCGGCTTGAGACCCTGGTGATGGAGGCGACCTACGGCGGGTCGGCCAGCACCCAGCCCTCTCGGAAGGAGGCCGAAGGAAGGCTTCTGAAGGTGGTCCGGGAGACGATAAAGCGGGGCGGAAAGGTGATCATCCCGGCGTTTGCCGTGGGCAGAAGCCAGGAGGTTATGATCGCTCTCGAGGAGGCGATCAGGAAGAAGTCTCTCGACGAGATCAGCGTCTACCTAGACGGCATGATCTACGAGGCCACGGCGATTCACACCACTTATCCCGAGTACCTGAACAACGAGCTCCGGGACCTCATCTTCCACAAGGGGATCAACCCCTTCCTCTCAGAGTGCTTCGTCCAGGTGGAGAGCGCAAATCAGAGGACCGGCATCATGGAGGGCGACCCCTGCGTCATCCTGGCCACGAGCGGGATGCTGAACGGCGGTCCCATCCTCGAGTATCTGAAGGGCCTCGGGCCCGACGAGAGGAACACCCTTGTGATCGTCGGATACCAGGCCGAGGGGACCCTCGGTCGCCGGATCCAGAAGGGTTGGAACGAGGTTCCCCTCTCCTCCGAGGGGAGGACCCAGACGGTCAAGATCAACCTGGAGGTGGTCACCGTCGACGGCTTCTCGGGCCACTCCGACCGAAACCAGCTGATGGACTACATCAGACGGGTATACCCCAAGCCCTCGAGGGTGATCACAAACCATGGCGACGAGAGCAACTGTCTCGACCTCGCCAGCTCCATCTACAAGAAGCACAGGATACCGACGATGGCGCCCATGAACCTGGAGACGATAAGGCTCATCTGATCGGCTGGCAGAAGAGATGTTTGGAAAGAGGAGGATGCCAAGACAAAAGGCTGCGGCCCGGTCCCCGCCGCCTTTTCAGTCTCAACTGGCATCGTGTCAGGAGGGGGCGGCCCCTCCTCGCCATCGCCCCCTGGAATCGACCATGAAGTATCTCGATGGCGGCGATGGATTCTTCAAAAGATTTATCAAATTTGAGCGCCAATTGGCGAGCGAGGTTTTGTGCGATGGGAAAGAGAACTCGGATCATCAACGATCCCTCCGATCTTGTTCCTCTGCTCCTGGCTTTCGGTTCAGAAGTTCATAAACGGGTCTTTGAAGAGCTCTGCTGTGATTGGCGAACAGAAGCGGAGCTATCGGCGATTATCGGCGACGAAAGAGGGGTTCACAGGAGCCTCGATCTTCTGAAGAAGAGCGGATTGGCAGAGACCAAGTGGAAGACGCCAAAACCCGGTGAAACCCCCGAGAAGGAGTATCACTCCAGCTATTCAAGGATTCAGGCCAACTTCGTCTGTTCCCTGGAGGATCTGAGCGAGCTGATATACCTCACCTCGATGTCTGAAGAGGAGCTCCGGGACGTCACCGAGAAGATCGAGGAGGTCGTCGCCAAGGGCAACACCTCGCTCAACAACCTCTCTCGAGAGCTGAATCTCGGCCAGGCCTTCATAAGAGGCGCTGCGAAACGAGCGGAGAGGCTCGCCGTCAGGGGTCAGCGGATCGAACTCTCGCGGGAAGAGGGTTAGAAGATGGTCGACGTTTTACAGAGCAAAAGGGATAGCTCGAGGTTTCAGATCCTGGTGGAGATCGCCGCAAACCAGCCGAACGTCCGGCAGAAGGAGGTGGCCGACAGGCTCGGCGTCACCCCCCAGGCTATCTCCGAGTACATCAAGGACCTGGTGGCCGAGGGGCTCGTGATATCCGACGGCAGGATGAGGTACCGGATCACAAAAGAGGGGGTCGAGTGGCTCCTGGAGAGCGCCGCCGAGCTGAAACGGTACGCACGGTACGTGATGGAGGAGATCATAAGCCACGTCTCGGTCTGGGGCGCCATCGCCGATGAGGACCTGGAAGAGGGGGAGACGGTATCTCTGGAGATGAGGAATGGCCTCCTCTACGCCGGCCGGAAGGAGGACGGCGGGGCGACCGGCGTCACCATCGCCGACGCCCGGGCCGGAGAGGACGTGGGCGTATCGAACCTCAAGGGTTTGATCAGCCTCAGGGAGGGGACGGTCACCGTCTGCAAGGTTCCGAGGGTCCAGATGGGCGGGTCCCGGAACGTGAAACTGGACTCTCTCACCGAGATCATCGCCGGAGGGAAGACGGTGGGGGCTCTGGGGATAGAGTCTCTCGTCGCCCTGAGAAAGGTCGGGAGGGAGCCGGACGTCTTCTTCGGGGCGAAGGAGTCGGCGGTGGAGTCGGCCTTCCACGGCGTATCGTCGGTGATCGTCTGCGTCGACGAGCAGGTGCCAAACCTCATGGGAAGGCTCGAGGCCGAGGGGCTGAAGTACGAGCTCGTCGACCTCACCGCGTCCTGATTGGTCGAGATGGCGGTTCAAGTTCTGGCTAGGGCCGAGAAGGGCCGGGTTCTCATCCTTCCCCTCCGGGGGGCTGAGACCCTATTCGAGGGGTACCTCCGCCTCCAGGAGACGCCGAAAGGCCCTCGCCCCAAGAAGTTTCTCGTCAATAAAGACGGTGACGAGAAGTACCTCCAACCCGAAGACCTGATCAAGCTTCTTCGGAAGGCCGACGCCATCTACATCGCCCGGGGCGACCCCGAAATGGAGGGCCAGTTCGTCGCATTTCTCGAAGCCTTTCAGCTCCCGTACCGGAAGGTCTCGATCTGTCAGCATTGCCTCTCGGAGAATAGAAAGTTCACGCCCCTGGACAAGAGGGCGGTCCGGTACAAGGGCGGCCTGATCTGCGAGCGGTGCGCCCTCGAGGAGCTCCGGAGGGAGGCTGATTTCAGGCACCTGGGCCGGGCCGCAAAGCTCCACATGGCGAGGGTCCTCCTCAAGAGAAGAAACCTCGACGACGTTCTCGCCCTCCTGGCTCTCGAGAGGCTCGACTCAGACCTCACCAAATTCGACGAGATCCCCGCGGCGAAGGAGGAGGACCCGATGCCCGTCGAGGCTCTCGACCTCCCCCCGGAGCTCAAAAGTTTTCTGAAGAACAGGACGAAGACCCTCCTCCCGGTCCAGGCCAAAGCGGTTCGGGGTGGCCTCTTGAAGGGGAATAATCTTCTGGTCGTCTCAGCCACCGCCACCGGCAAAAGCCTCGTGGGGGAGATGGCAGGGATCAAAAACTTCCTGGAGGGGAGGGGAAAGCTCCTCTTTCTCGTGCCCCTCGTGGCCCTCGCCAACCAGAAGTACGACCAGCTCTCCCTCTATCGGGATCTTGGTGCTAGAACGTCGATCAAAGTGGGGGTCTCAAGGATCAAGCTCGGCAAGGGGAAGAGGATGAGCACGGACCTGAACTCGGAGATCATCGTCGGGACCTACGAGGGGGTCGACCAGGTCCTCCGGACCGGAAGGGACCTGGGCAGGGTTGGGACGGTGGTGATAGACGAGGTCCACATGCTGGAGGAGAAAGAGCGGGGCCACAGGCTCTCGGGGCTCATAGCGAGGCTCCGGTTCGCCTTTCCCAAGGCCCAGTTCATCTACCTCTCTGCCACCGTGGGAAACCCCGACGCTCTTGCTAAAGAGCTCGGCTCCGACCTCATCGACTACCAGGTGAGGCCGGTTCCCATCGAGCGCCACCTGATCTTCGCAGAATTCCGGGATAAGAGGGGGCTGTTGCGTCGGCTCGTCCGGGAGGCGGCTTCCAAGACCTCATCGACGGGGTACAAAGGCCAGACGATAGTATTCACCAACTCGCGGAAGAACTGCAACAACCTGTCCCAGGCGATTCCAAACTCCGCAGCCTACCACGCCGGGATGCAGTACGATCAGAGGAGGAAAGTGGAAGCTCTCTTCGCCGAAGGGAAGATCGACGCCGTGGTGACGACGGCAGCCCTGGCCGCAGGCGTCGACTTTCCTGCCTCCCAGGTGATCTTCGACACCCTCGCCATGGGGATCGAGTGGCTGTCTGTCCACGAGTTCAACCAGATGCTGGGAAGGGCCGGAAGGCCCGGCTACCACGACCGGGGGATCGTATACCTCCTCCCCGAACCCGGCAAGAGGTACCAGGGCGGGAAGGGCGAGTCCGAGGACGAGGTGGCTCTCCGACTGCTGCGGGGTCAGATGGAGGACGTCCTCCCCGAGTACGAGGAGGAGGAGCAGCAGGAGGAGGTTTTGGCCAACGCCGTGGTGGCGAGGTCGAAGGAGAACCTCGTCCAGCTCCACAAACTGACGATCGGACTCGAAGATCTGAACTATAGCCTCAGGACTCTTGCAGACGCAGGTCTTGTGAGAGGGATCGATCCCACGCCGATCGGGAAGGCGGCGGCTGCCCACTTTCTCACCCCCGAACAGGTCTCGGTGATCAGAAGAGGGCTTGCCGAGGATAAGGACCCTCTGGAGGTGGCCGTCGACCTGGAGAGGTTTTTAGACCTCTACCTCAAGGCTGCGGACCGGATCTCGATGAAGCTTCGGATGCAGGTCTCGACGAGGGCGCTTCACGGCTCGGTGATGGACCTCCTATCCAGCGAGGACCTCACCAAGCTCGACCCGAAGGTGCGCGAGGAACTGATGAACTTCGCCAAGGAGTTCACAAGATGCGGCTGTAAGGACACCCCCTACTGCGGCTGCCCCGAGCGGAAGGTCTCCATCAAGATCCTGGAGCTTCGGGCCGAGGGGGCGAGCCCGAACCGGATCATCCAGGAGTTCACCGACTCTTACGGGATGTACGCCTACGCCGGCGATCTGATAAACTACCTCGATACCATCGTCCGCCACCTGGAGGCGATCGAGGAGATGGCAAGGGTCCTGGGCAAAAAAGAGGCGGCGAGGGAGGCGAAGAGGCTCCGGGGGAAGATCGAGGGGTGAAACCCTCGATCTCAGAACCGACTCTTCGGCCTGAAGGCGTTTTTGATCAGATCCTCCCTGAAAAACTCCCCCGCATCCCCGCCGACGGCGTAATTGTAGACCGCGGCCGAGTAGATCCCGCCCAAGGTCGAGCTGATGAGCCCGATTCCCAGAAGGACCAGGACAAGTATCACTCCGATGGCGAGGACGGCCAGCGGCATCGCGTCGGCGACTAAGACGACGGCAGCGATCGCCATGATCACGACTGCGACCGCAAAAAGGCCGAATATGAGGCCTATGCTTAGACCGCCAACGATCTGCTCGCCCCAGGTCTTTTTAAGGAGGCTGGAGCTCCGCTTGATCGCCTCCACCGGCCCCACGTCTTCGGCGACCAGCACCGGGACCGCCAAAAAGGTCGCCAGGCTCCAGGCCATCCCCACGATGGACGAGGCGAGGGCGCCGATCAGGGCCAGAGGGTTTCCCCTCCCCTCAGACTCCCCGGCCTGGGACATGAACTTCAGGATCATCCCGACGGTGGCGGCGATGGCCGCGTAGCCGAGGATCGAGCCGAGGTGGCTTTTCGCGATCCCAAACCCGCCTCCCAGGGTCGGATCGCCGCCCCGAAGCCTGATCAGGGCCGCGCCCACCAGAGCCGAGTTGGCGAAGATCATGACGAAGTACTGGACTAGGTAGAAGGCGAAGACCACCGCAATTTCTAAAACTCCGGGGTCCTCTAGCCCATCGAAAAACCCGATCGAATCGAGGGGGAGGAAGAAGGCCGCCGAGACGATCAGAAGGGCGATGGCCGAAACTATCGGGAAGACCACCAGCTCCTTATCGGAGCGCAAGACCCCGGCGCTGGCCTTCACCAGCGCCCAGCTATTTCCTATCCGTTCGAACATGCTGATAATCGAAGTCTTCACAAGTTATATATATGGGGCGTGGGCTGGGGCGGAGCAGGTCACCACAGATGTGATCGGTGCCGGTCCGCCTGCGACCAGGTTTTGCTGCCCTGTATAACAGCTATTCTTCGGACCCATTTGCCGAATTTTAGTCCTCGATAAGGCCGCATCCGCTGAAAACCCTCTTCGCCTCATCGAAGGTCAAGTCTCCAGGCGGCACGATTATGTCCGACTCGACGATCTCCGTTTCGTCCAGGGGTTTGCCCTCCCCTTTTATCGTCAAGATTAGGCTCGACAGCTCCCGCTTAAAGCTGGCCTCGTCATTTTTCGCGACGTAGTCGACTATCCTGTTGTCGATGACGTTCAGATCGTCGAGGAGGGCGCTGGAGACCAAAAACTGGCCCTCGCCCATTATCCGAATGATCATTTCCCTTCCTCCGCCTTCAGTCGAGCGAGATCCGATTCGACGCTGCTTTTGGCCTGGATCTTGGCAAGCTCCCTCCTGATATCGTCGCTTCCGTTGAACTCCTCGAGAGTCCCCTTCTCCACCAGCTCGTCGAGGGCCTCTGACCTCGCCTTCATCGTCTCGATCTTGTCCTCAGACCTCTGGACTGCAAGGCCCACGTCCGCCATCTCCTCGCTGATGCCGGTCAGAGATTCGGTCACCTTGACCTGAGCCTCGGCGGCGGAGTACTGGGCCTTGATTGTTTCCTTCTTCACTCTGAAGGACTCGACTTTGGCAGAGAGCCTCCTCTCGGTCGCCTCGAGCTTGGCCTGCTCCTGATCCAGATCTGCTATCTGCTGGTCGAGACTCTCGGCCTGGACGGATAGGGCGCCCTTCCGCTCGAGAGCCTGGCGCGCTAGGTCCTCTCGGTCGGACTTTATCGCCTCTCTCGCCTGACTGTCGAGCTGATCCATCTTCTGGGAGAGCTTCGCCTTCTGTAGTTCCAGCCTCTTCTTGGAGGTGGCGACCTCCGCCACGCCTCTTTTTACGTTCTGCAGAAGATCAAGCTGCTTCTGGTAAGAGTAGTCGAGCGTCTCGTTGGGATCTTCTACCCTGTCCATGATGGTGTTCATCTTTGCCTTGACCACGGTGCTCATTCGGTTTAGCAATCCCATGATAATACCTCAATTCTGCCGATTGTAGTTGGACTTCAAAGCTCGTCAAGGGCCGAAGCTCAAAGGGTCTTGCCACCGGCCTTGCCACCGGCGCGAATCAGAGATCACTTGAAGATTAGCTCCTTGTCAACCTCGAACTTTCCGTCCAGCATCGTCTTGGTATCGATGTTCTGGTAGAAGTCCTTCCTGAAGGCCTCCAGGTCCCATATCCCATTGAACTCGCTTTGTACGTCGAAGCTGGTGCAGTTGGGGGTGACGACCAGACGGTCACGACCCGAATAGGAGGAGACGACGTTGACGTTTGATATGTCCAAGCCCGTCCCGTGAAATACCCGGTTAGAATCGAAATGCTGAACGTTTACGAGAAGCCCCTCGGGAAACTCGATCATCCGGTCGGTCTGAGAAATGCCCCCCGACTGGTTCAGTCGACCAGTCGCGTAATAGTCTATGTAGCCCTTTCCGTAGAGGACCTCAGTATTGGTGAACCCTTTCCATCGGTCAAGATTCGTAGTCACGATCTCCGTCTGGCCATCTCCGCTTACTGTGAGATACCCAGTAACGAACCCATCCTGAAAGGCCGGCGATGCTGAGGCGGTCGCCGCCAGGGCTACGACGGACGTCATCAGGACGAGCAAAAGGGCGATCGCATTTTTCATGTTACTCCCAACTTTTCATTGTTACTCCCATAATATCATATAAAGCAATTACATTTAACCTTTTTCATTGACGCCTTCTCGTGGTGAGCCGAGGATAATTAACGACTGCGTGTCTCCTAGGCCATATGGATAGCATTTATCACCTTTAAGCTGAAACCACGCTATCGTGTATCTGGACTATTTCCCTTACGAGTCGCTGAGACCTTACCAGGACGCCATGCTGGATGACGTTTACGGGACCGTGAGGGACGGGGATCATGCGGTGCTGATGATAGACGCCCCCACGGGCAGCGGGAAGACGAGCTGCATCTCCGCGGCCCTGGCGGCAGCCCCCGGCAAGATCGCGGTGGCGGTGAGGACGGTCAGCCAGATAGACGTGTACCTGGACGAGATTGAGAAGATCTGGTCCAAAACCAGGCACCGCCCCACCATAACCTACATGGTGGGAAAGCAAAAGATGTGCCCCATCGCCGACGAGTTCTCCGGGGAGAGCGTCTACGCCGGCTGTGCAAGGCTCCGGGAGTGGACGAAGAGGAAGATGATCGCAAGGCTCGGAGAGGTGGGGGGGAAGTTCTACGACCCCTCCAAGGACAGGAACGCCCCCTCCAGCGTTCCCGGGTACAGAACCTTCTGCCCTTACTACATGATGAGCCGGGAGGTCTTCGAGCTTCAGGGAAAGCCCCACTTCAGACACTCCGGAATGATCCTGGACCTGGTGGACGACCTGAGGACCGGCATCAGGTCCCCAGACAAGTTTCTCAAAGAGTGTAAAGAGGTCTGCCCCTACGAGGTGATGAGCCTCTCCGCCAAGGGGAGCGACGTCGTGATCCTCAACTACTCTCACCTCTTCAGCCCCGAGTTCCAGGAGATTATCTTCGACTGGCTCGAGATGGACCGTGAGTCGTTGACGTTATTCGTCGACGAGGCCCACAACCTGGGCGACGCCGTCAGGGCCCTGAACACAAGGGTCCTCTCTCCGAGGATGATCGACCTCGCCGAGAAGGAGGTGGAGAAGTACCAGGAGTCGATGGGTCAAGCTCGGCTCGAGGAGTCCTCCCTGGACGCCTCCTCAAGGCTGAAGGGCGTGGAGGTGATCGGAACCCTTCTCCCGAGGCTTCGAAAGTACATCACAAGCCGCCTTTCCCGGATGCAGGAGGGCGAAGAGCTTCTGGACGCAGACCTATTCCGCGAGTTCCTCTACCGGGGATTTGACGACGTGGAGGAGGCCCTCTCGGCCGCGACAGAGGTGGCTGTGATGGTGGCGGAGCTGGAGCTTGCGGAGGGAGATCGCGAAAATCTGAAGGGCGATATCGAGCCGAGCCTGGCCCTGGTCCTCCTCTTTTTGGGCGACGTGGAGATGGCAGAGCGGGACCTCGCATACCAGAGGAAGATCACCGTCAGCGGCACCGGCGACCAGAAGAGGGCGTGGCTGGAGGTGAACAACGTCGATCCTGCGCCTCTGATCAGAAGGGTGACAGACAACATCAACGCGACGGTGATGCTGAGCGGCACCCTCTCGCCCCTGGACGCCTACGAGCTTTACTTTTTGGGGGAGAGGGAGAGGGCGAAGAAGATCAGCCTCCCAAATCCCTTCCCCTCGGAGAACAGGCTCCTGATGGTGGCCAAGACCGCCACCACGCAGCTTGAAAAAAGGGATGAGGCCCAGAACAGAAGGGAGATCACAGATCACATCGAGGCGGTCATCGAGGAGGTGCCCGGGAACGTCGCCGTCTTCTTCACATCGTACTCGATGATGAACCAGTACGAGGCGACCTGTAAAGCGGTCGCAAGAAGGGCGGGAAAGATGCTATATTCCGAGCCGAGGAACGCCGAGGACGTCCCCGCGATCCTCGACGACTTCTTCAAGGCGGGAAAGAAGAGGGGGGCCGTTCTTCTGGGCGTCTCCGGAGGAAAGCTCGCCGAGGGCATCGATTACAAGGGCGAGGCTCTGAACGGGGTCGCCGTCGTCGGCCTTCCCCTTGGATTCTACAACGAGATCCAGAGGGAGGTAAACCAGTACTACGTCAGGAAGTACGGTCAGAAGAACGGGATGCTGATCGCCTACACTCTTCCCGCCATAAACAGGGGCTTGCAGGCTGCGGGAAGGGTGATCAGGGACGCCTCGGAGCGGGGCGTGATCCTCTTCTGCGACCGGAGGTTCAGGGAGGGGGGCCGGGGTGGGGTCGTATCCTTCCTCCCGAAGTGGATCCAGGAGGAGCTGATCGTCACCGACGCCCAGAAGAGCAGAAAGATCATCAGGGCGCGGGTGGCGGAGTGGGAGAGGCAGAGGAGCTAGAGACAGATCACCTGGACCTCACCGGCCTTCCGGGCCGGCCCCCCTCGATCTCTTCGCTCTCCACGAGCCGGAGGGGAACTGCGCCCAGGGCCTTTCCCACCATCGCCTTGGCGATCCGGAAGGCGTGCTCCTCGTTCTCGGCGTCGTAGACCTTGATCTCGAAGAGGAGGCCGACGAGGGCCGTTCCCGCCACCATGAATACCCCGTCGAGGGACTCGCCGCAGGCGGGACAGATTGTCTGGCCCACCTCCACCTCCACGAAGTCGAGCTTTTTGCTGTTCAGCCTCTTTCCGGCCTCCGATATCGCGACCCCGATGGCGTCGTCGGTGGACTTGACGTCCTTGACCAGCCAGGCGCCCTCCAGAAGGACCTTGAAGTTACTCATACCTTCCCTGGTTTGGTGATGGAGGATATGTTGTTTTCTATGGGACTTCGATGCGGTTTGTCCCTAAACCTTTGAAATGACGACGGCGACTGTACACGATGATAAAATTATAATGGGATTAATAAAAATTTTGCGTGGGGGGCATCTCATCTGGGCTGCCCTCTCGTCTGGATCATCTCCCTTTCGCGGTCCTGATCCACAACCCAGAATTGCCTTGCAGCGCTTAAGTACTTCAATACCACAAAAATTTATCTAGATCTTAGAATCATAAAATCCAGATCTTAGAATCATAAATTCGTCGAATTCGTTGGTCCGTGGTCTCTTAACGGTGGCTTGATGCGCGAAGACGGGTTATGAAGCTGATCGTCAGAGAGGGCCAAAGCGCTGTCAAAAACCGCCTCAAACAAATCTGCAGCTGTGTAGTCCCGAATGTTTTGACTTTATATACCTCTTCGAACAGCTCAAATTTATTACTTCGGGAGCGCGGAGGGTCACGAATACCCCAACCTTTAGGTTGGGTATGAAGTTGACCCTCGCCCGTTTTTCGGGCTCTTTTGAACCGATAAAACATTGATGACTGTTCAGAGGAAACCAAAGCAAAGTTTCAATCGTGCAAATCAGGGAATCTGGGCAACAAAGACTCAAAGATTTCTGAAATCCGGAAAAACGGGTCGTGTCTGCAGTTGATTGAATAAGTTTATATATAGTAAGATCTATTTTTA
>DAOSXX010000053.1:0-14366 GCA_035380685.1 Methanothrix sp. | reverse complement strand
AGAGGTGCCCCCTCACGGGCGAGATGGAGGATCTGGCCCTGAGGGCGAACGGGGCTGTGGGGACGGTCTACAGCGGCGTCGACCTGATAGAGACCGCCGACGGCCTCGCGGTCTTGGAGGTGAACGGCACCCCCTCTGGGCGGGGGGTCCATCAGGCCTGGGGGATCGATGCTGGCGAGATGATAGCATCTCACATCCTCGAAAGGCTGGAGGATTCGGGTTAGCCGGATCGTCGGTCAGGGGAACGGTTATTTACCATGCAACTTCTGGGGCAGATTATGTTCACCATACTCACAGGGTCTCAGTTCGGGGATGAGGGGAAGGGGAAGGTCGTCGATCTCCTGGCTGAGAATTACGATATAGTGGTCCGGTTCCAGGGCGGGGACAACGCCGGACACACCGTCATCGTCGGGGACAAGACCTACAAGCTTCACCTCACCCCGAGCGGCGTCGTCTTCGGGGCGAGGCTTCTCATCGGGCCGGGAGTCGTCCTGAACCCGAAGGTCCTCTGGAGCGAGATCGAGGCGCTGGAGGCCGAGGGCATAACCGTCAACATGGGGATCGATGCCAAGACCTCCATCATCATGCCCTACCACATCGCCCTCGACGAGCTGCGGGAGAAGGGGAGGAAGGACAAGATCGGGACGACGAAGAGGGGGATCGGCTACGCCTACATCGACAAGTTCAGCCGGGACGAGGTTCAGATGAAGGACCTGACCGACCCCGCCCTCCTGGAGGCGAAGCTCGACGAGATCGGACCCGCGCGGGAGAAGGCGATCGAGGATATGGGCGGCGACCCCTCGGTCGTGCGAGATCCGGCCCTCATCGGCGAGTATCTTGAGATCGGCCGCGCTCTGGCGCCGAGGGTCGCCGACGTATCCTACGAGATCAACGTCGCCCTGGACGAGGGCAAGAAGGTCCTGGCGGAGGGAGCCCAGGGTGCGTTCCTGGACGTCATCCACGGGACCCAGAAGTTCGTCACCTCGTCTTTCACCACGGCCGGGAGCGCCTGTGCAAACCTCGGCGTCGGGCCATCCAGGGTCGACAACGTCGTCGGGATCGTCAAGGCCTACATGACCCGGGTCGGCGAGGGGCCGATGCCGACGGAGCTGAAAGACGAGGTCGGCGCTCACCTCTCCAAAGTCGGCAAGGAGTTTGGCACCACCACCGGCCGGCCCCGGCGGTGCGGCTGGTTTGACGCGGTCCTTGCGAAGAAGTCGATGTACCTGAACGGCTACACCGAGATCGCCATAACCAAGCTCGACGTCCTGGGGGGCCTCGACCCGATCAAGATCTGCACCGGCTACGAGCTGGACGGCGAGGTCCTCAACTACCCGCCGGAGAGCACCGTTGAGTTCGCCCGCTGCCAGCCCCTCTACGAGGAGATCGGAGGCTGGACCGAGGACATCACCGGGGCGAAGTCCTACGAGGCTCTTCCTCAGGCGGTCAAGGACTACGTCGAGAGGATCGAGGCGCTCCTGGGGGTCAAGATCACCATCGTCTCGGTGGGGCCCGGAAGGGAGCAGACGGTGAGGAGGGGGTGAAGGTCTCTCCTCTCCAAGTTTTTGGCATTATTTTTATTCTAATCTACATATACCACCGGCGGCGCGGCATCGGGGCGGCTGCCAGGCCGAGGATGGGGCGGCGAGAATCCGAGCAACTTCTCGTGCTTGACTGAAAGGTCCACTCTATTTTTCGAGCCGTAAAACGGCGGGCAAGTGCTCGGTTGGTGTCTTCAAAGTCGAAGGGCGTCTTCGGAGTCATCCGGTGGGCGGCTATTTTGAGGCAGTCGTATCTTAGCCGCTGAAACAAATTTGAACGAAGAAAATTTGATAAGGCAGGCCGTGGTTGAGATTGAGCAAGCTTTAGGGTAGAAGAGGCGAAGGCGATTGATATATGAAAAAATCTAAAAAACCAAGTCCAAAACTAAAGGCGACGAAACCCGAGGGCGTTTTCGAGAAGCAATTCAAAGTTGAGTTCAAGCAACTATTCAAAGCACTCTCCAAAGGCGTCGGCCACGCTGCTTTCGGCAAATGGGAAGAAATCGGCAACGATGCGGTAGAAACCTTATCTGCCGTCGGATTAGAAACAAAGCCTGAAGAACTCGCATTCCTTCTAATTCAGCGTTCCATCAATAAGGCTCTTTTTGAGTTGGTGGGCGAGAGTGCCAGCCAACAACTGATTGACGCTGAGAAGGATTCTGACGTGCTGGTGGGCCAACTTGATTTCTCCATCTCAGCCGGAGAGGTTCACATCGATAACACGTTTTTCGACCGACCTGCGGAGTTGCCCCTGATCAAGGAGGTTCAACCCCACCTTCAGAAATGGCTCGAAGGCCTTGGAGTGATTCAGCCAGCGGCTAAAGCGATTGTAGACCGTCTGCCCAGCTACTTTGTTTATGCCCTCAATCAGGAATGGCGGAAGAATGCAAAATCTTATCGACCAATCGTCGAAGCTCTGGATACGCCTTTCGCCAAGGCAGGTGACCGGGAGTGGGCGTGGAACGCTTATTCCGCACTCCTACAGTATCGGGTTGAGGAGGGAATTTTCGATGAGCCTTTCAGCCTGCGCCAGGTGTATGTTCCGTTGAACGCGTTTTACTTCGAGGATAAGGCAGCTGAAGAGTTGACCGAAGAAATGGGCCGTAGTGTTCGGAAGCGCCGACGTGTCGTTGTTTCTTTACAGAAGGAGCTGGAGCAATGGCTGGACAATCCCAGGTCGGAGGATGCCATCCGGGTGATCAGTGGCGGCCCCGGCAGCGGAAAATCTTCATTCGCGCGCATATTCGCGGCCAAGCTCTCAGCTGATCCGAAACTGAAGGTGCTATATGTTCCACTACACTTGATCGACGCATCCAACGATTTGGTTGAGGAAATTGGACGTTTCGTCAGGGACGAAGAATTGCTGCTTCAGAATCCGTTAGACTCTGAATCCCCTGAGCCAAACCTGCTGATCATCTTCGATGGCCTTGACGAATTGGCCAGCCAGGGAAAAGCGGCCGCAGAGGCGGCGAGAGCTTTCGTTCGAGAGGTGGACAGGACGGTCGAGAGGCGGAATAATCGAAATGTTAAGCTTCGCGTTCTGATCAGCGGCCGGGAACTTGTAGTGCAGGAGAACGAATCCGAGTTTCGCCGACCACGCCAAATTCTCACTTTGCTTCCCTACTTCGTCCCTCAACCGCCCGAACATGAGCGGCATTTTGTTCAAACCGGCGAGGAGTACCACGATCCCGGAAAGTTTCTGGAGGGGGATCTCCGACAGCAGTGGTGGAAGAACTATGGTGCTCTGACAGGCAAAGGATACGAAGGGCTGCCAAAGGAGCTGGACCGAGAAGATCTCGAAGAGATTACCGCCCAGCCGCTGCTCAACTATCTGGTTGCGCTCAGTTTCACCCGGAAAAAACTGGACTTTACTAAGGACGTAAACCTCAACTCGATATATGCCGACCTCGTTGCCGCGGTTCACGAACGTGGATACGAAAAGCATCCCTATGTTTACATCCGCCACATGGAGCTTCGTGATTTCTTCCGTGTACTTGAAGAGATTGGCTTGGCGTCTTGGCATGGAGATGGGCGCACAACGACGGTGCGGGAAATCGAAGAACATTGTCGTGCCAGCGGAGTGGGCTCTATGTTGGAAACGTTTCAGGAGGGGGCCGAGGCAGGTGTGACGCGGTTGCTTGCTGCCTTTTTCTTTCGTCGATATGGACAGCGTACCAGCGGAGATCCGACATTTGTCTTCACTCACAAGAGCTTCGGAGAATACCTCACGGCAAGGCGAGTCGTGCGCGCAGTCGAAAGAGCCAACCGTGATTTGAATGAACACGCAAACGATCCCGATAGAGGTGGAGACGAACGAGAGGCTCTCCGGCGGTGGGTGGAAATCTGCGGACCGAGTGCGGTAACACCATATCTGCACGTTTTCATTCTCAACGAAATGAAGCTGCGTCCCTCGGAAGAATTGACTCAATGGCAGGAGCAACTCGCCAAGCTTTTCAACTACATGCTGCAGCACGGAATGCCGATGGAGCAGCTTCAAATCGGATCGTTCAAGAAATCTCTCTTTCAATCCCGAAATGCCGAAGAAGCACTATTGGCAGCTTTGAATGGGTGTGCGCGCATTACAGGACAAATCATCCCGATAGAGCAACCCGATCCAACCGCTTTTGGAGCATGGTTCAAACGGGTTCAGGGACAGCGCACGGGGGCCGAATCGGTTATCGCCGCGCGCTGTCTGTCATTTTTGCGTTTGGCGGGAACACATCTCAATATTGGTGATTTCTACGACGCAGATCTCAGGTCTGCAAATCTGCAAGGAGTGAGTGCCTATTATGCTTGTTTTGTTGGAGCAATCCTTTACCATGCCAATTTCGAAGGAGCCGATCTCAGAGGGGCCAATTTCAGAGTAGCCTTTCTCGAAGGAGCCGATCTCAGAGGAGCCCTTCTCGGACGAGCCGATCTCGGAGGAGCCGATCTCGAAGGAGCCCATCTCGAAGGAGCCCATCTCGAAGGAGCCGATCTCGAAGGAACCGATCTCAGAGGAGCCTTTCTCGAAAGAGCCGATCTCGGAGGAGCCCATCTCGAAGGAGCCCATCTCGAAGGAGCCGATCTCGAAGGAGCCGATCTCAGAGGAGCCGATCTCAGAGGAGCCTTTCTCGAAAGAGCCGATCTCGAAGGAGCCCATCTCGAAGGAGCCCATCTCGAAGGAGCCCATCTCGAAGGAGCCCATCTCGAAGGGGCCCATCTCGAAGGAGCCCATCTCGAAGGGGCTAGACGAAGCTGAGATGGTGATTGCGGAAGACTACGCCCTGATAGTAGGTCGTACGCTGAGCCTTCAAAATTACCCGTTTCCGTGATAACGTGCCTGCTTTTGGAGTTGCCGCAGGATGGTCGGTTGAAATCGACTCCCCACCGATTTTGGCGGCTCTCTCTCCGTCTCACGGAGACGCGCGCGGGAGCCTACGAGAACCGCGACCTTCGCCGCTCGGTCCTCCCGCTCGTCCTCGCCCGGCAGATCCGGGAGGGATGGCTCGGGCGGGAAGACCCGGCGGGCCTCTCCGACGGGAGACGGGGATATGGTCCGGAAGGTTACGGGGATTCGGGGTTTGACGCTGAAAATGAGGCCGGGAGTATGAACCGGCGCGTGGTGGCGGGCGGTCCGATCCCCGGCGGCCTCCGGTCGGTGGGTCGCCATCCGGCCGTCGGGTCGATCGGGCTCTCCCGCTGCTCCCCTCTTCTGGCCTATCTTGAGTGCGCCGCCCGGCGCTTCCGCGCCGGGCGGGAGGGCTGCCGGGATGAATGAGGGTCGAAGGGGGCAGCTGGGAGATCTCACCTTCCGGCAGTTACGGCCACCGGGGCGGTCTCCGCCGCTGGGTGTAGCATATTTTTGATATTATTTTAAACTCCGACGGCCCGGAAATGGGTATAAATCGGCGCAGAGCCAAAAGAGACCTTCAGATATGTTCTCCGAGTACATCCAGGCAGCCCTCGCCCGAGCAGAGTACGAGCCGATCGAGGAGGGCGAGCACTGCGCCACAGTTCCGGGCCTTCGGGGCGTCATCGCCACCGGTGAGACGATCGAGGAGTGCCGCAAAGATTTCATCGAGGTTCTCGAAGGATGGATCGCCCTAAGGCTCAGGCTCGGGATGGCCATCCCGCCCGATCGGAGACGAGACCATCGAGATCTCTGTGGAGCCCGAGGCAGTTGTCTAAGCCGAGGCGTCGTCAGGGCGGAGAACTTCTTGAGCGAAAAATAAAAGATCCAAAAAAACTTTATTAGGGGTCAAGTCCTTAATGATAGTTCATGGCGAATATCCTTCGAGCCCTCTTTGCGTGCATCGCCTTGAACCTTTTTTTAGTCGTGCCCTTGGGCGCTGCATCCTCCGATGAGACCCTGGAACCAGCATCCGAACAAGCCACGGAGCCAGAGGACGTGCCAAAGCTAGACCCGAATCTGCCCGACGCTGAAGGCGCCGAAGTTCCCCAAAACCAGCGACCCACCCTCCGGCTGGCGGTTGACCCTCCTAATCCCCTGATCGGTGGAACCCCGGTATTTAACTCCGAGGGACAAAAGTGCCGCGTCGTTGTGACGGCGATAGGCCACGATGCCGAAGATGGGAGTATGCTGGAATACTCGTTTGAATCGAGCAGCGGCTCTATTAGCGGAATTGGGGGAGGTTGGGACTCGAATAGGGAGGTCTACATCCCCCTGACCGGTGAAGATCCTTCTATTAAGGGCTACTATTCGAGCTTGATCGCAAGAGCCAGGGACTCCCAGGGCGCAGTATCAGATCCCGTCCTCGTCTACATCAAAATCATGAACCCGAACCATCCAGATTACACCGGAGAGGAGGACCCCATAAGGTTTTATCGGGGCCCAGAATCCAGTTCCAAAAAATCCGAAGACTCGACCAGCGAAAAAAGCACGTCTGGCGAGAAAAGCACGGACCTTCTGAACTGTCTATGCCGCTGCCAAAAGCCTGAAAATAGCGACTTCGTCTGCCGTTACAACACCACGCCTTACCCGGCGCATTTGGGTGGGTCAGACTCTTGTGGCGACCTCGGAAGGGGACCTTGCATGTGTGAAGCCTTAGGTTGTTTCAGGACAACGCTTCCCACTTCAGGCGAATGTTACGATAGATGTGTTGAGATTTACGGCCCTCCTCCAGACGTGGGGGCGTCTTCATCCTCGACGAGCAGTCCGGCGACTTCTGGCACCGGTGGCTCCACCAGGGAAAAAGAGCCCAACGACCAGATCGGCGACGCCACCGAGGTACCCTTATCGACTGTCGTGGTCGAAGGAAGGATCGCCCCCGTAGGGGACGTGGACTTCTATAAGTTCTACGAGGACAGCTCAGGAATTTTGACGGTCGAGTTCGAGGGACTTCCTCCTGAGATGAAGGCCAGGATCGCCCTCTATGGCAAGAACCTCAACTGGATCGTAAACAAAGACGCCTCGAACCCTGGCGACCTCGTGACCTTCAAAAAGGACGTAGTAGGACCCGGCTGGAATTATATAGCGATCTCTGACATCAACCGAAAGCCCCAATCTGAGGACTACACCTTCAAGGCCACCTTCGATCCCGCTCCGGACATGATGGAGCCGAACAACGAGGCAGGGGACGCAACTTACGTGGAGACCGACGAGACCGTCAGCGGCTACATCTGCCCCCAGGGCGACCTGGATATCTACAAATTCTACATCGAAAGCTCAGGCGTTTTGAAGGCGGAGCTGGACAACGTCCCGGAGGAGATGCGGGCCAGAATCGCCCTCCACGATAAGAACTTCAAATGGATCGTGAACGCTGACGCCTCCAACGCCGGTGATGCCATCGCCCTGGAAAGAGGGATCCTTGGGCCGGGGTCGTACTATCTGGCCGTCTCCGACATCGAAAGGAAGGCGTATTCCGAAGAGTACTCGCTGGATCTCATCTTCGAAGAGGCGCCGGACAAATACGAGCCGAACGACGAGATCGGGGATTCGGCCACCTTGGAGGCGTCGGAAGCCGACCAGACCGCCATCGGCTACATCTGCCCCCAGGATGACGTCGACTTCTTCGGCTTCTATTCGGACCACTCCGGGATCTTGAAGGTGAGCTTCAGCGATGTCCCCGAGGAGATGAGGGCGAGGATAGCCCTCTTTGGCAAGAACTTTAACTGGATCGTGAATAAGGATGCCTCCAACGCCGGTGACGCCATCACCCTGGAAAAGGACATCCTCGGACCTGGACCCTTCTACATCTCCATCTCGGACATCGACAGGAAGGCTCACTCGACGGAGTACACTTTCGACGCCGTCTTCAAAGCCGCTCCCGACGAGGGCGAGCCTAACAACCAGGTGGGCGATGCCACCGGAGCCGAGTTCGGAAAGAGCATCGTCAGCTACATTTGCCCCCAGGACGACCTCGACATCTACGCCTTCTATGTTGATGCCTCAGGAATTCTGGAGGTGGCGCTCACCGACGTTCCCGAGGAGATGAAGCCAAGGATAGCCCTCCACGACAAGAGCTTCAACTGGATCGTAAACAAAGACGCCTCCAACGCCGGTGACGAGATCACCCTCGAAAAGGACGTCGCTGAGGCCGGGATCTACTATGTGGCGATCTCGGACATCGACAGGAAGGCCCACAGCGAGAGCTACACCATGGTGGCGATCCTGAAGGCCGGATGAGCAGAGTTCAGTTTGAGGGACCCGAAAGCCGAAATTTGTGGCCCAATGTCCTGGGCCACGTCTCATTGTTTCCGTTTGAACCAAGAACTGCTCGAAAGGTCTTCTTTCTCACGATGGATGCAAAGGCACAATGATGTCCACATATGCACATCTGCACACATTCGTCCACCTAATTTGGTCTTAGTAACCTATATATAGTAATGTCGCGTTAATTACCGTGTACAGATTTAGAGATCGTCGAAACCGATCCAGGAGATGTATAACAAAATGGCAAGATTAGGATTAGTTACCTTGGAGCTGATGCTGGCAGAGCTGAGAAGGCCGGTCTTCGCCGGAGATGTCCCCGTCAAGATGGATCCCGGAATGGCCCAGTACGAGGCGGTCACCGGCGGCGAGCAGTACATCGATGATTACACCGGTGGCGCAGGCCCCGACGAGGAAGATGACGGCTGTGGCTGCGGAGATGGTGGTTGCGGCGGCGGATGCGGTGGGGGTTGTGGCGGAGGCTGCGGCCACGAGATGACGATGGATGCCGGGCCTGAAATCGGATCAGCAACTCAGGGACCGATGGCCGGACCCGCAGACCTTTGCTTCTGCGCCCCTCTTGGCGCCGATCCCGTCGGAGATCGTGATAAAACCAGGGACAGATCGCCCAGGCCCGACCGAAAGAGGCTTCCCTGGTCCTTCGCCCCCAGGGCGAGGATCGCCAGCTGAAGTTCTGCTCTTTCTTTTCGTTTCATTTCATTTCATCGGGCCGTCCCCGTTTACCATCGATCGAGATCAAGATCTCAATCTCAAAATTAAACGGTCCAGGATCGTTCTTGCTAATTCTTGGTCCTTCAGTCGGCTTCTTCGCCAGCCTCTGATTCTGCCATCGCCCGCATATACTGCTCTACCAGGTTGCACCGCAGAAGGCCCGAGATGAACATGCCCGCCACCACCGCCTCCTCTTTTGACATACCCTCTAGAGCATCCTTGAACTTTTCGACGGCAGAATCCTCGTCTTCAACGCTGGGATCGAAGATGATAATCTTCTTGGTCGCATCGCCGATCTTCATCATCTCATCAGCGGAGATATCCAGGATGCTGCAGACGATCTCCAGGACCACTGACTCCTCTTCGGGTTCGAACATGGTAAGCCTTGCACTGTGCCTGATGAAAAGGTTTGGGTTCAGAGTTACATCCATCTCAATTTTTTGTCATCGGCAAATTTATATCGACTCTTGCATCTTGTTATCACCAGGTGAGAACTCTGCAGTCGCTGAACGAGCTTGGGTTAGAGGTATTCGAGGAGATGCTGGACTACGCCGACGAGCTTCAGGTGGGAATGGTAGAGCTGGATAACGGGACGGTGGTGGCCGACGCCGGAGTGGAGGCGAAAGGAGGGATCGGGGCCGGGATCTACCTTTCCAGGCTCTGCATGGCCGATCTCGCCGACATCCAGCCGACTCCCATCGAGATCGACGGGATCACCATCCCCGGAGTCCAGGTGGCGACGGACCATCCCGCCATCTCCTGCATGGCCTCCCAGTGCGCCATGTGGCAGATCAAGGCAGGCAAGTACTTCGGCATGGGGTCGGGTCCCGCTCGGGCCCTGGCGAGGAAGACGAAGGAGCTTTACGAGGCCCTGGAGTTTGAGGAGTTCGCAGACGTCGGCGTCCTAATTCTGGAGTCTGACTCGATCCCCAACGTGGAGGCCGCCGACAAGATCGCCGAGGCCTGCGGCATCGATCCCGCGGACCTCCGGCTCGCCGTCGCCCCCACCGACTCGGTGGCAGGCCTCGTCCAGGTCTCGGCCCGGGTCGTCGAGACCGGCCTGCACAAGCTCTTCACCATGGGCTTTGACATCAGGACGATCAGGACCGGATGGGGCCGGGCCCCGATAGCCCCCGTCGTCGGCAAGGCCACAAAGTGCATGGGCGCCTCCAACGACGCCATCATCTACGGCGGCGAGACCTACTACACCGTCGATTACGAGCCTTTCGACGAGCTTTTGGGCTACCTGAAAGCGACCCCCTCCGACACCTCGCGAGACTACGGAGCGCCTTTCTACAAGACCTTCAAGGAGTGCGGCTTCGACTTTTTCAAGGTGGATCACAACGTCTTCGCCCCCGCCAAGGTGGTCATGAACGACCTCAAGTCGAGAAGGACTCTCGTGGCCGGAAGGCTCAACCCCCAGGTCCTCAAGGAGTCCTTCGGCTTTGAGGTCGTGAATAGGGAGGGCTGAACGCGAAGGTGGCAAAATCGAGATCGAAATCAAAATAGAAAACAAAATCAGATCCTATCGGGGGTTTGTGGCCGCCGTCTCAGAGGAGGTCCTCCTCCTCGAAGATGAACGCCTCCTCGATCGTCGATCCGAGGGCAACCGCCACCTTGTGGGCGAGCTTCAGGGACGGGTTGTACTTTCCCTTTTCCAGAAAGAGGATCGTCTCTCTTCTCACCCCCACCATGGAGGCGAGGTCCGCCTGGGTGAGGTTCTGCCTCGCCCTCAGCTCCTTGATCCTTGTTTTCATCGGTCTTTCCCCCTGTTCAATCCACGTCCCCCTTGCGGGATAGGTGCCATTGAAAAAGTTTTGCGCTGATGGTCATCACCAGGATCGCCGCCAGGAGGACGTCCCCCGCCGTGAGGGCTACAAGGGCCAACCGGTCGATCCAGAAGAGGAGGAAGAGCAGGACGAGGGTGAGGAGCCATGAGTAAGAGAGACCATAAGCCCCTATCTTTTTCGTCCTCTCGTCAGCCTCGATATCCACCCCACGACGCCAGAGGCTGAGGGCCATCACCGCGATGATGACAACGCCGATCGTCATCAGGACTGAGGCACTATCCCCGCCTCCATCCCAGCCCCCCATCAGCATCAAAAGGCCAGCCAGGATCAAAAGCGATCCCAGCGCCAGAAACGCCTTGTACTTCAGGTTCATAATCGTCCATTCCTGATCGACGTTAGACGATCCTTTCCTCACAGGCCATCGCCTCCTTCCGGAAGAGGTACCAGCGGAAGAAGATGGTGCTGAGGGTGGCCACCAGAATTATCATCGCCAGGGCGTTTTGCAATGTCATCGTCAGAACGCCCAAATCGTCCAGCACGAAGAGGGCGACCATGACGCCGACGGTGAGGTGCCATGAATGGACAAATCCGCTGGCGAAGATGTTATTCGTCCGTTCGTCCTTATGGGGCTCATCGCCATACCTCCACTGCCTCACCAATGGAATGATTATCAGGGCCAAGCCCATCGGCGCCAGGTAGCTGAAGGGCATCAGGGGTTCTTCGGGCCATACGCCCAGGAACGACAGCAAGACGCCTGCGAGCAGGACGAGCACTCCTGCCGCCACTTGCGCTTTGTATTTCTGCTTCATACCAACCACTGTATGTTATGTATTTCTAATATCCAGTATATCAATGTTTTGTATATCTAACATTATGTGATATAGTTATAACACAGGACCTAAACCCCTCTGGCGAGCGAATCGAAACGTACCTGCCCTGAACGAAACGTCAGATCGATGAACAATCGCCGTCTTACTCCAGGGTCCCTGAAGATATCGGGAGCATCTCAGAGGGAGAGCGGAGGGCGTTGGAGGCGGCTGGGACCCAGACCGACCTGTAGTCGTCGCTGTAAAGCAAAAACTCTTTTTGGGGCTTTTCGGCCGTGACCGCCTCTATGATCATGGTGTGAGGATCTGTCACCTTCCGCCCAGAGATCCTGTGGTCCCCCGGCGCCAACCTCCCGGTGACGTCGGCATCCTCGGCGGCGCAAAAGCCGTCCCAGGGAAAGTCGTGGAACTCGCAACCGGTAACGTAACCGCCGTCTATGTAGTACTCCTGATCCGCGGACCCCGCAAAATAGTCCAGCTCGTTGCCGGTGACCGAAATCCGGGCCTCTCTGACGGTGCAGTCGGGTACCACCAGGTTCAGGTCGAAGTCGCTGCCGAAGGAGTAGCTTATCTGGTGGTAAATGCCGGCGTCTTTCGCGTAGTAATCGGCGGCGTTCTGGGCCGTCGACCGGTTGTACTCGGAGACGTTCGCCCCGGCGGCCTTCATCATCTCCATCACCTTCAGGATCTCCCCGGCGAGGGCGTCTCTCGTCCCGAGGCTGAAGGGGCTCGTGCTCGCGACGACGACCGTGCCGTCTTCGGAGAGGAACGCCCAGTATCTCCTGCCGCAGTAGTCGCATTCTGAGAACCTCCAGAGGATGTGAGCGTCGTCCTCCACCACCACCTCGTGGACCGGTCTTATGATCTCCGCGACGGCGGCGAAGTCGAAGTCGAGGTCAAGATGCGTTGAGACCCCAGAACGGAACTCTGCGACGTCCAGGATCGCCCCCTCGATCTTCAGCCTCTCCTCAAAACCACTCCTCCGCTGATAGACGACCTCAGAGCCGGGACCTCCCAAATCGAAGACCCCTGCCGTTCCGGACTCGACGTCAAAGGAGGTCGACCAGGTCTCGCCAGCCGATACGTCGCCAGCATTCCAGGTGAGAGTCCTATTTCCCTCGCGGGTCTCGGTGGTGGCGGGCGTTTCCGAGTAGCCGAAGGCCTCCACCTCCTGGGGAAGGACGTACCTGACGACTACGTCCCTTCCGACGACATTTATCACCTCATCGCTTATGGCCTCGTAGATCGACTCGAGGGCGGAGCTGTCGCAGGCCTCGAAGTATCTGCCGCCCGTCGACTCGGCCATATCCCCCAGGCTCTTTTTCGCCCGCGAGTCGGCGAGCGAAAGGCCAATGGTGTAGATCACGATCCCCCTGTCTCTGGCCCGATCCGTCTGGGAGCCGGACCTTCCGCTCGGGGTGTAATCCCCATCGCCATCGGATAAGAAGACCACAAACCGGGCCCGCTCATCCGATCCGGTCGAGTTCGCGGTCAATAGGTCGATCGACTCTTTTAGCCCCCGGTCCAGGTTCGTCCCCTCGGCGCGGTCCACCCTCCCGATCGCCTCCAGAACATTAGCGAACCCCTCCGTCGGAGGGATGGAGAAGTCGACGTCGTCGTCCCAGCTGACGAGCCCCACCCTGTCCCGGGCGGGGTCCATCTTCATGACGAAGCCCCGAGCGGCGTCGAGCCTCTTTCCCCCGGGGTCGGTCTCCGTCATGCTGGCGGAGCTATCTATCGCCAGGATCACGTCGATGGGCATCGCGTCGGTCAGACCCTCTCCAGTCACCGTCAGAGTCACCCTGCCGACGGTCGGCTCCTTCCCGGAACTCGTCGGCCAGATCTGGTCGGGGTAGACCTGGTGAGAGACGGTCAGGTTCGCCTCTCCGAGGCCGACGACCAGGGTCAGGATCAAGGCTACCAGGAGGAATGGCTTCAAGATCATGAAATAGGTCCTACCAGTAAATAAACTCGTCGAATGAGTTTAAAAACACTCGATGCTTCTTATATTCACCAAAAAGCCGTACTAGCTTTCCGTTTGTCTTGAGGTGCTTAACTCTGGCTAATATCGGTCTAAAACCGTATATTTTTAGGTGATTCTTGAAATAGCCCTTCCAGCTTCCGTCATCATGGATTCTGTGAGCACTAAACTCGCTGCCGTGATCGAGTATCAGATCCTTCATCGGACAAAGCCACCAATACTTTTCCACTAGCTGATCGATTACCAACTTACTGTTCTCGGTACTGGATGCACCATCCAGGACAACGCAGACTTTGAGATCTGTTCCGTTCACCTCATGCCAGTCGATATTCCCTGCTGATAGGCTATGCTCTCGCTCGTAACGAACCAGCTTGCGACGCTTATGCTTCGTTTGGTTCTCTTTAGCCAATCTACGTGCCTTCAAATTCATGTCGATGCAGTTATGGGATATCCAGATCTTATACTGCTTCCTGATCACCAGCTCCAACATCCTCGCCTCAAATCGATAACGTTCATGGGCCTTCTTGACGATCTGAGCTTCATCATAGGGTTTTGCAGGCGGACCAAGGTATTCACAGGTGATGGCTCCTTGCCGGTCCCACCGTATTGCTTGAGGATCTGCTGCACACGTCTTGTGGATACCTTCGTTTCTCGGGCGATATCTTTTATTGCCACACCCTTACGGTTCTGACGAATGATTCAATAAATCTTCGTCTTGTTCAGTGTCATATCCCAGAATACTATTCCGGGCTTAGATGGACCTACACAGCAGAGTCGGTCTTTACACAGTTAATTCAGCATCAAAGAAACTGGATCCGCCTCTATCTTCTATCACACATATCA
>DAOSXX010000052.1:0-15378 GCA_035380685.1 Methanothrix sp. | reverse complement strand
AGAGGATCTCATCGCCTTTTACGTGACCAAACTTATGACGTTCAATGAGGCGAAGGAGATGCTTGAGCTTTTCAGAGAGCACGGCGAGGACGTTCCCGAGGGCTTCCCGGTGGCCGTGCTCTTCAGTGGGCTGAAGCTGGCGGTGGAGGATCGATTGCCTGAGTTCCGGCGCCTCTCCGATGCTGATATCCAGGCCCGGAAGGATCGGCTTGTAGCGATTTTAGCGCAAAACCGGAGCATAAATCCGGTGGAACGTGCCGCCCTCTTTTTGGAGTAGGCCGGACGTTCGGCGACAAAAAAGGAGAGATCCTCCCCAGTAGATCGACCCCTCCAAAAGCCCCCTCCGAGGAGTCCGAGATCCTGGCGGCGGGGGAAAAGGCTGGGGGTAGCATAGCAGCGGACCCGATATTCTGGAAAATCCCAGGGAAATGGTGATTTTGGGTGGGGAAAGACTAGGGAGGAGACTGGGGAAAGACTGGAGACTAGGGGGTTGCCTAGGTAACCGAATCATGCGAAGGTTTGCATAATCGTGATCAAGAGGCGCGACGGGGGTCAATGCAAACGCGAAATGTGGCGTTTTTGTGTGTGGGCTAGTTGGATGCGGAAAACACGAAACTCTCCGCCACCCAGCGCAGTTGGTGTGTGTTTTACTTTTTGTTTAACGATACGTGAAACCTACCATAGATATTTAACATATAGTTTAACAATAGGTTAAACATGTCATTCCTGGGGGTCAAGATCTCAGAGGAGCTGGAGACCCTGATCGACGAAGAGGTTAAACGCTCCGATAAGTCCAAAAGCGATATCGTAAGGGATGCGTTAAACCAGTATTTTAACGTCGCAATCCCTGAAGGTACGGGCCTAATAGTATTAGATAAAAATGAGCTTATAGAACTCATTGATAGCAGATTAGGAGTTAAACAGGAAGTTAAACCAGAAGTTAAACAGAATATCGTAGTCGTTAAACGCGACGTTGAACCAAGCGTTAAACCGGTTAAACTCGATGTTAAACCAGAGGTTAAACCCACCATTCAGAGGTTATCCGAGGACCTGGCGGCACAAGAGAAGATCAAAGAGATCTGGCGGGCTGGGGAGCGGAACCGACAGGTGATAGCCCGGCAGGTGGGGTACAAAGACCGGACCGTCCAGCAGTATATCAAAGACTGCCTGGAGAGCGGCGAGCTGGAGAAGTGAAGGAACGGGGTTAGCCGGGCCTGTAACAAGCTATATATATCTCAGAGATCGCGATTTAGATTCAAGGTGTTTCTAATGAGCCCTGAATATCAGCTGTATAATCCACATGAAAAACAAATGCCCTATGGCGGAGCCACCGATATTCACGGCCGTGTAAAATGGACTGTAACAGAAGAGGAACACGACGAAATGATGGCGCGGGTAAAAAAGGCCTTTGGGTGATAACATGAAAATAGTCGTGGACTCCGATACATTCTTTCTTTTCGATGTCTCAAGGGACGCAGAAAATAGGGCGTCGCCATATCAAATCATCTGAGATAAAAAGCGCTATACAACATCTAAGTCAACACCCGAAACTAGAGCTTTGCGTCCCTATTTCAGTCCTAGGCGAATGCGTTCTCATCTGCCTGAAAGGGGAATATGAAAATCGGAGCCATAATATAAAAGAACTCCATGAGTTAATCGACTTTTGGGGAGGATTGAATGTTTCGGTTCTACACCCAAATGATGTAGTCGCCGAGATCATCCATAACTTGTACACCCATCCAGAATATAAAGAAGAGAGGCTGTCACCAGGCGACCTAGTTCATCTTGGATATGCGCTAGCTTACGATGCTGATTATCTCATAACATCTGACAAAACATTAAGCCATTATAAAGTTCCAGAAGTATTCAAGCTTCAAATCATCCCTCCCGGAAGAATATCCGAGCTATTGTAATCTATTTTCAGGCGGATCGCAAAGCTAGTTCTGTGATATTGCTCCCATCATACCAGAAATTATCACAGAACCTCAGGCCGAAACCGCTATTTTTTCAGGAAGAAGGCAGATACAAAACCGGGGAACTTCACCGGTTCCAGTTTGGCGATATCGTAATCAAGATCCGCCTTTTCGTGTTTGTTTATATATTATCTACTGTTTCTATATCTATATCTCCGACTAGACCGTATCATATTTTGTTGAACGATCATCACGTTCAACGATCTGATTTTCAGCCGCTAGCGATTTATCCGAAAAACCGGAACCGGTGAAGTTCCCCGGTTTTTCCTCCTAAACTAATCGAATAAGATGGCGCTGCTTGTGGTGAGGATCTTTCATGACCACAAACCGGGAATCCTCCGCTAGATACGGCTTTACGTCTTTCATCTGGCGTTTGGATATCCCCAAAAGGCGGGCGGCGTCCGTCGTGGTTACCTGTCGGATGGAAAGGCGGCGCATCTCCGAGAATAGGTGGTCAAGGTGGGCGGCGGCGGTCTCCTCTCTGAGTGCCGGGGCCGGGGCTTCGAGCCTGGCGAGTCTCTGGCGGTCGTATGCTCTTTCGAGGGCGACCTCCTCCCTTAGCTGGCGGTTCTCCTCTCGGAGGGCCGTTAACTCCTCCTCTCTGAGGCGGTCTCTCTCCTCCAGGGCGGTGAGCTTCTCCAGGACTTGGGATAGGAGAAGGGCGGGCGATGCGACAGGTACTATTTGGTTGCCATCGGTAACTTCATATTCCTTCGGTTGACTAGTTCTATCAGTCATTTGGTTTCACCGACCTAGAATGACTCAGGCGGTCATGGGGGCCTTACAAGGGTCCTCTTGACCGCCGACTAATGCCTCTTTCTCGTGGCGATCAAGATACTCTACAATGGCCTTTGCCGCTATCTCACTTTGTCCTCGGAACGATCCGGTTTTATTATAGACGTAGTCTTTCAGCCTCTTTTCTACGTCATCGGGTAGATAAACGCCGATTCTAGCCATAGTATATACTGACTGTTATTAGTTTATAAGCGTTATGGTGTTAAGTTACCATAACCCTCATATAGTGTTAAGGTTCTATAGTGTTATGGTGAAACCAAATGACGGCATCAGTCGTTAAAACAGCAGCACAAGAACCGACAGCGTGCGATCTCCCCGAAGGGGTCCACGCGCCGAGCGCGGTCGGATATCTCGCCGAGAGGCGGGGTCTGAGATATAAAGACGGGAAGCTCCCCGATAAGCTGATCTTCGGTGAGGCGGCGGGCTTCTCGGAGCCCGTGGCGTTTGTGAAAAGCAGCGACGGGCGCGGCTATTATCTCGTTCGGCGGGATCAATGCTCTTGCCCCTCCTATCGGTTCCGGGGCGGCGAGTGCAAGCACATGAAAGCAGCCCGGCCCGACCTGGAGCGGAAGGCGAGGATAGACCAGCGGAACCGCCAGAGGCGAGAGGAGAGGGCGAGCGATCCGAAGCTCTCCACCACCAGGGGGTTCAATCAGCCTGAGGAGGCGAGGACGTGACCCACGATCGTATGAGGCGGAGGCGCTAGGGCTCAGGCCACCTCGAATTATGTGACCCTAATTATTACATATTGCGTTAGGGTCACAAAACCAACACTGGATCGGAGGCTGCTTTGGTCTTTTCTGGCATTTCAGCCTCACCTCCTATATTTCTTACGATCTCTGTTTTATGATGCTCAATATTATCTGTTATGGGATTAAACCAAAAACTATTTTACTTTAGTATCTCTATTATTGTAACAGTTATAAAACAATATCGCGGTTAGAGGGGAACGAAATGAGGATATTTTTGTGTCTTATTACGCTGGTTTGGCTTTTGCCAGGGCAAGCTTGTGCTTTGGGCGCTCAGAGCGTTGATGTTGGTCCCTATGTTGTTAGCTGGGACTTGGGAGAGACGTCAACTTATTGGAGGGAAGATCCTGTTCAGTATAATGACACTTCAGACGGCATCAATTACACTTATTATCAACTATACATAGATGATCTGGATGAACATACAGGGTATGCTCATATAGGAATACTGGAGTATGAGCAAGAAAAAACTAGGAATTTTTCTAAACCTGGTGATGAATACAACCCCAATCTAGTAAGCACTTTGCTGCGGTCCATAGATGGTAAACAAAGTGTTTTAGTGACCATGCAAGAGACGCTAGATTATGATGTCATAACATACTATCAAATAAGCTACATGTTGGATTCTGGTGGATGGATAGACGATGATGGAGAATTCACTGGTGACATTTTATTAGACATGAATGCCACACTAACAGGGAAAGACTATGTCAAAGTATACAGTAATATGGAGTACCACCAAACCAATAGATTATTGGATACGCTCCACATAGTCAAATCGACCAGTTTAGCAGGGCGGCCTTCTCCGGGGGCCGGGGGAGATGGATAAGATCGTCTTTTAATTATGCGACCCTAATATAGAATATATCATTTTAGGGTCACAAAACCAACACCGAAACATTTTTCGGTGATCATGGCAGTCTACCACGTCATAGGAGGTAGATAAAGACGAGAACTAAACCGATTTTCGCCTTGATGTGGCTATTGTCACTGGCCATATTACTCCCAGTATCAAGCGCTTTCCCGCTGACTGGCGGTAATGGTGTTGTGAATGCGACGGTCTATGGAGTTGTCAAGGGTGGCAGTACTCTGTACTTGGATATGAGTGCTAGTGAGAATGATAGCTATATCGTTGAGTTAATAGACTCTGAGGACAGAGTGTATAGTACCGCCTATGATACAGCATTTGCGGAATATCGAAGTACATGCTACTTTTACAACGGATCCATTCGGGACACAATATCATTTGTCATACCCGAATCTGTTGAGGTCAAAAAGGTCAAGGTAACACCAAGAAATAGCGATCCTTTCCTGATCGAATGGACCGGCGTGCCAGAATCCAGCGGATCTGGTATTACGCTAAAATTCTACGGCGCCACCTACGGGTCTATGGGTGGTTCGACTAATGTAGGACGCCATCTCTATAAGTGGACGTTTGATATAAAAATCACTAACACTGGGGATGACGTATTATCAATCGAAACTGGAGAATTCATGTTGAAAGATACTGTTGGATGGATCTACAGTGACCGTGATGGATTTGGTGGTGAAACAAAGAAACTCTTACCAGGCGAGTCGATACGTTTCCCCCTTGAATTTAACCGCGTTGGAGAGTTCTCCCGGCCTTCTGAGCTGATTTTCAGGGATCTCACGATGAATATCGAGGCTTGGATCTAGAGGGGTGGGTCGGTTATGCGACTTTCCCTAACCTCGGAAGATGCCACCTAAAAGTGTGCAAGCTACCAAGATCAAGGGGGCACGTATTGACAAAGAAATTTGATCAGATCATCTTGGAGCTGGAGGGGCGAGGGCTAAACCCTCGCCTCGGGGCTTCTCTGAGGGCGGGGTACGTGGTTGATGCGATGATAGGCAACGTGGTGATTCTGGACTCTGGCAAAGACGACCTCTTCAAGGTCCGAAAGCTGGAGGCTGTCAGCTATAAGGTGGCCGTGGTTCCAGGAGGCAGGCCTTCAGATGAGGAGATCAAGGGGTTTTGTGATCAGGTAGAGAGGATGGTGAGATGACCGAAACAGAGAATGTAGTCGGATATGAGGGTATAGACGAGCATGGTTATCATGTGTACATCGGGCTTGTGGACGCTGAGCTATTTCAGGAAAACGTAAAATTTGGCGAAGGTATCATGGGTCCGGGATCTCGTACCATGAATCTTGGGCTGGCGTATCGAGGCCGTCCGGTGTTTAAGGTCATATTAGATTCTAAGATGAGTAACAAATCTGCTGAGGATCATCTTACAAAGTTAATTGGTATTGTTGATAAGCTCTCTTATGTGGATCAGATATTTTCGGTAAACTTGGGTGATACTAGAGGGGTTAGATTAGAGGTGATAGACTCTAATCCTGAGGACGTTTCCAAAGAGGCCATAGACGAGCTTTTGGATAAAATATTAGATAATGTTAAGGCCGGTGATCACGGAACGAATTAGCTTGATCGGAGTCGTCACCCTGACCAATTCTTTTTTTATGCGTCTTTTGAAATCGCTATGCGTAAACCAGCAACGTGCGACCCCCTACCCTTTCAGCGGGAAAAAAAGCTGCTCACCCATGGGTGACGGCGACGAGATTTTAGTATTCCTATAGTGTACGTTTTTGACGTGTTTACATCCGAGGGGGTCCGGGGGTCCGAGCCGAGGGGGGCCACTTCTGGAATATTGGGCTATGGGAATTTATGGGAAAATGAGATGATTACTTCTTAAAATCTAATGGCAAGATCATGGGCGGGTGACCAGTCCGCCCGGCCCGCGCGCGGCCATGATAGATCAAGCCATGCAAAGCTGCAGACGGGGTTCAATCGTCTGCTGAGGCTGCCGCACCGATCCTACCGACGTTTGGTCATCGGTCGGAGGCACTTTCACCTCTTGTTAGTTAGTCAATCCCGAAGGATTGCCAAAATAGGATAGCTGCGACCGCCTACTTAAGCCATTTGACAGACAAGATGAACGACGGTCCGCCAGGCGCTTCTTGTGGTGGAATCATGAAGGCGGACCGTTGGGGGCCGATCTCGGCTTCCCTGAGTCAGTAAGCGGGGCCTGAGGTCGGATGAATGTAATTCTGCTGAATCTTTAATAAGCGTTTCTGCGAATCTACTTCTAAAAATCGTTATAACCGGCGAGAGGGTATATAAGCGATAAGGGTATTCACTTATACAGAAAAAAGCGCCCCGAAAGGGGCTCCCGAACTCCCCGAGAGTGGGGAACTTTTGAGGAGATCGGGATTGAGGAGTATTTAACATGACATCATTAGCGGATGAGGGTAAAAGCCTTTCGGCTTGCGAAACCAGCAACGGCGACGGCTTCGATTTTGATCAAGAGGCGGGGGATCTTTTTGAGGACGTCGTGAGGAGGGTCTATTACGGGGTTGGTTATGATGGCGAGCTATCTCTTGTTGGTTCTTCAAGTGATGCTGGAGAGGAACCGGTATCTGATGACCCTGTACGCGACAGTATAAGCCTGATCTTCCAAGAATTGAAGGAACTGCGGGCGCTGGATGCTGAAAGGGAAGAACGCGCCAAAGCTGAGGCAGAACGCGCGGCGACTAGGATAGGTGATCTGGAGTATGTCGTCGCGAATCAGGACGAGCTGATAACTCAGCTTGTCAACTTCATCTACTGGCGAGAGAGTTTAGGCGTGATGTACGACTTTGAGGAGCTATATAACCTATCCCAGTATTACAAAGGCCATCCTGATGAGTTAGAGGTGAGAGCGAAGCTCGTTCAGAGGTTTGAGGATGGGCTCAAACAGATGAAGCGGGCTAAGTACGATATGGCCCTGAAGGCCCACGTCCTGGGCTATAAAAAAGATATAGAGCAGATGGATGAGAAGGCCCGCAAACAGCTATTTATGGGTGAATGGCTTCCTGAAGGCTCCTCGATCAATCTTCAGGCTCGATCTCCTGGGGCGGTTTTTGGTAGGGACGGGCCGATCACCCACGATTCAGTACGACGACGGGATGAGAAAGCAACGAGGGAGAGAGGTCTCGAGAAACTGAGCAGACCCGACAAGCCCTCGGAGGTTACTGAGGCGAGGTTGAATCAGATCTTCTTAACGCTGGCAACGAAGGAACGTAACGGTGCGGCTGATCCTACGCTTTCGTTTATCGTGATCAAGAGAGAGTTGGATCTCAAAGATGCAGCTATGACCCGTCTAGGTAAGCAAATAGACCGAGATCCCAGGTTTGAGCGTTGCGAGTCGTCGAATCCTAGACCGGGATCGCCTGTTCAGCTAGTTAGGTTATCCGAGGAAGGTAGGCGGCAAGCGATGAGACATGATTAAGCTCATCTCCAACTTTTTTACGTGAAATGGCTTGATTCTAAGGTATCGCCGATACCGATACCTTACGGGGGTTCTGAGGGGGGCCCGGAAAGCCTGATTTTCTCGATAATTCTGTTGTACATTTCTGTACGTTGTTGTAATAGTAAAGTATATATATGTATTAGTTATATACCTAGAACACAAGTGGATTAGTATGTATGTAGTAGTAGTAATACCTACGTAGTAGGTATTAGTACGTACTCAAATCAACTTAACTCTAAATCAAGCTAGTTTTCATAACTCCGATTATCTCCAGATGACCCCCATAACTCCCCATAAGGTATCGGTATCGGCGATACCTTAGCTCCGAGACCCATCTTCCTAAAATCCTGTAATAGATCGTTCATGGGGATCTCCGATCATCCCGTTATGTGACTGTATCCTTCATCTCGTCTCTAAGGGTCACATAACCGGAGATCAGGCGATTCTTTCCTATTTGTCCATAATATCCCTGAAATTTCATATTCCTGTCCAAAACTATATATACTAGAAGAGATACTTAGAACGTGGGAAAGGGTTAGTTAAAAATCACATCTCGGAGCTGGTAAGAATGGCACCTACTCAAAACGAGATTATCCAAATTTTACGGTCCGGTGAGGAGCTGACGTTCCCGGAGATCTACGACCGCATACAGGCGGCGAACTCCAGGACTTCAAGGCTTGCAGCGTCTAAAGCTCTTTACCGGCTTCACAGAGGGGCTAAGGTATCCTCTCGCCTCTCATCTGTCTCGGGAAGTCCTCTTCTTTATAGGCTGCCCGAGACTGAGCCGTCTCGGAGTTATCCCGCCCGATGACCCGAGGCGGTCCCCTTTCCCCATCCGGGGCTCGTCCTCTCCGAGCCCCAAAGCCAAAAGCGGCCCGTCCCCTTTGCGGGCCGCGCCATTCCCTCCCAGGGGGTGCCTGAGTGAGTAAAGGCGGCCCCGTCGGCGAGGACGAGGAGAGGAAGATCCTCGAGGCTCTGGAGTCGGGGCGATCTGTCCGGGACGTGGCGGCGGAGTTTCAGCGGGCCACGGGGACCATATCCAACGTTGCGGCGAGAAATGGACTCGACCTTGAACGTTCAGCAACCAAAAAGGCGGCGTTGCTCAATTCTTGTTATGCTTCAGAGGCTCGAATCCGGCTTATAGGCCGTGGTCTTGATCGGGTGGATAAACTACTCCGAACCTGCGATAGTGCAAGAGATCTTCAAGCCCTGGCTATGGCTTCGGCGATCTGGATCGACAAACGACGCCAGGAAGAGACCACCGACCCGACGGGGCGGGGCGGGGAGATCCGGGCCCTATTTGACAAGATGAGTGGCGAGGAGGCGAGGCCGTGAAGACCGTCGCCGACATCATCGAGCTGGATGAGCTGGAGATCCGGGCCGACACCGATGTCGGTGAATTGAAGAAAAACGTCGCTAGTATCCGGTTTCCGACGTCCACGTTGAAGGTGAGCCGAAAGAGCTTGGGGCCCCATGAGCTGAAGAAAACCGTCGCCTGTATCCGATCACCGACGGTGGTGTTGAGAGCAAACCGGGTTAGCTGGAGGTTCTGGTCGACACCGGCGTCGGTGAGCTGGGAGGGGGCCAGATGAGGACCGTCGCCGACATCATAGAGCTTGAGGAGATCCTGTCGCGGCCGTGCCCGGTCTGCATTCGCATAATGCAGGGGCTCGAGCTGGAGACGCTGGAGGACCGTGCTGAAGTTCTCATCGCCGAGCTGCAGACGACGTTAACTCGAATCAAAGAGCTGAAGGCTGAAAGTACAGGCTCGAACCTGAGGAGGCGGAGCCGGTGAGCTTCCAGGTTCCCGTAGGCAAGCAAAGGGACTTCTGCCTTCGCTCCGACAGCCGGGTGAACGTCGCCCATGGTGCTGTCAGATCCGCAAAAACTGTTGGCTGTAATGTACGATGGCTACGTACCGTCCTGGAGGCTCCGGCGGGGGTCAATCTGTTGATGACGGGCCGAACCCTCGGGGCCCTGGAGAGGAACGTCCTTCAGCCCATCGGCCGACTCATAGGCCCTCAGAACTTCGATTATAAGAGGAGCTTGAAGGTCTGCACCATCTACGGGCGGCCTATCCTCTGCGAGGGGGCCAACGACGAAGCGGCATATACGAAGATCGCCGGACTTACGCTACATTCTGCTTATGTCGACGAGGGGTCCCTTTGTCCTGAGAGCTTCTATAACATGCTGATATCGAGACTCAGCGAAGAGGGGGCTCAGTTATTCCTGACTACGAACCCCGGCCCGCCAGCTCATTATCTCAAACAGAAATGGCTGGACCGGGAAGACGAACTCGATTTAAAGAGCTGGCATTTTACCCTGGAGGATAACCCCTGGCTTGATCCGAAGTACGTCGAAGAGCTGAAAAGGCAATTTGGGCCGCCCTCGAGCCTCTTCTATCAGAGGTACATCCTCGGCCGGTGGGTGATGGCTGAGGGGGCGGTCTTCGCTCACTTCAACCGGGATCTGCACGTCGTCCGATCACCACCGGACGGGCCGATGAAGGCCCTAATCGTCGGTATCGACTACGGCCAAACCCACCCGACGGCGTTCGTAAAAATTGGAAGATGGGGCGATACCTGGTACGTCTTCGGCGAGTACCGAGAGAGCGATCGGACGAATGCCAGGCTCTCCCAGGACCTGCAGGCCTTCCTCGGGGGGGCGTACCCCTCGGGGATCCTGGTCGATCCGAGCTCGAAGGCCCTCATCAACCAGCTTCGAGCTGACGGGGTGCAGCGGGTCCGGGGTGGCGATAACGCGGTCCTGGATTCCATCGGCAGGATCAGCTCGGCCCTCGCCACCGGGAACCTGAAGATCACGGCGGCCTGTCCCCGACTCATCGAAGAGCTCGAGGGGTATCGATGGGACCCCAAAGCCACAGAACGGGGTGAAGACAAGCCGATAAAAGAGAATGATGATTTAATTGACGCTTTAAGATATCCAGCCAACTATATATTTAAGAGGGGTGGGGGAGCTTGACACTTACTGACTTCAGTTTCTTAGAATCGGGGAGGCGTTTCCCGCCTACCGACGAGAAGGCGAGGATAGACCGATACGACCGCTGCACGCTGCTTTTTGAGGGCGACCATGAGGCGGCGTTTCCGGGGCTCACGGCGCTAGATGACGATTTGGACATGATCGGGGCCAACTGGTTCAAGAGATCAACCACGTTAATATCCGACCTGGCGAGCCCTGCGAGGTTCTTCGCCGATAACCAGGATACCCTTGATCGCATCCTCGAGGCGACCGACTTCGACCTTCTCGTCTATGATCTCTTCGGCGACGTTCTGAAGTTCGGTAACGGGGTCCTGAAGGTTCGGTTTGACCCGAGACGGGGGGGGATCATCGAGCGTGTCGATCCTCGATACTGGTTCCCGGTGGTCTCACCTGATGACTCAAAGAACGTCCTTGCTCACTGCATATGCTACAATTTCAGCCAGTACGAAGACCATATCGAGCGGGGATACCTCCGGGTGGAGATCCACAAGCCCGGATCGATCACGAATCGCCTCTTCCGGCTCGATTCCGGGGCGGTGATCACAAGCGAGATCCCTATATCAGCCATCGAGCGGTACTCGGGGATGCAGTCGGAGGTATCGACCGGCGTCCCTGACTTCCTGATCGTCCCTGTGGCGGGGCTTCTCGCGTCCGATGGGGTCTTCGGGCTCGATGACTTCGCCGGGATAGAGGGGCTGGTCCGGGAGCTGGAGAAGAGGATGATCCGGACCTCGAGGACATTAGATAAATTCTCTGATCCTAACATTCTCTGGCCGAGGGCTGCAGACGACTATATCGACCCTGCGACCGGCGAAGAAATCGAGCCGGTCGAGATCGAGATCGGAGGCGGGCGGTATATAGTCTATCCCATCGGGACCGGCGACCCCAACTCAGGCGGGTTCGTCCCTCACTTACCGTCTTATCTGACATGGGATGCGTCCCTCCAAAATAATTTCGCCCAAATCGAGGAGATCAAGTCTCAGCTTATGGCAATGGGGGAGATCAGCCCTTCACTTTTGGGAGATGTTAAAAACGGAATTGCTGAGTCTGGTAGCGCTTTAAAGCGTTTAGCAATCCCAACTTTAGCAAAAGTTTCAAGATTGAGGGCGAGGGTGAAGCGGCCTCTCCTCCACGCTCTGAGACTTTGCGCCGAGCTGGAGACCGTCTCCAGGTATCCGGGGGCTTCGGGGCTGCCGAACATCACTGTCGAATGGAGATCAAGCCTTCCCGAAGACAGGCTCGAGGGCGCACAAATAGAACAGCTTCGCAAGACCGCCGGGCTCACTTCGACCCGCTCGGCCCTGGCGAGGCTCGATCCCGACTCCTCCGATGAAGATCTGGACTGGGAAGAGTCTAAAATATCTGAGGAGAGACGAGACGAATCTTACCAGTTCGTCTGAATCACGTTCATCATAATCAGCTTACTGGAGCGTAAAACCAGGGGGTTAACACGCTATGGCGGACGAAGACAAGAAATTCACGCAAGAGGACGTCGACAAGATCGTGCAGGAGAGGCTGGCCCGAGAGAGGGCGAAGTTCTCTGATTACGATCAGATCAAGGCCGAGCTGGAGGCCACAAGGACCAGCCACGCCGAGCTGAAGGCGGAGAATACGGACCTGAAGGCTCAGATAGCCGAGAGGGACGGGAAGCTGAAAGACTCCGAGCTGAAGGCTCAGAAGATCGAGATCGCAACGAAGGCGGGCCTATCCGAAGCCCTGGCCGACCGTCTCCGGGGGACGACACCCGACGAGCTCGAAGCTGATGCGAAGAGGCTCGCCGAGGCGATGGGGCCTGGTCCCTCTGTCGGATCAGGGACGAACCCACCGACCGGGGCGAAGAAGCCGCTCACCCGATCCGACGTTAAGAAGATGAGCCCTGAAGAGATCACCGCAAACTGGGATCAAATTAAGGCTCAGTTGAAAGATGGGAGTCTTTCGAGAGTGTGAGTAAAACCGCTAACGGGGGTTAGTGAACTATGACGCTGACAAACTTCATAGGCGAGATCTGGAGCGCCCAAATTCTCCAGAACTTACAGAAGAGTCTGGTCTATGGCCAGGCTGGCGTGATAAATCGAGACTACCAGGGAGAGATTCAGGGGAAAGGCGACACCGTGAGGATCACCGCCCATGGGCCGATCTCCATCGGGAACTACGACAAGGCGACCGGGCTCGGCGATCCCGAAGAGCTGGACGACGCCTCCACCACGCTTGAAATAACTCAGGCTAAATACTTCAACTTCAGGATCGACGACATCGACAAGGCGCAGATGAACGTAGCCCTGATGGAAAGCGCCACCCGTGACGCGGCATATCGGTTAGGCGATACCGCCGATCAGTACATCGCCGGGATCATGGCGGCTCAGGCCGGGAACCTCATCGGGTCCGACGGCTCCGATAAGATCTTCGACGGGACGACCGATATCGTTATCGAGGAGATCCTGGACTGTAAGACCAAGCTCGATGAGGCTAACGCGCCGAATCAGGGCCGCTGGATCATCCTTCCTCCGTGGATCGTGGGTCAGATGATAAAAGACGGCGAGGTAGCGCAGCCTGCCTGGAGCGGGGTTGAGGGTGTGATGCTCAACGGCGAGGTAGCGAAGCTGTTCGGCTTCTCGATTCTGCAGTCCAACAACGTCCCCAACACCGCCGGGGATCACTACAAGGTAATTGCGGGAGTCGGGCAGGCTACCACTTTTGCCGACAGCGTGAACGATACCGAAGCGTATCGACCTGAGAAGTTCTTTGCGGATGCTCTCCGGGGTCTGCACTGCTACGGCGCGAAGGTCATCGAGCCGAGCTGCCTGGTATGCTTAACGTGTGCTCCGAGCTGAGGAGGGATAGAGAATGGTAAGATCTGAAATTACCGTAAACGAGCTGAGCGGGGCCTTCGCTAACCACGAGACCGCCGATGCGATCGACAAGGGCAACGACCACTACATAGCCGCCGGGGCCAACTTCAAGCGGCTGATCCTGAGCTTCGAGCTGTCTGCAGCGACCGCCGCCGACACGATAACGATCGTGGCCGGGACCGCTCATCCCGCCTTCAGGAAGGACCTGGGAGATCTCGTCTTTGAGGCGGCTGGTGGAGCTGAGCGGGTATGCATCGGACCCATCGAGACGGCAAGATTTTTGCAGAGTGACGGGACGATCCACGTCGATATCGCCGGAACCAGCATCGCCGGATCCATCGACGCCTACGCCCTGCCTTAGGCGGGCTCCTCCTCTTTTTTGGTGGTGTACGTGGACGAAGTAGAGGCTGTGAAATGCTTGCTGGCGATCCGGTCGCCGGTGATACGCGCCCTCAGCCGATCCGGCTACTTTCAGGCGGCGACGAGGGCTGCGGAAGACAACCCTGAATACTACGTAACTTTAGCCTGTAGCGGTCAATTGAAACACCAGCTGATAAGCAAAAACCGCATGTTTGGGCCGTTAGTGCTTGAGGAGATCCCGTCCCTTCGAGGTAAAAATTATTTCAGAGCTCATGGACTAAATCGACTCGCCGGCCAGATGGCCGACACCGACATAAAATATATCAAAAAACTTTTCATAGATAACTGGCCCGTTCATGAGCGCCAGGCCGTTAAGCTTCTCGGAGATTCGCCACTATGCAGCTTTTCCAGAGCCCGAAGGATAGGAAGGACTGAGAGCACGAGGGCGATTAACGGCTCACGGTTTGAGATGCAGATCGAACGGGGAATTTTCAAATACAAAATTTGGGATGCTGTCGGCGATTCGTCTACGCGGCCACTTCACAAGAAAAGAGATGGGGTGAAGGTACGTCTCGAAGAAAGTTTCCCCTTCGGCGGCAGACCCTACTTCCCCGGCGACGGGCCTGCATTCGAAAGTATTTTATGCCGTTGTACGATGGGATACTCAACAAATTCGAAGGGTGCGTATTATGATTAAGCCAAGAACAAAGACCAAAACCAAGACCAAAACCACTAAGCAGCGGGACTATAAGAAGGAATACAGGGATTATCACGGTAAGCCCGAACAGATCAAAAAAAGGGACATGCGGAACAAAGCCCGCCGGATGATGGAAAAAGAGGGCCGGGTCCGAAAGGGCGACGGTAAAGAGGTAGATCACAAGGTCCCTCTGTCGAAAGGCGGGTCCAACAGTCGAAGGAATCTTAGGATAGTTAGCCGAAGGACGAACCGGAAGAAGGGGAACAAGCGCGGTTAAACCGCGCGGATGAATAGGTTGTGCTTCTTCATGATTTCTGGCGATAGTGTCGCCTTCGGCTTTGCTTTCTTTCTCCGGATAACGGCTTCGACCTGATCCCCGTCTTTCAGGCCGAGCGCCTGGCGGGCCTCGACGGGCATCTCCAAGTCGCCGGCTTTCCCGGCGAAGATCCGGACTTCGTTTATCGCCACGTTAAACCCTCAGTTAAACTAATGGTTTAATTAGCATAAATATTTAACCCTTGGTTTAACAATAGGTTAAACATGCCATTCTTGGGGGTCAAGATCTCGGCGGAGCTGGAGACCCTGATAGATGAAGAGGTTAAACGCTCCGATAAGTCCAAAAGCGATATCGTAAGGGATGCGTTAA
>DAOSXX010000051.1:0-15559 GCA_035380685.1 Methanothrix sp. | reverse complement strand
GAAGTGCGCCATCAAGGAGGGGATCAACGCCTTCGCCCGCCTGGGGGCGGGGCTCGTGGCAAAGCAGCACTGCAAGACCTGCATCGAGAGCCACTGGCGTAAGGTCTTCGCGGACCTGGGGATGAATCTCGAGGTGGAGGAGACCGACGAGGGCTGCATTATGAAGATCTTCCGGCGCTGACCGTTACGAGAGATCATCCTGTCATTTATTGGGCGAAGAATTTAAGTCAGGTCGGGCATATTCCCCTTCGGGGAGTGTGATTCGGACATGATTTCAAACCGCAATTTGATTTTGGTCGTATCGGGCCTGATCCTGGCGACTGGCCAGGCGGGCGCTGACTACCTGGACGGAAGCGGACCCGATTACTCAGCGTGGCGGTCCTACTTCTCCGACCCCATATTCTTCTCCGGGGGCGCGCCATCGACGGTGGACTACAGCCAGTACTACCCCTACTTCGGCTCGGGGATCTTCAGAGAACCGGCATCTCTGGGAGGATCGTCGAAGACGCCCTCGGTCCTGGGAAAGGTGGCTAAAAGGATAGCCGAGATGAGGGTAAACCAGAGCCTTGCTATGGGAGACCAGTCCTCGACCGCCTTCGACCCTCGGTACAACAGGATGATCGACCCCTCCACACTGCCGTCCAGCAAGAACTGGACGAGGACGATGGAGTTCGCCCGTAACCGATCCTCCATGAGGGTCCTAGAGGGAGGAAACTGGACCCAACCTCAGGATGTCCAGAATATGTATTGACCAATTGTATTGGTACTTATTGAACTCGCGTATTTACCAAGACGGTGCCATGGCCCTCACCCCCGGACACGGGGGGAGGAGACGATCCCCTCGGCGCATGACGGCTCCGAGGGGAGAGGGGCAGGATTTCATACGGAGAGCTGCCAGTGCCTGTACATCACCGATATAGCGTCGGCGCACTGTTCAGGGGTCTGGTAGACGGGGATTCCGACGTTCTCCATCTTGATGACGTCCTCCATCGCAAACTCCTTTCCTGCGACGCAGACCATGATCGGCTTTCCTCGGTAGTCGATTTTTCCCAGGGGCTCGACGTAGCTTCCCAAGATCTCGGCCTGGAGGATGACGATAAAGCTTCCGACGTCGTCGCTATCGACCCCGATCTCGATCGTCTTTTTGACGGTCTCGGCGTCCATGCTGAAGGTGTAGTCGACGGGATTCGTGCCGCCGACGTACTCCGGCAATAGGTCGAGGAGCCTCTCTTTCAGGTCGGGCTCCAGCTCCGAGAGCCTCATCCCCTCGTCGATGACGGCGTCGGCGGAGATGACGCCGAGGGAGCCAGCGTAGGTGATGATGAAGACGCCCTCGCTCTTGGGGAAGGGCTGCTTGGATATGGCCCTCGACAGGTTGAACATGTGCTCGTAGTCCCTCGCCCTGATCACCCCGGCCTGCTTGAAGACGGCGCTGTAGACGAGGTCGTTTCCGGCCATGGATGCCGTATGCGAGGCGACCGCCTTCTTCCCGGCCTCGGTTCTGCCGGACTTTAGGGCTACTATCGGCTTTTTCGTCGTGATCCTCTTGGCCACGTCGATGAACCTTCTCCCGCCCTTCACCGACTCGAGGTACATGCAGATGACGTTCACGTTCTCGTCCTGGCTCACCGCCTCCAGCATGTCGGTCTCGTTGATGTCGAGCTTGTTTCCGATCGTCGCCACTATCCCGAAGTCCATGATGTGCCGCAGCCCCCAGAGCATCCCGGCGGCGCAGACCCCGGCCTGGGATATGAGGCCGATGTTTCCGCGGGATAGGGCGTCGACGATCCCGATCGACTGGACCATGCTGCAGTGGGTGTTTATTATCCCCGAACAGTTCGGGCCCAGGAGCCGCACGCCATAGGAATCGGTTATAGCCTTCATCTCCTCCTCGATCTTCCGTCCCGCGTCCCCCATCTCGGCGAAGCCGGCGGACTCGACGATGACGTACTTGACGCCGCAGTCGCAGCACTCCTTCACCACCTCAGGCGTCATGCTCGCCTGGACGAGGATGACGGCGACGTCGATCGGCTGTTTCACGGCGCTGATCCTCGGGTAAGCCTTGATCCCCAAAATCGACTCGGCCTTGGGATTGATGGGGTACAGCTCGCCCTTGAAGTCGTGGTTTATCAGGTTGCAGAAGACGTTCCATCCGAGCTTTCCCTTCGTTCCAGAGGCGCCGATGACGGCGATGCTCTTCGGGTAGAAGAGGTCGTGGAGGTCCTGGATCTTTGGCGGGATCCTCTCGGCGACCTCTGGCGCGTCGCCGATGATGATCCTTGCGTCGACCACCTTATAGCCGTCAGGGTAGAGGAAGACGGGGTTTAAGTCCATCTCGGCGATCTCGGGATGTTCGACCACGAGGTCGGAGATCCGCATCAATAGGCCCTTCAGGGCCGGGATGTCCGCCGACCGGCCCCGATACCCTTCCAGAAGGGCGTGCCCCTTTATCCCCGCTATCATCTCCTCGGCATCGTGCTCGGTGATGGGTATCGACCTCAGAGATACGTCCTGGAGGATCTCAACGAAGATGCCGCCTAAGCCGAACATCAAAATCGGACCGAAGGTGGGGTCCCGAGCCACCCCCACGATCGCCTCGGTTCCGGCAGGGGCCATCTCCTGGACTGCGACCCCGACGACCCCCTTCCCCCAGAAGGCCTCTCTTATCTCGGCGTAGGCCCTTCTTACCTCGTCGGGGCCCCTGAGGTCGAGCTTCACGCCGCCAGCGTCAGACTTGTGGACGACCTCCGGAGACATCACCTTCAGGACCACGGGGCTGCCGATCGCCTCCGCGATCCGGACCGCCTCACCCTCAGACCGGGCGACCTCTGAGCCCGTCGTCGAGATCCCGATGCTTTCGAGGACCGCCTTGCACTCGTGCTCCATCAGGTACGTTCTATTCTCCTCTTTTGCCCGACCCATAACTTCCCTGAATAACTCTGCCATATCGTCCCTCCAACAAACTCCATGACCCTAATCAGATTTCCCTAATAAATCAAATATATATTCCATACACCGACTTTGTGTAATATTATCCATGTGAAATTTCGTCGTTTCGCCTCTGTTTTTCTATCTCTTCCCGGCGTCCAGCTTCTTTTTGGTCAGAGCCACGTTAAACTTTTCTGTCACCACTTCGCCGCTCAAAAAAGATCATATCTCGATCAGCCGGTATCGAGAGGATCCAAGGCCGATCTCCTCGCCGTAGGTTATCTGACGGCCGCCGTCCACCTTCGGCCATAATGCCCCGAACTTGTCCTCCCCCTTTCCGAAGTGGGACGGCAATGCAGAGGTCACAAAACCCTGCTGGGCGTTGACGAGATCGAAGCTTGCGGCATCGATGGCCACCGGATCTTTTGACGCCAGGATCCCGACGTCCGGGACGATGGGAGCGTCGCTCCAGGGTAGGCAGTCGCATTCCGGGGTGACGCTCATGACGAAGTTGATGAAGCCGACCCTTCCTTCCTTCCCCGAGACCGCCCCGAAGGCATACTCGACGATCCTCTCGATGAAGCCCGGCATCTTATTCCAGTCGAGATCTATCGCCTCCTCCGGACAGACACCAAGGCAAGCCCCGCAGCCGACACACCTTTGTGGGTCGATCCAGGCCTTACCCTCTTCCAGGACGGCGGCAGACTTCGGACAGACGCGAACGCACCTGCCGCACCCGCTGCACTTATCCTCCACCACGGCAGGTTTGGAGGCATAATGCTGGTCGGCCTTGCCCGAGGGAGACGCGCATCCCATCCCCAGGTTCTTGATGGCACCGCCGAAGCCGGCCATGCTGTGGCCCTTGAAGTGGGAGACGACGATCATGGAGTCAGCGGCCGCCACATCCCCCGCGATCTTGGCCCGCTTGATGTGCTTTTTTCCGATCTCCACCTCGATAGAGTTTCCCCCACGAAGGCCGTCTGATATGATCAAAGGCGCTCCAGCCACAGAGTAGTCAAATCCGTGCTCGATCGCCGTCAGGAGGTGGCCTACGGCATCCTGCCTGCTCCCGCCGTAGAGGGCGGCCGTGTCGGTGAGAAAGGGCCTTCCTCTCCCCTCTTTCACCTTATCGACCACCTGGCGGACGAAGACGGGGCTCACGTAGGTGTCATTCCCCCGCTCGCCGAAGTGGAGCTTTACCGCCGTGAGGTCGCCCTCTTGGATGAGGGTATCAAACCCTGCTGCCTCAAAGAGCGTTCTCACCTGGCGGGCCTTGCTCTCGTCGGGTTTTGCGGCCCTCAGGGGGGCAAAATATACGTCAGAAACCATAAAAATCGCATTCTCCTCATTTTGGATTTAAGCCATCCTTAGAGAGTCGATGTTGTCGTCCTCCAGATAAGTCGTTTCTGATAGCCCGACGAAAGGGATTCGAGGATGGCAGAAGGTCCTTCACCGGCCTCGGGATCCCAGCTCCATAAAATAGTGGGTGCCGGTGTCGTCGATCATGACGAAACCCAGGCGCAGATAAAGCCGGATCGCCCTGTTGAACTTGGCCACGTGAAGCCTCAGGGGAAGCTCCATCTCCTTTGCCTCGTCTGCCAGATCCCGGATCAGTCGGCTCCCAATCCCCCCATTCCGATCTTCCGAGAGGAGGGCGATCTCCGCCAGCCTGATCTCTTTTTGGGCCCGGATGACGATCAGGCTTCCCACCGGCCTTCCGTCCAGAAGGATCAACCTCTGGTCCGCCTCGGGAGATACGGTGGCATAATGGTGCTGATGGGCCTTGAACTGGAGCCGCAAAAAGGCGTCCTTATCGGCCTCGCCCCAGCCGAAGGACTCCAGCTCCTCCTCCCTGGTGCTGGCGTAGAGACGAAAGAGGAAGGGCTCGTCCTCGGGAAGGACGGGCCGAAGCGAGATGGGCTCGGTCATGGCTGGGGAAAGGGGACGAGATTACCAGTCTGCGGCCTCGATCGTACCTCTGATCTCTCCGCAGTAGGGCCCCCTTGAAAGCCGCCATGGAATTCGCCGCCGTGGTGAACATCATTTTCCCTTCGCCGAAGGGCATCATATTTTGATCGAGGGCGACCCGCTTCTTCCAGAGGCACCTCCACAGGCAGTTTGAGCATGAAACCATTATTGAAATTTACAATTAATAAATTTTGCGAGCAGATGGGCAGGAGTCAGATTTACGACCTCGCTTCGATCACTGTGGTTTGCCCCTGAATCGCGACGCCAAACATATGAAAAGATCAAAAGCTTCATAAACCCAAAAAAATGTAACGTATAATAGTTATAGTATTAGGAGGTGACAAAAGTGATCGGTGAGATCCTGGTCGCAATATCGGCATTTGGTCTGGCGTGCTGGGTCTACCTAATCCGTTACGTCAACGTCGAAACCTGAAGTTACGCCAAGAAAACCACTTTTCTGAGCCCACCTGCGATCCACTCCTGACGCCTTCTGGACCTTCACAGCCATTCCAGGACCAAAATTTTGAGCATTGAGGCCGGACCCTCCGCTAACCATGCTTCATTTTGGCCTCATGCACCCTTTTACCTGAGATCTTCTGACAGCCGAATCCGGATCATCGATCCTCGTCGGAATCGTCCAGCTACAGACAGGGGAGCCAGTCGATGGCCCCGGAGGTGCTGCTCTCGTTCTTGTAGAGCTGGATGTACTTCTCTATCGAGAAGACTCCGGTGACGTCCTCGACGCTCCTTCCCACCTCGAAGTGTCTCCCCTTGCTGTCGGCCTTCGGGTCCTTGGAAAGCCAACCGATGTGGCCTACACCTATGACGTTGGCGTTGAAGCTCGCTTCGATCCCGCTGTTGTTAACCTCGTTCAAAGAGCTGTCTCCCGCCGTGCTAATCTGGGTATTCTTCATCAGGCTCTCGGCGTGGATGTACTGCTCTGTGACCACGGCTCCTGCATCGTAGTTGGCGACGCATAGCCTATCCTGCCACTTCTGGTCATAGGTGCCGGTCTGGTAGCTGACCGGGAAGTACTCGAAGTCCGCTTCCTGGGTGTAGTTTATGGAATTGTAATTGACGCTGAGCTCGAACTCGGTGCGGTCGTAGAAGTTACCAGTCCCCGAGATCTTTTCAACGATCTTCTGGCCGCTGTAACCTTGAGCGGTTTGGCCCACGAGTTCATGGCTCCTGTAGCCCACCCCCTGAATTACAGACCGCTCGAAGATGTAGTTGGCAGCCGCCGCTGACCCCACCAAAATCAGGATTGAGATCAGCATTGCGCAGCATAGCCGATTCAAAGTAAACCTCCCCGAAGATCCGGTGATGGCCTTCTCGTTTAAATACGTATCGAGATAATTTCAATTTCAGAAATAAATTAATCTAGTTAAAACCGCCGCCAGCTTGTGAAAGCCGCCGCATCAGAAATCTGGCGACGAGATTAAGAGCGCTACAAGCTCTTCGACCAGCTCTTCGTCGAAGGGAGGCGACCCCTCCACCATCCTGATGGGGTTTGGGACATCGATCCCACCGAGGACGATCTTTGGGAGATCTGACCTCTTGAACCCCTCGACGATGGCGTAATCCACCCCGCTATTCCGCAGCTCCTCCAGGGCCTCCTCAAGCCCTCCGACCCTCGCCACCTTGAAGAAGACTCCGCCCTGGCCGACGCCCACCACCACCTCGGCTCCGGCATCGAAGTGGCGCTTAGTGTCGCCCCGATCCTCGATGGGGTGGTCGGGCATGTTCTTTATAGTGCCGACCCGACCGTACCTCTTCAGGGATCTCGCCAGCGCCTCCACGAGCGAGGTCTTGCCGGACTTTTTTGGCCCCACCACAGAAACGATCTTCAAAGCCTTCCCTCTGCCGTTCTCTTCTTCTGTTTCTTATTCTCGCGGGCCAGCTCAGCCCATCATCAGGGACGCGAGGAACTGGGCGTAGATCGCGAGGTCCTCCAGGGTTACGTTCTCGTCGGAGCCGTGGGGGTTTGAGTCGGTCTGGCGCCCGACGCCGTAGACGCAGGAGGGAATCCCCGTCACGTCCACCACGTAGGCCTGGTCGAGGCTGTACTGGGCCCCGGCGAGCCTCGGCTTCTTTCCCGATGCCTTCTCCAGGGCTTCGGAGACCTCAGCGACCCAGGGGTGCTCGGGATCGATCCTCATGGGAGGGTAGCCCATCCAGCTCCTCCATTCGAGGTCGACGTCGAGATCCGCCACGGCCCGCTCCATCTCGGCGGCCGCGTCCTCCATCCTCTCTTCGGAGATCACCCTCCTGTCCCCTCTGACGACGCACTTGTCGGGGACGATGTTCTCCTTGAACCCGCCGTGGATCACCGAAACGTTCAGCATCGGCCTCACCCGATCCAGGCCATAGGCGGCAAGCTCCGACGAGGCCCGAAGGGTCGACCTTCTCGCCTCGACCTTCTTCTTTAAATCGAGGAGGGCCTCGATGACAACCATGGCCTTCTCGATTGCGTTCTCGCCGAGAAAGCTTGCGCCGGAGTGGACCGACTTTCCTCGGACCGTGGCCTGCCAGGTGATGATGCCGTTACAGCCGATGATGATGTCGTCGGAGAAGCTGTCCATGCAGAGCATGAAGTCACCTTTGACGAGCCCCTCGTCGGTGAAGTAGCAGAGCCCCGAGTACCCCCCGACCTCCTCGTCGGTGGTGAGGAGGACCTCAAGGTTGCGCCGGTGCCGTCCACAGGCTCTGACGGCCCCGAGAGCGACGATGAGGGCCGCCACGGCCCCCTTGGAGTCGGCGACGCCCCGGCCGTAGACCCGGCCGTCCCTGACGTCCAGGACGAAAGGGTCTGAAGACCAGCCCTCCCCGGCGGGGACGACGTCGAGATGGGTGTAGATCACCAGGGTCTCTTCAGCCTCGACATCCAGCCGCGCCCGGAGGTTGGCCCGGTCACCGACGAGCCCCGCCACCCCGCACCTCTGATCGAAGATCTCCTGGGGCATCACCACCTTCTCCGTCTCAAACCCCAAGTCCCTGAAGATGGGGATGAGGTAGTCGACGATCTCGTGGTAGTTATCGCCCGGCGGGGCGACGGTCTCAAACCCCACCAGATCTCTCAAGATCTCAAGCATCTCGGGCGTCTTCGAATCCAGGTATCGATAAAGCTCCATATATCTCAGCATGTTTATGCTGTCCCGAGCCCTATTAAAGGCTTCTCTGACCTGTGCATCGCGAAAAGATCTCGATTCGGGCGGCAGCTCCTCCAGGATATCGAGGCATTTTTCCTCTAGTTTTGGAAAGACTACATCCTCAATATAGTTCGCCCGTCCCGACCCGTACCTGCCCTTTCTCAGGTTCTCTAAGTGGGCGTCCAGGATCCCGCCCTCCCGGACGATCACATCCAACCTTCGCGGGCCGAGCTCGACCTTGTGCCTCTCGGGAAGCTCAAGACAAATTTCGAGGAAGGTGTCGGTCTCAAAGCCCATGCCGCCGTACAATCGAGATCCCCCTAGATCGCTCCGGGAGCCGAGACCAGGCTGACGATGCCGATGGTCAACAGTCCCACGAGGATCATCCTCATCCCCGAGACGATCATCCGCTCGTGGCTGATCCTGGCGAGAAAGAGCCCCAGGACGAAGAGGCACAGAAGGCCCAAGCCGAGAGACGCCAGAAATGCCGCCTCCATATCGATCCTGGGCACGAAGAAGTAGGGAAGGACGAGGATTATCGCGCCCACGGCGGGGCTGATCCCGTCCACCAGGGCGACGACGATGGTGGCAAACTCCGAGGCTTTTGCAAACTGGCTCTTCTTAAGATCGATGAGCATGGCGCTCTCTAGCTTCTTCAGGTCTCTCCTCCTCTCGGCCCGTTCCGCTAGGTATGCTCCGCTCATCCCCGAGATCCCCATGGCGATGCTCCCCCCCACCCCGGCAGTGATGACGATATCGGGGTTTGTCAGCCCCGAGAAGTGGGCTCCGATGACGACCCCCATGATGGTGAGGATCCCGTCGAAGGCGTTCATCACGAAGAGGCGCCTTGCTATCTTGTAGGCCTGGCTGACCCGAAGGTAAGTTCTGAACTTGGTGCAGCTCCAATCCATGGCAGATGACCATCTGAACTTCTTTGGCTTAATCTTTGGCGATCAGAGACTTCCCGGTCATGACCTCGGGTTCCGCAAGCCCCAGCAGGTCCAAAATCGTGGGGGCGACGTCGGCGAGGATCCCGCCCTGGCGGAGCCTAGCCTTTTCGCCGTCCAGGATCAGGACGAAGGGGACGGGGTTTGTGGTGTGGGCCGTATGGTGCTGGCCGGTAGTCTCGTCCTCCATCTGCTCGGCGTTCCCGTGGTCTGCCGTCAGGAGGACGGCTCCGCCCCGGTCCAGAACTGTTGAGACGACCCTTCCGACGCATTCGTCCACCGCCTCCACGGCCTTCACCGCCGCCTCGAAGATCCCTGTGTGGCCGACCATGTCCGAGTTGGCGTAGTTGAGGATTATCAGGTCGTATACGTCCTCATCGATCTTCTCTACGACGGCGTCGGTCACCTCGAAGGCGCTCATCTCGGGCTTGAGGTCGTAGGTGGCGACCTTCGGCGAGGGTATCAGGACCCTGTCCTCGCCGGGACTCGGCTCCTCCCGGCCGCCGTTGAAAAAGAAGGTGACGTGAGCGTACTTCTCCGTCTCGGCGATCCGCAGCTGCCTCAGACCCGCCCTGCTCACCACCTCGCCGAGGGTGTCTTTGAGGTACTCGGCGGGGAAGGCGACCGGAGAGGGGATCGACTCCTCGTACTGGGTCATGCAGACGAAGTGCACATTGATTTTTTTTCGGTCGAACTCGCAGAAGTCGGGGTTTGTGAAGGCCTTCGTTATCTGGCGGGCCCGATCGGGCCGAAAGTTGAAGAAGACGATGGCGTCTCCGTCTTTCACCAACCCCTCGGGGTCCACCACCGTCGGCTTGAGAAACTCGTCGTCTTCGCCCCGGTCGTAGCCGGCCCTCACCGCCTCCTCCGGGCTGTCGGCCACGAAACCCTCGCCGGAGGTCATGGCCCGGTAGCCAAGCTCCGTCCTCTCCCACCTTCTGTCCCGGTCCATGGAGTAGTACCTTCCGGCGACGGTGGCCACCTTTCCGAGGCCGATCGATCTGATCTCCGCCTCCAACTCCCGGAAGTAGCCGAGGGCGCTTCGGGGAGGAACGTCCCTCCCGTCCAAAATTGCATGGACCCAGACCTCCTCAAGACCCCTCGCCCTGGCCAACCTCAGAAGTGCATAGAGGTGGGTGTTGTGACTGTGGACCCCGCCGTCGGAGAGAAGGCCCATCAGGTGGAGGGCGGAGCCCCTCTTCTTCGCCAGGTCCATGGCCTCGACGAGGACCGGGTTTTTGTAAAACGAGCCGTCCTCGATAGCGAGGTTGATCCTGGTGTAGTCCTGGTAGACCACTCTTCCCGCGCCGAGGTTGAGGTGGCCCACCTCGGAGTTTCCCATCTGGCCCGGGGGAAGGCCCACGTCAAGCCCAGCAGCGCCGATGGTGGTGAATGGATAAGAGCTCTTGAGGCGGTCGATGTTGGGTGTTTTGGCGGAGGCGACGGCGTTCCCCTCGGCCTCGTCGCTCTCGCCAAACCCGTCCATGATGATGAGGGTGACAGGCTTCATCGGTTTTCGGTCTCCTCAAGGAGAGATAACCCTTTGCTCCGCCCTCAGACCTTGAAGCCGTGATCCCCGATGAGGGGGACGAAGACGACGCCGCCGTGGTGCTCCAGCTCGAAGCCCTCCTCGGTCCTGATGACGAGGACGAGCTCCTGGTAGCAGCTACCGACGGGGATGACGAGCTTTCCCCCGACTCCCAGCTGATCTTTCAGCGGCTCGGGAACCTTCGGGGCGGTCGCGGCCACGTTGATCCGGTCGTAGGGGGCGTGATCGGGAAGGCCACCGCTTCCGTCCCCCTCGACGACGGTCACGTTCTCGATTCCCACCTCGCGGAGGTTCCGGCGAGCGTAGACCACCAGCTCCGGGACACGCTCGATGGAGTAGACGTGCCCCTTGGGACCCACCAGATCCGCCATCACCGCGGCGTGGTAGCCGGAGCCGGTCCCCACGTCCAGGACCTTCATCCCCTCCTGGAGGTCCAGGACGTCGCACATGATCGCCACCATGTGGGGGGCGGAAATCGTCTGCCCCTCGCCGATGGGTAGGGGATGGTCCTCGTAGGCCATGTAACGTATGCTCTCGGGGACGAACAGCTCTCGAGGAACCCTCCCCATCGCCTCAACGACCCGATCGCCTATGTTTCCCCGGAGCATCTTCAGCATCTCTTCTCGCATCATAGGGCAGCCCCCCAGACCCTGACTATCTCTTTGGCGAGGGCCCTCTCGGGAGATCGCCCGTCCCGAAGCCTGATCTTCTCCACCCGAAACCTCCTACCGCCTGCGGTCCTGACATCGCCCACCGCGAAGGTCTCGTCCCCCTTGGTACGGATGCTGTAGGAGGTGGTCTTTCCCCTCCGGTGGACCGCGACCTTAACCACCACCTCGTCGACGGCCCTCGTCCAGAGGGTCAAGACGTCTCCGGCCTTGGCCGTCTCCTCCCGCCGCCCGCCCTCGAGCTCGATGGAGGTGATCTCTACCATCGCGACGTCTCCGACACCGTCGTCCACCAGGACCTCGTCGCCCACATGGAGCAGATCCTCTGCCGGGATCTCGATGGTGCGGCGCTCGGAGGCGTCGGTGGCGCTGATGATGACCCGAAGGGGCGCAAGCCTCGTCCGCTCAAGCTTCGTGGGATGGACCGTCCCGCAGACCTCGCATTTGACGAGGTGCTCCCGTCCGAGCTTGACGGTGACGTGTTCTGTGAAGTCGCCACATTCGGGGCAGAAGATCTCCTCTTGCATGGCTACAACCCCTCCTCAAAAACTACTAAAAGGTGACTATCGGAGGCCAGTTCAGAACCTCCCGCAGGGGCGGAAGACCTTCCCATGGCCCGGGATCACGACCTCGGCCCTCGCGAGAGCCCTCATCCTGCTCGTCATCAGGGCTGCAGGGTCGGTGGCAGACTCGTCCTCCAGAGCCAACAAAGACTTCCTATCGGTCCTCTGAACCGCATCGTCCCGCCACCAGAAGAGGTCACCTGCCACAAGCCAGACCTCATTCTCGACCGTAACCAGGAGGGACGCGTGATCCGGGGTGTGGCCCGGCGTCGGGAGGACCTCAACCTCCGTGCCTGGAACGAAGTTCCCGCAAGGGATCTCCTCGTCCCCCCTGTAAATGAAGCTCGAATCGCAGACATCGGTCTCAGGAAAGAGCCTCAAGTTGATGATGTGGTCGAGGTGGGTGTGGGTGACGAATATGAGGTCCACGTCCTCGGGTGAAAGGCCCCGTCTCGCGAGACCAGAGAGAAGCCCCTTTCTGTCGGCCCCGGGATCGACCAGGAGCCGGGTCCCTGCATCCTCGATCAGGACCGCCGACGGCGACGCCCGGAGCCTGCCGCCCTCGAGGATCTCCACGTACCCCTCCGCCAGAACCGATATCTCAGCCAGCAACCTCACCCCAGAAAATATCCAGACCCTCGCTCCATCGTGCTCCTCAAATGGGTTTAAAAAGGTGTAAGATATAGATATGACGGGTGGCCCGGAATCTCGGGTTTTCGTCCTGTCTTGGAGGTGGGTGTTTATGCGCGGTTTCTTGATGTTGCTGGCCGCTGGGACTTGTCTTCTCCTGGTCCTGTCTGGATGGGGTGGGTGCGCGGATCAGGCAAGTTCTGAGGGCGGCCTATCGTCGATCAAAGTATCGGAGAACAACTCGTTATCCCGTCCAGTCCTGGAGATATCGAGGTCGACTTTCGGCGGAGGGTTCACAAAGATCACGGTTCTGAGAAACTCGGCCACGGGCACGGCGATGAAGGAGTCCTACCTCTACGGCGACTCCCTCAATCGGGAGGCTGCCATCGGCGTGAACGGCAACGGGACCGAGATGGAGGTAGAGTCCACGTTCGACGGGATGGCGAGCTTGGGTGTCTACAAAGAGTCCAGCCCCAACGCAACTCCCCAGGAGACCCCGGCCTTCGCGGCTTCCGAGGACTATTCAGGCAGCTTCAAGATCAGCGAGCGGGTGGACGACTACGGCTCAAGCGTAGTCTCCGAAAGGTCCGTCTCTGGGACGGGGTTTGTAGCGGTGAATAAAAAAGTCGGGGACGAACAGAAGATTCACGAGTCAGGGACGGGATCCTACCAGTCCGAAGAGAGGATCGAGACCTACACCAACTACATCGCAAAGGAGGTCTCCCTCGCCCACCAGCCCACGAGCTTCGCCGTCGGTGGCGACTTCTCGACGAACCTATCCCTCAAGTGGAACGAGGGCGTAAGTTCCAAACGGGCTGGTGAGAGCTACATCGGTGAGGAGTACTCTGGGGTGAGCCACCTGGACAAGACGACGGTGGCTTTGGGCCTGAACGAGATGAAAACCGAGGCCGAGTTCTCGGGGACAGCCCGATACAGGGTCGTCTCCGATGACGATATCGATATGGATGAACAGTACGAAGGTGACTACTCCCTCCAGCGAAACGTCCAGCTTAACGAAGCATCGGGGTATGGCCAGCCCCACCTCAACGTGGAGAAGGAGGGAACTCTCGTTGATGAGGATGAGAGGACCCTGGCCAAATATGTTATAACCATCGAGAACGATGGCGACAGGACCCTCGAGCCGGTCCTCGTACGAGACCTCTTCCCGCCGGGATCGAGCTTCTTCAGCTCGAACCTCAGGCCGACCCTCACCTCCGGTGGGGCCAACTGGTCTCTCACCCACATCTCGCCGGGCCAAAAGATCCCCATCGAGCTCGTCCTCGACGTGACGAACTTCCGGAGCGACGAGCTGGTGAACAGGGTTGAGGCCTTCGGCGGCGACGACGATGAATGGGTCTATGCCGCAAACTTCTCGGCCGTCGAGATCGACTGGCTCTCCTGCTGCTCTGCCGAAGGCGTATCCGTCGTCAAGACAGGAGTTGCTGACGAGGTCGCTCCAAACCACGTCCTGTACAGCCTGGGGATACAGAACCTCGGTGATGCCACCTTGGTGGCGACGGTGACCGACCAGCTCCCAGACGGCATGAGGCTCATCGACTCCACCCCCACTTTTGCCGCTTATGAAGACGGCGTCGTAACATGGAACCTGATAGATCTCGGTCCCGGCGAGGAGAAGACGATCGTTTACGAGACCGAGACCCTCTGGAGCGGTAAGTTCGTCAACCTGGTTGAGGTCGATCCGAGGTCCGTAGACGGGCCCTCCCTCCGGCCGGTTTACGCCAAGTCGGTGGTAGAGGTAGAAGAGTTCGAGGGCGAGCGGCCGAGGCCGGGCTGGCAGCCCCCGGACTGGTTTGGTTAGACGGACGAGATCGGGATCTGGTCGACTGAGTATCACATCTAAATGATTCGTGACTCCATAGACAAATAGAAGAGAGGCAGCACGGCATGTTCAGAAAAGAGATCAGAGACGAGATCGATATTTTGGCCTCGCCGGAAGATGTCTGGAAAGCTCTCACCGACTTTGATGCCTTCAGGGATTGGAACCCCTTCATCCGGCCCGTGGTGGGAGAGGCTGTGGAGGGGGTGAGGCTGAGGGTCCAGATGAGGCCTCCAGGCGGAAGGGCCGTCGCCTTCCGGCCGACTGTGACGAAGGTCGTCCCGAATCGAGAGCTCCGGTGGAAGGGGAGGCTCTGGATTTCCGGCCTCTTCGACGGAGAGCACATCTTCGAGATCGAACCCCAAGGTGCCGAGAGGGTGAGGTTCGTCCAGCGGGAGGCGTTCTCTGGCCTTCTCGTCCCATTCATGGCAAAGAGCATCGATCAGGCCCTTTCCGGATTTGAGGAGATGAACATGGCCCTGAAGGAGAGGGTTGAAGCCGGCGGAGAGGAGGCAAACGGGAGCCGCTCTCCCCAGTAGGACTGCGAAACATGCTTCGCGCCGAGATTTCTGGAACTTCAAAGACCCGCTATTGGCTGAAGATTATCTGAAACGATGGTACTTCTGGGCGACACACAGCAAGGTTAAACCCTGTTATTGACACCGCAAAAGCGATCAAGGGGGCATTGGAACGGAGTTCTGAACTATATAAACACTAGAATAGATAATGGAATATTAGAGGGGATTAATAGCCTCAAAAGACGACGCGAGAGGATTCAGAACGACAAAGAATTTTGTCATAACTATATATCTTAGATTAGGGAAACTCAAGTTCAATCTACCCACATGAAACAGCGAGGAGCCTACGGGGCTCTTCGCTATCCCATGTGGGTAACTTCAGGATAGCGGTAAGCGGACTCAATCATGATAATATCTGGCATGAATCCCTGTCCAGAGTCGGTAGGTAGCGATATACCTCATGATAATCCCACATCCTGGCAGTCATGACGTATAAGGACAAAGCTATAGGATTAGCGATCCCTTAAATCCACCCACACGAAACAGCGAGGAGGCACAAGTTTAGGGTATAGCTGATAGCTTATCACCACGTGTTAGAACGTTTTCGTTATATTCCTGCATGAGAGAGAAGTCTATGAGGGTCCGCATGGCATATAATATGTGATATATATTATACATACCAGCCGATTAATTAGGTTTTTCGAAATCCTCTAAACTTTATTTCCTATTAAACTCTGTTTAAAGGGCACTAGTGCTTTGTAACATTAATTCTGCAAATTAATGTAATGCCTTTGTAGCTTCA
>DAOSXX010000050.1:0-16475 GCA_035380685.1 Methanothrix sp. | reverse complement strand
ACGCCTCCGACACCCCTTACAGCACGAGGGTGAGCCTCCTCAGCAAGGGGCTCGGACATGAGGGGATCGAGGCCACCTACGCCTGCTCTCTTGCGATATTGCAGCGTATCCTGGAAAAAGAGGTCCAGAGGGTGCGACGATAATAGGCCGAAAGGTCGCCGACCACTGCGACGGGTGGGGACGATCCCGAGAAGGCGATGAGGCGAGACAAACAAGTTCACAAAGCAGAAAACGTTCTGGAGACCGATTATAAAATGACGAAAAGATACGACTTATAGCACCGCCGAGGGGAGTAACCCCCCGGCCGTTTATATCGAGCAGTTCACCCCAGCATCTTTCCCATCCTATCAAGAGCCTGGCGGAGCCTCTCCTGAGAGGCGGCGTAGGAGATCCGAACGTAATCGACGCCCCCGGGGCCGAAGGCCGACCCGGGCGTCGCGGCCACCATCGCCTCGGAGAGCATCCTCTCGGCGAAGCTGTCCCCGCCGCCGAACTCCGAGACGTCGGGGAATACGTAGAAGGCGCCGCCGGGAAGTGAGCATTTGATCCCGATCTCCGCCAGCCCCGAGACGAGGAGGTCTCTTCGGGTCTGAAACTCCGAGACCATGGCCCGGATCGTCTCCTGAGGGCCCTTGAGGGCCTCGACCCCGGCCCACTGGACGAAGGTGGTGGCGTGGGATACGGAATGGGAGAGAATCCTGTTCACCCACTTCATCACCTCCTGGGGTCCGGCGAGGTACCCGAGCCGCCAGCCGGTCATTGCGTAGCACTTGGAGAATCCGTTGACGGTCACCGTCCTATCCGCCATCCCGGGGAAGGAGCCGAGGCTTATGTGCTCCTGGCCATATATTATCTTCTCGTAGATCTCGTCGGAGATGACCATCAGGTCGTGGTCTGTGGCGAGGTCCCTCACCTCCTCCAGGATCTTCCTATCGAAGACGGCGCCGGTGGGGTTTGAGGGCGAGTTGACCAGTATCATCTTCGTTTTGGAAGTGATCGAGTCGGCGAGGCCCGTGGGCTTGAAGTCCTCGTCCACCTCGGCCCACCGGACCCTTCCGCCGGCGAAGTTGACGCTAGGTTCGTAGCTGACCCAGGAGGGGCCGATGAGAACGCACTCATCCCCCTCGTCGAGTAGCGCCTGTATCGCCGCGAAGATCGCCATCTTCGCCCCAGGAACCACCGAGACGAGGTCCGGGGAGATCTCGATGCCGTTGTCGTTGTAGAGCTTCTCTGCGATCGCAGCCCGAAGCTCCGGGATGCCGCTGGTGGGCAGATAGTGGGTATCCCCCCTCTGAATCGAGCTGACGGCGGCATCGCAGATGTTCTTCGGGGTGTCGAAGTCGGGCTCTCCCACACCGAGATCGATCACGTCCAGCCCTGCAGCATTCAGCTTTTTTGCCATCGCCGAGATCTTCATGGTGGTGGACTCGGGGATAGAGGCGAGTCTCTCAGAGACCAAATCTAATCATCCTCCAGCCTTCTTACCATCTTGACCGCGGCCTCCACGGCGCGTTTGGAGTAATCTATGCGACGATGCGCGTCCATCCTGGACATCTTGGGACCGGATATGCCCAGGGTGACGGGCTTATCGAACTCCAGGGCCAGGTCCATTATCTTTCTTGAGGCCTGCTGGGCCACGATCTCGTCATGGCCGGTCTCGCCCTGGATGACGCAGCCGATCGTAACCACGGCGTCGACGTCATCGCGTCCGATCAGCTTCTTTACGGCGAGGGGCATATCGTATACGCCGGGAACCATCAGAGTGCGGACAACCTCTGCGCCCAGGAATTCCGCATGTTCTCGTCCCAGGATCTCCATCTGGTAAGTTATATCCCGGTTGAACTCAGCGACCACAAAACCAAGTTTTATCATAGATCCAACACCGCCAAAGGGAGGCTGCTTCTTTAGCTCGGCGCATTTTGCGCTAATAAACCCATCGATCGGTGGTGGGCAAAGTCCCACGGTCAAAACCCATTTATCCCTTGCCAATTATGCGGGATTGTGGATGCCTTATGAGTTGGGTCTATTTCGATGGGAAGTTTGTTCCCGCTGAAGAGGCGGCGGTTTCGGTTTACGATCACGGGCTTTTGTACGGCGACGGGGTCTTTGAGGGGATCAGAGCCTACAACGGCAGGGTCTTCAGGTTGGAGGAGCACGTCGAGAGGCTCTACGACTCGGCCAAGGCGATAATGCTGGAGATACCCATCAGCCAGGAGGAGATGTGTGATGCGATCCTTGCGACCCTCAAGAAAAACGGCCTCACCGACGCCTACATCCGCCCAATCGTCACCAGGGGCGTCGGCGATCTGGGTCTCGACCCCCAAAAGTGCGCCAAGCCTACCGTGATCATCATATCTCAGAAGTGGGAGGCCATGTACGGAGACCTCTATGAGGTGGGCCTCACCGCCGTCACCGTCACAGTCCGGAGAAACTCGTCGGCGGCCCTTCCCCCCAACATTAAGTCTCTCAACTACCTCAACAACATCCTCGCCAAGATCGAGGCGAACGTCAAGGGCGGAAACGAGGCGATCTTCCTGGACGAGGCCGGAAACGTCTCCGAGGGCAGCGGTGACAACATCTTCGTCGTCAAGGACGGCAAGATAATCACACCCCACACCTTAAACAACCTGAAGGGGATCACTAGGAAAGCCGTCATCGAGGCCGCCCTAGCCCGGGGATACTCGGTGGAGGGCGTCCACCTGGGGATCTTCGACCTCTACACCGCCGACGAGATATTCGTCACGGGAACGGCGGCGGAGGTTGCTCCCGTCACCAAGATCGACGGCAGGGTCATAAGCGGCGGAAAGCCCGGCCCCGTCACAAGAGATCTCATCGAGGGATTCAAAGAGATGACCCTGACGACGGGAACGCCGATCTGAGGCCGATCCGCCGTCCACTCATTCCGCATGGGCAGGGATGACCTTCAGGCAGACGTTCCTCCGCCGAGGACCGTCCAGCTCGATGAAGAGGACCCTCTGCCAGGTTCCCATCACCAGGCATCCATCCTCGATCGGTATCGTCTGGCAGTTTCCAAGGAGGACAGCCTGGAGGTGGGCGTGGGCGTTGTCGTCGATCCTGTCGTGAAGGTAGCCGTCTCCCGGCGGCGCCAGAGACGATAGCCTCCGGGTCAGGTCCTGGACGAGGCCGCTCTCGGCCTCGTTGATGACGATCCCGGTGGTGGTGTGGAGGGTGTAGACGAGGCACAAGCCCTCCAAAACGCCGCTCTCCTTCGCGGCGTCGCTCACCTGACGGGTTATGTCAATAACCTGGACAGGCTTTTCTGTCTTAATTTCAAGCAACGAGATCACCTTAATTTCTGTTGTATGAGTATATCGGACGAACGAGATTTAAGCCGAACGGGCCGAAAGGAGAAGAAGAGCAGCCACTTCATCCCGAGTCCCTTCTCGACCCCTCTTAATCGTAATCTGAAAACATCTGAAAACATCCGAAAGCCCTTTACACGCAGAGGTCTGAACTCAGCTATCATTCTGGCAATCCGACCTTAAAAGTGGGGCGTATTCGTGACGGAGAAGACGATCCTGGTTCTGGGCGGGTACGGCGGTGCCGGGTCTGCCGTATCGAGGTCGATCCTCAAGAACACCCAAGCCGACCTGATAGTGGCCGGAAGACGGATAGAAAGGGCAAGAGCCCTCGCCGAGGAGCTGAACCGCGAGTTTCCCGGGAACCGCGCCTCCGTGGCCTTTGCTGACGCCTCCGACCCCCAAACCCTGAGAGAGCCCTTCGGGAGGGCGGATCTCGTGATAGTGGCGGCGACGACCACCTCCTTCGTCGAGACGACGGCAAAAGTCGCCATCGAGGCGGGAGCCGACTACCTCGACATCCACTACCCCCAGGAGGTGGTACCGGTCCTCCGGGGCCTCGCCCCCGAGATCGAGAGGGCGGGCCTCGCCTTCGTGACCCAAGCGGGATTTCTTCCGGGCCTGCCGTCGGTATTCGTCCGGAGGGGCGGGGCCCTCTTTTCGAAGTACAGAAAGGCTGCCGCCTCCGTCGCCATGAGGACCGACTTCGACCCGGGCGGCGCCGTCCTGGAGCTCATTGACACCCTCGGCGACTACTCCGCTGAGGTCTTTCGGGACGGCGATTGGAGGCGGGCAGGGTATCGGGACGTGCGGAAGGTCGACTTCGGCCCGCCGCTGGGAAAGAGGGCCTGCTACCCCACAACTCTGGCGGAGATGAGGGATCTGCCGGAGAGGCTGGGGATCGAGGAGCTCGGAGTTTACGTCGCCGGGCTGAACTGGTTTGTCGACTACCTGGTGACGCCCCTCGCCTTCGTCCTCGGGAAGGTGAAGAGGGGCCTTGGAAGAGACCTGCTCGCAAGGCTCATGGTCTGGGGTTCGAAGCGTTTCTCGACGCCTGGCGAGGTTGTCGCCTTCGTCCTGGAGGCCGAAGGGGAGAAGGACGGGAAGAGCCTCTCGGTCAGGATCAGTGCAAAGCACTACGACGTCTACGAGTTCACGGCGATGCCCGTCGCCGCCTTCCTCGTCCAGTATCTTGACGGAGGCATGAAGAAGCCCGGCCTCTGGATTATGGGGCACGTCGTCGACCCGGCGCGGTTTGTCGATGACCTGGAGAGGATGGGGGCTGAGGTCGAGGTGGAGGTCCGGGGAGCTTGAAAGGGACAGGCCGAGGGTCGGAGGCTGATCAGGTGAAGGCGAAGGATTCCGAGTTCATGAGAGCCGCCATCGAGGAGGCGAGGGCTGGCCTGGCGGAGGGCGGCGTTCCCATAGGCGCAGTCCTGGTGGAGGGGGGAAAGATAATCGGAAGGGGACGCAACCGCCGGGTCCAGGACGGGGATCAGCTGATGCACGCAGAGATCGACTGCCTCCGAAGAGCGAGGCTGACCGGGGGCTACATCGGCACTACCCTCTACTCGACGATGATGCCCTGCTACCTCTGCGCAGGAGCTGCAATCCAGTTCGGCATAAAAAGGGTGGTGGCGGGGGAGGCCGAGAGCGCCCCTGAGGCGAGGGAGTTCATGGAGTCGCACGGGATCGAGGTCGTCGATCTGGATTTGGCGGAGCCGAAGGAGCTTTTGGCCGAGTTCATCAGAAGGCATCCCGGTCTATGGGACGAGTTTCTGGCCGAGTGCAACCCGGAGATATTCTGACGGTTCTGGATCGAGTAGGGTGAAAAGATGTTCATAAAAGATCTCAAAAACTGTCCGCGGTTCGTCGCCCTCGACGGAACCGAGATCTGTGAGCTTCTCCATCCTGACCGGGAGGACGAAGAGCTGGAGATGGGCTATAGCCTCGCCCACGCCCAACTCGGGCCCGGAGAGGCTTCGATGCCCCATCGCCTCAAGACCTCCTCAGAGGTCTACTTCATCCTGGAAGGAAGGGGCAGGATGAACGTTGACGGCGAATCAGCCGATGTACGACCCGGCCAGGCGATATACATCCCGCCGGGGGCGAGGCAGCACATCGAGAGCATGGGGGATGTCCCCCTGGTCTTCCTCTGCATCGTACGCCCTTCCTGGCGAGAGGAGGACGAGGAGCTGGCCTGACATGCCCGTCGTCTCATGGACCCGAAGATCAAACGCATTAAATCAAAAAGTTCTAGTAGATTGGGCAGGAAATTATATTCTGGAGGTGAAGATCTTGGAGGACAGCTTTGACAGCACCTACATAATCAGAAAAGAGCATTACAACGAGTTCATCGAGGACGCAAAGAAAGTGGCCCTCACCGCCTACACAGTACCGGCCTTTGTGAAGGTCGAGCTTTACAACATGATCGATATCGAAAGGGACATCGCCATGGTCGTGGTCTGGAAGCCGGAGACGACGGTCAAGCAGATCAAAGAGTTCGATAAGAGGTGGTTCCTCGAGAAGTACTGAGCCTTCGGCCGAGCCGCCGTCGGCGGAGCAGCCCTCGAGCAGGACCCTTTGACGGCGCGGGGCGGCCCTCCTTGAAACAAGCCGCCTCCGCACCGACCCGACGGAAGTTCGGCCTCACCGGGCCGATTCGTCGCTCTCAATTATGCCGAAGACGTTCCCCTCGGTGTCCCTGCATTGAGCGAAGTAGCCGACACCCGGAATCGTCATCTTTTCGGAGATCACCTCGCCCCCATTCTCAGCGACCTTCGCCATGTACTCCTCAAGAGATGGAACCTCCACGGTGTTTGTGGTGCTCTCGGAGGGCCTCTCCCTCATCTTGAGGGCGCCGTCGATCCCGGGACCCTCGCCGGTCCGGACCAGCCAGTAGTCCACCGGCTCCCACTTCTCCACCTTCCAGCCGAAGACCTCGGAGTAGAACTTCACGGCGCGGTCTGGCTCGTCGATGGCTATCTCGAAATGAATCACTCGGGGCATGCGAGATTATTTGTTTTTTGATTCAGATATAGATGGCGATCTGACGAGGATCTGGAATCGAAAAGCTGCGAAGGCGAACGTTATTTCAGCTCCTCCTCCAGGATCTCGTAAAATTTCTCTTTTGCCCTCCTCTCGATCCAGGGAGCGTGCCCGCAGTTCTCGAGGAGGACGAACCTGAAGCTCTTCAGAACGGCCGAGAGGGGGCGGCCGACCCCCTCTGCGGGATGGGGGTCATATTCTCCGTGGATCGCAACCACCGGAGAATCGATCCGTTTTCCCAGCTCCAGGAGCTCTCCGGTCCTCCTCAACTCTGCCGCCTCTTTCCAGACGGCTTGAAATACGTCCGCTCGGCAGTCATATTCGATGGGTACGGATGCGGGGTCGTATGCATCGATCTTCGAGAATAGAGCCCCCATCCGCGCCATCGCCGCGTTCTTCTCTTCCGGCCCGACGTTCTCAGAGCTCTCCAAAATTCGGGCGATGGACTCGACCACCTCCCTCACCTCATCCGCCAGGCGGCTCAATCTCGTCTCGGCGATCTCCGCGGCGCGCCTCTCCTCGAAGGGGCCGCTCCCGACTAGTATCAGCTTCTTGACCAGTGCTGGATATTCAGCGGCTAAAATGAAAACGAGCCAAGCCCCCCAGGAAAAGCCGATCAGCGTTGCTGGAAGGTCGCCAGCCGTCTCCAGAGCTGTTTTCAGCTCTTCAACCTGCCCTTGAACCGAGGTTGCTGTTTGGAGCGGCTCCAGGACGCCCCACCTTTTTGATAGCTCTCGCGCCACCGGGGCCATATCTCCCCGAGCCCCCGGGCCGCCGTGAACGACGACGACGCCACGGGGCAGCCTTCCATAAATTCTGAGATCTTCCATATCGAACACGACCTCGCTGAAGTTCACCGAAGATCTTTGAGATCTTTCAATCGCTTCCTTATGCTCCTCGCCGCCAGAAAACCCGTCGAGAAGGCGGCCTGGAGATTGTAGCCTCCGGTGTCGCCGTCCAGGTCCAGAACCTCGCCTGCGAAGTGGAGGCCACTCGCGACCTTCGACTCCATCGTCTTCGAGCTGACCTCCGAAAGGCTCACCCCGCCCCTGGTCGCCATGGCCGAGTCGTAGCCGCCTAGCTCCTCCACGGCCATGGGAAAGCCGGTTAGATGGCCCGCTAGGCCGGTCCTCATCTCTCTCGTCATCGAGGCGCATTTGAGGTCCTGAGGGATCTCCAAGATCTCGAGGACCCTCTCCGCGAGCCTCGCGGGAATTTCCAGCTCCGCCAGGACCGACCTCAGATTTCTGGCTCCATCCTCCTGAGACCTATCTCGAAGCCACCGATCCAGATCCTCCCTATTCTTGCCCCCCACAAAAGACACCCACAGGATGTCCCCGGCCCGGATCTGCCTGGAGAGGTCGAGGATCCCTGGGCCACTGAGTCCCTCGTGGGTGAAGAGGACGTCCCCTTTGTGCTCCCTCACCTTCTTGCCCCTGAAGATCGAGACGGTGGTGTCTGGAAGGGATATCCCGGCGAGGTTCGAGAACTGATAGTCCTTTATCCGGACGGGGGCGAGGGCGGGCCCGACCTCGGCGATGGAGTGGCCCAAGCGTTCTGCAAAGCCGTAGCCGTCGCCGGTGGAGCCCGTGGCGGGATAGGAGCGGCCCCCAGTGGCGATGACCAGAAGTTGAGATCGATACGTTTCGTCCCCACAGGTCACCAGAAACTCGTCCCCGACCCTTCGAATCGATGTCACCGTCTTTCCGCAGGCGATGTCGACCTTCCGAGCCACGCACTCTTCGATCAGGACCTTCAGGACGTCCCGAGACCTCTGGGTCTCGGGAAAGACCTTGCCATCCTCCATACCGACCATGCCTAAGCCTCTATCCTCGAAGAAGGCGAAGAGGTCCAAATTCGTGAATCTGAGAAGGGCTGGGCGGAGGAAACGGCCGTGATCTCCGTAATGGTCGAGGAAGGCTCTGACGTCGCCGTCGTGGGTCAGGTTGCAGCGGCCCGATCCCGAGACGAGGAGCTTTCTGCCCGGGGACTTTTTCTTCTCCAGGACCAGGACCTTTCGGCCCTCGCCGGAGGCGTTTATTGCGCAGAAGAGGCCAGCGGGGCCCGCTCCGATTATGACGAGGTCGACCATATCTGGCCCCGAACATCGCCCTTCATCACAGCTTTGGGATATTTTATCGGACTTCGACACCTGGATCTCTCAACAACTATCGGTGCTGAATAAATGAAAAACCTTCCGAGCAGGCTTCGATATCGTTCCGACAATTGTCAAGTTAGTTATTAGTAGTTTGGAGACCCACAGGCAGAGAGCGGAGGAGGACGGAAGATGCCAGCCAGGGTGAGCAAGTTCGAGCGGAGCGTCGTGGACGCGTTTAAGGGGTCCGTAGAGGACTTTCGGAACGGAAAGATCGAGACCGAAGACGATTTTCTGGCATCTCTTTATCACCACCTCCGGGCGCATACAGATAAAAATAAGATAATGACGATGCTGATAAAACACCCCGTAGGCGACGCCAGCCCCGCCATCTCGATATTCAAGGGCGACGACTGCCTTGTGGTCATCGAGCCTGTGACCATCACAAAAGAGGGGGGCAAGACGAAGCCATACGACCAATCGAGGATAAAAAGCAGCATGGAGAAGCTGAAGGTCTGTGCCCCGTTCTCAGAGAGGGGCTTTCTGATACACATCGACGAGAAAGATCCGGGGTTCGATGACGGCTTTGCCGAGTGGAAGGAGGACTACTACAGAAACCTCTGGCACGAGGTCGAGGAGGATAAGACCTACGTCTTCGAGGTGAAGAAGGGGCGGACCAACAAGCGTAGAGTGTAGATTTTTGAGGTCTGCGATTTTGCCACGAGTTTTATTCAGCTATTTCGAGAGCCGACCATGAACGACCTGCACATTTCCAGGATCGCCAGAGAGCTCAATTTAAAGGGCGCCCAGGTCAGGGCCACAGCGAAGCTCCTGGACGAGGGCAAGACGATCCCCTTCATCGCCCGGTACAGAAAGGAGGCGACAGGGGGGCTGGACGAGGTAGCCATCGCCACCATCCGGGACCTCGCCGAAAAATATGGGGATCTAGACCGAAGGCGAGACTCGATCCTGAAATCTCTTGTGGAGAGGGGAGAGCTGACCCCCGACCTTGAAAAGAGGATTCTGGCGGCGGAGACGATTCCCGTCCTTGAAGACCTCTATCTCCCCTACAAGCCCAAGAGGAGAACCCGAGCCACCGTCGCCCGTGAGCAGGGCCTCGTGCCCCTGGCGGATACTATCTTCGATCAGGGGAAGATCGACCCAAGGGCAGAGGCAGCAAGCTTCGTCGATCCTGAAAAGGGGGTCGGCTCGGTGGAGGAGGCCCTGGCGGGGGCCCGGGACATCACCGCCGAGAGGATCAGCGAGGACCCGGAGGCGAGGTCGAGGATGCGCGACCTCTTCCTTTCCCAGGGAGCTCTGCGGTCGAAGGCCTCCGGGGCTCTTGAGGGGGAGGGCACTAAGTACAGGGATTACGCCGACTGGTCGGAGCCTCTATCCAAGGCCCCGTCTCACAGGGTCATGGCGATGATGAGGGGCAAAAAGGAGGGCTTCCTGACCCTTCACGTCGAGCCACCTCAGGAAAAGGCGTCAGCGATTCTGGAGTCGCTCTTCGTCCGGGAGAGAGGGAAGGGCACCGTCTCTCCCGCCACCGAAGAGGTCCGGCTCGCCCTGGAGGACGGCTACAAGAGGCTTCTTTCGCCGTCGATGGAGAGGGAGAGCCTTTCCGCCATCAGGGAGCAGGCCGAGGAGAGGGCGATCGAGGTCTTCGCCGAGAACCTGCGCCAGCTCCTTCTGGAGCCGCCTCTGGGAGAGAAGACGGTCCTGGCGGTCGACCCCGGTTTTCGGACCGGATGCAAGGTGGCGGTCCTCGACCGACAGGGTTCTCTGGTCGCAAAAGACGTCATATACCCACACCCGCCCCAGAAAGATGTCCGGCAGGCTGCCGAGAAGATTCTTGATCTATGCAAAAAGTTCGGGGTGGAGTTCATCGCCGTCGGAAACGGGACCGCCGGGAGGGAGACCGAAACGTTCCTACAGAACCTGAAGCTTCCCGGCGACGTTCCGATCGTCATGGTGAACGAGGCCGGAGCCTCCATCTACTCGACATCCAAATGCGCAAGAGACGAGTTTCCCGACGAGGACGCGACGGTCAGAAGCGCCGTCTCCATCGGCAGGCGGCTCATGGACCCCCTGGCGGAGCTGGTCAAGATCGATCCGAAGTCGATAGGAGTGGGCCAGTACCAGCACGATGTCAACCAGACGGCCCTGAAGAGAAAGCTCGATGACGTCGTCGAAACGTGCGTCAACGCGGTGGGGGTAGACCTGAACACCGCAAGCAAGGAGCTCCTATCGCGGGTCTCGGGGCTGGGGCCGAGGCTGGCGGGATCGATCGTTCGGTACAGAGACGAAAATGGACCCTTCAGGTCCCGAGAGGTGCTGAAGAAGGTGCCAGGCCTCGGCCCGAAGGCCTTCGAGCAGGCCGCGGGCTTTCTCCGCATAAGAGGCAGGGACAACCCCCTGGACGGCTCAGCAGTCCATCCCGAAAGCTATGGGATCGTGGAGGCGATGGCCAGCGACCTCGGCGCGTCCGTCGAGGAGCTGATGGGAGACGCCGCCCTCCAACGGAGGATCGACTCCGAGAAGTACATCTCCGAGAAGGCGGGCCTTCCCACCCTCAAAGACATCCTCTCAGAGCTTTCAAGGCCTGGGAGAGACCCGCGCCAGGAGTTTGAGGTCTTCAAATTCACGCCAGGGATTGAGAAGATGGAGGACCTCCGTCCGGGGATGAGGCTGTCGGGTGTGGTGACGAACGTCACAGCCTTCGGCGCCTTCGTAGACGTCGGCGTCCACCAGGATGGCCTCGTCCACATCAGCCAGCTTTCCGACCGCTTCGTCAGAGACCCGGCAGAGGTGGTGAGGGTCCACCAGAAGGCGGAGGTCACCGTCCTGGATGTGGACCTGGACCGAAAGAGGATATCCCTCTCGATGAAGGAGAACCCCGAAATAAAAATTGAAGGGGATCATTAGCGGTACGGCCTAACCCGTGAAATTCCCCATATTCCTCATATTATCCTCACGCCGAAGAAGACCGGGAGAGCCGCCAGTATCGTCGGAATTCCTACGATCGCCCAGATCAGGCGGCTGCCCCTGAAGATCTTTGCTCCGTCGAGGGGGCCCACCGGTATCATGTTGAACCCCGCCAGTATCAGGTTGATGAAGAAACCGAAGTATGCAACGCCCATCATTATCCCGCCCGTGACGACCCCGCTCTTGATGATCGAGAAGAACAGCAGCGTAAGCACAATGTTTGTCATGGGCCCAGCCAGAGATATCCACAGCTCCTCGCGCCCCGCAGTCATCTCATCCTTGTCAGGAAGGAAGTCGTCGCCGATGGGACGAGCAAACCGTGACAGATCATAAGGATCTTTTCGGATTATGACCGCCCCGGGCACGGCGAATATGAAGCCCATGAAGGCCATGGCTATGATGAAGACGAGGCCCATCCGGTTCGCCCTGTACTCGGCCCAGTAGCCGTATCGCTGGGCTACGAACTTGTGGGCCATCTCGTGCAAAAGGAAGCCCGACCCCACGCCTACGGCCGATATGAAAAAAACCTCGGCTCCTGGAACGTCGCTATTGCCTATGATGATGGAAAAGGCGAAAGCTAGGACTGCTAGCGATAACGACAGGTCCAAAAGCTCCGTTCTGCCTATCCTGCTCGAAGGGCTCATGAGAATCAGCTGAGGTAATCGCTCATATTAATTTGTTGATTTGAAGCTCTAAATATCGACTATTTATATCGGGAGAGGAACCTTCTGACGATGAAATATCTCGGGGAGGATTCCGGCGAGGCCTACGACGAAGCTTCTCTGCTGGAAGAGGCGAAGCCGCTTTACGGTGGAAAAGACCCCGCTCACGACTTCTCCCACGCTCTCAGGGTCTGTCAGAACGCGAAAGTGATCGGGGAGGAGGAGGGCGCGGATATGCAGGTTGTCATCCTCGCCGCCCTCCTTCACGACGTTGGGTCCGGGTTGAAGCTCCAGAATAGGTCGGCCGAGTCGGAGGCGAGAAGGCTTGCCACCGTCGAGGAGTTTCTGAATAGGAAGGACCTTCCAGAGGAGGTAAGGGAGAAGGTCCTCCACGCCGTCGAGGTTCACAGCTTCTCGAAGGGGATCGTGCCCGCCACCCTGGAGGCGAAGATCCTCCAGGACGCCGACAGGCTCGACGCCATGGGAGCAATAGGGATAGCCAGGGTCTTTCTGACGGGCGGCGCCCTCGGCCGAGATCTCTACAGTCCCGAGGACCCCTTCTGCAGAGAGCGGGAGCCGGACGACGGTATGTGGAACCTGGACCACTTCTATAGAAAGCTCCTGAAGCTAGAAGACGGGATGCACACCAAGACGGGAAAGAGGCTCGCAAAAAGGAGGGGGATCGTCCTTAGAAGGTATCTATCGGACCTGGAGGAGGAGATCTCGAAAGAGATATAGGGAGAGAGGGACGACCCGAAAAGAAGTAAGACGTAGAAAAGGAGAAGAAAGACGGACAGACGGGGAGGAGATGGAGAAATGGAGCTTGTTTTGCACCCTAGGTCAGAGATCGATGCGAGGACAAAGATACTTCAGAGCCGGATGGAGGACCTGACCGGAGCGATCCTATTTCAGTCCGTGGACATGCTCTACTTCTCGGGGACGGCCCAGGAGGGGCTGGTCTACGTCCCGGGCGACCCACAGGCCGAGTCCGTCGTCATGGTGAGAAAGAGCCTGGAGAGGGCGAGGGAGGAGTCGCCCATGGAGGTCAGCCCCCTCAAGGGCCTCCGAAACCTCAAGGCGGACCTTGGAATCCCCGAGGGGGCAAAAATAGGCTTGGAGCTGGACGTCCTCCCCTACAACAACTACGCCCGAGTGAAAAAGGCCCTGGGAGACGCGGAACTCGTGGACGTCTCCGAGAGGGTCAAAGAGATAAGGTCCGTGAAGTCGAAGTTTGAGATCCGCCTGATAAAGGCAGCCGCCCGAATGCTGGACGCCGGGATAGGCTCGGTCCCCGACCACCTGCGAGAGGGGATGGCCGAGATCGAGCTGGCGGCCAAAGTCGAGGCCGAGATGCGGACCCTCGGCCACCAGGGGTCCCTTCGATTCCGAAGGTTCAACCAGGAGCTTCCCATGGGCCACCTGATGGCTGGGCCGAACGCCGCCCGCCCGAGCTTCGTCGCCTCGCCCACCGGAGGTGTGGGCCCGTCTCTCCTCCAGCCCCAGGGGCCGGGGTTTCGGAAGATCAAGCGAAACGAGCCGATCCTCGTCGACTACGGTGGGGTCTACAACGGCTACATCGCCGACGAGACCAGGATCTTCTCCATCGGCGGGCTTCCAAAAGAGCTGGAGGACGCCCACCAGGCGGCCCTGGATGTGGAGAAGACCGTGGCCGAGGCCCTCCGCCCAGGAAATTCCGGCCGGGAGATCTTCGATATTTCCGAGGCCAGGGGCGAGGAGCTGGGGTATGGTGAGAGCCTCGGCGGTCCGGTGGGGGCGAAGTGCGGTTTCGTCGGCCACGGAGTGGGCCTTGAGATCGACGAATATCCGGTGCTTGGGCCCGTCGACCACGAGATTTTGCCGAAGATGACCGTCGCCGTCGAGCCGAAGATGATATATCCCGGCATCGGGGTCGTCGGGATCGAGGACACCTTCCTCACCACCGAAAATGGGCCCGAGAGGCTGACGAGGCTTCCCCAGGAGATATGGCGGGTTTGAGGGAATAATCAGGTTCTTCGCTATTTCGTGGGGCCAACTCAAGATATCGACAATCGGATCAATTATGCAAATACCTGCCATGAATCCTGCACTAAGTCAGATGGTAGCGAAATATCTCATAGTCGTTCCGATTCCCGAACGGCCTGCGATTTAAAATTAGATTATTTTTATTAACAGACTCGCCGATATGGCGAATATTAAGAGGAAGAACAATATCATTCCCAGCGTCCTCTCAAGGATGAAAACAGTTTTGATCAAAGACCCACGCCACCCCGCAGGCTTTCGATATTTTGGAGGATCTATGAAGAGCTTTGTGCCCGAAAGAAAAATTTTTGTACTAAATATAAAAGGTTTAAGAAATTTATGGACCTTTCTACGTAGGCTGGATAAATTTATTTGATCCTCTGTAGATTCTACTTCGAATATGGGATTAGTTATTCCGAGTGAGTACCAGAAGGTGCTGAATGCTAAGATTATAATTATAGACCAAATTATTGAATTTTCGGGCTTTGTTCCGTATCCATAGGATGACTTAAGCACGGGATTGAGCCAGTGGCTGAACACGTCCTCGCATTTCCTCTGTTTCATGTATTCATAGTAGCATTCATTGGCGTCTTCAAACCATCCTAGATCTCTATAATTTTTATATAATGTCAAATAGGCCTCTTCATCAAAAATTAAAACGCTTTTATCTTTATTTCGAAAAATCGAATGTTTCAAAAATGCTGAACTATTATCGTCCGCTTCGACGCTGTTCCATCTCAGGCGAAGTTTGTAGTATCGTGTTCGGTTCAAGCAAAGACTCGATGTGTTGCTGAAATTGGAATCCTCGAAGAGGGCATACTCATCGAACTTAGCCTTCTCAAAAGTCGTATATCCATCAAAGTCGGCCTTGTAGAAGTCAGCATCTTTGATGAAATGGGCCTCTACAAAGTCTGCCCCCTTGCCAAATTTAGATCTGGAAAATTCGGCCGTTTCGTTGAACTGAGCATCCTTGAAGCTGCAATCAGCAGAGAAATTGGCCCTTTTAAATTTTGCATTTATGAAACTTACACCGCCGAAGTCGACCTTGTCGCCACTAAAAGTTGCATCCTCGAAATCACCACCACTGAATAGCGCATATGAATATGTAACATTTCCGCTAAAGTTTGTTTCCTTGAAATCGGCATCCAAACCGAATTTTACTCCAGAGAAGTCGACACCATCTTTGCCACTGAAATTAGCCTTTTGAAAGTAGGCATTGTTGCTGAAAACAGCCCAAGAGAAGCAGGCGTTTTTAGTGAAATTACTGTTATCGAATTTTGCTTCGCCGCCGAAATTAGCAGTATCAAATTGTGCTTTGCCGATGAAGTTAGCTCCGCGAAAGTCGGCACTTCTGCCGAAGTTAGCTCCACCGAATTTGGCATTTCCATTAAAGTTGACTCCAAGGAAGTCAGCATCTCCATTGAAGTTGACTCCAAGGAAGTCGGCATTGCTGCTGAATTTGGCTCCGCGGAAGTTGGCATTGCTGCTGAATTTAGCTTTGCGGAAGCTAACATCTCTGGTGAAATTAGCTTTCGAAAACCAGGCATCCCCCGCAAAATTGGTGCCCTGGAAATTTACCGTTCCCAGAAAGATGGTGTTGTTGAAGTGAACAGAGCCTAGGGTCATTCCGCTCAGGTCCAAATCGCCCTTCACAATTCTGTCATCGTAGTCCATCGACCCACCCCGCCCAATCACTTCAGCTTGGACTACCTTCAGGTTGGTTGTCTCACCCATCGCGGAACTCACCAGGAGAAAGATCGATAAGATCAGAACAGGGTTCAGATTTCGTCTCCTCATTTCTCACTCAAGCAGAACTTTTGTATTAACTGTAAATAAGGATTTTGGTGTTTTTTGGAATAATAACGAATCATTATGGATCAGTAATAATTCCTATAAAATATTTATATAATATGTAATAGTTTAATATGTTACTTAAAATCGAAATAATACCGACAATATGGTAGAGAACTCCTAAAAACCAGACAAGTCTATGAAATTATTATATACTAATAACTGCATAAGCAATGTATGAATTCTTTTACTTCTTAAAGAGATGTATCATAATAAAACCGAGAGAGGCGGAAGGCCTAACTTTGATGTTATCCTGATGCTCTAGGTTCTTTTGCTCCAGCAGTGGTATGGTCTGAGCGACCTCGATACTGAAAAGCAAATTTCGGATCGAATCTCCTTTATGAAATTCTTGGGATTTCCTGATTCCATACCTGATTCCAGGACGATATGGCTCTTTCGCGAGCGCATGTCCCAGGCAAGAAAGGACGAGTTGGTTTGGGATGGTACTTGGGCTAAGAAGGGTGACAAACTCCATTTTGGTTATAAGCTTCA
>DAOSXX010000049.1:0-16723 GCA_035380685.1 Methanothrix sp. | reverse complement strand
ACAGAGATGGCCCCCGTCGGGCAGGCCTCCGCCAGAGACTCGGCTATCCTAGCCTCAAACTCCTCGAAAGTCCTCGGGAACTTTATCGTCCGTTGGGGGCCCTTATCCGAGAAGGTGAGGGCAGAGGATATCTCGGCCCAGAGGTTGGAGCAAGCCCGACAGCCTATGCACTTTTCCTCGTCTACGACCAGAAGCCTCACCGGGCTCAGCTCGGAGTTGATCATGCCCGATCCCTCCCGACGGCCGCAGCATAGGATTGAGCGATCCTCTTCGCCGCTCTCCTTCTCAGCTCCCTCGTCGCATCCTCTCGATATCCGAAGATCAGGGCCTCCGTGGGACAGGTGAGGACGCAGGCCGGAACCTCCCTTCCGGGGCAGAGGTCGCACTTCTGGATCATCGATGTGAGGTCTGCATCTATGGCGCCGAAGGGGCAGGCGAGAAGGCAGAAGCCGCATCGGGTGCACTTCGAGCCATCGAAGGAGACCATATCACCCATTGAGAGAGCACCGCTGGGACATACGTGGGCACAGGGTGCGACCTCGCACTGGTGGCAGGAGACGGGGACCGAGGCCCTATCCCTCACCGACCCCACCGATATCTTCGGCTCGCCATGCTCCCTCTCGCAGGCCACCTCGCAGGCGTGGCAGCAGATGCACCTTCCTAGATCGACGTAAATCTCCAATCCATCAGACCCCCTTCATCTTTCCGATCCGGCAGGCAGCGACTTTAAACTCCGGTATCCTCGCCTCCGGGTCGATGACGTCGCTGGTGAGCCGGTTGGTCTCCGGGAAGTGGAAGGGCATGAATAAGACGCCCGTCTCCTGCCTGGTCGTGACGTGAGCCCTCGCCCAGGCTCTACTCCGGCGGGTGTTCACCTCCACCAGATCTCCATCGACGATGCTCCAGCGGTCGGCGTCGTCGGGGTTCACCTCGACGAATAGCTCCGGCGCCCTCTTCATCAGGGAGAAGCTCCGGCGGGTCATGGACCCCGCGTTGTAGTGAAGGACCACCCGCCCGGTGGTGAGGAGGAGCGGGTAGTCGAGGCTGCTCTCCTCAGCGGGGGGGAGGTAATCGACGGGAACGATCCTGGCCCTCCCCTCCGGGGCGGAGAACTCCTCCTGGTGGAGGATGGGAGTTCCGGGATGGTCCAGGAACGGGCACGGCCAGATGACCCCGCCCCGGGCCTCTGCCCTCTCCCGAGAGATGCCGGCGTAGCTGGGGACTATCCGTCCTATCTCGGCGAGGACCTCCTCGGGACCAGAGTAATCGAAGTCGAGGCCCAGGCGGTTCGCCAACTCCAGGATCGCCCAGAGGTCAGATCGTGCCTCTCCCGGCGGCGGGACCGCCCGGTCGATCCACTGAACCCGCCGCTCCGAGCTTGTAAAAGATCCCTCCTTCTCAGCCCAGGCCGCCGCCGGAAGAACCAGGTCCGCCATCTCGGCGGTATCGGTCATGAATATGTCCTGGACCACCATGAAGTCCAGGTTTTCCAGCTCTCTTCTCCCCCGAGAAGAGCTCGAATCGGAGTTGATGACGTCCTCTCCCATGACGTAGAGGAACCGCAGGTCCCCGTCTCCCGCGGCCACCGGCATCGTCTCGGCGGTCATCCCCATCCCCACGGGAAGGGGACCTGCGCCCCAGGCCTCCTCGATAAAGTGTATCGCCTCGACGTCGTTGACGGACCTGGACCCGGGATAGAAGTCCGCGAGAACCCCCATGTCGCAGGCACCCTGGACGTTGTTCTGGCCCCTGAGGGGATAAAGCCCCGCCCCAGATCTGCCCAGCTGGCCGCAGATGAGGGCGAGATCGGCGCAGGCGGAGACGTTGTTTGTGCCGTGGGAGTGCTGGGTTATCCCCATGGAGTAGAGGATGGCTGAGGAGGCGGATTTGGCGTAGGTTCTTGCTGCCTCGACGATGGAGCTCGGAGATACTCCGGTGATCTCGGAGACCTTTTCTGGGGTGTATCCCTTCAACCTCTCCGCCAGCTCCTCAAAGCCGACGGTCCTTTTATCTATGAACTTCCGGTTCTCCAGCCCCTCTCCGACGATGACGTTCATCATCCCGTTAAGAAGGGCGACGTCGGTCCCCAGCTTGATCTGGAGGTGCAGGTCGGAGAGCCACGCCGTAGGAGTGAGCCTGGGGTCGGCTACGATGACGAAAGCCCCCCGATCCTTCGCCCTCAGAACCCATCTCGCGACTATGGGGTGGTTCTCGGCGAAGTTTGACCCGATGGCGAAGATGCAGTCGGAGTTGGCCAGGTCCGATATCGGGTTTGTCATGCAGGCGGAGCCGAAAGCCCTGTTCAGAGCAGGGATCGTCGGCGAGTGGCACCTTCTAGCGCAGCTGTCCACGTTCTTCGAGCCGAGGATCCGGGCCATCTTCTGGAAGAGGTAATTCTCCTCGTTGGTGCACTTGGCAGAGCCCAAAAACCCGAGAGCGTTGGGACCATGGTTCCGTATCGTCTTTTTGATCTCCTCGGCGACCTTCGCCAGGGCCTCCTCCCAGGATATCCTGACCCATCCACCCTCGGTTTTTTTGAGAGGGAAACGAAGCCTATCAGGGTGGCTCAGGATCTCCAGGGTCGCATTTCCCTTGGGACAGAGAGCCCCCTCGTTTGTGGGATGATCGAGCATGTACTCGATCCCAGTTTTGTCCTTACCCAGCTTTATGTAAAATCCGCAGCCCAGGGCGCAGTAAGGGCAGACCGTGGGCACCAAACTTTCGTCGACCATCTGGGGAGCCACCTCCTTCAATCCCTAAAAGAAGTCTGAGAGCCGGCTATCTCACCGGCTCGCGCCAGCGGCGACTCCCCTCGCCATCTTCAGGGCCGACTCCACCCTCTTCGACTCGGAGAACTCCTCCACCTCTTTGTACGTCAGAGCCCCGGTGGGACAGGCGGCAACACAGGCGGGAACATCGAGGTCGGGACACCGGTCGCACTTGACGGCGATCCTCTCCTCCCTGTTTCTGCCGATCATCCCGTAGTTGCAGACGGAGGCGCAGGTCCAGCATCCGATGCAGGCCTCTGGGTTGTGGGTCACGACCCTGATGACCTCGTCCTGGCTGAGGGCGCCTGTGGGGCAGACCGCAACGCAAGGGGCGTCCTCGCAGTGATGGCATACCATGGGAACCGAGATCGCGTATTCGGGAACGAACTCGACGTAAACCCTCTTTCTTGGAACCGGCTTTTCGGCCACGGCCCCAAAGAGGCTCTTGCTATCGGAGTGCTCGACGGCACAGGCGATCTCGCAGGATCGACATCCTAAGCACCTTTCAGGCCTTATCATGATCTCTTTCATATCATCTCAACTCCTGGGCGAAAGGGGATCGGACCTAGGCCTTCAGCCCGAGCCCCGTCCTCTTCTCATTGATGTGGTCGATCATCAGGCTTGCGGCCTTGAAGGGGTCTGGCTCCACTGCGAAGGTGGCGCCGATGACGCCTCCCACCCCCTTGGTGAGGACGTTGGTAACTTCTGTGCTTCCCAGGACCGGCGGAACCGTCCCCAGGACCGTATAGACCCCGGAGGCGATGACGTAAGCCCCGATGCTGACGGCCTTTTCGCTCATCCACTCGGGTGCGGCGCCCGCGGCCGGAAGGTCGCTGATGTCGACTCCCAGATGGTTTGCCAGGGCCGCCGCCAGGACCAGGATTCTGCTGATGTCAACGCAGGAGCCCATATGGAGGACCGGCGGGATTCCGAGGGCCTCGCATACGGCCCGGAGGCCCGACCCCGCCTCCTTTGCGGCCTCAGGCTTCAGGAGGCCGGCCTTGGCACAGGCGATGGCGTTGCAGCCTGTTGTGACGACGAGAACGTCGTTTTTGATCAGCTCCCGGACGAGGTTGAGGTGGCCATAGTCGTGCTGAACTTTCGGGTTGTTGCAGCCCACGACCGCGCCCACGCCCCTGACGGCTCCGGAGACGATGGCGTCGATCAGGGGCTGGGGCGTTCCGCCAAGAGCTCCCAGAATCGCCTCGGCGCTGAACCCGACCATGCAGGCGCTCTTATCCTTGGGTATGTTGACCCTGCCTGGGTCGCGGTTCGCGTAGTTCCCGACGGCGGTCTTGACAATCTCTTTCGCCGTCTCCATGGCCTTCTCCTCATGGTACTCCATTCGAACGGTGCCGGGGAAGTCGGCCTTGGGGGATGTGGAGATGAACTTGGTGTGGTAGCAGCTGGCGAGGTTTCCGAGGGCAGGCATGACGCACTGGACATCCACCACCATCGCCTCGACGGCTCCAGTGATCACCGCCAGCTCCTGCTGGAGGAAGTTGCCCGCTGCCGGAACCCCGTGGCGCATCAGAACCTCGTTTCCTGTGCAACACATTCCAGCGACGCTGATCCCCTTCGCCCCCATCTTCTTTGCAAGACTGATCATCTCGGGGTCCTCGGCCGCGGCGACGATCATATCCGAGAGGATCGGCTCGTGGCCGTGGACTATTATGTTCACCTCGTCTATCTTGAGAACGCCGAGGTTGGACTCGGACATCGTCGGGGTCGGGGTACCGAATAGAACGTCCTGAACGTCGGTGGCGATCATGGAGCCGCCCCAGCCGTCAGAGATGCTCGTCCGGAGGCCGTGGAGGAGGATGTGAACCGGATCGTTGTCGACGCCTATGTGAGTTCGGTGCATGCACTCTACGATCTCTCTATCGACGCCTCTTGGATCTATCCCGGCATCCTCCCACACCTTCTGGCGCTTGGGAGGGGCTCTTCGGGTGAACGTAATCGGTCCGGTCTGCTTTCCAAACTCCGAGAGGAGGACGTTCGCCAGCTCCAAAGCCACCTCCTCAGGGCTCCGATCTTCGGTGGAGATGTTGTACTCGGCGGCCAGGGCGTTCAGCTTCGCCTCGTCCTTAACCTGGTAGCTCTTCGCTTTCCCTTCGGCCATCTGCTTGAAGGCCAGTACAGCGTCCCGGGCGTGATCTGAGTGGGCTGCGGCCCCGGCGGCTATCATCCGCAGCAGGTTTCGGGCGACGATAATGTCGGCGGTGGCTCCGCAGACCCCCTTGTCGGGCCCCTCGCCGAAGGGGTCGATCCGGCAGGGCCCCATGTTGCAGTTGCGACAGCAGATTCCGAGCTGGCCGAAGCCGCACTGAGGCTGCTGTTTTTCGAAACGATCCCAGGCGGTCTCGATCCCCGCCCGGTCGGCCTCGAGGAGCATCGCCCGGGTGGCTGGATCGATGCTCCTTTCGTTGACGTTCTTTGCCATTCTAGTGACCTCACTTTACCTTTTGGATATTTCTAGTGGTGCGACAATGCCAAGAACAAACCACTATTTAACTTTTGCCACATTTTATTTTATTTTTACAGACGCATATCTTTAGAATGTGATGTAATATATTATGATCTCAGGCCTTTAATGTGATTTTTATCCCATACGATTTTGCTTTTTACATGTAATCAGTCTAATTCCATCCTGTTCCGACCGCATAAACGAGAGTTTCCATTACATCCGATCTGAGATTAAAGACACCAAAAAAGGAAGAGCCACATAGTCGTACATATTCCGGATTCGTATCAAGGGAGCTAATTATGGTCATCTTTTCGAGTTCTGGTGGTGCCCGAAGATAAATACATTGTTGCCCGAAAACAAATAATATTTCTTGGTGAGATCCGACCCATAGGCCCCTGGAACTCGTCATCTTTATCTCCAATTACGTCTCCTCATCACAAGATCATATAGCCTGGAAAATCTTCCAAAGAATGGGAGAACTTTCGTGGACCCGAAAGCTTTTCGCCAAAAAGTCTCGGATTGTATGTCAAGGGAGGCCGTCTAGGCTGGCCGTCGATCCAACTCCGGCAGGGAATCGATGATTGGGACGAAGCAGCAGACCAAGCCGAAGCGGTGCAGAAACTGTCAAAGCCGTACTGAAAATGGCGGCTGGATTTCTCATCAACAAGATGTTCCGTCATATTGACGAATTTGTGGTTGTTTGGATCCGAAATAATCCGATTGGACATAATTATAAACTCAATTAGGCGGATATTTCGCTGAAATTTTGCATTTTGCGTACAGCAATCTATATATGGGTGGAGTTCGTCACCATATTACGATGAGGCTGAGCACGGCAATCTTCCGCTGTATCAACGTGCGCTCTGGCTTGTAGTGCACCTCTTTTGCGCAGTTGTAGCCTTGCTCATGATCGTTCATCTCAACATCCTAGGCCGATTTGGCCGTTTTGGGCACCGCTCTTCAGTATATTATTCCTAAAATTAATATTCGAAAATCGGAGGTGAAAAATACGAATCGCACCATAAAGCTCCTCATGCTGTCGGACATCTTCGTCCTCACGGGCTTCGGCCTGATTCAGCCGATACTGGCTATCTTCATAAATGAGGGGGTGGTCGGGGGGACCATCCTCACCGCAGGGGTGGCGAGCACCCTATTTCTGGTGACAAAGTCCCTGGTCCAGCTCCCCTTCTCAAAGTATATCGATGAAAGTGAGAACAAAACGAGATGGCTGATACTGGGAACGGCCCTGATCGCCTCTGTCCCGGTGATGTACATCTTCATAGACAACATATACCAGGTCTACCTGGCAGAGACGCTCTACGGCATCGGGAGTGGCCTTGCTTACCCCACATGGGTCGGGCTCTGGAGCATGAACCTGAACCCGGGGAGGGAGAGCTTCGAGTGGTCGGTCTATTCCACCTCCACGGGCCTTGGAACAGCCGCCACCGCGGCCGCCGGCGCCGCCATCGCCAGCCTTGCGGGATTCACAGCCACCTTCATCCTGACGGGGGTGATGTGCCTATTCGGGTGCGGCATACTCCTGATGCTGGATCATGAGAGCGCTTCGGAGAGGAGGGAATTCGTCCTCTCAGGAGAGATGAAGAGCAGATCCAGGCTCGATCGTTTCAGCCCAGACTGAGGGTCGGATCTCTCCCCCTTCTCGCCCAATCCTCTCCCAAATACCCAAAAACGGGCCGTTTTCCCGATGACTATTTAGTTCCGGGACCTCATTCTCGCTAGCATGGCAGAAGAGCTCTTGGACCGGTTCAGGGGCTGCATGCTGGGCCTTGCCGTCGGCGACGCTCTGGGGATGCCCGTTGAGGGGCTCACGAGAGACCAGATCAGGGATTGCCTCGGCGAGGTCCGGGAGATGGTCGCTCCCGATCAGGACCACTTCCACTGCGGCCTATCGCCCGGCCAGTACACCGATGATACCGAGCAGACCCTCCTTCTGGCAGAGACGATAATCGAGGCCGGGTTCTTCGACGTCGAGAGGTTCACATCCAAGCTGATGGAATGGGGACGGTGCTGGACCCTCGACCCCTCTCTGAATCGGGGAGTGGGATGGACCAGCAAGACCGCCATCCAGGACCTTCTGAGGGATCGGCCCTGGCAGGAGGCGGGCCTCTCCACGCCGACCTGCGGGTCGGCGATGAGGACGGCGCCGATCGGCCTTGTCTACCACTGCAACCTCGATCTCGTATCCAGGTATGCTGACCTTCAGAGCCTTCCCACCCACAGCTCGAAGGCCGCGAGGGCGGGGTCCGTTGCCGTGGCAGTAGGCGTCGCTCTCTCCCTCTTCGGCTTCGCCCCGCCGAGAGTTCTGGAGATGGCCGCCTCCTTTTCCGAGAGGGCGGACCGAGAGTTCGCCCGCCGCCTTCTGATCGTAAAAGAGCTTCTCGACCTCGATCCGCCGGAGGCCCTGGCGGAGATAGGCACCTCGCCGATGGTGGCGGAGACGGTCCCCGCCGCCTTCTACTGCCACCTAAAGTTCGAGCCGGAGGAGGCCTTGATCGCTGCAGCATCCTCGGGCGGGGATACCGACACCATCGCCTCCATCGCCGGGGCCCTGGCGGGAGCGTCCCGAGGCTCCGCATGGATCCCCGAAAGGTGGCTCTCATGCCTTGAAGAGAAAGAGAGGATTGAGCAGGTGGCGGCAGACCTCGCCGATATTGCGGCGCGGATCTGTCCGAGGATCTAAATCGAAGCCCTTACTTCAGTGGTCGAAGTGAAGTCTCACTCGGCACATTCCGTCTTTTGTGTCCAGCTTCACGGAGTTTGCGTACCTCTTTATCATGAACCCCGAAAGGCTGATCGCGGCCCGATCGTCCCTTAGAAGATCCTCTTCGCTCGGTCTCGTCGACGGCAGATCCAGCGGCACTCCTTTATATCGGGCCTCCACGTCCAGGTTGAACTCGTCGAAGCTGACGTCAACCTCAATATCTCCCTCCGCCAGATTCGAGCCGGTAACCGCCTCGTAGAGCTCGTGGAGGGCCGATATCGCCCTGTAGATTACCTCTTTTCTGGCTCCCCAGGCAGCACCCTGCTTCTCCATGAAGTTGAAGATCGAGTCGGCGTCGTCGACCCCCGGCTTCAGGACGAGCCGCTGCCGCTTTGCTATGCCGATCCTGAATATGAGGTTCAAGAGGACCACCAGCACCGCCGCGAGGGAGAGAGACGAGCTGAATATCGGCTGCAGGAGGGAGGGGACGTTCTCGTAGAGCTCGGGAAGGGCATCGACCGAGAGCCCCATGATCAGGGGTATCCCCACGAGGAAGGTCCTTCTCGCGTCGAGCATCCTCGACATTATTATCTGAAAACCCGCTATGATCATGAAGCTGACAGCGTATATCAGGGTCGCCCCCATCACCGGCTTTGGCATCACAACAAAGACCATGGCGAGCTTTGGGAGGAAGGCGAGGAATACGAGAAGTCCGCCGATGGCAAAAGCGGTCTTTCTGCTCGTCGCCCCGGTCCCTATGGAGAGGCCGACGTTGGAGGACGAGGTGGACTGGCCAAGCCCTCCCAAAAGGCCCCCTACGACATCGCTCATCCCGTCGGCCAGAATCCCCTGGCTGACGTTCTTCATATCAGTCCTTTTCCAATCGACGTCGTTGATCTTCTGGCAGGTGGTTATATCGCCCACCGTCTTAAGAGTGGAGCAGGTTACCGCTATCAGGAAAGGCAGCAGCAGGGCGAGGTCGACGGACCATCCGAAATAGTCGAGTTCGGGGAAGGCGACGAGGGGTGCCTCGGAAAAAAGGTCGAGGTGGGAGATGTTCAGGAGCCCAAGGGCGATGGAGGCGAGGTAGCCGAAGGTCATCCCCACCAGGACCGAGTAGAGCCTCATCTTCCCCCGAGACCAGACGCTGATTCCGACCATCGTTCCCAGGGTGACAAGAGCCACCACCAGCTCTGGCAGCTCGGTTATGGTATCGGTGGCGTCGCGGCCCACGAGGTTTGGAAGGGCCACGGGGATGACGGTGATCCCGACCATCGCCACCACAAGCCCCGTCACCTCCGGAGGAAACAGGACCCGGAGCCTGTGCATAAACCGCGACAAAAACACCTCGAAAAGTCCTGCGAGCGAGGTCATCCCGAAGAGGACGTGAAGGCCCCCGGCGTTTGCCGCCATGAGGGAGGCCGAGAGATAGGACGGCCCGCAGACCGAGGGGCAGAGGTAGCCCGAGCCCATGCCCTTTCTGTTCAGGGCCTGGAGCATCGTCCCGACGCCCGCGGCGAGCATCGACATGCTGACCATGAACTCCGCCTGCTGAGGGGTTCCGCCGAAAGACCTCACCACGACCACAGGAAATATGAGGCTGATGGATATGATGAAGACGTGCTGGAGCCCGAGAAGAAAGTTCGTCGCAAATGGCGGGTCGTCATCGACGCCGTAAGTCAGCTCTGGCGGTTTCTTAGGCATTTTTGGTCCCGGTCGATAAGTGGATGTACGAATTTAAGCATTTATCGGTGATATATTTATAATCATTTTCTTAAAATATTGTTTTGGCGGTGCCGGAGGGTCATCGTAAGGTTGTTCTTTCCCTGTCGATGTTCGTACTTCACGTCGGTCGTCAGGGTCCTGATGAAGTGTATCCCAAGACCCCCCACCTCCCGCTCTTCGAGAGGGGCGCTGATCTCGGGCGCTGGAGCTTCCAGCGGGTTGAAGGCGACCCCGTCGTCGGTGATCTCCACTTCGACCCGCTCGCCCTCCACATGGCACCTTATCTCGATCTCGGTGGAGCCGCCGTACTTTATTATGTTGGTGCAGGCCTCGTCGACGGCCATCATCAGGTGATACCTCTCGCGCTGATCAAGCTCCGACCCTTCCGTCGAGTCGAGGATGAAATCGCTTATCTTAGGCAATTCATCGAGAGAGCCTCTGGCCAGCAGCCCGAAAGACGCCTTCATCTCGTCCTCTCCCCCTTCAGCACCATGAGGGTGATGTCGTCGAACTGGGGAGCGCCTTTGCTGAAGGCGAGGACCTCGCCGGTGATCTTCTCGACGAGACCTGCTGCAGAAAGGTGGCTGTTCTTCTTCACGGTCTCCACGAGCCTCTCGACCCCGAACTGGTAGAACCCGTCGTCGGAGGCCTCGGTCACCCCGTCGGTGTAGAAGACCACAAGGTCTCCCTCACCGATCCCGATCTCCCTCTCCTCCATCTCGGCGTCGTCCATGACCCCCATGGCGATCCCCCGGGTCTTCAGAAGGGTGAGGTTTCCGGTCTCGCCGTTCAGGACCAGGGGTGGGTTGTGGCCGGCGTTGACGTACCTGAGGGTCCGAGCCTTCTGGTCCAGGATGGCGTAGAAGAGAGTCACGAACATCCCAGACTTCGCGTCGGCTGCGATCAGGTCGTTGGCCCTCTTTGCGACCTCCGAGACGGAGGGATTTTTGGCGGCGCTCGCCTTGACCATCGCCCGAGAGAGGACCATGAAGAGGGCGGCGGGAACGCTCTTTCCCGAGACGTCCGCGATGACCAGGCCCATCTCGTCTTTGGATATGGGGATGAAATCGTAAAAGTCGCCTCCCACCTCCTTGGCGGGAAGGCTTTTGGCGGCGAGATCGAAGCCCTTCAGCGGGGGCACCGTCTCGGGGAGGAAGCTCTCCTGGATTTCGCGGGCGATGTTGAGCTCCGTCTTCTTTCTTTCAAGCTCAGCGAGGTACTCGTCCCGCTCCTCTTTCGTCTCTCTCTCCTTTATCAGGTTCGATATCATGAAGGCGAAGATCAGCATGCCGATGGCGTTGGAGGCGATCATGGGAATTCCGGTCTCCCGGACGACCATGAGAGCTTCTGAATAGGGGTCTGAAATCAGAAGAACGAGAAGCATGTGAAATGACTCGACAAAGACCGAAAAGATGACCGCCCCTCTGATCCCCACGAACCTCTGCCGGTTCAGGAGGTAGACTGCGCCGCCGAAAGCTCCCGCAAGGACCGTGGCGATGGAGCACGGCAATCCCGTAAACCCGCCCAAAATATAGCGGTAACCTCCTCCGATCAGACCGGCCCCGAGTCCCACCAGGGGCCCGCCGACTAGCCCTCCGATCATCGGCCCCAGGTCTCTGACGTTGGCGATCACGCCCGCGATCTCGACGCCCGAAACCGTCCCGAAGACGGAGAAGGCCCCGAATATGAGGACCAAAGCCGCCTGGTTCTTCGCCGTGAGCTTGCCGTCGAGAACTTCGGAGAAGCGGCTGGTCCTGGTGATGAGATACGCAGCCACCACGATGACGCAGATCTTGTCGATCAGAGCCAAAAGCAAGGCGCCTGACATAGTCGTCCTTCCGATGTCCTTATCGAGGGCCGGTTTCTGATAGAGGCCGAATCCTGATCCTCTGCCTCACTTCCCGAACTCGGCCACGGCCTCGTCTTCCCCGTCATATATCTCGAAGAGCTGGGTGAACCCGGCGATCTCGAAGGTCTCCCTGACGTACGGCTTCAGGGATGCCAGCTTCAGATCACCGCCCGTCTTTCTCAGCTGCTTGAGGGAGGCCAGCATCACCCGCAAGCCCGAGCTGCTGATGTACTCAACGCCATCGAAGTTCAAAACCATCTTTCGGCATCCATCGCCGATCAGCCCCTCCATCCTCGCCTTCAGCTCTTCCGACGACGAGGCGTCCAGCCTTCCCGCCGGGCTGACTATTTTTACGTCACCTGAACTTTTATCGTCGATTTTCATCCCAAAATGCACCTCAAATGGCCGGTCTGTCTAGCGGATCTGAGCAGTTATTTCATCTATCAATTCAAGTATCCCATTCACCGATAAATATCTTCTTTCCGCCTTTTTCTTTTACAAGTCCGTTTGAAGGTCACCTTTTAATCGAAATCTGCATCGGCCGAATGATTTCTGGATGATGGCCAATCCGGCGAACCGTATCGAGAGGCGGGCCGGGATGCCAGCGTGTCGAATTTATACCAGCCCGTATTGGTCTTTTGCCATGATTAAGGTTGGAATAGTCGGCGGGTCCGGCTACACCGGCGGCGAGCTGCTCCGCCTCTTAAGCTGCCATCCCAAAGCCGAGGCGGTCTGCATCACCTCCAGAAAGCTCGAGGGAACCCCGGTGGGGGACGTCCACACCCACCTTCGGGGCGTATGCTCCCTCAAGTTCGAATCGCCCACGATATCTGAGATCGCTGAAAGGTGCGACATGGTCTTCACCGCAGTCCCTCACGGGACGGCGATGGACTGGGTTCCGGGACTCCTGGACGAGGGGGCGAAGGTCGTCGACCTATCGGCAGACTACAGGCTCCCCCTCGAGGTCTTCGAGAAGACCTACAAGATGAAGCACAGGGCCTTCAGGGAGGCGGTCTTCGGAATGCCGGAGCTCCACCCCGAGGTGAAAGGAGCCGAGTTCGTCGCAAACCCCGGATGCTACCCCACGGGCGCGAGCCTCTCGGCAGCACCCCTGGTCGGAGCAGGGCTCGTCGAGAGGGTCGTCTTCGACTCCAAGTCAGGGATCTCCGGTGCCGGGATCGCTCCCTCCGAGACTAGCCACTACCCGAACCTCGCCGAGAACGTCATCGCTTACAAGCTCACCACCCATCGGCACTCGGCCGAGATGAGGCAGGAGCTCTCTCGCCTCTCGTCGGGGGTCAAGGTCAGCTTCACGCCTCACGTCGTCCCCGCCATCAGGGGGATTTTGACGACGGCCCACCTCCTGGTCAAAGACGAGTTTGTGGGCAAGATCCCCGACAAGGCCGAGATATTGAAGATCTACCAGGAGTTTTACAAGGATGCTCCCTTCGTCCGGATGGTGCCCGGCGTCCCCTCTCTCGGAGGGGTCAGGGGGTCGAACTTCTGCGATATCGGCTTTGAGCTGGACGGGTCGGGCGATCGGATCGTCGTAGTCTCGGCGATAGACAACCTGGTGAAGGGGGCCTCCGGCCAGGCGATCCAGAACATGAACCTGATGATGGGGCTCGGCGAGACCACCGGGCTGTGGTTTCCCGGCGGTGCGCCCTGATCGGCAAAAGGTCCAGACTGAAAGGGTAAATAAAAAGAGAGAGGAGGAGTTAGAGTATGTTGGTCAGGGACGTTATGAACCCGGAGCCGGTCGCCTGCCAGGCGACTGACGTCGTCAGCGAGGCCGTCAAGCTTCTCAAGAGAAACAATATCAGCGGAATGCCGGTTCTGGAGGGTGACAGGCTTGTGGGGTTGGTCTCGGAGTCGGATCTTCTCAAGCTCCTCTCCGCCCAGGACGAGGGCGGGCTCTGGCTCCCGAGCCCTCTTGAGATCCTGGAGGTTCCGATCCGGGACCTGATCCGATGGGAGAGGCTCCAGGCCGGGGCCGAGGAGGTCGGCATGACCCAGGTCTCCGAGGTGATGACCAAGAAGGTCTTCACCGTCAGCCCCGAGGACTCCATAGAGAGGGCGGCGTCGATCATGGTCCGCCAGAGGATCAACCGCCTCCCGGTCCTGGAGGATGAGAGGCTCGTCGGGATCGTAACCAGAGGAGACATAATAGCGGGCCTGGGCATGGGGGCATCGGAAGTTGAAGAGGATTGAGGGCGGCGTATGCGCCGTTGAGGGGGTCAGGGCCGCTGGCGTCAAGCGGGGCAAGTACGGCGTCGCCCTCATCGCCGCCAGCGGGACGGCCGCTGGGGTCTTCACCACGAACAAGATCAGGGCCGCGCCCCTGGACGTGACGGCCGAGAACCTGAATGATTCCGAAGGGAGGCTTGAGGGGGTCATCGCCAACAGCGGATGTGCCAACGCCTACACCGGCCCCCGGGGGGCCGAGGACGCCCGCTGGATGGCGGGCCTCTTCGCCGAGAACCTGGGCGTCGGTCCCGAGAAGATCGGCGTCGCCTCGACGGGGATCATCGGGAGGTACCTCGACCGGGACCTGATGGCAGAGCTATTCTCTGAGGCGAAATCGCGGCTCCGGTCTGACCTCGAAGCGAGCGGGGAGGCGGCGAGGGCGGTCATGACGACGGACACCGTGGTAAAAGAGATCGCCGTCGAGCACGCCGGTTTCAGGGTGGCGGGGATCACCAAGGGCGCCGGCATGATCGAGCCGAACATGGCGACGATGCTCTCCTTCATCTACACCGACGCTAAAATAACGTCTGAGGAGCTGCGGGAGTGTCTCCTGGAGGCAACAGATGGGAGCTTCAACATGCTGATCGTCGACGGAGACACCAGCACCAACGACATGGTCCTGATCACGGCGACGGGAAAGGTGGATTGCGATCTCGAAAAGTTCAAAGAGGCTCTCAGCTTCGTCTGCACGGAGCTTGCAAAGATGATGGCGAAAGACGGCGAGGGGGCGACAAAGCTCGTGGAGACGCTAGTGGTCGGAGCCCGGAATCGGAATGACGCCCGCCTCGCCGCCAAGACGATCATGAGAAGCAGCCTCGTCAAGACCGCCATCTTCGGGAACGACCCCAACTGGGGCAGGATCGTGGCCGCAGCGGGAAGGTCCGGAGCGGACCTCGACCCCGAGAAGATAACCCTCTCGATATCGGCCGCCGGGCGGGAAGAAGAGGTATTCCTGGTCCGGCGGGGCAATATCGTCGACGGCGTCCTGGAAGAGGCCGAGGAGGTCATGAGGTCTGAGGAGCTTTTGATCAAGCTCGACCTGGGCCTCGGCGAGGGCTCCGCCCGGGCCTTCGGCTGCGACCTCTCTTACGATTACGTCAAGATCAACGCGGATTATACAACCTGAGTGTGAGGTAGGGGAATCATGCTATTGAGAGGAGAGAGGCTCGGCGAGATCTCCGAGGACGTCCTGGAGTTCATATCATCGAGGGAGGCGGACCGATGGATCTATCGGGCGGACCTTCTGGTGGATAGAGCCCACCTGGTGATGCTGAAAGAGCAGGGCCTCGTCTCGCCCACGGAGTTTTCCGAGATCGTGGCGGGGCTCGATGGGATCGATGAGGAGAAGCTCGGCGAGGGGGAGGACGTCCACGAGGCGATCGAGGCCGAGCTGATATCGAGGGTTGGAGCCGTCGGAGGCAGGATGCACACCGGCAGGTCGAGAAACGACGAGGTCGCCACCTGCATCCGGATCGTCCTCAGAGAAGAGGTCCTCGGCATGATGGCCGAGGTGAACGGCCTCGCCAAAGCACTGGTCGAGAGGGCCGCCGAGAACGCGGATTCAATAATTCCGGGGTTCACCCACCTCCAGCACGCCCAGCCTACGACCCTCGCCCACCACCTCCTGGCCCACGCCGACGCCCTCCTGCGGGACTTCGAGAGGCTCTGGGACTCCTACCCCCGGATCAATCGGTCACCCTTGGGCGCTGCGGCGTTCGCCTCCACCGGCTTTGATATAGACAGAAACCGCACGGCAGAGCTTCTCGGATTCGACGGCCTCGTCGAGAACAGCATGGACGCCGTCTCGACGAGGGACTTTCTTCTCGAAGCGTTATCTGACTCCGCCATCCTGATGGCGAATTTGAGCCGCCTCGCCGAGGAGCTGATCCTCTGGTCCACATCGGAGTTCGGCTACGTGGAGCTGGACAACCTCTTCACCTCGACAAGCTCCATCATGCCCCAGAAGAAGAACCCAGACACAGCAGAGCTGGTCCGGGGGAAGACCGGGTCGGTCTATGGGGCCCTAGTCGCAGCTCTCGCCATCTGCAAGGCCCTGCCCATGAGCTATAACCGGGACCTGCAGGAGGCGACCCCGAACCTCTGGCGAGGGATCTCCCTGACGAGGGGCGCCGTGCGGATCACGGCCGGGGCCGTCTCGTCGGCGAGGTTCAGGACGGATAGGCTTGAGGCCGCCTCCGGCGCGGGCTTCTCGACGGCGACGGAGCTTGCCGACTCCCTGGTGAGAAAGACGAAAATTCCATTCCGGACCGCTCACCAGATCGTGGGGGCCCTGGCCGCGAAAAGCGAGAGGCCGACGATCCGGGATCTGGACGAGGCAGCCGAGAGGATCGCCAAGTTCAGGCCGAGCGAGAGGGGCTTCGGCGAGAATGAGCTGAAGGCTGCCCTCGACCCGAAGGAGAACGTGGCCCTGCGGTCAAAGATCGGAGGTCCCGCCCCCTCGGAGACGAGGAGGATGGCCGCCGACCGGAAAAGGAGAATAGAGGAGAACGAGCGGCTCGTCGCCGAGAGACGGGAACGGGTCGACCGGGCGCTGGAAGCCCTGCGGGAGATGAGGTGACCTCCCGAGAAGAGCGATGACGTCTGAGGCTGTGACGACTCTGGCGCCGGACGGCGGGGCTGGGGAGGCGGGCCACTCCCAGCTCAGCACCGAAGCCGACCGGAATATAAAATCAACAAACTGGAAGCGGCGGCTCGGTTTCGGCCTGGTCGCATTATCTTGCCTCCTCTACGGCTCTCTCATTCTAGTCCCATCGACCTCTTTATCGACGGAGGGGAAGGTAGCCCTTTCGTCCCTCTTGGTAATCTCCGGCGAGGCGTCCTTCTGGATCGGAGGCCTGATCCTCGGGCGGGAGGCGGTCCGTCGGTGGAAAGGCGCCCTCGATCCGCGCCGGTGGATTCGGGGGCGGGCCTAATCTAGCTGGAAA
>DAOSXX010000048.1:0-16802 GCA_035380685.1 Methanothrix sp. | reverse complement strand
AGTTCCGAGAGCATAGCTTTTATATTGTGTTTACGATACATAAACATTTTGTTTACGTATCATAAACATTATGTTTACGATTCGTAAACAGGCGTTTCAAGCGCTGCCAATCTCCAGGAACCTACGGGCGGCGCCAGGCCCGCGCGTCCCCCCGCCGCCAGCGGCGCAGACCCCGGCCTCTGGCGCGAAATTTCGGGCGGCTTCTCCATCATCCCTACCGTCGACGAGGAGGAGACCGCCTCAGCGGTCGCGGCGATCGCCAGGCGAGAGCAGCAGGCGAGGGGCGGCGCTCCCCAGGCCCACGGCAAGAAGACCCACCGGACCCTCAAGGAGCAGCAGGAGCGCCTCGTCTCCTCGATCCCCGGCGTAGGGAACGCCGTCGCGAAAAACCTCCTCCGCCACTTCGGGTCCGTTGAGAGGGTCTTTGCGGCCACCGAGGAGGAGCTGAAGGAGGTGGAGCTGGTGGGTCCGAAGACCGCCGAGCGTATCCGGGAGCTGGTGGGCGGGGAGTACAAGGGGTGAACGAGGGCGGGTTTGTTTACGAATTGTAAACAATCAGTTTACGATTCATAAACACAACTCAAGAGCACCGTCGAGTTCCGGGAGCCGATGGGCGGCGCCCCGCCCGCGCGTTCCCCCGCCACCAGCGGCGCAGACCCCGGCTTCCGGCGCGAAATTTCGGGCGGCGTCTCCATCATCCCGACGGAGGACGAGGAGGAGACGGTATCGGTGATCGCGGCGATCGAGAGGCGCGAGCAGCAGGCCCGGGGCGGCGCCCCCCATGCTCACGGCAAGAAGACCCACCGGATGCTGAAGGAGCAGCAGGAGCGCCTCGTCTCCTCGATCCCCGGCGTAGGGAACGCCGTCGCAAAAAACCTCCTCCGCCACTTTGGGTCCGTGGAGAGGGTCTTCGCAGCCTCTGAGGAGGAGCTGAAGGAGGTGGAGCTGGTGGGACTGAAGACCGCCGAGCGGATCCGGGAGCTGGTGGACGGGGAGTACAAGGGGTGAAAGGGGGGGAGTCGTGAACGGATTGTAAATAATTTGTTTGAAGGCTATAAACGTCTTTTCTATTTAGAAGCTAAAAGAAGGTCAGCACCAACGCTTTATTATAACAATTCTAATTATATTATTCTTCTTAAACGTGGGCTATTCTTCCTTAATTCACTAAACATTATAAGAAGTAAAATCAACCAACAAAATCCTCCTAATATATAATCTAACGGTGTTGAAATGAGAAATCCATTGAATTTGGCAATTACAGATCCAGGAAGGGAAAGAAATGCAAAAATTGCTGCAAATACTGGGATAGCTTTCGTCCAACCCTTTTCATACCAATGATTAATATGTATCGTGAAAATTTGTTTATCCAAATAGACGGTAGACGAGTGTTTTGACCTATATTTAAACAATATATTTATATTTTGATCGCCTGTTGGTGCGTCTCCTGCAATAATAAATTTTATACGATACGGGGCCTGGTACCTATCTCCGACATGACCTTCACCTACGATTTTCCCTTCAAAATTAGATCTATCACTTCCGTAATAAGACATAACTATCTTATTTATATTTATATTGAATCGTGGGCCAATCTTTTCGCAGGACCAACTCAGATTAACAAGCTTTCCGAGGCGAATTTTCTCAAACTGCTCAATTAGAATTTCATATTTACGTTGAAAAAATAAACTTCTTCATTTTTTATGATAGATGGTGGAATTGATACTAGAAGATTGGCATAATCGGTGTCACCATCGCCAGATATATATAAATCCACACTAAATTCATCAAGTCGGTTTACATGGTAATCATTTATTACATGCGCTAAAATTGAATATGAAGGTTCGCCTCTATTAATTGCCATATATCCCCAATTTAGAGTTTTACTATAAGCCTATTTCAAGATTATCCCAATACGACAATTTATAAATGTCGTATAAAAATACGGCCAGATCGAGGAAGATGCGGATGTATAAGCGAGCGATAGAGATCTTCTACAGCTCCGAGGACGAGGGCTACATAGCGGTCTTTCCTGAGTTCCCCGGCTGTTCTGCCTTCGGCGAGACAGAAGAGAAGGCCCTTAACGAGGCCAAAGTCGCCATCCAGCTCTGGCTCGAAACGGCGGAGAAAGAGGGGCGATAAGCACCGGAGCCCCTGGGAAAAAGCCCTCCTCGCCGAGCTGCACGAGATCTGGAAGTCAATTTTGGGCTATACCCCTCTCCAGATTTCACCAAGATGGCGATTTAGAGGGATTTTTCGAAATCCTCATAAGATCATTTGCCTAGGATCTTCCGAAGAAAACTCCCGCCAACATCCTTCTTTTCGGCCTTCGACCCCGAATCCGAACTTTTATCTGGACCCTTCGGCTGAGAGATCGGCGATTTTCCCCCTTTATCACTCCTGGCCTTCGTCGCGGCCTTCGCCCTCTCGCCGCCGACGATCGGCGTGCTGACCCCGCCGTGCCTGCTCTTCCTCGGCCTGACCTTGACGGTGACGGGATGCTCGATCTCGTTACTCACCAGCATCGCCGTCCCCGGCGGGAGCCTCTTTATGTCCTCCTCAAGCTCCGAGCTCATACCCTCGATCCCCTTGCTCAGGGCCCTGAGGTCGTTAGGGTTTGTGACCCGGAGGATTATCTGGGTGTTGCACTGAGATATGACGTTTTTATCGACTCTCGCGGGCCTCTGGCTTATGACGAGAAGGCCGAGGCCAAACTTCCTCCCCTCGGCGGCTATCGTCCGTATAACGGCGGTGCTGGCAGCCTTTCCACTCCCCCTTTCCGGGATGTAGTTATGGGCCTCCTCGACGACGACCATGCCGGGGTTGACAAATCCCCTCTTCCTCGCCTCGAATAAGTCCGAAAGAAGCTTTGCGACGATCATACCCTGGAGGTCCGGGGGGACGCCGGTCATGTCGATGATCGAGGCCTTCCCCCTCTGGAGGAGGTCGCCGAGGTTCGTGGGCCTGCCCGAAAATATGCCCAGCTCCACCAGGGCCTCGAGATGGCCGATGAGCCCCCACTTGGCCTTGCTCGTGTCCTTCTCGGCCTGGGCGATCACGTCCTCAAGCTCGTAGTCCCCCCCGTCGGAGGCGAGGATCTTTATCGCCTCGTAGAGGACCCCTTTCTGGCTGTTGGTCACATCCTCGGGGAGCATCGCCGAGAGCTCCCGGGCGGTCATGTTTTTGCCGTTGAACCGAAAGAACCGGTCGGCGTGAGGGGCTGTCGTCTGGCTGGCGGGAGAGTAGACGGTGACGTCGTAGCCCTTCGGCGACACGTCGAACTTGGCGAACTCCCCCTTGGTGTTCTTCTGCTTCATCGAGGCGTACTCGCCGTGGGGATCGATGATCAGAAGGGCGACCCCCTTATCCAGAAGCTCCTCCAGGACCACCGCCGCGGTGTAGGACTTTCCGCTCCCGGTCTTGGCGAGGATGCTGCAGTGCTTCTGGACGAAAGAGTCGGCTTCGAGCTTCACCTTCAGGTCGTGCCCATCGAGGAGGCCGATGTAGAGGTTTCCCTTCGAGAGGCCCAAGGCCATCTCGATGAGTTGGCCGTCGGCCCTATAGACCGGGTCTCCGGGTCGGGGAGGGTTAGTGGGCATCGCTAGCCTTCCGCCCGAGGCGACTCCGATCACCCGGGCGAGGCCCAAAACCCGCTCTTTAGCCTCGGGGTTCTTCTCGTCGATGGTGCTGAGGCTGTAGGCTACGTTGGACCGCGTGACCTCCACCACCTGGGCGAAGATCCAGTCCCTCGAGCCGGCTTTCACCTTGACGTAGCTTCCTCTGCTCGCATCGTCCGCCATCAGGAACTTGAACTCGTGGGCGCTCGTCTCCCCCACGATGATTCCGATCTCGTCTCCCAGATTACCACCACGTTCCAAGGAGGCAAAGCCCTCGCAAAACCGCGAACGACCAGAGCCTCAAGTCCAGCTTTTCGCCCACCCCTCAAGAGCTTAACGGTACCTGTAGCGATATCGATCTTTCAGCATGCCGCCGTAGGCGAGGCCCGCGAGAAGGCCCGTTATGTGGGCCATGTGAGCTATGCTGTCCGCAGACCCCATCATGGTGAAATCTAGGACCGCAAAGAGGACCACCGCCGCTCTTATGCTCAGAGGTATGACGAAGAAGAGGAGGACCCTGATCTCCGGGGCGATGACGGCGAGGCAGCCCATGACGCCGTAGAGGGCGCCGCTAGCACCCATCATGTAGCCGGTGGGTACCACCGCCATCTGGCCGATGGCCGCAACGAGCCCCGAAATTATGAATATCTGGAGGAACCTCGACTCGCCGACCCTACGTTCCAGCTCGGTTCCGAAGAAGAAGAGGAATAGCATGTTGAAAAATAGGTGCTCCATGTTCGCGTGAACGAAGATGTGGGTGATGAGAGTCCAGGGCCTGCTTGCGACGAAGGCGGGGTTTAAGGCCAGGTAGTTGAAGGTGAAAGCTGGAGCCAAATACCTCACGAAGAGTAGGAGAACGCATATGACCAGAATCATCCCCGAGTACGTCAGTGGAAGCCTGAGGCCACCTGAGGGGGAATACCGATCGTCTCCCCAGGGGTCCGGGCCGTTCCAGCGGTTGTCGCGGCCGCCGTCCCTCTGCCATCCGGCACCAAGCGAGAGCCTTCTTGCCCAACCTCGTCCCGACCTCTCGAAGAGTTCCTTCAAATCGATCTCACCTCACCGGAGCTTCTGCCTTCGAACCTTTCCTCTGGAAGAGGCAATACAAATAGATGCTGCCGGCCCGGGTCACTCCACCACGTACTCTCCGTTTCGGAGAACGATGACGTAATCGGCGGAGTTTTTGAGAGCGACGGAGAAACCGGGCTCCGCCCCGAAGATTATCGTCTCCTTGCCGTGCTCCATCGCCTTCAGAAGGACGGGCTTGAAGTCGGCGTCCCTCGTGACGAGGGCGATGGTGTCCATCACCGGGCTGTAGATCATGTCCATCGCCTCCACCGCCAGCTTCACGTCGACGTCGCTTGTGCAGATCACGGGCTCAAACCCCTGATTCTCTACAGCCTCCACCAGCTTCTCGGAGGCGTACTGGTTGAGGAATACCCGGCCCACCTTGATGTCGCCGTAGTCTTTCAGGATGTCTCTGATCTCCTCCAGGTCGATCTGGAACTCTTTTCGAAGCATGTTGGGCCCGTCCACCAATAGGCCGATCTTCTTCCTCCCCTTCTCCTTCTTGGAGCCCAGATATTTCATGATGTGTTCGAAGCGTATCGGCATCGGATCACTGGTCCATCTTACGTTAATAGTGGTTTCCGCATCGATCTGATATAATTTTCCGTCTTGTGTCGGCGAGAGAGGGCATAAGAACGGATCTAGTGCGCCGGATCAAACGCTGACAGAATCATAAAATGAAAAACTAAGGTGAACGCAAGAGAGCGGGATAAGCTTTCCCCGCTCAGAGGTTGAATATCCTTTTGGCGTTCGAAGTGGTGGCTTTTGCAACATCTTCAGGCGGAAGCCCCTTGATCCTGGCGATCAGGTTGAGAGCCTCCAGAACGTAGGCCGGCTCGTTTCTCCCCGTTTTTGGCGCGAGAAAGGGGCTGTCGGTCTCGATCAGAAGGAGGTCGAGAGGGACCTGTCTTGCCAGAACCTGGTGCTGGGCCGACTTGCAGACGACGGTGGCGAGGGATATGTAAAAGCCGCGGTCGACGGCCTCTCTCATCGTCCCCACCGTCCCGCTGTAGCAGTGAAAGACGACTTTATTCAGGTCTTTCACCATATCGAAGGCCTCGTCCTCGGCGAGGCGGGCGTGGATCACCTGGGGGAGGTCCAGCTCTTCCGCGAGGCTGACGACCTTTCGAAATACGTCTCGTTGCCGGTCCCTTCCTCTCTCGTCGGGACACCGGTAGTAGTCGAGGCCCGCCTCGCCGACGCCGACGATCTCCTTGGCGTGAGATCGGATCTGGTCGAGGGTGGCATCCACATCCTCATCAGTCATCTCGCCAAGGCCATTTGGGTTGAGCCCCAGGGTTGCGAAAATGAAATCGTACTTTTTTGCAAGTTCCAGGGTTTTTCTGTTGGTCTTGAGGTCGATCCCGGAGTTGATCATCGTCGTAACCCCGGCCTTGAGGGCCCTTTGGATCACCTCGTCTCTATCCTTGTTGAAGTTCTTGAAGTCGAGGTGACAGTGAGTGTCTGTCACCTCGTATTTTGCATCGCTCAACTTGCTTCTTCCTCCAATAACATCAGTCTGTTTATGGCGTTGATCAGCGCCTCCACCGAGGCCATCACGATGTCCTCTCGCGCGGACCGGGCCGTCACCTTCCTTCCGAGGCGGCTGTTCTCGACGCCGACCACCACCTCGGCCAGGGCGTCAGACCCTCCGGTTATCGCCTCGATCCTGAAGTCGCTGATCTTGACGGCGGTCTCGTCACCGAGGATCCCCCGGACAGCCTTGAGGGCTGCGTCCACAGGACCTACGCCGATGTCGGCGAGGACCCGCTCTTCGCCTCTGACGGTGGCCCGGACCGTGGCCGTCGAGGTGAGGGTGTTTCCTGTCATCACCGCCAGCTCCTTCAGGATTACGGCCTGCTTCTCCTTGGCCAGCTCCCCGATGACAACCTCGGCGATCGTCATGAGGTCGGCGTTCGTCACGCATTTGCCCTTGTCCCCGAGGTCCTTGACCCTCTCCAGGATCTCCTGGAGCTGGCTCTCGTTGGGTCCGTATCCCATCTCCTCGAGGGACTGCTTGACGGCGTGCCTTCCGGTGTGCTTTCCGAGGACGATCCGCCTCTTGTGCCCCACCATCTCCGGCGTCATGATGCCAGGCTCGAAGGTGTCGGACCTCTCCAGGACGCCGTGGCTGTGGATCCCGCTCTCGTGGGCGAAGGCGTTCTCGCCGACGATGGGAGCGGTCCTCGAGATCCTCACCTCCGAGAGCCTTTCTACGAGCTTTGCGGTCTCGACGAGGTAGGGGGTGTTGATCGACGTCTCGGCCCCGTACATCGAGTGGAGGCACATCACCGTCTCGGCGAGGTTCGCGTTTCCCGCCCTCTCGCCGAGGCCGTTGGCCGCCACCTGGACCTCTCTCGCCCCCGCCTCGAAGGCGGCGAGGCTGTTGGCGACGGCGAGGCCGAAGTCGTTATGGCAGTGGACGTCAACGACCATATTCTTCGTCGAATCGCAGATCTCCTTTACCATCGTGTAGAAGGTCGTCGGGATCGCCACCCCCACAGTGTCGGGGATGTTGATTATGTCGCAGCCCGCCACCTCCACGGCCCCGAAGATCTCCTTCAGGAACGGGAGGGGGGTTCGGGTGGCGTCCATCGCCGAGAAGAGGCAGGTCCTCCCGTGCTCCTTTACGTACTCGACGGCTCCCACCGACTGCTCGACGATCTCTGTGCGGCTCTTTTTGATAGTGTGCTGGATCTGGATGTCTGAGGTCGAGACGAAGACGTGGACCATGTCCACATCGGCTTCGAGGGAGGCATCGATGTCCTTTCTTATGATCCGTGAAAGGCCGCAGACGGAGGCGCCAAGCCCATCGTTCGCGATCATCCTGACGGCCTCAAAATCGCCACGAGAGGATACTGGAAAACCGGCCTCGATGACGTTCACACCGAGCTTGTCGAGCTGCCGAGCGATGGCGATCTTCTCCTCCGGGGTCAGGGAGACGCCGGGGGTCTGTTCACCATCACGGAGGGTGGTGTCGAAAATCCGAACTTTTTCTCCACGCAGCGCTTCGATGTTATAGAAAACGATCCCACGCAGATTGCTCTTGCGTCATGAGCCTTCAGTAGAGGCCTCGCCCTATAAAACTTTTTGCCAGAAATTAGGGATCTCGCCCACCCCGCCGGGGCGGGCGACAGATCGCCGGGACCAGGCCTCCGGCCCCTCATGATCTCGAAAACGTGAGCTTTAGCTCAGATCTTCTGGTGATGGGACCTTTGCCGGGGACCGCGTCACTCCGCTGGGGCCTCTTATGTTGACGCCTCCGACCCTTCGCCCTCTCCCGCCTCCTCGGCCTTCGAGGGAGGAGATACGAGCTGCGAGGTGACGGTGGGGGTGATTTTGTGGCTCTCGATGTACCGGACCTCTTTGAGGTCGAGGAGCCTCATCGCCATCTCGGCGACGCCCCGCCTTATCATCGGCCACTCCTTGTAGTAGCTCATCTCCCAGGGAGACTCGATCTCGGCGACGTCGTCATCCAGGATTTCGGCCTTGAGGTCGATCTTGGCGAAGATCCTGATCAGATTCTCCAGCTTCTCCTGCCGATCCTCGATCCTCTCGACGATGGTGTAATCGAACTTTACGATCTTGTCGGCGAGAATGTGATTGTAGTCGATCCTCGCCTTTCTCCCGATTATGCGGGTGAGGGTTCCCATCTTGCCGTCTACAGAGACCCGCATCCCTATCTCAGGCCTCTCTTTCTTGAACTTGGTGAGGGGTATGAGCTCGACGTTCTCAGGGTCGCGGACGCCGTAGGCCTCGTCGGGAGGGACCTCCACACTTCCGGAGCTTCCGATCTCCTTTCCGATAAGCTCGTCTTTGAACCCCGCCACCACGTCTCCGGACCCGACCACGATCAGGGCGGGGCCGTACTCTACCCCGTCCTCGTAGATGTCGTTATTCATTGCCACATCCCGGTTAGTGGTGGATAGGACCTGGCCGTCGACGCTCTCGGTGTAATCTACCTTGATGAAATCGCCATCTTTTACTGTCATCTTGAACTCCGTCCTTGGAAGGATAACTAGCTCTGCAGCCTTTTCGCTTCTATATTAAGTAGTCTGCTATCTTCTCGACGATGGGCTGCTCGCAGTAGACGCACCTCAGCACCACCGGATTTTTGCTCTTGACCAGGATCTGAGACTTGATCGGCTCGTTGGTGTTGGATATACAGGAGGGGTTTGGGCACCTCAAGACTCCCACGATCAGGTCCGGCATGTCGACGGTGCGCTTCTCGACGACCCGGCAGTCTCTGATGATGTTGATCGTCGCCCCAGGGGCGATGAGGGAGATCTTGTTCACCTCCTCCTCTTTCAGCTCCCGGTCCTCCACCTTGACGACGTCCTTTTTGCCAGACCTTCGGCTCGTCACGTTCATCAGGACGCTTATCGTCGCATCGGTCGTCTTATCGATCCCCAGGATCTTGAGGACGTTGAGGGCCTGGCCCGCGGGGATGTGGTCTATGACCGTCCCGTTCCCGATGGGCGTGACCCTAAGCTTCATCTCGGTATCAGTCAACTCGATTCCCCCATCAGCATCTTGAGAAGGGCCATCCTCACGGGCACGCCATAGAAGGACTGCTTGAAGTAGAGGGCGTGACGGGTCTCGTCCACCTCGGGCGCGATCTCGTCCACCCTCGGCAGCGGGTGCATGATTATAAGCCCGTCTCTGACCCCTTCCAGGTTTTCGGGAGCGATCCTGTAGCTTTTTGCCACCTTCGAGTACTCGTAGGGGTCCGGGAACCTCTCCCTCTGGATCCTGGTGACGTAGAGAACGTCCACATCTCCGATCACCGAGTCCAGATCGTGGGTCTCGCGGACCATCGTCCCCTTCCCTGCAAGATCAGACTTGATCGAGGCCGGCATCTCCAGGCTCGGCGGCGAGACGAGGGTGATGTCGGCACCGTAGAGGGCGAGGGCGTAGGCGAGAGAGTGGACCGTTCTGCCGTACTTAAGGTCGCCGACGAGGGCGATTTTGAGATCTTCGAGGCTGCTCTCCTTTCTGATGGTATAGAGGTCGAGGAGGGTCTGGGTGGGGTGGTGGCCCGCGCCGTCGCCGGCGTTCAGGACCGGGACCGGCGAGAACTGGGATGCAAGCCTGGCCGAGCCCTCCTTTGGGTGGCGGATGACCAGGGCGTCGGCGTAGGCTCCGATCACCCGGATGGTGTCGGCCAGCGACTCGCCCTTGGCGATGGCCGATCCCTCGGCGGGGCCGAGGTTGAGGGTCTTTCCGCCGAGGCGCATCATCGCCGTCTCAAAGGAGAGCCGCGTCCTGGTGCTCGGCTCGAAGAAGAGGAGGGCCAGGATCTTTCCTGAGAGGGCGTCGCACCTCCCTCCGCGGGCGTAGGGCTCCAGGGACTCGGCCAGGTCGAGGACGGAGTCGATCTCGCCCCGCGAGAACTCCCGCATCGAGAGCACGTGCCTCTTTCTGAACATGTTCCGACCTTCCGCTCCTTTGGGATATAACGCTTCTGGATCAGAAGAACTTGGAGGCGAGGGTATGCCTGGTCTCGCAGGTCTCCAAAACGGGACACCGCTCACAGGGGGCCTCGCGAGGCCGGTCGGGGAGCTTTCCACCGTTGATCAACCGCACACGGTCCCTGATCCTGAGGACCCTCCTCCGATCGGAGGATCTGATCTCCACCTCCCGGACCTCGCCAGCCCGAGGATACTCGACGATCCCCCGATCGACCCTTCTCTTCAATTCATCTTCGAGGAGGATGGCGTACCCCGCGAGGCGGAGACGGTCGCTCCTCCAGACCCCGGTCTCGGGGGGGTTGTCCGTCTTTATCAACGAGGGGATAATGTCCCGCTCTTTCGGCCCACCGTCTCCGGCCCTTGAGACGATCCGATCGAGCCTGCCGGAGAGGCCGAGCCGATCAGACCTTAGGTCCACCTCCACCTCGCTGGGGATCAAAAGCTCGAGCTTCGGAGAGAGCTTCGATGCGATCTCGGGCAAAGCCTCGCGTATCTCCCCCGCCGCTACCCGGAGGTCGTGCTGGTTGACGCCTTCCCCCCAGATGATGGGAAGCTCGGCCTCGGCCCTGTCGAGGGCCCCCAGGAGCCAGGCCACAAGGTCGGTTTCGCCATCCGGCTCGAACTCCGATAGTGACAACGCCACCTCCCTCAGGAGTAGGTTTTTGGGGCTTTCGGCCTTTGGCCAGACCGATCGGCCCATCGCCTGGAAGTAGACGAGCCGGGGGCATCGGAGGTAGAGGGAGATCTCGGATATCCTCACGGGTGGGAGCATAGTGTGATATGTGATATTCCATATTTAAAAAGATATTGAATGTTCAAGGAAGCATCAGTACGCCGCCTTCATGGAGATATTTATATAATGTAGCTCAGAGGGGTTGAGAAACTCGCACGTTCTCGCGTTCCCATTTTGACCTATGATCCCTTGTGGTCTTCGGATTGCACTCAAAAACCTTCATATAATTTGGAATCGAAGTTTTAAGCCAATTGGGGGTTATCATGCTCAATCACTTCATCAGCAGGCGAGCCTTTGGAATCTGGTTGGCGATCGCGATCGTCATAATTTCGATAGCTGAGCTATCTATGGGGGGTGGTGCGGCCTTGGCAGAAGATGCACCAGGGTACAAGCTTCCTTTATCGACGGAAGATATCGATAATTTTGAAGATTTCAACTCCAGGTTGCCCCTTGGCGAGGAGGCGGTCGGGAGGCTGGAGAAGAACGGGTTTGTGGTGATGAAGGACCCCTTCTCGCCGAACCGGGAGGATATCACGGCACCTTACAAGCTCCTCAAGAACTTCGAGGTTCCGATCTTCGTCACCTCTGACTCCCTCCTCCACGTCTACCACATCCAGTTCGATGAGACCTTGAGGGAGATCGAGGAGGAGCACTTTTACGACGACCTTTGGATGCTGACTGAAGAGATGCTGGCGAGGTCCGAGGCCGACTACAAGGCCGCTTCCGGCGAGGCGAAGGAGGCCGCCAAAAGGAACGTGGCCTTCTTCTCGGTGGCTCTGAGCCTCCTTTCGCCAAAAGAAGACCAGCTCTGCCCCGGAAGCGGCCGGGAATGTAACGAGGGGAGCTTCGAGGGGACGTACCCCTACTTCACCCCCGAGGAGCTGGAGGAGAGGAGCTTCGAGGTTCCGGCGCTGGTGAAGGACGAGGTGGAAGCGGAGATGGCCCTGATCGAGGCCCAGGCCGGGTTTGCAAAGTCGCCGATATTCGGCTACGATGAGGACTACTCTCAGTACCGGCCCCGGGGCCACTACACCCGATCCGAGCGGCTGAAGAACTACTTCAAAGCGATGATGTGGTACGGGAGGATGAGCTTCCTCCTGAAAGGATGCGACGGAAACTGCATCGTATCCGAGAAGGAGGCGAGAATTCAAACCCTGGGCGCGAGCATGATCGCCCAGGATCTCTTGGACGATCCCGACTCGAAGGGGAAATGGGACCGGATCTACAACGTCACCTCCTTCTACGTAGGGTACTCCGACGACCTCGGGCCTTACGAGTACAATGACGCAATAAACGACCTCTTCGAGGGGAAGGTCCAGGCTCGGAACCTCTCAGACTCGGATCTCGACCTCCTGAAGGCAAAGCTTGCCGAGAAGAGACTGCCCTCGATCTACGGCGGGACCGGGGTCGCCTCCCTGGCCTGTGCGGTCGAGCCGCCCTTCTCGCCGGAAGAGGCCGACGAGTGCCTGGCGGCGACGGCCAGCTTCAGGTTCATGGGCCAGAGGTTTGTTCCTGACTCCTACATCTTCCAGAACCTGGTGATCCCGAACGTCGGAGGCTACTCCGACAAGTACGAAGGCGTCGTCTTCACCCGGGGACCTTACGGCCGCCACTTCCCAAGAGGCCTAGACGTGATGGCGATTTTGGGATCGGAGCGGGCGGACGAGATCCTGGCTGCCCTGAACGACTCAAGCTATCAAAACTACTCGTCCCAGCGGGCAAAGCTCGAAGGGGAGTTTGATTCCTTCGGCGAGGTGGATTGGCAGAAGAACCTATACTGGTCGTGGCTTTATGCCCTCCAGCCCCTCCTCGAAACGCCAGATCCCGGGAGCCCCACGTTCATGCAGACGACTGCCTGGCAGGATAAGGAGCTGACGACGGCCCTCGCCTCCTGGGCAGAGCTTCGCCACGACACGATCCTCTACGCAAAGCAGAGCTACACCCTGCGGGCCATCGCTCTCCCCCCTGAGGAGCCCGAGCCTGTAGCTGGATACGTCGAGCCCGTCCCCGAGGTTTACGGAAGGCTCCTCGTTCTTGCCAAAATGAACCGGGAGGGGCTCGACGAAGCTGGCCTTCTCGACGACTCGTCCCGAAGCCGCCTTGAGAGCCTCGAGACGATCCTTGAACGGCTTAAGGAGATATCGACGAAGGAGCTGGAGGGTGAGGAGTTGACAGCCGAAGACATCGAGTTCATCAACGACTTCGGCGAGAGGCTGAACGGGGCGATCGCGGGGGTAGACGACAAGTCGAAGACGACGACGATCGTCGCCGACGTCCACACCGATTCGAACACGGGGCAGGTCCTGGAGGAGGGGGTGGGCTACGTGAGGCTCGTCGCCGTCGCCTACGACCTTCCCGACGGCAGGATCCTCCTCGGGGCGGGGCCCGTCTTCAGCTACTACGAGTTCAAGCAGCCGATGGACGACCGGCTCGCTGACGAGGCCTGGCGCGATATGCTGGCGGCCTCGCCCCCGGCGGAGCCCGAGTGGACGGCCAGCTTCGTCGACTGGCTGCCATATTCGGTCCTGAAGGCCCCCGCGGATGAGAAAGACGTTTCCGGGGCTGGAGAGGGCGTAGGGGAAGAAGTCGAAGAAGTAGAGGGCGAACCCGGCTCCGGCGAGGCTGCCGAGATCCGGCTTGAGGACTTCGAGGTGAGGATCGGCTGGAACCTGTTGCAAGGATGGTACGCCGACTGCAGCATCACCCTCAGAAACTCCGGGGATGCTGAGGGGACCGCCAACGTCATCCTGGAAGACGGCGACGGAAAGCTCCTAAAAGAGATGAAGATCAAAGTGCCCCCCAACAGCACCGTCACCGAGGAGGCCGAGGTCGACATCTCCGGCAGCAGTCGAGAGGTGAACTCGAAACTGGTGGAGGGGTGAGCGGCTAGGAGGGGAAAGGCCGCGCCATCCTGCGAAAAAGAGTTGGGGGGGTGCGATCCCCCTCAGATCAGGCCGATCTCCTGGGAGGGCGTTTGGTTCTCGGGCCCCTCCACCTTCACCTCCTTGTAGACGTAGAACCTGAGCGGCTCCTCTGCGGAGATCTCGTCCTGGTCGGCGGTCTTGATCCTGATATTTCCTATCAGGGGAATGTCTGCGTTCCCGTAGAGGCTGATCTTGTTCCCCTCGTTGCTCATCGAGACGGCCTTGGCGTCGGCATCTACCATCTGGATCGTCATCTTTCCGAAGGTCGTCTCTTCCTTGATATTGATGGGCACATCGGAGATCTGCCAGATCCCATCGACGGTGGCCAGATCGGCGTCAGCACCGCGGAAGGCGTTTTTGAAGTGAACGGCTATCACGACGATCTCCCCGGCACCGTTGAGCCTCTTTTTGTAGGTGTAGGTCTTATCCTGGACCGTTGCGCCGTCCTTGGACGGCTCCACCACGCCGGTGTCAACGACCCCACCATTCTTCTGGAGTTCGAGGCTGACCTTACCAGTGGTGGTATCTATCGACTTGATGACCAGCTCGTAGCCCTCGGCGAGCTTCAGAGGTGCGCTGGAGATGATGGTCCTTTCCAGGTCGTCGTCGATCAGGACCTTGCTGAGCAGCTCGTCGACCATCAGGTTGGTGTCGGCGGAGTCGTGGTAGAGGTAGGCGTCGGAGGGCGTGCCTTCAACGTAGTCCGCAAAGTACTTCTCTCCGAGGAAGGCGATCGTACTGTAGCTGCCCCATACCTCGTTTTCGAAGTCCTTCATCTGGCCGGAGGTCATGTAGACGACGCCGTCTGGCTCCTCTAGGGCGTTGTCGGTGATGGTCATGGCGAGCCTCTCGGTGCCTAGGTCCTCGTCGACGTCGTAGTAGAACCCGGCGAAGTTGGCGGGGTCCCATTCAACCATACTGCCGTCGATGACCACAGAGACGCTTCCCCTGATCTCGTAGGTGCCGGGCTCGGTGATCTCTCTGTAGACGTAGTATCTGAGGGGCACCTCAGCAGTGATCTCGTCCTGGTCGGCGGTCTTTATGCCGATATCACCCATCAGGGAGACGTCCCTGTCCCTGCTCAGGATGATCCGGTTGTCCTGGTTGTCCATGACGATCTGCATCGAGCTGGGGTCCACCGTCGCGACCCTCATCTTGCCGAAGGATGCGCCTTCTTCGATGCTGACGGGCGCGTCCGAGATTTGCCAGATGCCGTTTACCACGGCGGCGTCCTGGAGGCCGCCTTCTGTGCCGTGGAAGACGGGTCCCTTGAAGTGGACGGCTATGACCACGACTCCTTGCGAAATTCCAAGATCTTTGGTGTAAGTATAGGTCTTGTCGGCCATGGTGGCGCCGTCTTTTAGCGGGGCGATGAGGTTGGAGTCGACGACCTCGCCGTCTTTTCTCAGCTCAAGCCAGACGGACCCGTAGGCGTCGATCCCCTTGATCGCCAGCTCGTAGCCTTCGGCAAGCTGGAGGGGAGCCTCTTTTGTGAAGGTCCTCTCCTGGTCGTCGTCGATGAGGATCTTCGACAGCTCTTCTCCGACCATCAGGTTCTCGTCTCTTGATTTGTCATAAAGGTAAGGCGAGTACCAGTCATCGTATGAATTCTCGGCATATCCTGCGAAGTGCTCCTCTCCCAAAAAGGAGATTTTATAGTACATGCCCCAATCCTCGAAATCGAAGTCGACGAGCTGGGCCGACGTTTCGTAGACGACTCCCATCGGCTCGTCGAGGGAGCTGTCGGTGATCGTCAGGGTCAGGCGCTCAGTTCCGACGTTCTCGTCGGCGTCGTAGCTGAATCCTGCAAAGCTCTGGGGGTCCCACGTATAAGTCGAGCCGTCATAGGCAACTGCAACGGAGCTTCGAAGCTCCAATCCCTCAGCGGCGCTGGCGGCTGTCGTCATGGAGAGAAAAATTATCATGACGAAGGTGAAGAACGTCGGGGTTCTCATAGTAACGTAAATTATTTATTAACTATAAAGCAGATTTGGTAAGCTTTCGTGACATTAGCGACAATATTTGATTACTATAATTTATTCATATCAATCTCATAACCACATTCTTTAAGCTCCTTTACGAGCTTCAATTTCCATCCACCGTGCAAGTCATAGGGGATATAAACGACTCCTTCATAATCGGAAGGAATCTCAATGCCTTCTCCGCGGCAAAGAGCAGCCGAATGATGTCTTCCGAGCTTGTTATTGAAATATCCCATTTCAAAAATAACGTTCTGTCGAGCCCTTGCTTTCACTCCGCCTGGAAGGTCGGATGTCGAGCAGCCCATATCATCTGGGGAAAGAAGAAAAACGGCGAAATTCACATCTGAATAATCTTCAAATTTTTCAATGATAGTCCGTCCTCTATTTGCCTTCTCATCTAATATTATTGGTTCGAGGCCCAGTTTCTCAAGTGTTCGGGCAACGTCAAGTTTCATTTCTCTATCATGGCCATGGACTACAAATACTCGGTTTTGTTGAAGATCCTGTTGTATCTTATCTCCCTTTAATTTGCTTTCCTCCAACATTACTTTCAAGATATTTAACATTTTAATTTTACCTGAGTACCATGCCCTATCTTTTTCTTGTTTTGTAGGTTGTACTAGACGTAATTTTTTGAGTTCGATGCGCTGACTTGGATCCATACCAGGAAGTATATCTGTAATAACTCGCTTGTACTCCGGGCGAGCGTTAAATTCAATCTTTAAAATATCTTCTTTGTATTGCTTTGCCGCATCTGAATATTCAAAAATTTCTCTAATAATCATCACAGCGCGTCTCCTGAGATGATCTAAATTCTCTTCATCTCTATGCGGCAATTCATTGAGATCATCAATCAAACTTTGAATGAGTTCAACTTCGTTCATCTACTCCACAGTTATGACCGCACACACAAAAAAGTTCCGTCGTCACAAGCAACCTCTCCAATCTCTTCGTAACAAACCCCTTAAATCCCAGGAGAACAATATAACCCCCGATCAAGCTTCTCTCAA
>DAOSXX010000047.1:0-16965 GCA_035380685.1 Methanothrix sp. | reverse complement strand
GTCAGTTGAAGGATTATCTCACGCTAGACGATTTCCCCATCGATAACCAGAGGATCCTGGTGAGGGTCGACATAAACTCCCCCATGGACCCGGACGGAAAGATCCTCGACGACAAGAGGTTCCGCGGCCACCTGCCCACCCTGCGCGACCTGGAGGAGGCAAGGGTCGTCCTGATGGCCCACCAGAGCCGCGCAGGAAAGAAGGACTTCACGACCCTGGAGGCCCACGCCCGCCGTTTTTCCCAGCTCCTCCACCGCGAGGTCACCTACGTCGACGACATCTTCGGCTCCCACGCTCGGGAGTCGATCAAGGCGATGAAGCCCGGCGACGTCATCCTCCTGGAGAACACCCGCTTCTACTCCGAGGAGAACATCAGCCGCCCCCCCGAAGACCACGCCAAAAGCCACATGGTAAAACAGCTCTATCCTCTCTTCGATCTGTTCGTCAACGACGCCTTCGCCGTTTCTCACCGGTCTCACCTCTCCGTCGTCGGGTTCACCGAGGTCCTCCCCAGCGCCGCAGGCCGTCTGATGGAGAAGGAGATCGACTCCCTGGACATGGGCGTCCGGGGGAACGAGCACCCCTCGATCTTCGTCCTCGGCGGAACGAAGGCCGACGACTCCATCAAGGTGATCCAGAACGTCTTCAACCGGGGCGGCGTCGACCAGGTCCTCGTCACCGGGGTCGTAGCCACCGTCTTCCAGATGGCTGCGGGGATCAACGTCGGCGATAAGAACCGGGAGTTCGTGGCGGGACTCGACTACTCTGAACTGGTCTCGATCGCAAAAGACCTCCTGGATAAGAACCCCAGCAAGATCGTCTTCCCCCAGGACGTCGCCCTTGACAAAGACGGCGATAGGCTGGACGTCGCCATGGAAAAGATACCACCGGACCTCCAGATCGCCGACATCGGCCTTGAGACTATCGTCGACTTCTCCCGGAGGATCAAGGATGCGAAGATCGTTGTCCTGAACGGGACCGCCGGGATCTTCGAGAACGAGAAGTTCGCCCTCGGCACCACCGAGATCCTGAAGGCCGCCACCGAGGCCGGCTTCTCCATCGCGGGCGGAGGCCACACCAGCGCCGCCATCGAAGAGCTGGGCCTGGAGCCGAAGTTCTCCCACGTCAGCACCGGCGGCGGAGCCTCCATAAGCTACCTCTCCGGCGACCTCCTCCCCGGGATCGAGGCGCTGAAAAAGGCCGCCGAGAGGTATCGGAAGTAATCGATGCCGGTATTCTAGAGCGCTTTCTAAGAGTTCACCGCTGGAGATCTCCCTGAATGGACCGCCGCCCCTTCAGGGCCGCCATCACTTTTTTTCTGCACTCGGCTAGAAGCTCCTTCGGTGGCCCGGAAGCCTCCAGGGCGGCCGCGCCCCGGTGGCCGCCCCCGTCCCCCCGATGGGCTCTTCCAACATCCCTCAGGATCGCAGCAAGGTCGAGGCCTGCGAGGACGGCGCCCCTTCTCGCGCGACCGCTGATCCTGCAACAGTCGGCGTGCATCCCGCCGACGAGGGCAACGTCCGCCCCGATCTCGACGAGGGTCATCGCACTGGACCCCTCGAAAGCTCCCACCTCTGAGGAGACGACGACCCAGTCGCCGGTCCACTCGATCTCGGCCCGAGAGGCAGCCCGGAGGGCAGCGATCCTCCTGGAGACTTCCGTCGGGACCCGTGAGAGGACCTCCAGAGCATCATTGTACTCGATCCCGGACCTCTCCAAAATCTCGGACACCGTCCGAAAAGAGGAAGCATGAGCGTGCTTGAACCTGCCGGTATCGGTAATTATCCCCACTACGAGCGCAATGGCAGCCTCTCGGCTCGGCACGATTCCGCTTCTATCGAGGATCTCCCAGACGATCTCGGCTGTGGAGTCGACAGGCCTCTGGATGTAGAAGCTAGCGGCCTCGATCAGATCCCTGTCCTGGTGATGGTCGACGACGGCGTAGTTTCTCAGATTCAAGTCGCCAACCTGAAGCCTCACCGCCGTGTCCACCACCACCACCAGGTCGTAGCCCTCGAGGGGCGGATCGATCAGAACGTCCACGCCTATGGCCAAAAGAAGGGCAGCGGCGGTCCTGCTCACACCCTCCACCGCGGCCAGGTCCCCCCCGAAGGCCTCCCGAAGGGCAAAACCGCTACCCACAGCGTCGGGATCAGCGTTCCTGTGGCAGAGGTAAAGGACCCTTTCGTACCTGCCAATCAGATCTTTGAACTCGTCCTCGCGAATCTGCATCCGGCAGCATGATCCCCCTGATGATAGAAAAAAGTTGTTTTGGGCATCTAGTCTGAATCAAAGGGGCGCGCGTCTAGGTCTGTGGCGTCAAGCAGCTCAGCAGTCTTCATCCCTTCATCACGACTTCTCGATATCCGAGCCGCTTCAGCTTCGCGACCGCATCTTTGGAGAGCCTCTCCCCCTCGGGAACCTTCACCTCGATCCGGTCACCCCGATCCGAGATTCTCCATCCCTGGGGCAGAAGGTCCTCTGCGGCCTCCGCCCGCGCGAGCCGATCGGGGCTGAGAAGCCCCTCGATCCTCGTCGCAAGACAGGACCTCGAGGGCCGATCGGCGTTGGAGAGGCCGAGATATCTTGCCATATCTCTGACCCCGATCTTTGTTATCCCCAAATCTCGGAGGGGCATCTTGATCCCTGCCTCCGAGAGGGCCCTCATGCCGGGCCGGTCCTCGGACCTGTCCGAGGCGTTGGTGCCGTCCACCACGACCTCGATGCCCCAGAACCTCGCCTCGCGGAGGAGCCGTTCGGCCATCGCCCTCTTGCAGAGATAACATCGCGAAGGCAGATTCTCGCGGATCCCCTCCAGATCAAGGGCCCCTACCTCCAAAATCAGGTGGTGAATCCCGATCTCGGCGGCGACCCTTCTGGCGTTATCCATGTCCACGCCGGACTGGAGCTCCGACTTCACAGTGGCGGCAACTGCCTTATCGCCCAGAACAGAGCAGGCCGCAGCCGCCAAAACCGAGCTGTCCACACCCCCCGAGAAGGCCACCAAGACCCCATCGAGACCGTCAAACCCGCGACGTAAAGCCTCGAAAGATCGCATCCTCAAACCCCCGAGCTGAGCCGACTCGGCCTGGCAGAGCTTCAATCTTCTCATAACCACGCGAAAGCCTTTTCCCGTTGGCATGATCTACTCTTCGCTTACATTCACTCCCGGCGCAAGGCTCGGGACTGGAGGGATTCCATGCACATCTTGATCACCGGGGCTGGCGATGTCGGTTTTCATCTGGCTAGCGAGCTCTCCGGCGACTATGACGTCACAGTAATCGATCAGAGCAGCAAGGCCTGTGAGCGGCTGGAGGAGATCGACGCCAAGGTCCTTCACGGGAACGCCGCCAACGCCCAGCTCCTGATCGAGGCTGGGGTACAGGACGCGGATATCGTCGTCGCTGTCACCGGCAACGACGAGGTGAACATCATCACCTGCATCACCGCGAGCCATCTGGGAGTCGATAGGACCATAGCCAGGGTGAGCAACTCTGACTACATCGACCAGCCGATGAAAGACCGAAAACAGATCGGTATCGGCCTCATGATCTGCCCGGAGCTGGTGATGGCGGAGAGGATCGTCACCGACCTCTACTTCCCCTCGATGATAGAGCGTCGGGGGCTCGCAGGAGGGAAGGGCGAGCTGATCGAGCTCTCCGTCCAAGAGGATATGTCCCTGATCGGTCCGATCGCGAACCTCGACCTTCCCGAGAACTGCAAGCTCGCGGCGGTCAAGAGGAGCGAAGAGATCCTGATCCCCAAGAAGGAGGATTCGATCAAGGACGGCGACCGTCTGATCCTAACCTGCGATGCGAAGTCCGTTCCGAAACTACGAAGGCTGATCCACGAGGATACCGCCTCCCACAAAGTCATGATCGTCGGAGGTGGTGTCGTCGGCTTTTACCTTGCCAAGTGGCTGGAGAAAATGGACTTGGATCTGAAGCTGGTGGAGATCGATAACGAACGCTGCCAGGAGCTGGCGGAAGAGCTTCCCGACACCCTGATCCTCAACGGCGACGGCACCGACATATCGCTGATCAAGGCAGAGAACGTCGGGTCCATGGACGTCGTCTTCTCCGTTACGGGCTTTGACGAGAAGAACCTCCTCTGCTCTTTATTGGCCAAACAGCTGGGGGCCGAGAAGATCGTGGCGAGGGTCGACAGGAGCGATTACATCGACCTCTTCGAGATGGTGGGGGTCGACCACGCCATCAGCCCCGGGAGGGTGACCGTCGATGCCGTCCTCCGGCTGATAAGGGGTGGTGAAGAGATCATAATCATAGGAAAAGACGAGGCGGAGGTGCTGGAGTTCCGGGCAGATAAGGAGGCGAAGATCCTAGGGAAGAACGCGGCCGAGAAGATGCCGAAGGGGGCGATCCTCGGCATGATCATGCGAGGAAGCCAGCCGATAATCCCCACAGCGGATACCGAGATCAAGGATGGGGACCGGGTATTCATCCTGGCCCTGCCCCAGGCCCTTGCCAAGGTTAGGCCCCTCTTCTCCTCCGAACGAGGATCCTGAATTCCGGCCCAGGCGCCGTCTGCGTCAACTCTGCTGGAGAGTCAGCCTTTCCGCTCTATCCCTTGCGGCCAACAGATCCGAGACAAAGGCCTCTCTGAGATTTCCGTTTCGCAGGACGGCCGCGGGATGGAACGTGACCAGGAACAGGTCCCCGAAGACCTGACCCCGGAGGGATGTTACGCCCTCCACATCCAAAACTGCCCTGGTTGCCGCGTTCCCCATGAGGACCACGACCTTCGGCTGGATTAGTTCGAGCTGAGATTCGAGGTAGGGCCGGCACGCCTCAACCTCGTCCTTCTTGGGCCTTCTGTTCTCCGGAGGCCGGCATTTGACGACGTTGGTTATGAATACCTCGGACCTGTCAATCCCCGCATCATTGAGGCAGCAGTCGAGGATCGATCCCGCCCTGCCGACGAAGGGCCTCCCGGCCAGGTCCTCGTCCCTTCCGGGAGCCTCGCCGACGAGGAGGATCTCGGCCCGAACCGGCCCCTCGCCCGGGACGGCTTTTGTCCTTCCCGTGGCTAGAGGGCACCTGCTGCACGATCTTATCTCTTCATTCAGCGACCGTAGCGAGTCTGCAGTCTTCGGCTTCTGCCCTTTTAGCTCTGAACTCTGGTCTTGTCTCATCTGATGCACCTGGCGGAACGAAACGTTCTTATTCATTTAAGCCAGAAACGCCCCACCAAGGTGGTACGAATGGTTGAATGGACAGGAAGCCTCAGAAAGTTCGACGACTTGTGGTACACCATCGAGAGGATCGTCTACGGAAAGAGCCAGCTCAGTGGGTTCACCTCGGAGGATATCTACAACAACCTGCGAGATAAGTCCTTCTTCAAGAGCCCCGAGGATCTCCACAAGTTCCTGATCGAGAACGACAAAAAATATAGGGTCAGGGCCCTGGAGACCGGTGGCTGGGAACGCTACTGGTAAGATTACTTCTCGCAGAAATATATATTTCCGTCGTCGGTGCCCAGCTGCGAGAACTTCCCCGTGGCCAGGATCTTGTAGCTGTACTTGAGGGGGGCCACCCTGGTCCCTGGCCCGACCACCGACTCCTGGGGGAGGATGACGTTCTCTCCAACCACCGGTATCTTGCCCGGCTTGCTGTAGGGCTGGTCGGCGTCGAGGACGCATTTCGTCCCGATGGTGGAGTGCCTCCCTACTATCGTTTTGTTCAGGAGCGATCCCCTCTTTATGTTGGCGAAGCTCATGACCATGCTATTTTTGATCACCGAATCCCGCTCTATAAGGCTCGTGTGGCCGATGTGAGAGTTTTCGATGACAGCACCCCTCTCGATGTTGCAGTTTCGGCCTATGAAGACCTTTCCTCGAAGCTCGATATCTCCTGAGTCGAGGTACTTTCCTATTCTGCTGAGGGTTTTGGGGTTGACCCACTGGCCTGGACGATACTCGTTTCTGAAGGCGTAGTGCTCCACCTTTCCGCCGAGAAAGTCCATCGCCGCCTGGAGGAGCCGTTCTGGAGTTCCTATGTCTATCCAGTATCCCTCGACCGGATAGCCGTATACGGGATATCCGTGCTCGGTGAGGTAGGGGATGAGATCGCCGCCTATGTCCCTCGCCGAATCTCCCATCTCGGCGAGAACCTCCCGGATCTTGGGGGAGAACAAATAAAATGCAGTGTTTATCAGCCTGCTCGGCTCTTTTCCGGGGGCGGGCTTCTCGACAAAGCCGTTGATCCGCAAGTTCGTGTCGATCTCGGCGACGCCGTACGAAGAGACATCTTCTCCGGCCGCGAGCTCTTTCAGGGCGACGGTGAGGACCGCTTTTTTCTCCCTGTGAATATCGATAAAATTTTTGAGATTTATGTCGATGACGTTGTCTCCCGATACGACGAGCATATCCTCTTTGATATCGAAGTAGTTCGCACAGTATCTCAGAGAATCTGCGCTTCCCTTGTCTTCGTACTGGGGCTGATAGGCGAACTCCTCGATGTCGTTCATGCCCAGCCTCTTGAAGAAGCCCTCTCCCGCCTTGAAGTAGTTGTTGAGGGGAAGGGTGTTCTCTGCGCCTTTGCTTCCCAGGATGAACCGTCTGCAACCCTGAGTCGCAAGAACCCTGAACAAAGTCGCGATTATGGCGGTGTCGCAGAGGTCTACCAGGGGCTTGGGCTGGTCGAGGGTCAGAGGATAAAGCCTAGTCCCTCCGCCGCCGACGGTGGCGATTACTGGTGGAAACATCTCCATATCGTCTCCCCCTAATCGACGTCAGTAGCCGCGCCTGATTTTGAGGATTATCCGGGTTATCATTAAGACTATCAAGAATATTATGACGTAGAATATAATCTCCTGGGTTGTCATGTTCCCGCATGTGATGTTGAAGTTTATATTTTTGATGGGTGGGGGGCGATGAGGTAGAAGGCCCCCTCTTGATCAGAGGGTTAATTATAGAAAAAGGGGAGGATAAGGAGGATCGAGATCCAACAGAGGTATGAGCATTATGAGCGAGCATAAAGAGGCTATAGAGAGGGCTAAGGCCCATTTCGAGGAACTCCTCGTCGAGCAGATGGACCGGGTGGAGCGGATGAAGGCCGCTGATGACTGGATCGATTACTCCAAGGTCAAGCCGATCGTCATTGGGGTGGTGGGAGGCGACGGGATCGGCCCTTACATCAGCGCCGAGGCGAGCAGGGTTCTCGAATACCTTCTGAAAGACGAGGTCGAGGCTGGAAAGGTCGTGATCAGAAAGATCGGGGGGCTATCAATCGAGGAGAGGGCGAGGGCCATGAAGGCGCTCCCCGACGGGGTGATCGACGAGCTGAAGAAGTGTCACGCCATCCTGAAGGGCCCGCTAACGACGCCTAAGAAGGGCGACCCCTGGCCGAACCTCGAGAGCGCCAACGTTGCGATGCGCCGAGAGCTGGACCTCTTCGCCAACGTCCGGCCCGTAAAAGTCCCAAGCCAGGGTATCGACTGGATCTTCTTCAGGGAGAACACCGAGGGCTCCTACATCCTGGGCAGCAAGGGGTTCAACGTCACCGACGACATCGCCTTTGACTTCACGGTGACCACCAGCCAGGGCGCCGACAGGATCGTGAAGCTCGCCTTCGAGCACGCGAAGAAGAACGGGATCGACAGGGTGACGGCCGTCACCAAGGCGAACGTCATCAAGACCACCGACGGCAAGTTCCTGGAGGTGGCAAGAAACGTCGCCAAGGAGTATCCCGGGATCAGTCTTGACGAGTGGTTCATCGACATCATGGCGGCAAAGCTCGTCGACATGAAGCGTAGGACCCAGTTCCGGGTCGTGGTTCTCCCCAACTTGTACGGCGACATCATCACCGACGAGGCCGCGGAGTTCCAGGGGGGCGTCGGAACTGCGGGAAGTGCAAACATCGGGAAGAGATACGCTATGTTCGAGGCTATCCACGGCTCGGCCCCGAGGATGGTGGAGGAGGGAAGGGCCCAATATGCCGACCCCTCCAGCATGATGAGGGCCGCGGTGATGCTCCTTTCCCACATAGGCTTCGCCGAGAAGGCGAGAAGGCTCGAGATGGCCCTGGACATCTGCAGCCAGCACGAGAAGAAGGTCGTCCTCACGGGCCGGTCTGACGGAGCGACGGGGGCAGAGTTAGCCGACTACGTGATGGAGACGCTCCAGGATCCGGACCTGAAGGCGAAGTGGAAGGGCTATCAGTAAGGAAGAAAGCCGAAGGGGCTCGGTTGGGGTGGCCGGGCCTCTTTGTTCGGCGAGGAATTCAAACTGCGTGCGACCAGATTATCTGATCTGCACGACCGACTCTGCGATCGGTTTCCCCTGAGCAGTCACCAATGTGTTATCGATTTAAACGAGAAGCGATAAATCCTCGAACTGAAGCTTTTTTTACGAGAATCCGGGAAAAGTTTTAACTTTCCTGGCAAACCACCCTTCCCCGATGACCAGGACAAGATCTCATCTCGTTGTGGGAGTCATTGTAATGCTCGCTATCTTCGGAGCTGGTTGTATGACTAAGGACGATCAAAAGGGGACAGAAGAGGCCGGGGGGATGAAGGTCCTCCTGAAAACGAACATGGGCGATATCACGATCCAGCTTCGTGACGACATGCCCGTCACCGCGGGCAACTTCAAGAAGCTGGTGAACAAGGGATTCTACGACGGGGTGATATTCCATCGGGTCATCGACGGGTTCATGATCCAGGGAGGCGACCCGACGGGGACAGGCCGCGGCGGTCCCGGCTACACGATAAAAGACGAGTTCACAGGCCAAAACAGAAACGACAGAGGTACGATCTCCATGGCGAATGCCGGCCCCAACACCGGCGGAAGCCAGTTCTTCATAAACCTCGTCGACAACAACTACCTCGACAAGATGCACCCCGTCTTCGGCGAGGTCGTCGACGGCATGGACGTGGTGGACAGCATAGGGAAGGTGAAGACAGGCTCCATGGACAGGCCCCTCAAGGACGTGGTGATAGTCAAGGCGAAGGTCGTATCCTGAGCCCCATCTTCACCTTTCTTTAGTCCCATCTTCACCCTTCCAATGAGCCCATCTTCTCCCATTAAATTTTTGCTTTTCGAGCCTGGGATCTGACGCCAATGCCGTCACAACCTGTAAATACCCTTTCCGATGATGAGTGAGGTGAGAAAGACGCTGGGGGTCGTTGAGACTGGATCGAGGAGAGGTGCGGGAGCTTGTGTCCGTATTTGCCGTATTTCTTCTCGGCCTGTTTCTGAGGATGGCTCCTTTGAGGGGGGCCCTCGTAGGCGGAGACATCCTATTTTACGGCTCGGACTCCTTCTACCACATGAGGAGGGTCCTATATACCGTCGACCACTTTCCCTCCACCCTCTGGTTTGACTCCTACCTTGACTATCCGCGAGGCCTTGAGCTTTTGTGGCCTCCGCTCTTTGATCAGCTTATCGCGGGGGCCGCCCTTCTCTTCGGTGCCGAGTCCCAAAGAGAGGTCGAGATCGTCGGGTCCATCGTCCCTCCGATCCTCGGGTCTTTGACCATCGTCGCCCTCTACTTCCTGGCCAGGGAGCTTTTCGGAAGGCGAACGGGGCTTCTGGCCGCTCTGTTTCTCGCCATCAACCCCCAGCACGCCAGCGCTTCCATCTTCGCCCGGCCCGATCATCACGTCTTCGAGACCTTCCTTATGGTGAACATCGTCCTCTTTCTCACCATCGCCCTTAATAGGCGCGATAAAAGCCTCAGGTCTGCGGTCGTCGCGGGATTTTTGGTGGCGGCTCTAGGCTACACCTGGATTGGAGCTGCCGCCTATCTGCCGGGTTTTTTGGTATATGTCGCCATCCAGACCACCATCGACCTGCGGAAAAGGTCGGCCTCGACAGACGTCTTTTCGATCTTTCTTTTGGCCTTTGGTTCTGCTCTGATATTGATGCTCCCCTTCTGGAGGGAGGCGTGGCTCAAGCCCTCTTTCTTCGCCGTGGTCGCAGTTCTGCTGATGATCTCGATCCTCCTGATCTTATCCCGCACATTTATCGAGAGGAACCTGTCTTGGACCGCCTTTCCCCTCGTCGTCGCGGTTCTCGGATACATGCTCCTGATATCCGCCTACGTCCTCGACCTATCATTCGGGATCCGTCGCCTCCTCGACCTGGGTCTGAGCTACTTTTTCGGCGGTGGCCTCTCCTCGAAGGTGGCAGAGGCGGTCCCTCTTTACGGCGCTGTTGAGCCCCTTTCAGTCGTTGGGTTCAACTTTACGGTAGCGGTGATGGGCTTCGCTCACCTCTGGCGCTCCGACATAGATCGACCTCAGCTGCTCTTTCTGGTCTGGACCGTCTCTATCCTCGTCCTGGCGGTCTTCCAGAACCGGTTCCTGTACGTCTTCTCCGCCAGCATGTCGATCCTAATGGCCCTCTTCTTCTTCCGGGCGACGGCCATCATCGGCGATTCGAAATGGGCCCGGAATAACCGAGATCTCTGGAAATTTATCGCCCCAGCTCTTCTAATTCTCCTCATTATGCCCTCGACCTCTTGCTTCGTCGGTGCCTTCTCGATCCGTCCTGCCATCGTAGAAGACGGCTGGAACAGGCCCCTCCTTTGGCTGGAGGATAACTCGATGGAGACCACGAGCTTCCTAGACCCGAGTCAGACCCCCGAATACGGGGTCCTCTCCTGGTGGGATCGGGGCAACTGGGTCCTATACAGATCCAAAAGGCCCGTGGTGGCCAACGGCTTTCAGGCCGGAGCCGGGGACGCGGCCCGGTTCTTCCTATCCGACGACGAGTCGAAGGCCGTCGAGATCATGGACGAGAGAAGATCACGGTACGCCGTTACAGACTCGAAGATGTTGGGTCCAGGCCTATCTTCGATCGCTTTATGGACGGGCGAAATGCCGGCCGATTACGTCACGACGACCGAAGACGCCTACGACCACACCAAAAAGTTTCTGAGAACTACCCTCGCCCGCTGCCATCTGTACGATTGCCGGGAGATGAGCCACCTCCGGCTGATCTACGAGTCCGATCCGGAAGGATCAGGCCCTCCGACGAATCAGGTCAAGATCTTCGAGCGGGTTTCTGGAGCCAGAATCTCGGGAGCTTCAAATGGAGACGAGCGCATCATTGCAACCTTGAACGTGACGACAAACCTGGGGAGGCGCTTCAATTACAACAAGACGGTGGTGCCCCAAAACGGCGGCTACGAGATGACCGTCCCCTACTCGACGGAGGGAGAGGGTGACGTCCGCGCCATCGAACCTTACCTCGTCTCTTCAGGTGGGCAAAGCAGGCTCGTCGACGTCGGCGAAGAGGAGGTTCTCAGGGGTGGAGAGATCGCAGTCGACTTTGCCCCTGCCTTCCAAAAGTCTTAAACCCTCCACTGTCAGAACTGGTGAGGTCTAATCTTCCGACTTCGAGGGGGACCCTCCACCGAACCGGAACGCCGAAATCAGATCGGTGGTTATTTCAAATATACTGTTACACGGGATTGATGCGAGGATTTGCTATGAAACTGTCTCTTCCATTCATGCTCGCGATCACGCTGGTGGTCATCACCGCTTCGGCTCAGGCGCAAGAGGTTTTTGACATCTACTCGGACCTTCAGTCATGCGACGTCACAGTGAGAGGGGACGCTGCTGGCTGCCGTCTTCAGGTGGATCTGTCTTCTGCAAAAGATGGGCCGATTCAGACGAGAACTCTCTCCCTCGACGGCCCGGGCACCTGGATTGTAGCCTGGGGCGTTTCGGGAGCTGAGGAGGGACCTTATGATGTCTGCGCCAAACTGATCAAAGACGGCGAGGTCGTCTCCGAGAGGTGCAAGAACTTCTATTACGGCGGCAGGGTTGACATAAGGTTCGACGTCCGAGACGCTCACGCCGACTACCGGGGGATGACCCTCCTCGTCTACTCCGGAGATCTAGCCGTGGTGGACATCTACTACACCCTCATCAAGGGCGACGAGGCGGTTTACATCTCAAAGAAAGAGTCCGTCCCCATATCCGGAAGTTACGGCTCTCCCTCGGACATGAGCCTCGAATGGAAGCAGCTCCTCGAGAACGGCCAGGAGTACAAAGGTCGCGTCAAGATCGTTGAGAAGAAGAACGGTCAGACTAGGACCTTCATGAACTCCTTTGTCGCCAGGGACGACGCCGAGATCACCGACACCTATGAGGACGAGACCGGCGCCAGCGCCACGGTGATGGGCAGGTCCCGGGTTCCCTTCGAGGGCGCCCTGAAGTTCGACCTATATCAGAACGGAACGCTCCTCACCTCAGTCGAAGAGAAGACGCCGATCCTCCTCGCCGGCGATGACGAGACGGTGGAGATCTCCTGGAACGGAACCCTGGACCCCGGGATTTACCAGCTCACCATCCAGCTCCTCGGAAACGACGGCGACGTCATCGACCTCGAAGAGAGCATCATCGAGGCCGAGATCCCGCCTCGGCCCTCGACCGTCGAAACCCCGGCGGATGATGAGGGCTCCGGGACGTCCAAATTGATCCTGGCCGCAGCCGTCATCCTGGCCGCAGTCGTGGCGGTTGTTGTCATACGACGGCGGAGGGGCTGAGATTTTTCGGTCTCAGGATATCAAAATAGCGAAGATCCTCGCGGAGGGGCGCCGGGGCTTTGGTTCCCCGGACCTCTTCCGGCCCGATCTGACGTTGGCGGCGAATCAGCTTCCTCTGACAACGCCGTTTCTGAGGGTCCCAAGCCCCTCGACCTCCACCTCCACCACGTCTCCTTCGGAAAGAAATCCGACGCCGGGCGGCGTCCCCGTGGCTATGACGTCGCCGGGAAGGAGGGTCATGATCCGGCTCACAAACTCGATCAATTCCTGGACGGGGAATATCAGGTCTGAGGTGCTGGACTTCTGTCTTACAGCGCCGTTCACCCTCGTCTCGATCTTTAGCGAAGATGGATCGAGATCGACGACGTACGGACCCATAGGCGCGAAGGTGTCGAAGCTCTTGGCCCGGGTCCACTGGCCGTCTCTTCTCTGGAGGTCGCGAGCGGTGACGTCGTTGAAGTTCGCGTAGCCGAGGATGTGCTCGTCCGCCTCTCTTGCGGGGACGTTTCTGCACCTATCTTTTATCACCACCGCCAGCTCCCCCTCGTAATCGACCTGGCTGCTCGACGGTGGCATAACGATGTCGGCGCCCGGCCCGATCACCGCCGTGGGGGGCTTCATGAATATGATCGGCTCGGAGGGAAGGTCCATCTTCAGCTCCTTCGCGTGCTCGACGTAGTTGAGGCCGACGCAGACCACCTTGCTCGGCTCTGCCGGGGCGAGGATCTCCACCTCTTCGAGGTCGTACGCCCTTCCTCCAGCCTCAATCGACCTTCCTTTCACCTCTCCCAAAAGAACCTCGTCTCCGAATCGGAACCTTGCCATCAAAAGATCATCACCTTCTCCGTCATTTTTTGAGGCCGCTGGGGCCTCTCCTGTACCTGCCAAACTCCGTCGCAGCCAATCGGTCCGCCCTGATCACGGGACCCTCGACGCAGACCCTGATCCCCGAGGGATCGATAGCGCAGGAGCCGCAGATCCCCATGCCGCACTTGAAGTACCGGTCGATCGACGCCTGGATCTTCGTCTCCATGCCCCGGCACCTTCCGATCACGTCCGCCATCATCGGCTCAGGGCCGCAGAGGTAGATCTGGTCGAACTCCTGCGGGTTTAAGCACGAGAGGCCCGCCGAGGCCCGACCGCATATCCCCTCGGAGCCGTCGTCGGTGGTTATCACGAGGTCTCCGATCCTCTCAAACCTCTCCCGAAATAGGAGGTCGTCGCAGCACCGGAAGCCGAGGAGGGTCGAGATCTCCATCCCCTTCTCCCGGGCCGCCTCCCCCAGAAGGGCGAGGGGCGCGGCCCCCACACCGCCGCCGCCGAGGAGGATCTTGTCTCCAGTGAGGACAAAGCCGTTTCCGAGGGGGCCCCGGAGCCCGAGGCTGTCTCCTACTTCAAGATCGAAGATCGCCCTCGTCGCCTCGCCCACCAGCTGGACCGATATGCCGTTTCGGTAAGATATGCTCATGGGGACCTCGTCGACCCCCCGAATCCAGACCATCAGGTACTGGCCGGGGACCGGGTCAAAGTCGAGGTCGAACCGCAGCGTCCTGACGCTCGCGGTCTCCCGGACGATCTCGACTATCTCGGCGCTCTTCGGTCTCATGAAAACCTCCTGGCGAGGCCCACAAGCTCCTCCAGAGCCATCTCCTTTCGGTCCAGGTAATTTGAGAGACCCTCGGCGATGGACCGAAAGATCCCGTACCCCTCAGCTCGACCAAGAGCCGTCCCCACCTGGACCCCCGCGGCTCCCGCCATGATTATCTCCGCGGCGTCCTGCCAGGTGGCGACGCCACCGACCCCGATCACCGGGATATCGAGGGCACAGGCCAGGTCGTATACACACCTTACCGCCACCGGCTTTATCGCCGGGCCCGAGAGTCCTCCGAACCGGTTTCCGAGGATCGGCCTTCCGGACTCGACGTCGATCGCCATCGCCTTCAGGGTGTTTATCGCCACCACGCCGTCGGCCCCCCCGCGCTGGGCCGCAAGGCCCAGGCCGACGATGTCGGCGACGTTGGGGGTTAGCTTCACCCAGACAGGGACTGAGACGCTTCCCTTCACCGCCCGGGTGATCGCCTCGACGTTGCAGGCCTCGCATCCGATCTCGGCTCCGTACCGCTCGGCGTGGGGACAGCTGAGGTTCAGCTCGAAGCCGTCGGCGTCGAGCCCCTCCGCCACCTCAACGAACTCATCGGGGCCGGAGCCGAAGATGCTGGCCACCACCGGGGATCCGCCCTCTCTTCCGATATCGATCTCCTCCTGAAAGTTCCGGTAGGAGGGGTTTGGAAGCCCCATGGCGTTCAAAAGCCCCCCCTCCACCTGGACGACCGTCGGCCCCCGGTGACCGTCCCTCGGGGCCACGCCCACCGACTTGGTGACGACGCCGCCGGCCCCAGACAGGGCCGCTCTTCTGAGGGAGGCTCCCGTGGTTCCCAAAATCCCCGCCGCCAGCATGACGGGGTTATCCATCTCGATTCCTCCCACCTCTCCCGAAAGGGATGCCATGCCGGAAAGTCGTCCAGAGAGGATAAAAGTCTTGTCGGAGAGGATCTGGATGGCATCAACAGGGGTTCTGAGAACCCAAAGATTTTTCGCATAGGAGGGGGATAAAGAGGACCGGGGCGTGATGAGAGATGAGGCTCAAAGTTCTGGAGGCGACGTTGCTCATATTTCTGTTCTCGGCTTCGTTTCAGTCCGCTGGCGATCCCGCCCAGGCGGCGGTGAGCGGCTTGGACCGGGGCGGCGAAGGCCCGTTGGAGCTATCCTGCGATGTGAACCCCGTGGAGGTGAGGCGCGGCGAGACCGTCTCCTGGAACGTGACGCTCTGTAACCCCGGCCCTGGGACGGTGAAGAACGTATTTTTGGAGGTCGACTTTGATGGCCACATTGAGCCGGTGGCAGCCTCCATGATGCCTTCAGAGGCGGGGGTCTGGAGGTTCGAGGAGATGGAGGCCGGAAGTTGCAGGAAGATCGAACTGGTGGCGAGGGTGCCCGAGCAGGATAGGAGCTTCGTTATGAGCCGTTCCATCTCCGGCGAGGGGTTTGTGAGCCTCACCGAAGATTACACCACGGGAAAGGAGCCCTACGAGATCCGGTGCGACGTCAGCGCCTGGATCGAAGGGATGAATGAGCCCGTCAAAAACTCGACCGTCGTCGCCGTCCTCGGGGAGGCGGGAGCCGAGGTGAGGGTCCGGGAGACGGGGAGCGGAAACTACAGCAGCACCGAGATGGTCAGGGTCGATAAGGGAAACGGCTCCATCGAGGTCTTCAGGAACGTCTCGGCAGAACACAGCCCCTTCAATCTCAGCCTCGGGGAGAATAGGTCTGCTAACTACACCACACCCTGGGTTGAGATGTTCTACGTTCGTAACTGGATCTCCGGAAACTTCACAAACCAGAGCAAAAGGAACGCCACCGTCTTGGACCATTGGTCTTACGCGAAGCTCGACGAGAATGGGACCGTTTTTATGTCGGGCGAGGGATGAAGAGCCACAGATACGCTAGATATCGATAGATCTCCGCAGTTATGAGCCCGGATATGCTTAATCACCGATTCAGCTAATCTTTCAGCTTTGCAAGTTCTGTTAAGCTTGTTGCAGACACCGTTCAGGTGAAGTTTGTCGACGTTGCTGGTTTTGTGAAGCTTATCGCAGTTATCGCAGGCTCTGAATCGGTCTGGTTCTCAGCCATCGAAGTCTCTGTGGAGTTTATCACCTTAACCGGTATGGCCGGGTCGATCACCGTCACCTGTCCCGTAGAGTTGATCACGGTTATGGAACCTTTCGGGTTGACCAGCGTGATGGGCATCGTCGAATTGTTCAAAACGACAGGCTCGCTGAGGCTGACGAGGGGCAAAATGCCCGTATGATTCTCGCCTGCCGTCGTCTCGTTGGAGCCCAAAGCCCCAGAGGTATCGTTTGCTGTTTCGTTGGGCTGGGTGGGGTTGACGTCAATTACTGGTTTGCTGGGGTTCACGTTGATGCTGGGCTTGGTCGGGTTTACATTTATGTTGAGGCCGGAGAGGTTCACGTTGACCTTCGGCTTGGTGGGGTTTATGTTTATGTCGAGCGGCGAGATGTCCACGTTGACGTTGGGCTTTGTGGGGTTTATGTCGATGTTGAGGCCTGTGGTTTTCGGCCCCGTATCCTCCTCACCGCTGGAGTTATCGATAGAGACGTTCTCCCGAGGCGGCCACCAGTCTGCTGGATCGAACTCGTTTGCGTCAGAGTTGTTCAGCTCTGCGATCTTGTAGTCCACCAGCATCCTGTTGAAGGAAGGCGATATCACCGGCTTGCCGTCGAGGCCAGAGAGATACAGGATGGCTGCCAGCTCGCCGTCGGAGTTCCTCCCGCCTTCGGACCTGTCGTCGATGTCCAGCCATACGGTCTTGTTCAGAAGTATCGCAACAGCGAGGTCCTTTGCCGTGGGTCCTTTCGAGATCGACCCG
>DAOSXX010000046.1:0-18342 GCA_035380685.1 Methanothrix sp. | reverse complement strand
CCGGGCCCAGTCGAAGTCGTCGTCGTGCTTCTGGATCGACCGGACCTGGGCGGTCCTCTCGCCGGGAAGGACCTTCAGGGTCTCGTGCTTTCTTATCACGCCTTCGGCCATGGTGCCGAGGATGACGGTTCCTATCCCCCGGACGTTGAAGAAGTGGTCGACGGGGATCGCGCCCCCCTTCTCGTCAGGGGAGGGCGGCTCCTCCGCCAGCCGGTCCGCCTCGGAGAGGAGCCTCTCCCGGAGGGCGATGGGGTCGTCATCGATGTACTCGTACCCCTCCAGGACCGTCCCCTTGGCGATCGGCGCGATCCTGCCCGGATCGAGGTAGTTTCGGAGGATGATGTACCCCTCTTTTATCCCCAGGGCCTGGAGCATGATCACGGACTCGCCGAAGGCCGCATCGATCGCGTCGACGACCAGGATCGCCTTCCGAGCGAGGGATGCCGCAAAGAAGAGGGGGGCGAGCCTTTCGGGGTACCTCGTCGGCTCGACGATGGTGACGGTGCTCTCGCCCCGTTTCAGGTTATAAAAGGTGATGTCGGTGGAGGTGCCCTTCTTCCCGATATCTTTTGCGTAGCCAGGGGGGCCGAGGACCGCCACGTTCAGATTTGCCATAGATTGGCGGAGATAGCCTTTCGGATAATAAGGCTTTGCGGTGCTTCGAGTTTACGGGTGGGACACTCTCTACTGCCCAGAAGCCCTCCCGCTCCAGGATACTCCTTTCTCCGGGCTCCAAGTAAAGAGAGTTTCAGATTTTCTCCGACTCGCATGTGACTGGAGTGGACGGGGAATACCTTGTAACGAGCTATTCCCCATGTCGGGAGAAAATAAATTTCTGCAGATATATAGTATATAAAATATATTTTACATCTTCGAAAGAAAGTGGTAGCGTTGATGCGAGTGAGGTGGCGAGCGCCCCCCTCCGCCGAGCGCCAGGTGGGCGGTCCCGCCCCCGCCTGGCGGACGCCGAAAGGGCGGCCCGGGATTGCCATTGAAGAGATTTTTCGCGTTGCGATTCCAAACGGCGGCAACGGGTCAGATCACAGTATCATATCCCTGATATCCACATAAAACGGGCTGAAACCAGGCATCGTCCGATCGAAGGACTTGGCGAAGAGGTGCCAGGTCTCGATCTGAGGCTGGCGCTTCTTGAGGTGGGGGAAGACCGGGTCATCCGGCTCCAGAATTGCGACGAAATATTCCATTCCCTCCTCAAGGAGGACGTTGTTGAGGTGGCAGAGGAGGAACTCCATGCCGTCGGGATTTCGCCGATCAAAGGCGTAATCTGTCAGGTAATGACACTTGAAATATTCGCCCTCCCTGACTATTTTCGGAACTTTCGCGAACCGCGCAATAGACCTCAAGACCAGCCCCATGGCCTTCCAGAAGACGGGCTCTCGGGTGTAACAGAACTCCGCGAGGGTCGAGCAGTCCCAAAGGCCGGCACAGGCAACGATCCTTCCCCTGTCTTCTTTCTCCTCATTGTCCTTTGCGACCCAGAAGTTATCGAGGCCATAGCCGGGGATGCTCGCGAGGTGCGATTCAAAGCTCTCCGGGGAGAAGGGCGAAAAGTGTCTCCACCCTCGATAGCGACCGTTGATCAGCTCCACTACAGACCAAATCTCATCTCTCGTCATCCTCTCCACGGAGAAGCCCGACGATGGCTCTGCCCTTTTGTAGACGGGCATCGCAACGCTCTTGATATCGGCCATGTTGGAATAGCCGAGGCCATTGAAAAGGCTCTTTGCGGCATCGTTCGGCCCGTAGATGTAGCAATAAAGGTGATCTGCTCCAGATTCCTGGGCGTCCTTCTCCGCCTCTTCTGCAAGCCTTCTGGCAACCCCCATCCTCCGAAATTCCGGGTGGATCATCACCTCTGCCAGATAAGCATGCCTCTCGTCCCCGCCGTGGTTCTTCTTGACCGTCCAGCCCGCCCAGCCGGCGACCCTCCCGTCCACCTCGGCGACGATCGCCTTCCAGCTGTCGTACATCCGGTAGCGAGCGATTATATCCTCTTTCCTGACGCCCATGGCGCATTTTTCATTTCCCTGGGGACAAAGGGCCTCGATCTCCAGGAGATCTTGGTTGTCGCTCTCATCAAAGGGTCGGATCGAGATCATGACCGTCTTTTTTGGGCTGCAACATATTTAATTTTATGTTGATCGCCTGGAGGCGAGCCGCGGGGCTCCATCCCAATTTGACGAAAATAACGATGGCGGATGGAATATCGTTTTTGGACCGGGAGTCTCTTGTGCTAAATCTCAATCAAGAAAATATGAGGCGACTCTCTCGCCACTCAGACCCACCGAATCGGAGGCAGCTCACCTTTGAGGAGATACCCGCCGCCGATGGGGAGGGCGACCCCGGTGATGAAGCTCGCGAAGAAGCGGCGAGGTGATTCGGATCTGGCAGCGCCGCCCGGCAGATAATTTTATCACCACCTCCAAATATAGCATCCACCATGAGCGATGAGCTGAAAAGAGACCTCCTGGAACGGTGCCGCTCGATGGAGATCCCGATGGTGGGGGTCGCCAGCGTCGACCGATGGGATACGCCCCCTTTCGAGCCCTGGATCCCCGAGGAGTTTTTCCCCCGGTCGATATACCCCGAGGCGAGGTCGGTGGTCGTCATAGGGCTTCCCATCTCCCTTCCGGCCCTGGAGACCTCGCCGTCGGTCTGGTACCGGGAGCTTTACAGGACGGTGAACATCCTTCTGGACCAGTACACCTACCGGCTCGCTAACTTCCTCACCGAAAGGGGGCACCCTTCCGTCTTCGTCCCGCGGGACGGGTACGCCGATGTCAAAGCTCTGCTGAAAAATCCGGTCGCCTTCTTTTCCCACCGGCACGCGGCATATCTCGCCGGGCTTGGAAGCTTCGGGGTGAACAACGTCCTTCTGACGAAAGAGTACGGCCCTCGGGTCCGCTTCGGCTCCGTCTTCACCGCGGCCGAGCTTCCCCCAGACCCGGTGATGGATGACGACCTCTGCACCCGGTGTATGAGGTGCGTCCGGCTGTGCCCCGCCCGGGCCATCGACGAGAAGGACTATCCGGCGGGCCTCACCGACAAATCGGCCTGCACCGCCTACAGCGCCAGCTTGGCCAAGAGGGGAATCTCGCCGTGTGGGGTCTGCATCAAGGTCTGTCCGGTAGGGGCGGATCGAGAGCGCTACGGCCGGAAGGATGCATCGATCTACGCCAAGGGCGAGCGGGCACCCGCGCTCCAGCGGGCCTGGGTGCACGTCCGGGGCTATGGCGGGAAGTGAAGCATAAGCGACGGGGGCAGAGGATCGTGCAGCCCAGAACGTTATTAGGCCAGGGCGTTCTCGTCCCCCGAGTCCAGGGTGAAGAGGCAGGCGGACTGGGTCTGGTTGACCATCTGGCGGACGAAGTCCAGGTCCGGGTCCGGAGGGAGGCTGAAGATGTTCAGAGAAGAGAGAGGCGTCTCGGCGATGTCGCTTTCGAGGCCCCCCAAAACCACGTAGACCTGGGCGTTGGGGATCCGTGCGAGCTCGATGAGGTTTGTCAGGTACTCGTGAGCCGCCTCGACGTAATGCTTCTTCTTGACGAAGGTGATCAGGTTCAACGACGCCTTCCAGTTCCGCTTGAGCTTGTAGGCAATCAGGATCGCAAGGTCCATGTTCCCGAGCTCCATGGTGATATCCCAGTTGGGGCTTCGATCCTCGATCCAGAGGTTTATCGACTTCCTGCGGCCAAGTCCCGCCTTTGGAGGGTCGGCGAAGAGGAGGACCCCGAGCCTGCTCTCAGAGGCCTTCTGAATAACCTTTCCGATCCCCTCGTATCTCCCCGAGGTCTCAGGAAGCTTCAGAAGTATGACGCTCGGCTTGAAGAAGGCGCCGCCGGCACCGATCCTGATGTTGGTGGTGATGGAAGATAGAGACAGGCCAGTGGTGATGGTTATGACGAAGGATATGAGTACGATGAGCCAAGCTCCGAGCAGGCCCGCGTAATTTCCCACCACCCACCCCTCTCGAAGGTACATGATAACGCCCAGGATGGTTAGGAGGGTAGGGGTGAAGACCCCAGAAAAGGTCCCGTTCGCTATTTGGAGGGCGCCTGAGCACCAAGAAGGTAGAGGTCAACGACATAGCGATGAGCGGAGAACTAATCCATCATCAGATTAATTTTGTAGAAAATTCTGGAATTAAACTCAAATAGTTGAATGTTATAAAACCATACTGAGGAGGGTTTTGGTCAAGAAATAAACATAATGGACCCATATTTTCCTGCCATCGGGAACAAAGTTAACAAAATTATTACATATGTCAGAGATTTTTTTAAGAGTCTGAACGCTAAGTGAACAGGAGTGGAGAAAAGATGAAAACATGTTTAAAGACGCTCCCAGCGGCTGCCATCCTATTGATAGCAGCAATATCGGGAGTTTATGGCGACGAAATCTCAGTCGCAGCTAAGCCATCGATCGCCCCTATCAGGAACGATGCAACTGAATACACCATTGCTGCGAACCTGAGGGCAAACGATACACCCGCATGGAGCAATAATGAGGAAGACTTCAGTTTTGCCACTCGGGGATTTATAGCAACCGACGATTCCCTAATAATCCCCTCTGATTTCCCGGGTTATACCTCCTGGAATATGGAAGTATTTTCGTACCTGGATAACGGGACCTGTCCTGACACGATCAATCCTCTTCTGTGCAGGCATGCACAATTGAATAACATCAATGGGCTATTCGAAGTGGTTCCGGGCATCTACCAGGTCAGGGGATATGATCTAACGACTATGAGTCTCATCAAGGGTGATACCGGCTGGATAGTCATCGATCCCATGCATTCTGTTGAAACGGCCCGGGCCGCCATGAGCCTGGTAAACAGGACCCTTGGGGATTATCCAGTTAAAGCAGTCATTTATTCGCACCCGCATGCAGATCACTACCAGGGAGTGAAGGGAGTAGTAACTGATGAGGAAGTTGCTGCCGGCGATGTTGAAATCATTGCACCTGTTGGGTTCATGGAGCATGCACTCAGCGAGAATGTATATGTTGGAACTGCGATGCAAAGGCGAGCTAAGTACATGTACGGACTTTCCCTTCCGCGCGATGAGAAGGGTCTTGTAGATAACGGTCTTGGCAAGTATCCATCAATTGGGAGGGCATCTCTCATTGCACCCACGATTGATATTAGCGAGACCGGCCAGACGCTGACCGTTGACGGAGTCGAAATGGTGTTCCATTATAACACAAATACGGAGGCTCCGGTCGAGATAAACATCTGGTTCCCCGATCACAAGGCTCTCTTTATGGCTGAGAACTGCGTGGGGACGCTCCACAATATCCTGACCCTCCGCGGAGCACAGGTAAGGGACCCCCTTTCTTGGTCAAGATTCCTAGACGAAGCACGGAGATTATACGGCGATCAGGCTGAGGTCGTGTTTACTGCCCATAACTGGCCCAGGTTCGGGAATGATAAGGTCATAGAACTCCTCGAAAACCAGCGTGACATGTACAAGTACATCAATGACCAGACGCTGAATCTCATGAATAAGGGCTATACCATGGATGAGATCGCCGATATGATCGTTCTTCCTGAATCATTACAGGGATACTGGTATACCCATGGGTTTTACGGCCAGATCTACATGGGCGTGAAAGCAACATACCAGAGATATCTCGGATTCTACGATGCCGATCCCATCAACCTGAAGCGGCTTCCCCCGGAGGAGTTTGCCCAGAACATCACCAGGTACATGGGAGGAGCAGATGCAGTCCTGCCGAAACTTGCCGAAGATTATGATGCTGGACATTATGAACTTGTGGCCTCCATCGCTCACTATCTCGTCTTTGCTGATCCCACCAATATGGAGGCGAGAGAGATGGAAGCTGCCGCCCTTGAACAGCTCGGATATCAGGCAGAATCAGGTCCGGCACGGAACGCTTACCTGGTAGGAGCCCAGGAGCTTCGCAGCACCGAACCGGTACCGGGAAGGACGATGATATCTGCAGATGTAATGTCTGCTATGTCTTTGAGTCAGCTCCTTGACTATCTCGCAGTCAGGCTCAACGGTCAGAAAGCGGATGGAGAAGATTTCAGGATGAACCTTATAATCAACGATACAGCCGATACAGCAACGGTTCAGGTGAAGAATTGTGTGCTCGTTTACTGGCTGGATGAAACCTCAACGGAAGCAGATGTTACCGTCTACATGCCCCGTGGGACTCTTGAACAGCTGGCACTTGATCCATCCGCTCCTTTGGCAGACGTGACCACTACCGGGGATTCCTCTGTCTTTGAGCGGTTTATCGGGATGCTTGATGTCTTCGATGCAGGGTTTAATATCGTCCTCCCCTAAACATTTTTTGAGCAATAAAGATCGACAGCATCGAGTCCAAAATCGAATTGCGTGCGGCCACCTCGTCCTAAAGACGGGGTGGCCAACGTCCCTCTTTTGGGATTTCATAAATCGTGGGGTCCTTGTTGCTTAGAATCCCCTGATCTAGCATCTAGCACGAATGGCTCCGCTTTTGGTTATCGATTTTAAAGGGGCACAAAAACGGGTGGTGTTTCGCTTCATCCCCGAACTTAAGGTCGGTTGTATCCGTGACCAGCTGAGTTCCAAAAAGAATAAAATAGATGGAGCTTTCGGCTTCAGGCCGTCTCCGTCTTCGCCACCTCGTCGAGGCCCAGCTCCTTTATCGACTCCTCCCTCATCTTGTACTTCTGGATCTTGCCGGTGACGGTCATGGGGAAGTCGTCGACGAACTTGATGTACCTCGGGATCTTGAAGTGGGCGATCCTCCCCTTGCAGAAGAGCTTCACCTCGTCAGCGGTGAGGGTTCTGCCCTCCTTCAGCTTTATCCAGGCCATCAGCTCCTCGCCGAACTTGGCGTCGGGAACGCCGATCACCTGGACGTCGCTGACGTCGGGGTGGGTGTAGAGGAACTCCTCGATCTCTCTCGGGTAGATGTTCTCGCCGCCTCTTATCACCATGTCCTTGAGCCGGCCTGTGATCTTGCAGTAGTCCTCGTCGTCCAGGATCCCCAGATCGCCGGTGTGAAGCCATCCTTCCTTATCGATCGCCTTCTCGGTGGCGCCGGGGTTGTTGTAGTAGCACCTCATGATGGGGTAGCCCCGGGCGCAGATCTCGCCGGTCTCGCCCCTTGGCATGATCTTGCCGGTCTTGGGGTCAGTGATCTTGACTTCGGTGTGGGGCATCGGCTTTCCGACGGTGGAAACCCTCCGCTCCAGGGAGTCGTGGGTTGAGGACATGGTGATGCCGGGGGAGGCCTCGGTCTGGCCGTAGGTTATGACGACCTCCTTCATGTTCATGAGGTTGCTGACTTTCTTCATGTACTCCGTCGGGCAGGGGGAGCCGGCCATGATCCCGGTCCGGAGGCTCGATAGGTCGTACTCCTCGAAGCGTGGATTCTCCAGCTCTGCGACGAACATGGTGGGAACGCCGTGAAGCGCCGTGCACCTCTCCTTCGACACGGCCTCCAGGGTCGAGACCGGGTCGAAGTACTCGGCCGGGAGGACCATCGTCGCGCCGTGGGTCATGCAGGCCATGTTGGAGAGGATCATGCCGAAGCAGTGGTAGAAGGGGACGGGGATGCAGAGCCGGTCTTTGTCGGTGAACTTCATGCATTCGCCGATGAAGTAGCCGTTATTGAGGATGTTGTGGTGGGTGAGGACGACGCCCTTGGGAAAGCCGGTGGTCCCGGAGGTGTACTGGATGTTGATGGGGTCGTCGAAGTCCAGCTCCTCCTGGTGTTCCCGGAGGACGTCGTCGTGGATCTCCTCGCCCATCTTCATCACCTCGTCCCAGGTGTACATGCCGGGCTGTTTATCGCCCCTCATCAGGACCGCCGTCTTGAGGTAGGGCAGACTCTCGCAGGAGATCTTTCCGGGCTTGCTCTCTCCCGCCTCCGGGCAGACCTCGTAGAACATCCCGACGTAGTCGGAGGTCTTGAACCGGTCGATCAAAAAGAGCGCCTCGGTCTCGGACTGCTTGAGCGCATAGAGCAGCTCGTGGGTCCGGTAGGCCGGGTTTATGTTCACCATGATGATCCCGACCTTGGCGGTGGCGAACTGGCAGATTATCCACTCGGCGATGTTCGTCGCCCAGACCGCCAGACGGTCGCCCTTCTGCAAGCCCAAAGCCAGGAATCCCTTAGCCGCGCGGTTGACCTCCTTCTGTAGCTCGCGGTAGGTGTAACGTAGCCCCTGGTGAATTGATACGATGGCGTCATTCTCGGGGTATTTTTCCGCGATCTCGTCGAACATATCTGGAATCGTCTTTCCAATGAGGGGCTTTTCGGAGCCCATAAAGGCGTAGCTGTGGGATACTCTGCCCGGCATGAAAAAGGCGTGAGATCGTTATTTGCATTTAACCTTATCCCGGCGGGTCGATAGGAAGGAGTTTATAAATAATTCTAGGTATAAATTTTCGGAATAACTCGGCGGCCGGTCGGCGGGCGATTTGGCAGCTGCAATCATTAGCTTGATTCAAGCAAACCTGAAGTGGCTTAATCAGCTTAGATCATGCTGAGGTTCGGTAAATTCCTTGCCCTTCTCCATAATACGACTCGTAGACGTGCTGATAGACCGCCTCGCACTTCTCGTCGTACATCTCTTGGGTATAGTTTTGGGGCAGATGATCGAGGACCGTCTCGATGCATAGCTTGACCGCCGCCCGAGATTGCTGCCGTTTGCGCCAGTCGAGAACGAGCTTCTCGTTTCTGAGCGTCTTCAGAAGCTCTTTTGCCACCCTCTTGACCTCCAGCTCTTCGTTCTTGGTCAATTTGATCTCCGGACGGGTCAGCATATCGAAGACCGCCAACTCCTCTTCGGAGAGACCCTCTGCAATAGCCCTCTTATCTTCGGCGTCGAGTTCCTGGGCGAAGGCGATCAGCTCGTTGAAGAAGGCCTCAACGTTTAAGGAGCCGGAGTTGTAATCGTCGATCAGCCTCTGGAACTTGTCGAGATAGTTCATCCGGCTCTTGTTCAGCCTGACCATCCTTTTCAGCTTTTCTTCGAGGAGAGCTTTGAGTCGCTCTGCCTCTGTTCGTTTGCGCCCGGCGTCAAACTTCTTTTTGAGGGCCTCGAAGTCGATAGCTGATAGATCTATAATCCGGTCTGGGTCCCTGATCTTGAAATCCTTGACGCCGATCGTCTCGTCGAGGAGGTCTCCAATTGCATCTCTCAGCTCGGAGATGTCAGCCTTGGGATCGAGTGTTTTGATGGTATCGGACAGAACTGATGATAGGACCACAACCTGCCGGAACTCGGAGGCGTGGGGGTCGGGGAGGATCGCCTTGTAGAGCCGCTTTGCTTTGTAAGCCAGGGCGAGATATTTGCCTTTGGTCTCTTCGCTTGCCAGGATCGCCTCGACGGCGTCCTCTATGAGCCTCTCCCGCTCGAAGCCCTCCGCCGGTGCTGTCTGTATCCGGGAGAAGTCGATTCCGAGATCTGAGCAGAAAGCGGCAAGCTCTGAGACCGTCTTTCTCATCTCGGCGACTAGGAAGCTCTTGTCTCTGATCGGGGTGTCAACCTTGCCGCTGCCATAATCGGCGGCGTAGATGGCGAGGGCCTTCTCAAGGTTTCGGAATACTCCGACGTAGTCGACGATCAGGCCGTTGTTCTTGTCTTCAAAGACCCTGTTGGCCCTCGCTATCGTCTGCATCAGGGTGTGGTTACGCATCGGTTTGTCGAGGTAGATGGTGGATAAGGAGGGGACGTCGAAGCCCGTGATCCACATGGCGCAGACGAAGACGAGGCGGAGGGGGTGGTTCTCGTCTTTGAAGTTCGTCTCCAGGTCCTCTTTGATCATCCTCTGGCGGTGGGGCGTTATGTCGAGGCCGGTCTTTTCCTTCAGGTCGTCGATCTCGTTTTGGCCCTGGGAGACGACGAGGGCCATCTCGGTCTCCTTCATGTAGCGGATCGCCTCCTCCAGCTCTCGGCGCTCATCGGGGTCCCGGCCGTTGCGCCCTTTGAAGGCTTCAAGCTCGGCCTTCAGCTCTTCGAGGTGCTCATTCCAGCGCTTCTCAACCTTGTTATACATTCGAAGGGCCGTCGCCTTGTCGATGGAGACGACCATCGCCTTGTCTCTTCTGCCCCGGCCCATGAAGTGGGAGACGATGTCATTGGCGATGGTGTCGAGGCGGCTCTCTCTTGTGATGAGCATGTACTCGCGGGCGAACTCCCGCTCGAACTTCCGCTCCTGGGCCTCGTCAAGATCCGCCGCTTCGATGATCTTATAGATCTTCTCGTCGATGGCGGAGTCGAGGATCTGAAGCTCGGGGACGCGGTTTTCGTAGTAGAGGGGGACGGTGGCCCCGTCATCTATCGATTGTTTGAAGTTGTAGATGCTGACGTAGTCGCCGAAGACCTCTCGCGTCTTCTCCTCGCCCGCCATCAGGGGCGTTCCGGTGAAGCCGATGAAGGAGGCGCCGGGGATCGCCGCCCTCATGTTGGCGGCGAAGATGTCGTACTGGCTCCGGTGGGCCTCGTCGGTGATGACGATTATGTCGGACCGATCGGTCAGCTTGGGGTAGGTTCCGCCTTTCCCGGTGCGGAACTTCTGGATGAGGGTGAAGACGTATCTGTGATCCTCTCGGAGAAGGCGTTTCAGCCCGCTGCCGCTCTTCGCCCGGACCTGCTTCTCGTCCTCGGTGGTGGCTCCGACGTCGGCGAAGTTCTTGTAGATCTGGCCGTCGAGGTCGGTTCTGTCGGTGATGACGAGGAAGGTCCAGTTGCCGGGAACCTTGCGGAGGACCTTCTGGGAGAAGAAGACCATCGAGTAGCTTTTGCCGCTTCCCTGGGTATGCCAGAAGACCCCCAGCCTTCCGGCGTTCTCCTCGACGTGTAGAACGGCATCGACCGCCTGGTTGACCCCGAGGTACTGGTGGTTTTTGGCCACGATCTTGGCGAGGCCGCCGGAGACCTCTCGATAGAGGACGAAGTTCTCGACCATGTCCAGAAGCCGCTGGGGCGAGCAGGTCCCTTTGATCATGGTATCGAGGCTGATGATCCCCGTCTCCCCCTCGGAGTTGATCTGTTTCCAGTCGCTGAAGTGCTCCCATGGAGACGTGATCGACCCGAGCCGGCTCTCGCGGCCGTTGGAGAGGATGATGAGGGCGTTGTACCAGAAGAGGTGGGGTATCGCCGCCTTGTAGTCTCGGAGGTTGTCGTCGTAGGCGTCAGAGACCCGCCGGTGAGACGCCTTCAGCTCGACGAAGACGAGGGGGATTCCGTTGACGAAGCCGACGAGGTCGGCCCTTCGAGTGTACATCTCGCCTGCGATCCAGAGCTGGGAGGCGAGGAAGAAGTTGTTCTCCTCGGGCCGGTTCCAGTCGATCAGCCGGACCGTCTCGACCTCCTCCCCCACTCCGCCGTTTCCCCCCTCATCCCCGCCCTCAAAATCGGCCTCGGCCTCGGACTGGAGGGCGACCTTGACGCCGTCTTTGAGGAGCTGGTAGACCTCCCGGTTAGCCTGGGGCGGGCTTTGAGCGCTTCGGTCGCGGGTCAGCTCTTCGATGGCAAGATCGATCGCCTCCGCCGAGGCCTCGGGGTTGAGCCGCTCCAGAGCCGGGCGGAGCTTCGAGACCAGGACCACCTCGGCGCGGGTCTCCCGGCCCAGGGTCCCCTGGACGCCGCACTTCTCCTCGAAGCAGTCGGCGACCTCCCAGCCCAAATCATGAAACCGGAGGATGGCGGGCCTCTGGATCATTTGGTCCTCGGTATAGTCGCAGTCGTGAGCGGTCAAGCCTCGGCCTCCCTTCCCCCTTCCCTCATCGACGGCCTCCGTCGCAGTAGCTTTCCCAGTTCTGGCGGAGATGTTCCCGCAGGCCGAACTTCGGGCTATAAAAGGAATAGATCGATCTGAACTTCTCCTCGGCGGCCTCCAGAGATTCGGAAGGGAGGGCTCCGAGCCTCGCGGCCATGTAGAGAAGGGCGAGCGAAGGCCCCCTCGACTCTCCCAGGTTGCAGTGGACGAGGACCTTGAGGCCCCGGCTCAGCGCCTCATCGATGAAGTCGAGGGCGGGTTCGATCATCTCTTCTTTTGAGAAGAAGGCGGGGTTGTTGACGTCTACGATGTTGAGGGCCAGTCTGTCGCCGCGTTTTGCCAGAAGGTATTCGGGATGATCTTTAGGCGCACCACGCCCTTTATAGTCCAAAAACTGCCGGTGGTAAGGCTCCTTGCAGGCATGAACCACGGCCCAGCCGTTTTCTCTTGATACCTTAAAATCGTAATCTTCCTGATTCCCTACGAACAGATTTTGATGTACTTCTTTCATGCTTCAAGCCCGCCCACCTTAATTTCCAAACCTTCTACGTCTATTTCCCCAGAAATAAGTTTGGGTAGGAGAAGGTCACGGGTGCGGCGGAGGACATCATTTTTTGCTGTAAGAACTTTCAATTCGTAGAACATTGATTTTGCTATTCTCTCAAATTCAGAAACTAAGAGATGAGATGGAATTAAAACATTAATACGGTGCATATCAGCTTTTGTGACAGATTTAAAGATGGTCCCGCCTCCTATCATATCTTCTTCTTGGAACGTATATTTTAACTGCTGAAAATAAAATACCTGAGTTTCGTCTTTGCTTCTTATTGAACTAAGACCTCGACCAATTACGATCTTCCTATCCGCAATGTTTATTCGACCAACGGGCGCGCGAACGCTGAAAAGAATATCACCACTCTCAGCGATGCGGTTCTTAATTGTACAATAGACCCTGGTGGTCGGAAATATCTTACCAAAATCTGTGACTCCTTGGTGGAAAGGTAGTCCTTCACCCTCTTCGTTATAGAATTCGGACTTTGGAGATTGACCCATAACAATATCGCATACTTCGCCCAGAGTCTTCACTTCCCACCCCTCCGGCTTCGGCCCCAGCTCCGAGTCCTCCATCCGCACCTTCTCGTGCCCCGGAAATCGAAAGTTCACGAACCACTCGCGGTAGAGGGCCTGGGCCATCTCCTCCAGGATCTTGATGCGCCGGGTGTTGTTCTCGATCAGGTCGTCGTAGGCGGAGAGGACGGCGGCGATCTTGCGCTGGGTGGGGAGAGGTGGTAGAGGTACAAGGATGTCATTCAATATCCGCTGATTGAGATTATTAATATTCGTTCCACCGCCATAAGCGCTGAGGGTCTCACGAATTAGTTGCGTTCGAAATAGATATGCATAAAATTGAGGGAGTGCTTTGTCAGAGGTTATCCGTGCCTTAATTGTGAATGCTGAGTGAGATATGCTTTCTTTTATACCTCGAATGAAGAGACTTCTACCTATGAGGCTTCGATTTCCATTTGAGCGTACAAATAAAATATCTCCCTCTTCAAGATAATCGCTTTTTTTAACGACACCATCAGGGTTAATTTCAGATAACTCATCGTATTTTGGAACAGTATAATCCTGGAAGTCGCTAACCCCTATTACCTTTATACCCTTTCCGAAATTCTCTTTTGTGAAATTCAGACCATTGCGGAATTCGGCTATTTCTCCGAAGTGGACTTCAGACCACGGAGATGTTGTTGTCATGTCTAATCCAACTCCAACAGCATCGCCACGTTCTCCCCTATCCTCTCCTCCAGCTCCCGAGCCTCCAAATTGAGACGCTCAAGCTCCTCATTCAGCTCCTCAAGACGCTCGGCGAAGTCGAAGCCGTCATCCTCCCGCTCGGCCACTCCGACGTACCGGCCGGGGTTGAGGCTCCAGCCCTGGGCCTCGATCTCGCCGATGGTGGCGACTTTGCAGAGCCCCGCCACGTCCCGATAAACGCCGTCGGAGAAGCTCTCTTTCATCATCGAGGCGCTGCCCTCTTTCGTCTCGATCTCCTCGCCCCGGTAGAGGCGGGCGATGTTGGCGATGAACTCGATCTGGTCGGGCGTGAACTCTCGGTGGGCGCGGTCGATCTGGCGGTAGATGTGCCGGGCGTCGATGAAGAGGACTTTTTCCGATCGGGCCGGGTCGGCCGTCTTCTTCCCCCGGTCGAAGAACCAGAGGGTGCAGGGCAGGGTGACGGTGTAGAAGAAGTTCGACCCCACGGCGATCATGACGTCGACGGCCTTCGCCAAGATCAGCTTCTTTCGAATCTCAAGCTCCGAGCCTCGGGCGTCGCTGGCGGAGTTCGCCATCACAAAGCCCGCTCTGCCTTTTGGGGAGAGGGCGCTGTAGAAGGTCTGAATCCAGATGTAGTTTGCGTTGTCGGCGTTCGGAATCCCCTGGCCGAATCTCCGATCGTCCTTGATCCGGTCGTGGTCGACGTTGTTGACGTTGAAGGGCGGGTTTGCCATCACGAACTCGAACTTGCCGAGGCTCTCGTGGACGTCCTCGTAGTAGGTGTTCGCCTCCTTGATCTGGCCTGAGAGGCCGTGAACCGCGAGGTTCATCTTGCAGAGCCGGACCGTCTCCGTCACCCTCTCCTGGCCGAAGAAGCTCAGCTCCGAGGTGGGGTCCTTTTTGTGGTCTTTCAGAAAATGGGCCGCCTGGACGAACATGCCGCCAGACCCGCAGGCGGGGTCCAGAACCCGGCCGTGGAAGGGCTGGATCACGTTCTCGATCAGCTTGACGACGGTGGTGGGGGTGAAGAACTCGCCGCCCCTTCGCCCCTCACTCATGGCGAACTTGCCGAGGAAGTACTGGTAGATGTCGCCGAAGAGGTCGTCGTCGGCGTCCAGGATCTCCTCCCGCAGGTTGAAGTTCTTGAGCAGCGACACGAGGGATAGGTTGTCCAGCCGGTTGTACTCGCTCTGGGGAAGAACGCCCTTCAGGTCCTCGTTCTCGGCCTCGATCGCCCTCATGGCTTCCCGGATCTTCCGTCCGATGTCTTCGCCCTCGGGAAGCTTCATCAGGTTCGAGTACCGCCCCTCTTCTGGAAGGTACATGACCCCTCTGGCCTGGTAGTCGGTCTTGCCGATGGTGCGCCTCCTGCCGGTGCTCTTTCCCTCAATTTCCTCAAGCTCCTTTTTGGCCTTGGTGAACCTGTAATCGGCGTACTTGAGAAAGATCAGCCCCAGAACGGGAAGCGCATACTCCGAGGACTTGAGCTTCGAGTTCGCCCTCAGCTCGTCGGCCCCATCCCACAACCTCTTCTCAATCTCGCTGTTGTTTCCTGGCGTCTCCCTCTCCTCCTCTCCGTTCCGCAATGGGGAATTTCGCTTTGGCGACTTCATCCTTTCGCTCTCGCCCAGTCGGACCCGACCGAACCGCCCTCAGAACCCTCGATATAAAATGCCCTCATTCTCTCTCTTTCATCTGACGAGGTCCCGATGTTCGACTACGCCGAGAGGTACGGCCACTGTTTCGTCAAGCTCACAGACAGCCGGGCGACCGAGAAGGAGTTCGAGTTCGACCAGATGCTCCTGATGCCCACGGCAAAAGGCCGCCGGGCGCTGGTGGAGCAGGCGAAAGTCGAGATCGACCCTCGGGTGATGAGGCGGCTCTCGAAGGTCTGGTCGGAGTCGACGATCTCCTTCATGAGTCCGAGCAAGTTCGCTCTCCGGAAATATCTGGCTATGGGAGGCGCCTCTGCCTGGCGGGAGGGGTTTCTCTTCGCGCAGATCGCCTCGTGCTTTCCGGGCCACCGCAACAGAAAATCGCCAATGGAAGGATCGCTCGCTCGCGCCTTTCGCGCCCAAGGTCCTGCCTAGTCGGCTTCCGGCCTGGCAGCATCTCCTCTTCCCCCTTCCTTCTTCGACACAACAGTTTTAGCCGAAGAGGTCCGTCTAGGGATCGGAGCATAAGAGAGAAGCTGAAAACATGTCAAATGCCAAGATCGATTCCCCAGCAGACGAGGCCGACCCATTCCTCGCCGAGATCCGCAAGCTTCGTGGCGGAAAAGAGGCGGAGGGCGAGGAGGACTGGGTCGAGAAGGCGGTGGACCTGAAGGTGGACCAGCTCCTGGACCTCTCCGAGTGCCTGAGAGGGCTTGAGCCATCGCAGGAGATCGTCGATATCATAAAAGAGTGCGACGGGATCGTAGAGGAGATGGTCACAGGAAGGCTCGGCGGCGAGGCGGCCGTCGGCCAGACCGACGCTTTTCTCTGCAAGGCCGCAAGCCTCATCATGGAACGGCTGATGGGCGAGATCGAAGAGTGAAGCTCCGAAGCTGAAACCTAAACCCAAGCCACTACAACGGACTTATTTTCTCGATTCATCCCCCTCATATTCACGGTGGGGATTGGGATTTCATTTCATTCTCGTTAGCCTTCAGATCTCCCTCGCCCGAAGTGGTGGCATCTCGGAGACTTCCCAGAGGCCGTCTCTCATCTCCCTCGTCTCTTTCGCCACCCCTCTCTCTCTCGCCCCTCTCGTCGGCGCCAGGTCCGGGGCCACCTCAAGAAGCCTCATGGTGTAGGGATGGACTGGGCTCGTCGTCACGTCGCTGGTCAGCCCCTCCTCGACGATCTTGCCCTCCAGCATCACCGCCATCCGATCGCTCACCTTTCTTGCGATGGCGATGTCGTGGGTTATAAAGAGGATGGCAAGCCCCCTCTTCTCCTGCAAGTTCAAAAGAAGCTTCAGGATCTTCGCCTGGACACTGGCGTCGAGGGCCGATGTCGGTTCGTCGGCGATGAGAAGCTTGGGGTTGAGGACCAGAGCCCTTGCGATCGCCACCCTCTGGGCCTCGCCGCCGCTGATCTGGTGGGGGTACTTCTTCAGGAAGAACTCGTCAGAGGCGAGCTCCACCTCTTCGAGGACCCGTTTCACCATGGCGACCCTCTCGGCGGGGCTTCCCACCTTCTGGACCTCCAGGGGCTCGGCGACGGCTTCGAGGACGTTCATCCTATGGCTGATCGACTCCTTCGGGTTCTGGTAGATCATCTGGACCCTTCTGTAGAAATCTCGATCCCTTCGGCAGAGGTTTTCTCCTTCCAGCCGGATCTCGCCCTCATCCTGCTCGAAGAGGCCGATGACGGTCTTGGCGAGGGTGGTCTTCCCCGAGCCGCTCTCGCCGACGAGGGCGATCGTCTCCCCCTCGTAGAGGGTGAGGTCGACGCCGTCCACCGCCGCAAACTCGCCGAAGCTCGTCCTGACGCCCGATAGCTCCAGGAGGGGGACGATCCCGCCCCGATGGCAGGCGATCACCCGGTCGCCCGCTTCCGTGAGCTGTGGCACCTCCTTTCCGCACCGGCCGATCCTCTGGGTGCACCGATCGCTGAAGGGGCAGCCCGAAACGCCGTGTTTCATCCTCCCCGGTATCCCTTGAAGGTCCTTGGTGGTGGTCATGTTGGGAGACGACCTGATCAGCCCTCTCGTGTAGGGGTGGCGAGGGTTCTCGAGGAGGTCCTCGGTCTCGCCCATCTCGACGATCCTTCCGGCGTAGAGGACCGCCATCCTCCCCGTCAGCTTGGCGGCGGTGGATATGTCGTGGGTTATGACGAGGCAAATCTTCTCTCTGATCCTCTCTCGAAGAAGACAGGTGACCTCGGCCTTGGTGACGGCGTCCAGGGACGCCGTCGGCTCGTCGAGGATCAGGACCTGGGGGTCGTTTGCGAGGGCCATGGCGATGAGGGCCCTCTGCTTCTCCCCCCCGCTCAGCTGGTGTGGGAAGGACTCGCTCTTTCCATCGTCGAGGCCCACAGACCTGAAAAGGTGGCGGACTCGGTCCCCGACGTCTTCGGGATCGCCCTTCTCCCGGTGGGCCACTATCGCCTCCTCGACCTGGTCGAAGACGGTCATGAGAGGGTCGAGGGCGTCCTCGACGTTCTGAAAGACCATGGCCATATCCTTTCCCCGCATCTTCCGCCTCTCTTTCTCGTCGAGGGAGAGGACGTCCTTTCCGTCCAAGAGGATCCTGCCCGAGCACCTTCCGTCCAACAGGCCCATCAGGGCGAGGCCGAGGGTGGTCTTCCCGGCCCCGGACTCGCCGATGATCGCAAGAGAGTCGCCCCGGAGGAGGTCGAGGTCGACCCCTGCCAGGATCTCAGTTCCGTCGTAGGATGCCTTCAGGTCGCTTATTTCGAGCAAAGTCAGATTCCTCCGTCGTGGTGGTGGTGGCCGTCCTCTCGAAGCCGCGGGTCGAGGGCCGACTCCAGGGAATAGCCCGTGAAGCTCAGCCCGATCAAAGTCAGGGATAGGGCGAGGCCCGTCGGCAGAAGCCACCACTTCCAGACCTCGAGGTAGGTGAAGACCCTCGCGTACTGCATCATCTTGCCCCAGCTCATCACCGAGGGATCCGAGATCCCGAGAAACGATAGCCCAGCCTCCATAAAGACCGCCCTTCTCGCGTCCTGGATCATGATCGCCACAAGAACCGGCCCCAGGTCGGGGATGATGTGGCGAACCAGGAGGTGAGACCAGCCGGCGCCGAAGGTCCGGGCCGCGGAGACGTGCATCCTCTCCTTGAGAGTGAGGGTCTGGG
>DAOSXX010000045.1:17386-18888 GCA_035380685.1 Methanothrix sp. | reverse complement strand
GAGGATACGACTCATTCAAGGTGGCAGACTTCGTCATCGAGGCGCCTAACCAGCCGCCAGTGGCAAACTCTCTGACCCCGGACAAAGCCAGTCCTCAGAACGCTGGCACATCGATCAAATGGACCGTTGCCGCAACAGATCCCGAAAGTGACACGATCCTCTATAAGTTCTACCTCAAGGGGCCGGCGACCAGCAACCAATGGGTCGCGAAGAGGGACTGGAACGCGGACAATACATGGACTTGGGCGACAACTCCAGCGGACGCTGGCAGCAACCAGGTGAACGTCTGGATCAGGGACGGAAAGCACGCTGGAACCGACAGCTACGACTCGTTCAAGGTCGCAGATTTCATGGTCGTGGGACCGAATCTGCCGCCGGTGGCAAACTCCCTGACGCCAGACAAAACCAGCCCCCAGACCGCAGGAACCACGATTCTGTGGACCGCCAGCGCTACAGATAACGAGAACGACGCCATATACTACAGGTTCTTCCTCAAAGGACCGTCCACAGGAAACAGCTGGGCGGAGAAGAGAGGATGGAGCACAACCCCCACCTGGTCGTGGACGACGACTTCGGCAGACACCGGGAACAACCAGGTGAACGTCTGGATCAGGGACGGAAAGCACGCTGGAACCGACAGCTGGGACGACTACAAGGTCGCCGACTTCGTCTTGACGAAACCAAACCAGCCACCGGTCTTCAACTCACTCACCCCGGACAAGGCCAGCCCCCAGAACGTCGGGATCTCCATAAGGTGGACCGCTGACGCGACGGACCCCAACGGAGATCCGATATCGTACAGGTTCTATCTGAAAGGACCTTCTACAGGAGGTGCATGGCAACCCGTCCAGGAATGGAGCACAAAGAACTGGTGGGACTGGACGCCATCTCAGCATGGTGACTACGAGATCAACGTCTGGATCAGGGACGGAAAGCACGCCGGAACCGACAGCTGGGACGCGTTCAAGATCGCTCCTTTCAAAGTGAACCCGGCCCCGACGCCCAACCGGCCCCCCGTGGTCACGGCCCTCACCCCGAGCAGATACAGCCCCCAGATCGCCGGAACCACGGTGACCTGGACGGCATCGGCGAGCGATCCCGACGGGGACCAGATATCGTACAGGTTCTGGATGAAGGGACCCTCCACCGGGAACGTCTGGAAGGTCGTCAGGGACTGGAGCGGCAGCCGAACCTGGACCTGGTCGACCGGCTCCGGTGACGCTGGCCAGTACGACTTCTGCGTCTACGTGAGAGACGGAAAACACCAGCCGATAGGACGCTACGACGACTGCATCGGGTACAAGGGCTACCAGCTGATCATCATAAGGCCAATCAACCAGCCTCCTGTGGTCATGGCCCTCTCGCCGAATTGGCCCAGCCCTCAGACGGCGGGATCGACCATCGTCTGGACGGCGTCAGCCTCCGACCCGGATAGGGACCTTCTATTCTACAAGTTCTGGATGAAGGGCCCCTCCACCGGAAACGCCTGGAAGGTCGTCAGG
>DAOSXX010000045.1:0-17286 GCA_035380685.1 Methanothrix sp. | reverse complement strand
TACGTCTACGTCCGGGACGGAAAGCACGAGTCGGCGTCCCGCTACGACAGCGCCAAGGGATACGGTGGTTACCAGCTGACATCGCCGGTGCCGACCAACCGGCCTCCGACGGTGGCGGCCCTATCGCCGAGCAGGGGAAGCCCTCAAACGGCGGGATCGACCATCGTCTGGACGGCGTCAGCCTCCGACCCGGATGGGGACGCCCTCTCCTACAAGTTCTGGATGAAGGGCCCCTCCACCGGAAACGCCTGGAAGGTCGTCAGGGACTGGTCCACCAGCAGCTCATGGACCTGGTCGTCGGGGACCGGTGACGCTGGCCTCTACGACGTCTACGTCTACGTCCGGGACGGAAAGCACGAGTCGGCGTCCCGCTACGACAGCGCCATGGGATATAGCGGCTACCAGCTCGTCAGCTCCGGAGGCGTCTATCAGCTCACCACCGACACCTCGATCCAGGACAGGCCCTCTCTAGCATACGGCGATGAGGGCAGCCTCCTCGCCTACCAGTCCTGGGAGGCGGGCTCCCTCTACAGCGGCGACATATTCATCAAGAGGTTTGATCCCGGCTGGAGCCTGCTGAAGAAGGTCCGGGCCACCAGCGATCCGGCCTACCAGGACACGCCTTCGGCGATCTATGCCGACGGATACTACTACGTCGCCTACGTATCCGACGAGACCGGAAACTGGGACATATTCATGAAAAAGTACGATGAGGATCTGAACCTCATCGAGACCAGGAGGCTGACCACCACCACGGCCGACCAGGACAACCCCTCTCTCGTTCGGGCAGGAAACGACTTCTACCTGGCCTACCAGTCCTGGGAGACGGGCTCATCGTATGGCGGCGACATCTTCATCGAGCGGTTCAACTCCGCCTGGACGTCGATGCGAAAGGTGAGGGCGACCACCGAGACGAGCTACCAGGACCGGCCGTCCCTCGCCTACGCTGGCGACGAGGACAAGATATACCTGGCCTACGCCTCGGAGGAGTCCGGCAACAGGGACATCTTCGTCAAGAAGTACGACAGAAGTCTAAACGCCCTCGACAAGAAGCGGATAACTACCGGCTCGTCGAGCCAGGACTACCCATCTCTGATCTGGCAGAACGGCGAGTTCGATCTGGTCTACAGCTCCCAAGAGGGAGGAAGCTACGACCTGTACCTGGAGAGGTTCAATCCCGCCTGGGGCCTGATCGAGAGAGTTTCAGTAACAGGGACCTCCAGCGACGAGATCTGGCCATCCCTCGCCTATAGCCCCTTCGACGGCCTCCTCTGGGTGGCCTACGTTCTCCAGGAAGGCGCGGGCAGCGACATCTTCGTCCGGCCCGCCAGGTCTGCGGACTCGATGGCCAGCTGCTGGACGGCCATGGACTTCAGCGCCACCGGTGCCTACGGCCCCTACACCCTCACCGTAAGGTTCTACGGGCCGACGGGAGAGCTCGTCGACCCCACGAGCCTGAGGCTGACCTGGAGCCCCGCTGACGCCGTCCTGACAAGCAGCACCCTCCGGAAGGTCTCGACGGGAACCTACCAGCTCGAGTCCAGGTTCGGATCGGCTGGCCTCAAGACCTTCACCATGAACTCCAACGTCGCTGGGTGCAGCGCCGAGAGCACCGTGAACGTCCAGGTGGCCTGACCGCCAGGGTCGAAAGACGTCCTGAAGCAAAAGTGGGAGATCGGTGGCGCTGGTCGCGCCGCCGAACCCAATATTTTTCGTGGATTAAGAATGCCTGAAGTGCGCCGGATTAAGGGGACCGGTCGAAGACGGTCACGTACAGCCTCTTGTTGTACTCCACTATCGTCCTGCGAACATCCCACGCCGTGTAGATGTAGAGGGCCAAGAGAAACGGGATCGGGATTAGGCTCACGCTTCCGAGGGCCTCTCCAAAGCTGATCGGACCAAATCCGCGGAGAGAGAGAGATACGGCGAGCAGCATGGCATCGACCAGCATCAAGATCGTGCCCTTGGCCGCCTTCCCCGCGTAGATCAGCCCACCTCCTGCAAAAAAGAGCAGAACCATTAGCATTCCAACCGGGAGCTTCTTCCGCTCAAGCTCGTAGAACATGGCCTTCTCCATCTCCGGCATCTTCTGGGCGTTCTCCCATATGATCTGAAACCTCTCGTCTTCGCTCATGTTAAAGGCCTCGATCTTAATGGTTCAGGTCGATTTAAATATTAGAGGTTTTTCTCAACCTGCGAAAAGTATTTTTATGGCATTATGCGTAACTCGTATATATCTACAATATATATCAACTAATAGGTCAAATTGTGAGGGAGCCATGTTAGCCCTTTTAGCCACAATCGCGGGTCTGGTCATCACGGGATACTCCGCATCCAAGATCTATTCGACTCGCAAGGGACAGGGTCAGAAGCTGCGGGATATGGAGGTGTTGAGACGCCTCAACATACCCCCAAAAAAGCAGGTCAGAGCCTGGAGCCTCCTCATGCTCCTGGGCCTGGTCCTCCTCACTCCGGGCCTGGGCTATCTCCTCTCCTACGATCCGATCTCAAGCGACGGGAAGGACATTGCGAGTTCGAATCTTAAGGCGACCCCTTTGGGAACCCCCGTCATGGTTCCTCCATCGGAAAAACTGGATAAAACGCCACGAATCGTCGATAAGGACGGATCGAGCTCCGCTGGCTTCTTCCTTTCATCGGGTGGAGGCGGCGGCAGTAAAAGATCCTCTTCGGGAGGCAGCAAAACAAATTCGGACCCAACTCCGACCGAAAGCGCCACCAAAACCGACGAACACGAAGCTTTCGCCGCTGCCGCCAAATCCGACGACCTGAAAGGAGATACGGAACTGAAGGCGACGAGACCCCTGACCGGATCCGACAAGATCGACACTGCGCCCGAAAAGATCTCCGCCCCGGTGGCAAAAGAGACCTCCAAGCTTCTCGACGAGATGAAGCCGGCTCTGACAGATGAAGCCGTCGTTGACGAAGGGGGCCACGAAAAAATCCCGGCCGCATATGTCTCCGGCTACTCGGTGGCGGAAAGCGAGCCGTCCGAGAAGTTCACCGAACCTGTTGTGATCGACGCCGCACCGGAGAAGAGAACCTCCCCCGTCGCCACCGGATATTCGGTGGCGGAAAGCGAGCCGTCTGAGAAGTTCACCGAGCCCGAGTCCATCGACGCAGCGCCGGAAAATGGTTCCGTCAAATATGCCGCCGGATATCTGGAGGCCGAAATCGAGCCCGAATTGACTCCGGCCGAAACAGAAGATGGATCCGAGGCAGCCAAAGCCGAGATAGAAGAGGGCCCGTTCCTGAACGGCTCAGGATCTTCGGAGATCGGCGAAGAGTTAGGATCTTCTTCCACGCCTCCATCTGGGGAGCCTTACGATGCCGAAGTCGAGTTGGCCCTACCAGCAACATATCCCGCATCCATAAACTCAGATCTCGGCGAGGATCCAGACGTGTCGCAGGTCACCTCAGAGACCGAAGATCCGGCGAGCGGCAGCATCACCGGTCTGCCCGTTCCCCCTGCCGCGGAGACGGGGCCGCAAATCGATGAAGTTAAGAAGCTCGAATTTAAGGATGATCCCAAATCAGAGATGGAGACCACCGGCAACGATTCGGATGAGAAAAAGCCGGCGGAGAGCTTGTTGCCGAATTTGGATGGTCCCTTTGGCGACTTCAAAACAGTTCCCAGGCTCGACACCTTAGGCAAGGGGTTCACCTTTGGCGAGGAATTCGAGAATTTCACGTCGATTTCCCGACCTGGGACGGGAGTCGACAGAAACAGCACGTTGAACGCCGTTCAGATGATGAAGTTCGAAAAGATCGATCTAGGGTCGAACTTCCGCGGGGGATCCGGCTTGACCCCCAGCAGCCCCTTCGGATGATTTCAAAAGGAGGTTCGATGGACTATCAGAGGTTAGAGTTGGCGGCTCGGGTCCAGGATGCGAGGGAAAATGGTGCTCGAAAAGGTTGATATCCCAGATCTGAAGAGGATCGGGTCCGGCGGGGTCGTCCTCCTCTTCATCCTCTTTTTCGTCTCGGTGGTAGATGGAGAGGAGCTTTCTGCTGGCGACTGGTCCGAGACGGGAAACGCTCAGGTCAATAGGGGTGAATACGAGAAGGCGGTCGCCAGCTACGACCGGGCGATAGGGCTGGACGCCCATAACCCCGACCTCTGGTACAACAAAGGCCTCGCCCTCGAGAGACTGGGCAGGTATGAAGATGCCCTGTACTGCTACCAGAGGGCCACGAACATCAAGCCCTTCGACCCCGACCTCTGGCTGAGCAGAGGGGCTGCCCTCTCAGGTCTGGGCCGGTACGAAGAGGCTCTGGAGAGCTACGATAGGGCTGTCGAGTTCGGCTCCGAAGACGCCGACGGCTGGAACAACAGGGGCACGATTCTCGCAAAGCTGGGCAGGCTTGGCGAGGCCTTGGAGAGCTACGATAGGGCGATCGAGCTCGATCTCGAGGAGGCCGGTGTCTGGAAGAACAAGGGCACCATCCTCACCAAGCTCGGCCAGCACGAAGAGGCTCTAGACTGCTACAACCGGGCGATCGAGCTCGATCCTGAGGACGCAGACGCCTGGAACAACAGGGGTTCCGCTCTTCATCAGCTGGGTCGATATCAAGAGGCTCTGAACTGCTATAACCGGGCGATCGGACTTGATCCGCTTCACAAGTACGCCTGGCACAACAAGGGGCTGCTCGTCCCCACCCTCGACGAGGAGACGAAGGATGCCTTCGCCCTTTCGAGAGAGAGGATTTACGTCGAGACAGAGACGAAGACCGGACCCCTTCTCGTCGAGGACGACGCCGGCTCAAATGACGAACAAGGAACGGAGAACGAGAAGCTCGACGGTTGGAGAGTTCTTCTGGTGATAGCTGCGATCATGATGGCCGGGCTCCTCTCAAACCTGGGCGGTAAAGGAAGGGCCCATTACATCGGCTTCCTCCAATCTTCCCTCAACCGACTCGTTCTCATCGGCGACAGGTCTATCAAAAGGCGCTGACCATGGGAATGAACCTCAACTTTGTTATCCTCTTTTTGGCCCTCGTCGCCGCGCCCGCCTCGGCAGATCTCGACAAGGCCAGGGGTACGGTGATCGCCGTTGAGAGCGGCGACGTCTTCGACGTCCAGATCGACGAGGCTGCCCCCAAAACCGGATCGGGGATGGTGAAGGTGAGACTGGCTGGCGTCAGCTTGCCGCCGCTAGAATCGATCGAGGGGAAAGCCGCAAAAGAGTTCTCAGAAGCCCTTCTCATGAACAGGACAGTCTGGCTGGAGATCGAAAACCAGAGCGACGACGGCCGAGATTCCTTCGGAAGGCTCCTCTGCGTCGTCTACTTGGAAGACCCGGGTGGTGAGATCAACCTGACCCACCCCCTAAGCAGGATCCTGGTGGACGCGGGCCACGCCGAGGTCGACGACTCCGGGGACGTAGAGGCCGATCTCGAGGACTGGCTGATATGGGTGGTGATCAACGAGGTGGAGGCAAACCCCCTAGACAGCGACGTGGACAACGAATGGGTGGAGCTTTACAACGACGGATTTTACGACGCCGATGTTGGCAACTGGACCCTGACGACGGCTGGCGGATCGGTCATCACCATCGAGCCTGGAACGATCGTCCCTGCGTTGGGGTTTTTGGTGGTTACGGCTGATGGCTACTGGCTCCGGAACAACGATGAGCTGGTGATTTTGAGAGACGCAGAGGGGCTGGAAGTCGACAGAACCCCGCTCCTGAACGACGAGGATGACGACGACTATAGCTGGTCCAGATACCCCGACGGCGGCGACGAGTGGGTCTACATCGAGGCGAGCCCCGGACAGCCAGTCCCTCCGATAGAATTCTCTCTTGGCACCATCTCCGACCTTGCTGAGGATGAGAACTGGCTTCAATGGTCAGTCGGCTGTTATCCTTATGGCCTGTGGGACGTCTCGGACTTCATCCAATAGGCCCTCAAGATGCCCTCCAATTCTCTCTTTTTACCCTTCGTCTCGACCCCGTCCAGTTTTTATAAACCTCCATCGAAGGGTGATGTTGATGACTCGGACCGAAGAGAGGCACTCCCTGGAGCTGCCTGTCATCCTGCCTGAGGAGCGCGGCCAGTGTCCCCGGTGCGCTGATCGGCTGGTGGAGGCCCTCTCGGAGCAGAGAGGGATCGAAAGGGTCCACCTCAGGCACGAGGGGGAGAGGGACCTCCTCTGCCTCCACTACGACCCGAACCTCGCCTCCCTCGAGAAGGTGAGGAGGCTGGCGGAGGAGACGGGGTTGGCGGTCTCCGAGAGGTACCGGCACGAGACCCTTCGGGTGAGAGGGATGGACTGCGCCGACTGCGCCAAGAGCCTCGAGCACATCCTCTCTCGCCTTCCGGGGATCATCGACGTCTCCGCCAGCTACGCGGCCGAGCGGGTCAGGGTGGAGTACGACTCCGCCGAGACGTCTCACCGGGAGATCGTCCGTCGGCTGGGATGGATCGGATACGAGGTCGAGGAGGAGGAAAAGGAAGGGGGATTACGACGCCATTGGAAGCTGGCGTTCTCCCTCCTGGCCGGTCTGTTTCTTGCGGCGGGGTTCCTAGCGGACAGGTTGGCGGCGTTCTCCGCCCAGACCGTCGCTGCGATCTATCTTCTCTCCTACCTGGCGGGAGGCTACGACGCCACCAGACACGCCGTCAAGGCCGCGGTCCACGCACGATTCGAAGTCGACTTTTTGATGGTGGTGGCGGCCCTAGGCGCCGCCATGGTGGGCCAGCTGGCGGAGGGCGCCCTCCTTCTATTCCTCTTCAGCCTGGGCCACTCCCTGGAACACTACGCCATGGGCAGGGCTCGAAGGGCGATCGAGGCCCTGGCCGAGATATCGCCGAAGACCGCGAGATTGAGACGGGACGGGGTTGAGGTGGATCTGGCCGTCGAGGATCTGGAGAGAGGCGACGTCGTCGTGGTCCGGCCCGGCGAGCGGATCCCCGTTGACGGCCTCGTCCTGATGGGCACGTCCACCGTGAACGAGAGTCCCATCACCGGGGAGAGCCTCCCGCAGGAGAAGTCGGCAGGCGACCAGGTATTCGCCGGGACGGTCAACGGCGAGGGATCTTTGGAGATCGAGGTGACGAAGCTCGCTAGAGATTCCACCCTCGCCAGAGTCGTCTCGATGGTGGAGGAGGCCCAGGTTCAGAAGGCGCCCTCCCAACGGTTCGCCGAAACGATCGAGGGAACCTTCGTCCCTCTGGTTTTGGCGGGAGTCGTCCTCATGATCGTCGTCCCGCCGGCGGCGGGCCTTCTTCCCTGGAATGAGGCCTTCATCCGGGCGATGACCATCCTGGTGGCCGCCTCGCCCTGCGCCCTCGCCATCTCCACCCCCTCTGCCGTCCTCTCGGGGATCGCCCAGGCCGCTCGGCACGGGGTCTTGATTAAAGGAGGCGTCCATCTCGAAAATATGGGGTCCGTAAAGGCGATAGGCTTCGATAAGACGGGGACCCTCACCCTGGGCCAGCTCGATGTGACCGATATCGTCCCTATAGGCGAAACCGACGAGGACGACCTTCTCCGAATCGCCGGAGCCGCAGAGAGCAGGTCAGGCCATCCTCTGGCAGAAGCCGTCCTGAGGACTGCCAGATACCGAGGTCTTGACCTGCCGGAGGTAGGGTTCCTCCAGTCGATTCCGGGGAAGGGCGTAAAGGCCGACCTCGGCGGAGAAGAGGTCCTGATCGGGAACCTGAAGCTCTTCGTGGGCGATGAGACCAAGGTCGATCCCCTTTTTGACCGGGTTCTATCCGAGGCCGAGAACCTGGAAGAGAAGGGCAAGACAACCATGATCGTGAAAAAGGGCGGCCATTTTTTGGGGGTGATAGGATTTTCAGACAGGCCGCGGCCCGAAGCCGCCACAGCCCTCGAGCGGCTGAAGGACCTGGGGATCGAAGCTCTTGTGATGATCACAGGGGACAACGAACGGGTCGCCGCCGCCATCGCCACCGAGGTGGGGACGACCGACCAGATATCAAGCCTTCTTCCCGAGGAGAAGGTCTCCGCCGTCGATGAACTGCTCCAAAAGCATGGATCCGTGGCGATGGTAGGCGATGGCGTCAACGACGCCCCGGCCCTTGTCCGGGCCACCGTCGGGATCGCCATGGGCGCTGGCGGAACCGACGTCGCCCTGGAGACCGCTGACGTCGCCCTCATCTCCGACGACCTCTCAAGGCTTCCCTTTGCCGTGGCCCTGAGCAGAAAATCCCGAAAGATCATAAGAGAGAACCTGGCGATATCCCTCTCGGTGATCGCCCTTCTGATCCCCCTGGCCCTCTCGGGCCTTGCAGGGATAGGCCTTGCCATCGTCCTTCACGAGGGGTCCACCCTTCTCGTGGTGGCAAACGCCCTCCGGCTTCTCCGTTTCCGGCCGGAATGACGGGTTACCCAATTCGCTTTATTCGTCGTTTTCTCTTTCCAGCTCCAGCTCCCTCGCCTTCTCCAGCGCCTCGTCGGCCTCCTCGTCTCTGTCGAGGGATTTCATAGCGAGGGCCATGTTCTTCCAGGCCGTGGTGTACTCGGGATAGATCTCTACCGCCTTCCGAAAGCTCTCCACAGCCTCTTCGGGTCGTTTCAGGGCGATGAGGCAGACCCCCCTGTTGTTCCAGGTGTAGAAGTCGAAAGGGTCGATGAGGATCGATTCGTCGTAACATTCGAGAGCCTCTTCGTGCCGGCCCAGGTTGTCGAGGGCTGCGCCCTTGTTATTCCAGGCCCTGCCCGCCCTCGGGCCCAGGGGTTCGATCTCTATGGCCCGATCGCAAGAGTCGACCGCCTCCTGAAACTTTCCAAGGGTGTGGAAGGCGTAGCCTTTGACTATCCAGGATCTAGCGTCCGAGGGGTCGATCTCCAGGGCTCGATCGGCCGAATCCAGGGCCTCCTCGTGCCGGGCCAGCTCGTTCAAGGCGATCGCCCTCCCCCGCCAGCTTTGGACGTGATCCGGATCCACATCCAAGGCCGTCTCGAAAGATTCCACAGCCTCTTGGTAGCGGTGGGCTTTCCGGAGGGATTCTCCGAGGAGGTGCCATGCCTCGAGGAAGAGGGGGTCTTTTTCGGTCGCCCTCTCCAGATACTTGATGGCCTCTTCAAAGGAGCCGGAGCTGTAGTGGGCGGCGCCCTTCTTATACCAGTAATCCGGATCTAACAAGCCGTCACCGCCTCGGACAATAGCGATCTGCAAAAAGGTTCAAACATCTCAACCACTCTTCGTCCCGGAACGTTGTTAAGCCTTCTGTCATCCTCCTCGGACCCTCTCAGAGAGGAGTCTCGATATGTCGCGAACCTTCGGGACAAGGGACTCGTAAACCTCCCTGAGATCGAGGTCGGAAAGACCGCCCCCTTCAACCAGATCCCTCAGATCGATGACCAGCTTCTGGAGGGGATCTGTCCCGAACCCGTAGAATTTGATGTAAAGGAAGGCGATGAAGAGAAGGAGCAGCATTGCGACGAACTTCGTCTTCGACCCTCTTTTTCTTTTTGTTCCGATCTCCCGGAAGTCTGAACTTTCGATCGATTCTCTCTGCCGGTGGCTCCTCTTCTCGGCTACGTTCCTTCGGAGCCGGTCGATCTCCGCCGGACCCCAGAGCCTCACCCCCCGCCTTTCGGCCAGATCCGCCGCGGACCGTGAAAAACCGGCTGATGGCGAGACGACCACGAAGACGCTTCCAGAGTGCTTCTCCTTGGCTTTGGCAGCCCTCTCAACGTCGGCCTCGTCGACGGGTCCGCCAGATTTTTTGCAATATATGAAGTAGGTTATCTGGTGGCCCACCTCGTCGGTCTTGATGGCGATCAGCTCCGATCCGCCATCGTCAGATCTGGCAGCCTTGACGACCCTGTAGCCGTTCAGCTCGATCAGATCAGCAAAATCCTCCTCGAAACTGTATCCGGCTCCCGGTGGACTCAACCATATCCCCCCCGTTTCATCTTCGGCCCCATCCGACGCTGTCTTGAGATTATTTGACCCTTTCCGCCGATTTCTCCGATACGAGGCAGCTATCGAACTCTAAAGATCTCCCCAAGACCAATGTCTTATATATTATGATATTCTATGGTTATTTATAGTTGGGGCAAAGTGCGGCCCGGTCTCCTCGGCCGCCCCTTATCCGAGCATCTCCGCATCGATGCTGAAATTGGTCGAAAGGCCGCTCCATTATGGCAAGATATATATTGCGAGGCCGCAATTCGCTGTCCGCATGTACTTGGACGGTGGTGATGATATATGAGTTCGATGCAATCTGAGATCGCCAACCGTTTGGTCCAGTTCCTCGACCTGGACACGGATGGAAGAAGGCGTTTCGTTCTGGGAGTGATCCTGGAATCGGGCGAAATTACCGTAAGCTCCCTTTACAAGGCGGTCAAAGAGCAGTTCGAGACCTCACGCAAAGTGGTGGCATCGCTTTTGGGGTATATCTGTTCCAAGCTGGGAATCCTCAGCGCACACAAAAAGTCCTACCGTCTGCCAACGGTTTACGTCCTGAAGGAGGAGTATACCGACCTCCTCAGGTCCGTGCTTAACGCCACCGCCGCACCCAGCGATTCATGACCCACGTCAAGAACGCTCCGAGAACCGCGACCACCTTGAAGATCAGATCAAAGTCGGAACACTGGATCAGCCACTCCAAAGACCCCTACCTCGAGCTGATGCTTCGCCTATTCCAGGACGAGAAGACGGCTCGGCGAGGCAGGGATTTTCTCAACATGGTCGAAGAGGGGCAGCTCAAGGGCGAACCTCTGAAAACCAGGGACTGGAAGCGGGTAATGGAAGATCTGGACGTCTCTCGGTCCGCCTTCTATTTCATGAGAAACAAGCTTTTGGGAGCGGGAATGATCGCCGTCCGGTCCGGGGAATACAGGCTCTCCGGGATGTTCAGCCGCGACCTCGCAGACATGTCCCGATGGTGGTGGACGGCGGTCATGGGAAATGATCCCGAGACGCTGTAGATTTTAATTCGTCAAAGTGATTTTTGGAAGGGTTACAGGGCAGCGGTCAGATCGCCCATCCTTTTCTCGATGGTCATCACGATCCTGTCGTTGTCCATGTATTCCAGGCCCGCTCCACAGAAAGGACATACGAAGTTGTTCTCGCTCGCCTCGTCGAAGACGAACCGAGCACATCCGCTGACGCATGCGTAGAATATGTTGTTCTTCTCGTAAGATAGCCTCTCTTCGAGCTTTCTCAAGAGCTTTCTGACTTCAGATTCAAGAGCCCGGTCGAGGTTCTCGGCGCAGAGAGTCCATAAATACGTCAGCCACCCGCTTTCAGGATCCCTTTCCCGCCTGTACTTTGCAAGGCGGTGCTCATAGAGGAGATAGAGCGTTCTTCGGACCGAATTTAGGCTGATTCCGGTGATCTCTGCAACGTATTCGTCGGTAACCTCCTCGTCGGGCATGCACTCGACGATCTGGAGCCCCTCCTCCCCCACGAGCTTGCGCAGGTAAGCGCGGTAGATAGGATCCTCAATCAAAGCCAACAGATCACCACTTGTCTCTCTCGGAAGCAAAATTCGCGTCTTCAATAGTTTCGGCCATCGCATCTCCTGTATTCGGATATCTATGCATCTATTGCTTATAGCAATTTCCCTGACTCGCCCACTTTGGTATGAGATGTCAATGTTTTTGTAACATCAACATCCGGCAGCGTGCAAAAAGTGGTAAATCCGCCCACGGGTTCAGAATCTCACAGGCACGAAGGAAAAAGGGGATTGAGATCGGTGCGCTCAAGAGGGGCCCACTCTTTCGCCCCTGATCCTCTCGACAAAACGCCTCTTCTTGGCGATCGCCCTCTCGGCGGCCGTGTCCACCTTCTCCCTCATCTCGGCGAAGTCCCGGACGGGACCCTCGTCCACAGCCTTCTTTATGGGGGTGTAAGCCGACTCCCTGAACCTCGGCTCAAAGCCCATTATCCCGTCTTTGGTGTGAAGCTCGACGCCCGAGCCCTCTTCGACTCTGCCGATCCTGTCGATATCTACCCCCGTGGACCTGACCACCTTCATTATCTCCTCGGCGGCGGAGGGCGGGGCGATGATGAGGAGGGCGTCTATCGAGACCCCGAGGTAGTCGATCTTGAGAGACTCCAGCATATCGAGGACCTTCGGGTTCACGAGCCGTGCCATCTTCTCCTCCTCGAAGACCAGCTTCACCCCGGCGGTCTTCGAGATTTCCTTGGCATCGCCCCTGATCCCGCCGTTGGTGACGTCGGTCATGGCGTGGATCTCGACGTCGGCGTCCAGGAGGGCTGACGCCGCCTCCAGGAACTTTATGTTGATCGTCTCATCGACGACGTCGTGCATGCCGTAGTAGAGGGCGGCGGCGCAGACCGTCCCCCCGCCAGCCCCCTCGGTCATGAGGATAACGTCACCGGGGGCGGCGTCTTTTCTCGGCGAAAGGAGGTCTGAGACCCCGACGGCACCGACGCAGCCCGTGAGCCGATTTCCGATCACCATATCCCCACCGATGCGGAGGGTGGATCCGGTTATGAGGGGCACACCCGTCAGCTCTCCGACGGCGGCGATCCCCGCCAGGTGGTCGAAGAGGCGGCTGACGTCGCCGTCGTCGGCCAAATGAATGTCCGAGAACATGGCCACAGGTCTTGCCCTCATGACCAGTATGTCCCGCAGTGTCGCTCTCGTGACGTGAAAGCCCGCCAGGAAGGGATAGTCGCTGAGGCGCGAGTGCATCCCGTCGACGGAGAGGACGAGGTATTTTCCCCCGGCCTCGACGGCTCCCGAGTCGTCGAGCTGCCTGGAGTCGACGACGGCGTCCGTCTCCCCGATCACCTCGGCGATCTTCTCGTGGGCGTAGAAGTCGCCTAGGCCCCTAGACCCGACGCCGAAGTCGCCCATGGTGACCCCAGAGTCTGATAGGTCGAAGACGTCGCCCTCTGGGTTCAAAGTCGCCCTCGCCTCCTCCAGGACGGCCTGCGCCAGCCTTTCGGCGTGCGCCCTCGTGATCCTTTCGCCCTTCACCTCGACGATCAGTTCGGCCAGCTTCTCCTCGAGGTTGGGGTCGTTTCTCGCGAGGCCCCTCTTGGCAAAACCCTCCAGATCCATGGATGAAGGTTGGCCCCGGAGGATAAAAAAAGCTCTATCTCCGCCCGAAGATCTTCTCCAGCTGGACCTGCGATATCGTGACGGTGGTGGGCCTTCCGTGGGGGCAGGTCTTGGGGTTCTCGCAACTGAAGAGATCCCGCAGAAGGTCATGCATCTCCTTCCATGCCAACTCGTGGCCGGCCTTGATCGATCCGCGGCAGGCGAGAAGCTTCAGGATCTCGTCTTTTCCCGTCGCCTCCGTCCCCACCTTGCCGAGGGCAAATAGATCCCTCAAAACGTCGTGGACCGCCTCGGGGCTTTCGAGCCGCTGGCCGATGGCCGGGACCGACCGGACGTGGTAGGCGCGCCCTCCAAAGGGGTGGATTTCAAAGCCCATATCCTCCAAGACCTCGCCCCACTCCTCCAGCATCACCACCTCCTTCGGGGAGAGCTCCAGGGTGACGGGCACGATCAGCTCCTGGGATATGGTGCCGGCAGCGTATTTTTTCGCCAACGTCTCGTACCGGACCCGCTCGGCCGCCGCGTGCTGGTCCACCAGGACGATTCCGTCGGGGCCTTCCGCCACGATGTAGAGCAAAAGCGCCTGCCCCAGGACCCTCAGGCCGCCGGGGAGCGAAACCACATCAAGGTCGAGCCGCCCTCCTCCAGAGGTGAAGGGGAGGGTCCTCTGGACCTCGACCACGGCAGAGGCTCCCGCCACCTCAGGGCCGACGGCCGCCCCTCCGGGGGCCTCCTCTTTCGAGGCTAACTCGCCCTCGCCAAACGCCCCCCCTACCTCTTCCTCTGCCTCCGACGCTCCCAGCTCAGTCGGCAGGAGGGCCTTCATCTGCCGGGGCCCCGACTCCTTCTCCTCTGACTTCGAGAGGGCGAGAGAGATCGACTCGGTGACCATCCCGGCCAGCTCCTCCTCCCTCAAAAAGCGGACCTCCAACTTCGCGGGATGGACGTTGACGTCCACCATCGACGGGTCGATCCGGAGGGATAAAACGGCAATGGGATAGCGGCCGGAGGGAACGAGGGTCCTGTAGGCCTCATTGACCGCCCTCGCGAGGGCCTTAGACTTCACGTACCTTCCGTTGACGTAGGTCATGATCCAGTCGGGGCTGGACCGCGTCACAGTCTGCCTTCCCACCGCCCCGGTGATGGAGACGAACTTCGACTCGGCCTCGATCGGTATGAGGTTACGGGCCACATCGCTTCCGAGGATTCGGAGGATGGGGTCGTTCCAGCTCTCGGACCGGACCGACTTGAAGAGGGTCTTGTTCCCGCTGAAGAGCTCGAAGGATATGTGGTGGTTGATGACGGCGTAAGAGGTGACGACGTCGACGATCCTCGCCAGCTCTGCCCTCCCGCTTCGGAGGTACTTCCGGCGGGCGGGGACGTTTCGAAATAGGTCCACGACCTCGATGGAGGTCCCGGCGGGAGACCCCACCTCGCCGACATCTGTGATCTTGCCGTCCTCGATTTTGATGTGGGTTCCGGTGACGCCGACCCCCCCGGACCTGACCTTGGTCACCAGGTCGACGGACTTGGCGACACTCGCTATGCTCGATAAAGCCTCGCCCCGAAACCCCAGGGTCGATATCCGATCCAGGTCGCCCGCGCCCGAGATCTTGCTTGTGGCGTGCTTCTCGAAGGCGAGAACAGCGTCCTCCCGGTCCATGCCGCAGCCGTCGTCGGTGACCCTGATGAGCCCCTTGCCGCCCTCGGCCACCTCCACCAGGATCTTCGTGGCCCCGGCGTCGATGGAGTTTTCGATCAGCTCCTTGACGACGGAGGCTGGCCTCTCGATCACCTCGCCCGCGGCGATCTTGTTGACAGCGTCCCGGTCCAGGAGCTTAATTTTCGTCATCCTTCACCCCTCAGCCTCTTCTGGTAGAGGGTGAGCCTGTTCAGCGCCTCCAGGGGGGTGAGTCCGTCCAGGTCCAGCTCCCTGATCTCGTCGAGGAGGTCGCCGCCCTCGTCGGGGACGACGGGACCCTCCACCAAAAATCCGTCCCTGTCATCGCCCCCATCCCCCTCTCTGTCAACACCCTCACTGTCATCGATCCCCTCGTCGTCGCCCTCTCCGGTTCTGGCCCGCGGCTCGTCGAAGAAGATGAGCTGGGTGTACTTGGGCCCTTTCCTCCTCGACCCGCGACCGTTCCCCAGGGGCTCGATCACCGCCTCCCGCTCGATCTCCCGCAGGATCTCCTTCGCCCTCGAAACAACCTCCTGTGGGACTCCCGCCAATTTCGCGACGTGGATGCCGTAGCTTCTGTCCGTCGCACCGGGGACGACGGTCCGCAGGAAGACGACGGAGTCACCCTCCTCCTTGACGGCCATGTTGTAGTTTTTGACCCCCGAGAGGACACCCGCCAGCTGGGTGAGCTGGTGGTAGTGGGTTGCGAAGACCGCCTTTCCCCGGACCCTGTTGTGGATGTGCTCTGTGATCGACCAGGCGATGGCAAGGCCGTCGAAGGTGCTCGTCCCCCGCCCGATCTCGTCTAAGAGGATCAGGCTCCTAGAGGTGGCGGAGGTGAGGATCTTCGCCAGCTCCGTCATCTCGATCATGAAGGTGCTCTGGCCCGCCGAGAGGTCGTCGTAGGCTCCGACCCGGGTGAAGATTCGATCGACGGGAGATATCGAGGCGAAGGATGCGGGGACGAAGGAGCCCATCTGGGCGAGGATGACGGCGAGGGCGATCTGCCTCATGTAGGTCGACTTTCCGGCCATGTTCGGCCCCGTCAGGATCAGAAAACGATTTTCCTTGCCATCGAGGTGGACGTCGTTTGCAACAAAGCCGCCCCGCATCGCCCTGTCCAGGATCGGGTGCCTGCATCCTCTCATCGAGATCTCGCCGCTCGCGTTAAGATGGGGCCGCGAGAACTCGCTTTCGGCGGCCACCACGGCCAGGGTGACGAAGACATCGATTTCACCCAACGCCGCGGCCCTCTCCTGGATCTCCCGGGCCCGGCTCGCCGCCTCGGCCCGGATCTTGAGGAAGATCTCCTCCTCCAGGGCAGCGGACCGCTCCTGGGCCGAGAGGACACGCGACTCCATCTCCTTCAGCTCCGGCGTGATGAAACGCTCGGCCCCCGCCAGGGTCTGCTTTCTTATGTAATCGGCGGGGACGGCCGAGAGGTTTGCCTTCGTCACCTCGATGTAGTAGCCGAAGACGTTGTTGTACCCCACCTTCAGAGACTTGATCCCGGTCCGGTTCCGCTCCTCCCGCTCCATCCGCGAGATCCAGCCTCGCCCCTCTCGAAGAAGCGACTTCAGCTCGTCGAGCTCGGGGTCGTAGCCGTCCCGGATGATACCCCCCTCCCGGATCGCCGTGGGGGGGTCGTCACGGATCGCCCTTCCGACGAGCTCGGCCACCTCTCGGAGGGAGCCGAGGTCAAGCCGGCCTTTCAGGTCGAGAAGCCTGCTGGATTTGACTTCAGCCAGGAGCTGGACGATTCGGGGGAGCCGCTCAAGAGAGCCCTTCAGGGCCATCAGGTCCTTCGGCGACGCCGTCCCGCAGGAGGTTCGGGCCACCACCCGCTCCAGATCGCCGGTCCCCTTCAGAGCCTCCCGGATATCAGTCCTCAGCAGGGAACCGGCCACCAGCTCCTCCACAGCGTCCAGGCGGCCCTCGATTTTATCCGGAGAGATTAAGGGCATCTGGAGCCACTTCTGGAGGGTCCTAGACCCTCCGGGGGTGGAGGTCAGATCGAGGAACTCGATGAGAGAGCCCCTCTTGGTCCGATCCCGGATGTTTCGAAAAAGCTCCAGGTTTCGTAAAGTCGTCTCGTCGAGGACCATGAACTCCTTCGGCGAGTAGATCCGGATCTCGGAAATGTGGTCGAGGGCCAAAAGGTGGGCCGATTCGAGGTAGGATAGGACCGCGCCGCAGGCCTTCACCGCAGGGCCCATATCCATCAGCCCCGATTTCGTCAGGGTCTCCGAGCCGAAGTGGGCGAGGAGGCGGGCCTTCGCCCCGGCGAGGTCGAACTCGGCGTCATCGAGCCTCTGGACCCGCCCCCCCGCGCCGTCGCCGACGAGGCGGGGGTCGGCGGACTTTGCGATGAGGCACTCGGAGGGCCGAAACTTCGCAAGCTCGCTTGCGAGCTTCTGATCGCCATCCGACAGTTCCGTCGCGAGAAACTCGCCTGTGGAGACGTCGAGGAAGGATAGGCCGATCTTGCCGTCCTCCTCGAAGACCGACGCCAGATAGTTGTTTGACCCCTCCTCCAGCATCGAGGGCTCGATGATCGTTCCGGGGGTGATGAC
>DAOSXX010000044.1:0-19176 GCA_035380685.1 Methanothrix sp. | reverse complement strand
GATCGCATCCCCAGAACTTTAGCATAAAAGCCAGCCTTCACCCATCTCTGCCTGAACCTCAGATCCCTTCCCTCAGCCCGATCCGGATGTGCTTTTCCTCCATGTACTCGTAAAGGGCGGCCCGGCACCGCTCGCGCCCGAGTCCACTCTCCTTCCACCCGCCGAAGGGGGCCGAGGGGATGATGGGGCTCGTCGTATTGATCCCGACGCTTCCGGCCTCAAGCCTCTCTGCAAACCAGAGCGCTGTCGTCATGTTTTCAGTGAAGACGTAGGCCGCAAGGCCGTACCGGGAGTCGTTTGCAAGCCTCAGGGCCTCATCGTTCGCCGAAAACCTCATCATCGGAGCCACAGGGCCGAAGGTCTCCTCCCTCATCATCCTCATGGAGTGGTCCATATCGTCGAGGACCGTCGGCATGAAGAAGAAGCCCCTGCTGTACTTTTCGCCCTCGGGCTCGCTGCCGCCGCAGAGGACGGCGGCGCCCTTGGCGAGGGCGTCGGCGATCTGATCTTTCGTCTTTTTGCGCTGGGCCTCGCTGAACATGGGGCCTAAGTCGACGTCGGGATCGAGGCCATCACCGATCCTGAGCTTCCCGGTCATTTTCACGAGCCTTTCGGCGAACTCCTCGGCGACGGCTTCGTGGACGTAGATCCGGTTGACGCTTATGCAGATCTGGCCCATGTTCGAAAACGCCCTCTGGACGCACGACTCCGCCGCCTCATCGATATCGGCGTCCTCGCAGACGATTGCGGGCGAGTGGCCCCCAAGCTCAAGAGAGAGCCGTTTGACGTGTCGGGAGGCCTTTTCCATGATCTCCTTTCCCGTCTCCGTATTCCCGGTGAAGGAGACCTTCCGGGAGATGGGGCTCTCCACCAGCTCCGAGCCCACATCCCGCCCGGAGCCGTGGACGAGGTTTAAAACCCCCGGGGGGATGCCCGCCTCGTGAATTGCTCTGATAAATTCAGTGGCCGCCAGAGGCGCTTTGCTCGAGGGCTTGGCGACGACGGTGCAGCCGGCGGCGAGAGCCGGGGCCACCTTCCAGGCTAGAAGGTCGACGGGATAGTTCCAGGGCGATATGACGGCGGCCACCCCCAGAGGCTGCCTTACGACGAGGCTTCTCGTCCTTTCGCTCGACGAGGGGACGATCTCGCCGAAGTTCCTCATCCCCTCCTCGGCATAGTAGTCGAGGGCCTCTGCCGAGGATAGGACCTCTCTTCTCGCGTACCTCAGGGGCTTGCCCTGCTCCATCGTCAGAAGTCGGGCGATCTCCTCGGCCCTCTCTCTGACCAGGTCCGCCCCCCGGCAGAGGAGATCCCCCCTCTTTTTTGGATCGGTTCTCGCCCATCCGGGAAAGGCCCTCTCGGCGGCTCCCAGGGCGAGGGCCGCATCCTCGCGGTCGCCCAGGGAGACCTCGGCCACAGGCTCCTGATTTGCCGGGTTTTTGATGACGGCAGCCTTCTCGCTGGCCGATTCGATTGCCTTTCCATCGATCAGCATCTTGAAACGCTTCATCAGATCCCTCCTCGACCTCAATTTTGAAACTCATCGATTTAGACGTTCCCGAGACTGGATTTGTTAACATCACCAAATTTAGTTAGCGCTTGTGAAAACCTTATTAAACCTTCCAACTCCAAATAACGTCCTGGTGGGTTCTTTGCTCGGAGGGCTGCCAAAACCGCCTCTCGTTCAGGTTTTGCCACCTGGTGATAAGCGGCTTTGCTGAAGCCGGCGCAGGTGGATCGTGCCGAGAGATTGAGCGGATGGACTGAGCTGGAAACCGTGCTGAATGATCGATTTGACGGGGATTTGATGAGAGAGGTACTGCTGGAGCAGAGGGAGGATAAGTCGCACGCATATTTTCCCGATAAGTGCATCGGGTGTGCGACCTGCGTTGCCGCCTGCCCCAAGGGAGAGCTTGTGATAGGCTCCGTGGGCGCTGTGGCGCGAGGGCTCATAGACAAGGACTTCATCGAGAAAAAGGCCGAAGCCTGCGTCTTCTGCGGGATCTGTGCCAAGGTCTGTCCCACAGGAGCCCTGGCGGTCAGAAAGGACGAAAAGGACGGGGCAAAAGATAGGGCTAAAGGAGCAAAGGAGGGGCCGGAAGAGAAGGAGGGGGGCGAGGCCTACCTTCACAAAGCCATCGGACCGACGACCGTCGACGATAAATGCGTTCACTGCGGCCTCTGCGCCGAGGTCTGCCCTCGGGGCTGCATATCCGTCGAAGACCGGAGGCTTGCCGAGGACGGGAGCCTCAGGGTCGAGGGGAAGACCGTCGTCGACCAGGAGGCTTGCGTTCACTGCGGCTGGTGCGAGGCGGTCTGCCCCGTCGGGGCCATCACCGTGAAAAAAGCCTTCTCGGGCACCTTCTTCCGGGACGAGTTGGTCTGCCAGGCCTGCAGGACCTGCGTCGACACCTGCCCCTGCAACGCCCTCTTCAACCGTGATTGGGGGCCCGGCGAGATCGTCGAGAAGGTGACCCACAGACTGGACGCCTGCATCTTTTGCGGAGCATGCTCCGTCGCCTGTCCCGTGGGGGCGATCACCGTCGAGAAGACGGCGGTCCTGCCGGAGATGAAGAAGGGGCCATTTAAGAGGGTCCTGGGACCGACCGCGAGACCCGCCCTGACCTCGGTCTTGAAGACGGATAGGAAAGCCTGCCTCGGCTGCGGAAACTGCGTCATCGTCTGTCCCGTCAACGCCCTCTCCGACCCGTACCTCGCGGCGGGCCACCTCAACGAGCTGGATAATAAGCCCCTTCTTGAGGTGGAAAACGGCGCGGTCGTGGTCGTAGACCAGGAGGCGTGCGGCTCCTGCGCCACATGCAGCCTGATCTGCCCGACCGAGGCGATATGGCTTGAGAGAAGGGAGGTGGTCTGATGCCGAGTATGGTCATCATGAACGGGCACGTCTTCGATCCCCTCAACGGGATCGACGGCGAGGTGATGGACGTTTTCATAAAGGACGGCAAAGTTGTAAAAGACCTGTCGAGCGCCGATCTGAAAAGGGCCGAGGTGATCGACGCTCGGGGCAAGACGGTGATGCCGGGGGGCGTCGACTCTCACGCCCACGTCGCAGGGGCGAAGGTGAACGCAGGAAGGCTGATGCGCCCCGAAGACCACATCGGCTCCGTCCGACCGAGGACGGATATCACCCACTCCGGCTCGGGCTACACCGTCCCATCCGTCTACAAGCAGGGCTACGACTACTCGGCTATGGGCTACACCACCGTATTTGAGGCGGCGATGCCGCCCCTCGAAGCCCGCCACACCCACGAGGAGATGAGGTCGACTCCGATGCTCGACATGGGAGCCTACCTCGTTCTCGGAAACAACTGGTTTTTGATGCGATACCTCCACCAGGGCGAGATCGAGAAGGCCGCAGCCTACGTCGCCTGGATGATGAAGACCCATAAAGCGTACGGGATCAAGTGCGTCAACCCCGCCGGGGTCGAGAACTGGGGCTGGGGCAAGAACGTCCATTCCCTCGACGAGCCGAACATCCACTTCGAGGTGACGGCAAGAGAGGTGATCCACGGCCTCGCCGAGGTGAACGAGATGTTGGGTATGCCGATATCGCTCCACCTTCACGCAAACAACCTCGGCCACCCTGGAAATGCGGAGATCACAAAAGAGTCGCTGGCCGTCGCCTCAGACGTCAGCTCCTCCCAGAAGATGGGCGTCGAGTGGACCGAAACGAAGGTGGATTCGCATCGGGCCCAGAGCGTCTACCTCGCCCACGCCCAGTTCAACGCCTTCGGTGGCACGAGCTGGCGCGACTTCAAGTCTGGGGCCGAGGACCTGGCCAAGTACGTCAATAAGGTCGACCACGTGGTCATCGACAATGGGGCCGTCCCCTTCGGCCCCGCCACCTGCATGACCGGCGACGGGCCTTCGATCCACGACCTCTACGTCCTCGCCGGGATCGGAGGGCAGAAGTGGTCGAACACTGACGTCGAGTTGGAGTGCGGTTCGGGGGTGATACCTTTCACGTACCTGAAAGGAAGTCCCATCAGCGCGATCCAGTGGGCGATCGGCCTGGAGATGCTCCTTCTGGTGGACGACCCCTGGAAGACGATCATGACCACAGACCATCCCAACGGCGGGGTATTCACCAAGTACCCCCAGGTGATCGCCTGGCTGATGTCGAGGCGAGCTAGAGACGCGACAGCCGCCGAGTGCCACAAGTGGGGGTACGACAGGTCCAGCCTCGGCGGTGTCGAGAGGGAGATGAGCCTCTTTGAGATAGCGATCCTCACCAGGGCGAACGCCGCCAGGACGATCGGGATGGCTCACCGGAAAGGCCACCTGGGTGCCGGAGCCGACGGCGACGTCGCCATCTACGACATCGACCCCGAGAGGTTCAACCCCGACGATTACGAGAAGATCATCAGTGCTTTCGGGAAAGCCGCGTACACCATAAAAGACGGCCAGGTCGTCGTCCGGCAGGGCGAGGTCGTCGCCGTCCCCGAGGTGAGAAGATACTACTGCGAGCCGAAGGTAGACGAGGGGCTGGCAAAAGACATGATGGCGGACGTCCGGGAGTGGTTCAAGTACTACACCATCGGTTTTGCAAACTACCCGGTGCCGGATAAGTACCTGAGAAACCCGGAGCCGATCGTCGTCAACGGTGCTGAGGGGGGATGCTGATGGCTCTGACAAGAAAGGTTAGGCTCACCCCCAGGAGCGAGATCGGGATCATGATCGAGGCTGAATCGATCACTCCAGACACCTTCGCCGGAAAGTCGGAGTCGGAATTGTGTGAGATAACGGTCTGGCAGGGGCCACGAAAAGTCCCCCTTGCCGAGTTCTTCGATCTGGAGGTCTGGGACGAGGTGGGTCCAGAAGAGGGGGATGGAACCGTCGAGATCCTGATTGATGGGGACGTCTCAAGGGTTAAGAGGATCGGCCAGAGGATGACTAAAGGAAAAATCGTGATCATGGGCTCCGCCGGGATGCACCTGGGCTCTGAGATGGCCGGAGGCGAGATCCTGGTGAGGGGGAACGCCGGCCCCTGGGCCGGGATGAACATGAGAGGCGGCAGAATCGACGTCGGAGGCGACGTCGGAGACCACGCCGGATCCGCCTACCGGGGTAGCTGGCGCGGGATGTCGGGCGGAAATATTCTGGTCCACGGGAACGCGCGAAGCCAGCTTGGCGGAGGCATGAGCGGAGGCGAGATCGTCGTCGAAGGGAGCGTCGAGAACTTCTGCGGGATTCGGCAGAACGGCGGCCTGATTCTGGTGGGAAAAGATGCTGTCAGGGGGGTCGGAGCCGAGATGATCGGGGGATCGATCGCGGTTTTGGGAAAGATCCACCAGTTCACGCCCGGCTTTGTCGCTTCAGGCACCGAGCGGGACCCCGTCCTCGGCGAGCGAAAAGTCGAGGGCGTGTTTGCCAAGTTCGCGGGCGATTACGCCATCGCCAAGAACCCGAAGGGCACTATCCTCGTCAAGGAGGGGATGGTATGAGCCTTGAGGTCAAGCTGAACACCGGTAGCACCATCGACGAGGGGAGGCTCGCCAAGGGCGGAGACAAGCTCACCGAGGATTACAAGATGGAGTGCGCCGTCTGCACCATAAACCCTGAAGATTTCGAGGCCCTGGGTCGGCCCGAAAAGGTGATGGTCTTGACGAAGGACGGTGTCCGCTGCGTCACGGTCCGGGCTCGGGAGGACGGTTCAGTCCCACCGGGTCAGGTCTTCATGCCGAGGGCGATCTGGGCGAACGTCGTCGTCGACCCCGAGACCTTCTCGACGGGCTCTCCCCTCTACAAGGGAAGCCCCGTCCTGATCGAGCCCACCAACGCTGAGGTGCTCGGCGCCGCCGAGATATCGAAGATGATGCTGAGGAGGGGGTGAAAGTGGTCTATAAGAACGTCGTCTGTCCCGTCTGCGGCGCCTCCTGTGACGACGTCCAGGTCGAGCTGGATGGCGGTCGCTTGACGGTCAAGAACGCCTGCAAGATGGGAAACGCCAAGTTCCAGGAGCTGGTGAGCGGACACAGGATACGCGAGCCCTTGATGATCGTGGACGGCGAGCAGAGTATTGTTGTCTGGAAAGAGGCGATCGATAGGGCAGCCGAGATCCTGGTCGAGTCGAAGCGACCCCTCCTATTCATGGGGAGCGAGACCTCCTGCGAGGCGATGGAGGTCGGCCTCCACCTGGGCGAATACTTGGGAGCGGCCGTCGACTCGAACTCCACCGTCTGCCACGGTCCCACGGCCATGGGGATCCAGGAGGCGGGAAGGGTCGGGGCCACCGCCGGAAACAGCAAGGTGAGGGGAGACCTCGCCGTCTACTGGGGGTCTAACCCCCTGGAGTCGATGCCGAGGCACATGTCCCGGTACGCTATCTACCCCAGAGGCCACTGGACCCGGCGGGGGAGGTTTGATCGGACGGTGATCACCGTCGACCCCCGGAGGTCGCCGACGGCCGAAAACTCCGATCTTCACGTCCAGCTGAAGCCCAACTCCGATTATGAGCTGTTATCGGCCCTTCTCACCCTCCTCCATGGCAAAAGGCCCCACTCCTCCGTCGAAGAGGTGACGGGCGTTCCCATATCGGTCATGGAGGAGATGATCGAGATGATGAAGGGGTGCAACTTCGGGACGATCTACGTCGGCCTTGGCATCGCCTCATCCTACGGAAAGCAGAGGAACGCCGAGCTCGCCTTCAACCTCGTAAAAGAGCTGAACGGGCACACCAAGTTCGTCATCGGAGCCCTGCGGGGCCACTGTAACGTCGCCGGGTTCAACCAGCTGGCCTCCTACCTCTACGGCTACCCCTTCGGCCTCGACTTCGCTCGGGGCTACCCCCGGTACAACCCCGGCGAGTACACCGCCGTCGACCTCTTGCGGAACAAGGACGTGGACGCGGCCCTCGTCCTCTCCGCAGACCTCGTCTCCCACTTTCCGGCGCCCTGCGCGGAGTACCTCGCTGAGATCCCGACGGTCACCATCGACATCGCCCCATGTCCCACGACCCTCGTCTCGGAGGTGGTGCTTCCTGGGGTCATCGACGCCATAGAGTGCGACGGGACGTTCTACCGGCTCGACGACGTCCCCGTCTACTTCAGGCCGTTCGCGTCCTCCCCCTTCTCCTTCACCGAGAGCAACGAGGACACCCTGAAACAGATCTTCGAGCGGGTGAAGGAGCTGAGGTGAGATGGGCGGTGATCTGATGACCGGAAAAATGGTGGCTTCAATCTGCCCATACTGCGCCGTGGGCTGCGGGTATTACATCGAGGTCGTGGACGATAGGGCCGTCGGCATCGGTTATATGCCAGACCACCCAACAAACGAAGGGGCCCTCTGCCCCAAGGGGAACGCGATCCTGGACGTCTTGAATAGCAGAGATCGGCTACGCCACCCCATGAAACGGGTCGGAGACGGCTGGGCGAGAATATCCTGGGACGAGGCCCTGGACCTCGTGGCCAAAGGCCTAAGAAACAGCCTGAAGAAGTACGGTCCCGCCTCCCTCGGCTTTCTCGCCTCGTCAAGGTGCAACAACGAGGAGAACTACCTCTTTGCGAAGATGGCGCGGATGCTCGGCTCGCCGAACGTCGACAACTGCGCCCGGCTCTGCCACGCCCCAAGCGTCGTGGGCCTGGGCGGGTCCCTGGGGACTAGCGCCATGACCAACAACATCGCCGACCTGGCAAACTCAAAATGCATCTTCGCCATAGGCACGAACTTCGCCGAGGCCCAGCCCTTGGCGTCGAGATGGGTCCAGAGGGCGAAGGAGAGGGGCGCAAAGGTCGTCGTCGCCGACCCGAGGGTAACCTCCACCTCCTGGATGGCCGACCTCCACCTCAGGATCAGGCCCGGGACCGACATGGCCCTTCTTAAGGGGATGATGAGGGCCGTCATAGACGAGGGTCTCGTCGATCGGAAGTTCATCGCAGAGAGGACGACAGGGTTTGAGAGGCTATCGAGAAGCCTCGACGGATTTTCAGTTGAGTCGGCAGCAGAGGCCTGCGGTGTCTCGGCCGCCGATATCGCAAAAGCTGCGAGGCTCTTTGCAGGGTCATCGGCCTCGTCCCTCCTCTACTCCATGGGTATCACTCAGCACGTCTGCGGCACCGAGAACGTCAGGGCCTGCACCGATCTCGTCCTCCTATGCGGCCAGGTCGGAAGGCCCGGGGCCGGGATCATGCCCATGAGAGGCCAAAACAACGTCCAGGGAGCGTGCGACGTGGGGGCGATGGTGGAGTTCTATCCAGGATACCGGAGGTCTAGAGATCCTGAATCGATCGAACTCTTCAAGGCCGCCTGGAACGTCCCGGATCTGCCCCTGGGACCGGGGCTCACCTCGACGGAGATGATGGTGGCCGCAGTCGCAGGGTCGTTGAAGACGATGTACATCATCGGCGAGGACCCGGTCGTCTGCGACCCGAACGAAAGGAAGACGCGAAAGGCGCTGGAGAACCTCGAATTTTTGGCGGTCCAGGAGATCTTCATGACCGAGACCGCCGAGATGGCGGATGTGGTCCTCCCGGCCGCGGCCTGGGCCGAGAAGGACGGGAGCTACACCTCGATGGAGCGGCGGGTCCAGTGGATCGACCGGGCGATCTCGCCCCCGGGGGAGGCGAGAGAAGGTCTCTCCGTGATCTGCGATGTGGCAGACCGGCTGGGCCTGGGATTTGGCCGACGGGACGCCTCGGAAGTTCTCGAGGAGATCAACCGGCTCATTCCCGCCTACGGCGGGATGACCAAAGAGAGGATCGGAAGGACCGGAGGTCTCCTCTGGCCCTGCCCGAGCCCGGATCATCCCGGAACCGGGATCCTTCACACCGAGACCTTCCCGACCAGCGACGGCAGGGCGAGGATCGAGTTGGTGGAGGAGAGGCCTCCCGCCGAGGAGACGAGCCCCGAGTATCCGCTGCTTCTTATGACCGGAAGGATCGTCCTTCATTACAACAACGCTTCCATGACCTCCAGAAGCTTCCCCCTCCTCCGGAGGGAGGGCGACCTCTACATCGAGATGAACTGCAGGGACGCGTCCGGCCTCGGCATATCTAAGGGCGATACTGTGATCGTCGCGACCCGGAGGGGCGAGGTCGAGGCGAGGGCAGAGCCCACCGATAAGGTGAAGCCCGGGGTGGCATTCATGCCCTTCCACTTCAATGGTGCGAACGTCGTGACCTCCGACGCCCTGGACCCCGTATCGAAGATACCGGAGTACAAAGTTGCAGCATGCAGAATATCGGTGAGATCTTGATCTAAGATGTATCGGAGACGAGGGATGAAAGAGAGCTGGCACGCCGACAGGATCGAGGAGGCGGAGGAGTTCTGGAGAGAGGAGAGGCTCGATCCTGCCGCCGCCTTTGACAGTGTGAGGTGCGTCGAGATCTCGGGCTTGGGTAGGTGAAGCCTGGAGGTGGACGTCGCCGTCGAAGAGAGGATCGAGATCGTCCTTGACGAAACGACCGTGGCGGACCTGTTCTGCCTTCCCTCACAGCTCGAAGAGCTGGCCTTCGCCAGGAGGCCGAACCTCTACATCTACTCCGGCGCTGAAAGGATCTTGGAAGACTGAAACTAATTTTTTTGGATATGAGGTTGGAATATGAACCGTGAGAAGGCCGGAAGACCAGATCTGCTGGAGATCGCAAGAGGGCGGTTCGTCGCCGAGCTGGACCGGTGGTGCGACGAAAAGGGTGTCGAGAGGAGCGAGCTCGATGACCGGGTGGTGGCGACCCGGCCCCTCAGCACCTTTGAGGCGATCGGGTCTCCTGAAAGAGACGACTTCCCCCTGCTGAGGGGGAGAGAGGTCCTGATGGAGGCGAATTATCGGGGGTCCCTGGGGCAGGCCTTCACCTCCGCTGCCGGCGTCTTCAGCGGGACCCTCGAAGAGGTGCTGGGTCTCCCCCTGAAGAGCGGCTTCGAGCGGGCCGTCCTGGTCTCCACCATCAACGCCGTCCTTCGGAACCTGGGGCTCGTGGAGAGGACGGTCCACTGCAGGGATGCCGGTCCCGCCGACTGCGCCGCCGCCCTTGGTCGGTGGCTGAAGGAAGAGGGCGCAGACCGCGCTGGCCTCGTGGGGATGCAGCCCGCCCTCCTCTCGTCTCTGGTCGGGATCCTGGGGCCCGAGAGGGTGATGGTCTCCGACCTCGCCTGCTCTGGCGAGGTCCGTCTCGGGGTCAGAGTCCTGGACGGATTGAGCTCCGAGCTCCTATTCGAGAGGGCGCCCCTCGTTCTGATCACAGGCACCACTCTCGTCAACGGCACTATCGACGGCCTTCTGGATATGGCGGATCGATATGGTTGCAGGGTCGTATTCTACGGCACTTCAATCGCCGGAGCGGCTCGTCTTCTTGGGCTTGAGCGGTGGTGCTACTGTTCTGAGTGATCGTCTTCTACAGGCAAGCGACACGGTAAAATCCAACTTCTAGAAATCCTGGAGCGAGGCGAACTGAGTTGATCGAAGATAGGTCCATCCTGGTGACGGGCGGCGCGGGGTTCGTAGGAAGCCACCTCGTCGACCGGCTCATCGAGTCGAACCGCGTCACGGTCCTGGACAATTTCAGCTCTGGAAAGATGGAGTTTCTCGAGGGTCACAATTCAGACACAAAATTCGGCCTGATCGAGGCGGACCTTCTGGACCAAGAAGCCGTCGAGGCCGCCCTCGTGGGCAAGGACCTCGTATTCCACCTGGCCGCAAACCCCGACGTCAAGATCGGGGCCGAAGACACCCGGACCCACCTCGACCAGAACGTCATCGCCACCTACAATCTTCTCGAATCGATGAGGAAGACTGGCGTCTCCGAGATCGCCTTCACCTCCACCTCCACCGTCTACGGCGAGGCAAAGGTCGCTCCGACCCCCGAGGACTACGGGCCTCTTCTCCCGATATCCCTCTACGGAGCCTCGAAGCTCGCCTGCGAGGCCCTGATATCGGCTTTCTGTAGCACCTTCGAGATGAGGTCCTGGATATTCAGGTTCGCGAACATCGTCGGCGAGAGGGGGACTCACGGGGTCATCGTCGATTTCATCAAAAAGCTCGAGAACGACCCGAAGACGCTCGAGATCCTGGGATCGGGCAGACAGAGGAAGTCGTATCTTCTGGTCGATGACTGCGTCGACGCCATGATCTTCTCTCTCGCCGCCGCCAGCGATCGGGTCAACGTCTTCAACATAGGCTCCAAAGACTCGGTGGACGTGACCGAGATCGCCGACGTGGTGGCCGAGAAGATGGGCCTGGAGGGCGTTCGGTACAGGTATACCGGCGGGATCGACGGTCGCGGCTGGAGGGGGGACGTGAAGACGATGCTCCTCTCGATCGAGGCGATGGAGAGGCTCGGCTGGACGCCCCGTTTCAACTCCAGACAGTCAATCGAGGCGGCTGTGGAGGCGCTCTTGAACCGCCGCTGAAATGGGAGCTTGCCGAAAAAGCCAATTTACGCGTAAGAAATTAAACCAGCGTTCGACTTAAAAAGAGGCCTTCAAGGCAGGACTCTGATCCTCAGCTTTGAGAAGTCCTCTTTTATGTCCACCTTGATCCCCATCCTGGAGAAGATGTCCACCAGCTCCGTCTTGACGAACTTCTTGGGGATATCGTATCCGAGGAGGAGGGTGAAGTCGACGTCGGAAGTTTTGCTGAGCTTGAAGAGGTTGCATAGCTCAAGCCTCCTCAAAACCGCCTCAGCCTTGTGATTTTTCTGCTTGAACTCCTCGGCGTGGGCCTGGGATACCTTCTGGTGCATCTCCCAGAACTTCTCTTTGTCCGGATGGGTCTCGATGAAGGTGAGAAATAGGATCCAGTGGTCGATGTCGAGGATTATGTGTTCGCCGATGGAGAGCATCTCGGAGTAGGCGTAGATCCTCTCCTCGTCGACCGAGTCGAAGAGGGCCTTGTGTTTGCTGTAGAACTTCAGAGCTTCTCTCATCAGCTCGCTCTGAGATATACCAAGATCCTCCCTCATATCTCGGAAGAGCTTTGCGGTCTCTTCATCCAGGGCTATCGTGACCCTCTCCGGCGCTTTTGCCATACCGGAAACCACTTCCTACTTGATTGTATTTACCTTTTTTGTGCATCCGAAAACATATCTAATATTCCTCAAAACAGCATCCACTCACAATTTTTATGAATACCTCCTAAACAGATATAAATAGTTTTTGGGCCTTCCCTCTCCAAACCGGTTGATTCAATCTCAGTTGGCCGGACTCGCCCTCGGGCGATATGTGTGGGTCAGCTTTTGATTCTCCGGAACGCCTTTGCACGTTCTGCGTCTTCTCTTTGATCCGCCACCGAAATCGGTGATGAGACATCAGATCTCCTCTGCGAGGCTCTCGGCCTCACAGAGCAGTTCGGATCCTCTCTTGTTGGGGCGATTGCTGCTAATTCATGCGCAGTTCAACATCTTTATACTGTCTTCACAAACGCTCAAAGAGCTCCTCATCCGACCTCTTTGAGATGCTCCGAGCTATCTCCTCCAGGGAAGGGTAGCTTTCTCTCCAGCTTTTTATCTCCTCTACGATCTCATCTCTGACCTTTACGATCACTTTTTTCTCTGCTGTTGAGAAGTCCGCCTCTGCACGCCCTAGGGGTACTGTGGCGATGTTCCCCTTGCCCATGGTGCAGCCCGTAGAGACTTGGATTCCGTCCAGAAGGCATGATAGGGACGGAGTATTCCCGGTCTTGACAAGGGCCTCTAAACCCTCGTATCCCGACGAGCTGAGCTCTTTGAGGGCGAGAAGTCCCATCCTGATACCCAAAACGAGGAAGGGGCCGAGGTGGCCGTGAAACTCGATGGCCTGATCAATCATCTCTTCGAGGGAGACCTCATCGGGATCGATAGCTTTCATCTTCAAGGAGATCACCTGGATGAATCAGTTGGAAGCTGCTGAAAAGGCCGATCAGCTCCCGTCTCTCGGTTCCGATAGCCAGGAGCCTTCGCCCTCGATGACGGCGTTTTTGTAGAGGATGGGTCCCAGGTCGAGGACGGCGACGATCTCTGGCTTATATCCGTACTTTTTGGGGACCTTATTCAGCCATCTGTCGGATCGGAGGTACTCCTGAAGATCCTCATCCGAGTCGAAGATGTACATCGCCCCCCACTCGCCCCTCTCAGAGTTGCACCACCAGACCTTGCTGAAGAGGCCGGTCATATCTCTAAAAGCATGGTATGATACCAAAAACTTCTCTCGCATCGCAGCGACGCTTTCCGGATTTTCGGGTCTGAATAATACCCAGAGGGCTTTCTTTTCAGAGACCATAAGACACCTCCTTAGGTACGAAGACGATCTTCGTCCTGATATTAACCTTGCCCGAATGCAGTTTGCCCTTTTCCTGCCGCTTCCGCCCCGAATCTTATCACGAAATCGATCGGATAGTAGGTGTTGGTGTAGCCCGTCCTCTCCACCAGCCTTCTCGCCTCCGATGGGCAGGTCGAAACGCAGAGGCCGCAGCCGTAGCATCTCCCAGGATCGGTGGCGATCTTTCCGTCGACTAGGCGGTTCGCCCCGAAATGGCACCTATCTACGCATCTGCCGCATCCGCTGCAGCTTTCAAAGTCACAGTCGATGATGTCTGGGCCAGGGCTCAGAACGCCCCCTACGAGCTGGTGGGCCCTGTTAGGAAGACAGATCTTGCCCTCGCAGTTGCAGATCACCACCATCCAACCGTTTGACTTGAGGCAGGCATAAAACGTGGGCATACACCCCTCTTCGTGGAGGTCTTCGAGCAGGCACTTCGTCTCTTCAGGGCTCATCTCCCTGTAGCCGCCTTTCGCCCCTTTCGTCCTTTCATACACCTCGGTGCCGTAAAGGACAGTAATGTCCTTTTCGAGGATCCCCACCCTCCTCCCCAGAGCTTCCTGGCATACGCAGGGGCAGACGGCGATCTTTGAATCGCCCGAGTTCGATAAGGCGTCCACGAAATCCTTCGCTCTCTGGGTGCTCACCACCTCCCCCCGCGGGAGGAAGTCCAGCCTTTTTCGCATGAATACGAGAATCGGCTTTCCCCTTCCCCTGAAAAAATCCGTTTCGATCATCCAGTTCAAGATTCTGAGGATGACAGGCTCGTATTTCGCGAAAAGGGTGTGAACAGAAAGCTGGAGCTGCCCCACTTCCTCCAGGTTTCCGTCTTCAGCGATATGGTGGGCCATGGCAGGACCGTCCTTTATTTCGGTGGGATGAGTCAGCTCCGATCTGATTGGTCAGGGTTTCTACAATCAGGATATCTATTTATCCGTATCATCTCGAAGATTCATCATGCTCAGGGCGGGAGACCTTTTTCGTGCCGGAAGGCAGGGCGGAGTTGTGGGCGCTTTTTTCAGAGGAAGAAGAGGATGCATCGGAGTGACGGCCTACCACATCGTAAGGCTAGCCGGAACGAAGGACCTCACCATCGGAGACGCCGAGGCAAAGGTCGTCGCCGATTGGAAAGCCTTCGACCTCGTCTACTTCAAGACCACCGGATGCGAGCCGACGCCTTTGGCGGCGCCGAAGCTCGGACCCGCCCGGCTCGCCAGCGCCATGGGCGCGAGGGACTGCAGCATATCCGACGTCGGAGACCTTCTCGCCGTGGTCATCGGCCACTCGGATATGCCGGGGCCGGGGGAGAGCGGAACTCCTCTATTCCAGGATGATAAGGTGGTGGGAATCCTCTCTTCCATAAATCTGAACAGCGGCAAGGGGACGATAATCTCATCGAGGGTGATCGAAAAAGGTGCTGAGGGTCTGATTTGAAAGGGGGCTTTCTTCAAACCCGGCTTGACGGATGGTGCAACCCTCGATATAATATCATCTCTCCATCGCCCTTCGCCGAAGCTCCTCCGGCATCTTCTCGATGGCGTACCGCAGAGCGGTCCGCGGCATCTCGCCTTTCTTCTTCATGACGTACTCGAAGACCTCTTGCTGATGCGTTTTGCTCGCCTCCTTCAGCATCCAGCCGTAGCCCTTCTGGACCAGGTCGTCCTTGTCTCTCAAAAGGAGGTCCGATATCTCGAAGACGTCATCAAGAAACTCGCCCTTCCGGGCCGGGAGGATCAGAGTCACCGCCGAGGCCCGGCGCAGCCACCTGTTCTCCGATCTCGTCCAGCCCTTAAGGTTATCGACGTATTCTGGATACATCTCAATGAAGGAGCCAAGGGCGTGGTTACAGAGGGCATCGCACTTGGCCCAGTTGTTTACGTAACCAATAAGCCACCTCTCGAAGACGAAGAAGTCGGAGGGCTCGTATTTCTTTCTCAGCGAGTAGGCCCACTCGAAGGCGATGAAGGCCTCCTCGCCAAAGTCCGACTTCAAAAGCTCCTCGCATATCGAGAAGATCGCCTCCTTATCCAGGTCCTTTATATCTCGATTATGCCTCTTTGCGATCTCCCTCACGACGGACGCCTTGACGCCGTGAAGCTTGGCCTCCTCTTTGAAGAACCGCTGGCTGCTCTTCCTCGTCTTCTCGTCCGCGTTCTCCTCCAGCTCGCGCCTCACAGCGGTGATCACGTTGTCCTTCATATCATCTACCCTCTAAAGGAGACATTCGGGCCTCCTCAACGGTTCTGTCCAGCCACGGAACGGAGACCTTCGGCCGTCTTCCGATCCAACCCGTAAATCCGCTCATAGAAGTCCAAGACCCATTCCCCGAGATCAATGTCCTCAAACCTCTCAGGATACGCGGCCCGGGCCATAACAATCAAATCTACGATCCGGACCGCTTCCCAGAAGGGTCGAGATGTCGGGCTCGGGCTTGGCATAGAAGTTCGTCCCGTAAAGGACGACCGTCGGCATCACCAGGGACTCGATCTTCTCCACGGCCTTCTGGGTGATCTTCCTTCTCAGACGACTTATTGACCTTTTTCTTTATAGCCGTTATCGCCATTCGATTCATGGCTACGGGCTCTGAAAGCCGATGATCCTCGGCCAGAGCCACCCGTTCTACTCCTACTTCCTCCCACCAAAAGCATTTAAGATGGGATGAAGACTATAAAATGGAGTTTTGATGGCATGAGATCAATTTTCCTCAAAACCGCTCATAATTTCGAGCTCGCCTGTGGAAAAAGAAGATCGACATGTTCCGGTGTATTGGGATCTGATTTTCGAGATCAAATGGGGTTGGGATAGTTGAATTCGAGTAAATCGATCTATGTCGTGCTGGCGTTCACGATGATCTTTTCAGCCGCGGTTTACGCCTCTGAAGCACCGTCCACACCGACCTCCGGGTCTGAATTTGAGACCGGGCTCGACCATCCTGACGTATATGTCAGCGGACCGCAGTCCTCAGGAGAGCCGACCTCGTCCAGGCCCGTGCTGAGTTCGCAGCCAGAACTTACCCCGTCGGCCTCCTCCGGAGAGACCATAACCCAGCTATCTCAGGGAGAGGCTCTCACATCCAGCCAGGCCAGCTCCTTCGGCGGTGGCGATCGGGCTCTTGTCACCATGCCGGGCATCCAGGCCTTCATCCTATATAACGGGGCCTGGAGCATGGACGCCTCTGGCTTATGGTCGGGCCAGCGAACAAACCTCCTCTTGAACAACGACCATACACAGCAGATCTGGTATTACGAGATGTATCCGGACGGCCGCGAGGAATGGACGCCTCTGGGATACGTGATGGCGGGGTACATCAACAGCTGGTTTGAGGCCAGCGATCCTGGATGGCACCAGCTGGCTTTCTACGGTGACGGCTCCGGATGGAGCAACGTTCTCTGGGTCTACGTCTGGCCTTACGGACCCTCAGGTGGAAGGCCCGACCTTCAGATCGTGACTCAGGCCGTGGACCCCGCGACGAACAGAGTCTACTACTCTTACAACTCCTACGGAAGGCAGGTCTTCATGATCAAGGTCCTGGTCACGGGGCTCGACAAGTTCAACGTCAGATCCGTCCACTACCAGCTCCACCCCACCTTCAGCCCCTCCGAGTACACAAGCTACGACCCCTACAGCAACTTCGAGCTGGAGCTTTGGACCTGGGGCGCTTTCGATATGCCCATCACCGTCACCATGAAGGACGGAAGGGTCTACGAGTACGACTACTACTTCACCTTCGGAGATCTGCTGAGAGACGCCCAGTGGAGAGGGGTGCCTTTCGTCTATGTGAGCTGAGCCGCCCCGCCTTCAGCCTGCAGATCGGTTAATCGGGGACTTCCGACCCGCCCCTATGGAAAGGCGGCTGGGGTCCCCTCTCATTCACCAGATCCTGCACCCTCTTCGACCATGCTTCTCGAAGTACCGCTGGTGGTACTCCTCGGCCCGATAAAACTCGGATGCAGGGACGATCTCGGTCACTATCTCCCTTTTGTAGATGCCGGACCTCTGGAGCTCATTCATTTTGGCCAGGGCCGCCGCCTTCTGTTCAGGGTCGTGGTAGAAGACAGCCGAACGGTACTGGCTCCCGACGTCGGGCCCTTGTCTGTTCCTGGTGGTGGGGTCGTGAATCGACCAGAAGAGGTCGAGGAGCTCCTCGTAGGTGACGACATCCGGATCGTAGACCACCTCCACCGCCTCGGCGTGACCGGTCCGGTCGGTGCAGACATCCTCGTATGTGGGATCTTTCGTCGACCCTCCGGTGTATCCTACCGACGTCGATACGACGCCCCCTACCTCTCGGAACGCTGCCTCGACGCCCCAGAAACAGCCTGCAGCAAAGGTGGACTTCTCTGTCTTTGCTCCTTTTACATCGCCAGTGTCCTTTTCACTCAAATCGCATCACCCGTCCAAAATGCATCAGCGAGCTGCTTCCCTTAAATGTGGTGGAGATTTAACTTAGAATTTTCGCCGGTCAAAATATTTCAGCGTCCCGGCGGTGTCTCGCCTCGCAGCCAGATTTTGGGCGTACAAGTTGGGGTTGGTCGAGCCGCCTTTTCTGGGCCGTTTCTTTTTTATGGCCCGCCATTTCAGCTTGAACCATGAAACCCAGCACCTTCGACGTCGCCAGGCGGCGGACTAAGATCACCGTTTTCAGAGTCGGAAGGATCTGGACCTTCAAGCACTTCTTCGGAGAGAAGGAGATCTTCAAGGAGCTGGCCGACCATTACAGCCGCGATAACTACCGCTTCGAGTTTCTCACCGAGCATGAGAGGGACGAGGCCTTCAAAAAGCTAAAGAACCGAGGCTTCGACTTTCACGTCATCGAGGACCTGGCCGGGTACGTCGTCAGCCTGGACAGGTCCAGCAAGTACGCGCCAGTTCTGAAAAACTCCATCGAAAATGTCGAAACTCAGAACGAGCGGATATTTTTGATGAAGGATCTCGTCTCGGTGGAGGAGGCCCTGGGGTTCGGGGCCGAGATCTACGATGGGATAATACCCTTCTGACCCCCTGTGGTTCCTTCTGATCCGCCCGAGGCGAGCTGAAAGCTGGGGCCAGTTGGGGGCTCCGGGAACGTAATTGCAGCCCGGCTTGAGCAGGGACAACTTATATACAATATTTCATCCCATCTACTTATCATGAAAGAGAGATTTCTGGCGGTCGTCCTTGTCGCTTTCATCGCGATCGGTGCCGCCGTGGCCATGCAGCCTTCCGAGCGGGGCGCTCTTCAGGACGAAAGCAGCGCCACATTCCTCAACGTCGTCTCCATCCGAGACGCCGTTGATGCGATGCCCAAGGAGGATCTCAACCAGAGCGAGAGCGAGGGCATCCTGTACATGAGAGAGGAAGAAAAGATGGCGAGGGACGCCTACTGGACATTCGGGGATCGATACGGTCTTCCGGTCTTCGAGAACATCGCTGAGGCCGAGGAGACCCACATGGACTCGGTGAAGGTCCTAATGGACAAGTACGATCTTACTGACCCGATCCTCGAAGCCGGAGAGTTCGCAAACTCCGACCTTCAGGCCATGTACGACGACCTGGTGGAGCGGGGCAACTCGTCGGCAGAGGAGGCCCTCCGGGTCGGAGCGGTCATCGAGGAGACGGACATCCAGGACCTAAAAGATAGGTTGGCAGAGACCGACAACGAAGACATAACGATGGTATACGAGTCTCTGATGAGGGGGTCGAGAAACCACTTGCGGGCGTTTGTGAACAACCTTGAGCGGCGCGGGATCGATTATACCCCAGCGGTCCTGAGCCAAGAGGAGTACGACCAGATCGTCGGCACACCGATCGAGAGGGGCCTCTATCAGTCTTAGGGGATTTCATCCTTTTTTGAATTCGCTACCATCTCCGGAAGGAGTCCCTGAACCTCTTTTTGAACTCCCAGATCTCCCGTTCCGAGACGTTCATCCTCCACCCCAGGTCGTAGAA